>NZ_JAUXXZ010000069.1 GCF_030684675.1 Daejeonella sp. | reverse complement strand
ATTATTAAGTAGGGATTTAGGCGCTATGCTGTGCCCCTTTGGAGGGGCTACGGGGAGGTTCCACCCCCTTTAATTCCCCCGCCGGCGGGGGATACTGGATGCCTAAGCATAACGACACAGAAATGTGTCCACACGATAGCTCTTCAGGGTCGGGATTTTCCTGTTACGAAATTCTATAAACATTTGACCCATTCTGGGTCATTAGAAACAATCCTGCTATAATTTCAAAATCCTATTTTTTAAGCAAACAGTTCCATCTCTGCTTTGCCTAAACCATCAGGGGTTGTATAAAAAGGTCTTTTCTCCACGATATAACTGGCGTCTTCGGCAATACCAAGTGCATGATAGATCGTTTGGTGAATCTCTTCAATCCGGATTGGTTTTTCAACGGTTTTGCATGGACGTTCATCTGAAGTTTTACCATAAATATTACCTTTCTTAATTCCACCTCCAAACATTAAAATGGAACATCCATCGGTAAAATGCCTGTGCATACCATAATTTTTAATATCATGAATGATATCAGGTTGTTCAACCTGTTCCTGCACTTTGAGATCAGGCCGGCCTTCAACCATCATATCCCTGCTGAATTCACTCGCTAAAATGATTAATGTGCGATCCAGATGCCCTGATTTTTCAAGATCTTTTACTAATTGTGCAACCGGACCATCGATTTGTTTCTTCATATCAACGAGGCGGGTATGTCCATTATCATGCGTGTCCCAACTTTTAAAGGGCTCGTATTCTGTTGTTACACTGATGAAGCGGGCGCCCTGTTCAGTCAGGCGGCGAGCCATCAAACAACCTAAACCAAACTTCCCGGTATTATAGATGTCATAGCTTTCTTTAGGTTCTTTGCTCAAATCAAAAGCAGCAGCCTCGGGAGATTTTAAAAGCATATAGGCTTGTTCCATTGATCTTTTCAACGATTCTTTTTGATAATCACTGCCAAATTCACCCATGGCACCTTTGCTAATCAGGTCATTATAAAGCTGATTTCTGGTTTCAAACCTCGTGGCAGACATTCCTACCGGAGGTCTTACACTCTCAAGTCCTGCTGATGGATCGGGTATCAGGAATGGACCATATTCACTTCCAAGAAATCCGGCGGTATGAAAAGCTTTTAATTCTTCACCTTCGCCTAGTGTAAAGCGCTGACCTATATCTATGAAGGCCGGGATAACCGGATTAACTGTTCCCAGTTCTTTTGCAATCCAGGAACCAATGTGGGGAGCAGATACTGATTGAGGCGGTTTATAACAGGTATGCCAGTGGTACTGGTGCCGGGAGTGTAAAATATGGCCCATATCACCTGCTACATACGATCGGATGACAGTACCTCTATCCATCACTTTTCCGATCGACTCAAGTCCTTCAGAAAATGAAACCCCATCAAGTATTGTAGGTACAGGTTTAAAAGTGCTCAGCACATCATTGGCATTCATCCCTTTGCTGAAAGGGGTATATCGTTTAGGATCAAAGGTGTCTGTATGAGCCATTCCCCCCGCCATCCAGAGCAAAATCACCGTATCGGCTTTGGCATTTCTTCTATTATTGCAGGAAGATAACAGACTTGATAAGGGAGCACCTGCCGCCAGTGCAGCTAAAGTAGCCGCACTGCTTTTCTTTAAAAACTCCCTTCTATTCCATTGATTATACATGCTCAATACTTATTAATAGATAATTTGAAATTCGGGAAGCAGCATAATGGCCCAGAACAAATCCTGAACGGAATCGGTTTGAGGTTTATCTCCCAATATTTTTATCGCAATTTTATACTCATCAGAACGCACCTCGCGACCCAATGCCTGTTTATATATTTCTTTAATGATCAGATCTCCACTCTTGTATTTGAGCTTCCAGTTTTCAGCTCCTTTTTTGAGCATTGAATTAAAACGTTCACCATTGGTTAATTCCAGAGCCTGTAAAAGATTTGCCTGGGATTCCCTGCTTGTAGCGACTGTTTCCCTGTTTGGTCGGCCCAATGCAGTAAGAAAGGGGTTATTGACTACCTGTGATGCACGCGGAAATAATTGAATGCTCTGGTCGTTCAACACTTTAATAACTGGTTTATACCTGACCATTGAATCAGGAAATATAGGCCCAAATAAAGCAGATCCTGCATCTGCAAACTGTTCTGCAGACATTCTTTTCCTCAGCCTTCCTGAAAATTTGTATTCCTGCGAAACAATTTCATTGGGATCTTTAAACCCTGCTGAAGGTAACTGATAGGTTTTGGAAGTTGTAATGAGAAAAATCAGATCCTTAATGTTCGAGTTATTCTGCTGGAAATTGAAAGCCATCCAATCAAGCATATCCTGGCTCCAGGGCTCATTATCCATCATATCCAATGGCTCAATAAAACCGCGGCCCATAATCTGTGCCCACATTCTGTTGACCAATGTACGGTACAGACGGCCATTTTGGGGTTTGACCATGTTTTCTGCAAGCTGTGCTCTTTTAACTGAGACTTTTGCTTTATTATCAATGCTTCCCAGCTCTTTCCAGAGCATTCTTGCATCGGTGAATTTGCCGGTAGGTTTATCACATCGATTAATTTCAAGCGTGGTATCTGCAAAAATATTGGCAAAGGCATAGGCATCTTCCAGTTTCCAGTCGCTGATAAAACTATTATGGCAGGAGGCGCATTTCAGGTTCAGGCCTAAAAACACCTGCGATACATTTTGCGCGGCCTGCATTTCTGTCCGCTGGCTTGAGTTTACAACACCACGCCATTTTATACCTTCAATAAAACCTTTTGAATTTTCGTTTGGACTCACAAGTTCTTTAACAAACTGGTTATAAGGCTTATTCGATTTAATGGATTGATACAACCAGTCGGTAATTGCATAACGGCCATTGGTAATATATCCGGTACCTGTATAATCGTTTCTCAATGCATCATTCCAGAACGTAAGCCAATGCATCGCATAATCATTTTCACGATCCAATAGTTTTTTACTCCAAATTGCCCGTTTATCAGGTCTGGAATCTTTGCTGAATTCATCGATTTCCTGCTGGCTGGGCAGCAAGCCAATGATATCCATGAATAACCTTCTTAAAAAGATTCTGTCATCGACTAATTTTGGCCAGGCTATTTTATTCTTCGCAAAATATTGATTCGTCCAGCGGTCGACAGGGTTAGAATAAATACCTGAAGCCGGAGGTAATACCGGATTTCTTGGTGCAAGTGCCGCTACCTTAAAAACCTCATCTTTATCGGATCCATCAGGCCATGGTGCACCTTTTTTGATCCAGAAATTTATTATAGCGACATCATTTGCTGAAAGTTTTTTGCCTTTGGAAGGCATTACATCTTCATGATCTGAAGGCAGGCTAATACGTCTGAATAGTTCACTCTCGTCGGTGTTTCCAGGTTTGATTACTTCTCCGTTTTCTCCGCCTTTAAAAACAAAATCTTTGCGGTCGAGTCTCAACTCACCTTTAACTTTTTCTTCGCCATGACACTTATAGCAATTGTGTGCAAATATGGCCCTGACTTTCAGATTAAGTTCCTTTTCCTGGGCATTACTAAGGGTGTCTTTATCTTCAGAGATCGAATTGATATCAAAGCTGATATTTTCTACATTTTCATAATCATCACTCCAGGGTAGGGTACTCGAAAGGTAATCATCGCCATGGGTTAATGAAGCACCTAAATGTCCGGCAAGTATAACCCCCAGAGCAGTAGCAAACAAGGCAAAGCGATAAGTTTTGATATGTTGGGTTTGATTTTTTACTAAAACTCTTTGATTTAGAAACCAAACTATAATTCCTAAAAAAGCAGTGCTAATACCCAGCCACTGGTGTAAAATCAGATTTTCGCCGTATTCAGCATTCCCGGAAAGCAGGATGCCGAAAATTGCTGAAATCAGGGAAGAGACAATGCCGGCAATCAAGAGAATCTGAATTCCAGGTCTTATTGGAGAATTGAATTTTTTAATTGTACCAAGTTCGAGGATTGCTGTAAGCAGGAGCAAAGCTACCGGAAAATGAACTGCTAAAGGGTGAAGCCTTCCAAAAAATCTTAAAAACCAGAAGTTCTCCGGATTGATTGAAAGTATTGAATTCTCCGGAGCAAAATCATTATAAATTAGCTGAAGCAAAAAGATTGAAAGGAGGGTAATTAATAGGGCAATCGGCTTATTATTTTCGAAAAAATTATTTTTAGCATTATTACTCATTGGCTCCTGAAAATGAATTGTTAAATAAATCTAATATTTATTCAGGAAACAATATAGTAAATAGCTTGAAACCAAGTTAATTGCCTTTAAATTCTATCAGCACAATCGCGATTCCTCCCTTTGGTTTCAACGGATCGCACTGAAATCATCGATAAAAAGGAACTAGTGTTATGTCACCCATGAATTGACGGATTAATTTTCAATAATTTCATCCTCTTATCTTCACGGGTAAACTGCCATTTTATTTTAGCCTCCTAAGTATTCCGATTGGTTCGTCAAAGTATTTATGACATGGTATTAGCACGGTCGCTCAATAGGCTCCCGCTTTAGCTGGAGTCAACGTTTTGTACGTTTTTGGGCTTCAGCCCATAGACTATAATATTTGAAAATTTTGGAATATTAATATTTTGGATTAGGGAACGGAAGATGTGGATAATTATCGGAAATATGGTGCTGAAGCACCAGCACCTGTTTCGTCCTGGTAGCTTAGGTTTCGGGCTGAAGCCCGATCGGAATATCGGATCTTCACCCGGCGCTAAAGTGCTTGTTGCGCAACCCTGCGCTGAAAGATTCAACATTGTAGGTGTTAGTGAGCATATTATTGGGTGATAGGTAGCAGATTAAACCATCCCCTGTAAAAGAGAGCTACACTGTTAGTAAAGTCATTAAAGCTGATATCT
>NZ_JAUXXZ010000068.1 GCF_030684675.1 Daejeonella sp. | reverse complement strand
ATTATTAAGTAGGGATTTAGGCGCTATGCTGTGCCCCTTTGGAGGGGCTACGGGGAGGTTCCACCCCCTTTAATTCCCCCGCCGGCGGGGGATACTGGATGCCTAAGCATAACGACACAGAAATGTGTCCACACGATAGCTTCAGGGTCGGAAAACGGGCTTTTATAATGTTTCTATAAACATACGACCACCTTTGGGGTCGTGGAACAAAATCTTTTATCCGGACACTAGTGGTTGCTGAATTAGACAGTTAAATCAAAAGCCCTATTTCTGTTCTATTTTTTTTAACTGAAATACATGTTCTTCAATGGGTGTGATAATTACCTGCTTTTCATTTGGGCGGACATAGAAAAGGTACACACTATTCCTCCCGACAACTTTGGCTTCAAGGACTTCTCCGTTAGCAAAAGTGACCTGATGATCTGCTTTCAATTCACCATTGCTTAACAATATTCCATTTTTTTTACCCGCCCCAAGTCCGATTCCCACAAAGAAAAAAAGTACCATAACGCAGGCGGTTAGTAATAGTTTGTTGGTAAGGTCTGCTTGCTGTGCTTCGGGCTCTCCTCTTTTCTTTAGTCGTCCAGCCTGCCATTTATTATATAAAAACAGGGAAGATATAATGGCCAAAAGGATTACGCACACGATAAGATTACGGGCCAAAAGCTTAACAGGCGATAGTAATACATCGGATATTGCAGAATAATCCAGAATACTTATTCCAAGGAAGCCAAAATAAATAGCATCTGTTGCTATGCCAAGAAGTAAAAGATAAATATAGCCGAGAGACAGGTACTCCTGAATATTAAGTTTGTTCATGTTTTTTAATTTTATTCCTAAATCTAGATGAATTTTCAATTTATTTTAATGTCCTGAATATGAAAATTATTGATCAAACTCAAAAATTGGGCTTCCGGAGCGCATTAAGAAATAGCAGAAATCTTGACCGGGTCAATTTTGTACGGTTTTTCAATCATTTTAAACTATTTTCAATCTTCCTATCCCGACAGAATACTGATTAACAAGAGTTTATATCATTAAGTTCAAAAAAATAAAAAAATACTTGTCAAAATTGCTTTTCTGCCTATATTTGTGCCGCAGTATTCCTCCGGAACACTCACCAAAACGCGAAAGTAGCTCAGTTGGTAGAGCACGACCTTGCCAAGGTCGGGGTCGCGAGTTCGAATCTCGTCTTTCGCTCCAAATCCCTTCCCTACCAGGAAGGGATTTAAGTTTAAAGGAAAAACATTGCCTATCGATGGCATAATCATCCGCTCGGATGGTGGATCCCGATTGCTATCGGGAGGTAGACACAAGAACGGTTTCGGTTACCGGAATATAAAATCGAATAACCATCTGCTCGGATGGTGGAACTGGTAGACACGCAGGACTTAAAATCCTGTTCGCCCTAAAGCGAGTGCGGGTTCGATTCCCGCTCCGAGTACAAAACCTCTTTACATTGTGTAGAGAGGTTTTTTTGTTTTTAGCAAATATTTAATGTGGTTTTATAGCTCGGAAACGTACTTTTTGGTTCGATCTCCCGTTAGGATGATTCTTTTGACACTATATATTAGATCGAAACAAATGAGCTTGCCTCTTGATTTTAATACCTGTTAATTTAATATCCCTCAACGTATTGTGCCTGATCTAAGGCTTGCAGCATCAATCTTGTAAGATTCGCCTACAGGTACTTTCAGATCTCCCAGCTCAATAACATTTCTGCCGATGGTTGTAATATGGTTAGCTCCGACAATAAAAGACCTGTGCACACGTCTGAAAAGCTTAGCCGGAAGCAGTTCTGCAAGGTATTTCATAGTCATGTGCGTAATATAATTTGTGTTTGGGGTTTTGATGATGATATAATCTTTGATCGACTGTGCACAGATAATATCTGTGTGCCGAATCTTCACCATTTTTCCATTCACTTTAAAATAGGAATAGTCAGGCTCTGGTTCAACATCGATATGCTGTTTCAATAATTTCCGGATGCTGGCGCTGAGCCTTTCAAATGTTACCGGTTTAAGGAGATAATCTACTGCATTCAGCTCATAACTTTCAACTGCATATTCCGAATATGCTGTGGTGAAAATAACAACTGGAGGCTCTTTCAATGATCTGATAAAATCAATCCCCGAAAGGGAAGGCATCTGAATATCCAAGAAGATCAGGTCGATCTTTTCTTTATGCATAATATCAAAAGCTTCAAGCGCATTGCTGCGGGTCTTCACCAGCGTTAATTCCGGAATACTTCGGATATGCTCCTCCAATACCTGCTGTGCCAGCGGCTCGTCGTCAACTACAATACATCTAATCATCTGTTTTTACGATTAAAGTCAGACGCAGTTCGTAAGAATCATCATTGTTTTTCACATCAAGTTTGTATCGGTCAGGATAAAGAATATCCAGGCGCCTTGCCGCATTTTGCAGACCTATGCCCTTTGTTTCCTGCTTAACCATTGCGGGCTTGCTGTTACTGATCTCCATAAATAGTTCATTTTCAACCAGACTGATTATGACGTGAACATACCCCTCTGAGGTTTCTTCGCGGATTCCGTGCTTGAATGTATTCTCCACAAAAGGAAGCAATAGCAAGGGCTCGATCAGCACAAGTTCGTTGATCCCCTGTGTATCAAAGCTGATATCAATCTTATCCGAATGCCGCAATGCTTCTACTTCCACATAATTTCTCAGAAAACCAATCTCTTTCTTCAGGCTCACGGTATTTTGTGACGACTCATAAAGAATATAACGCATCATCTCAGAATGTTTCGCAACAAGCGGAGCCGCTTTTTCAGAACGTTGTAATGTCAAGGCATAAATATTGTTCAGGGTGTTGAAGAAAAAATGCGGCTGCAACTGAACCTTCAGGTAATTAAGTTCCGATTGTAATTGTTGTTCCTTCAGATCACCGATCTGTTTATCCTGCCTTGCCGACCGGATAAAATATGCGAGAGCAGAAAGTACAATCAGCTCGCGCAGCATATATACACTAACAAAATGTCCCAGATTATATTTGATATTAATGCTGTAGCTTCTTGCCGCCTGTTCGATAACATCGGCTGGCAGAAAAGAAATCTTAGAGATGAGCAGGTAAATACCTATATCATAATATTTCGACAACGCCAAATAGAGAATAAAAGACAGAAAAAACTTCAGATATTTCTTATTGAAAAGGTATCCCTTGATCACTATTTTATAGCAGATCCATGGGGGGACCATCCCAATTATCCCGTAGAGCAGATTTTCACCAATATTAAATTTGCCTGGATAAGGTTCAAAGATGTGAACCTCAATCGCTGTCAATACCGGGAAAAGCAGGTAGTATGTGATAAAGAAGGCGATCTCTATCCTCGTATACTTGTCTTTAAAATAATTTCCTGATTCCATACCGATCAGTAATATTAAGTTTTTAAGCGTTTGCAAAAGATTCTTGTAATGCTTTTTCGACTAAACCCGCACTTTTTTCGACAGAAAGGGCTTGTCTAATATATCTGGAGTCCGGTCTAATAAAGTTTTTACTCAATTTTAAAGCAATTACGTTTGCTTCATAAATAAAAATATTATGATGAAAAAACTATCTATTATTTCTCTATTACTGCTGTTTGCTATCAGGGTTTTCGCACAATCGCTTACCCCAGTTACGGTTGATGAAGTCATTACCGCTGTTAAAAAGGCCCAGGCTTCAATTAAAAATGTGTCTTATACGGCGCAGCGAATCGATACACTTCTAACTTCCGATACCCGCACCTTTAGCGGAAAAGTATTAATCCAGGTAATACCACAGGATACTATCTACGGGTTTCATTTTTTTTCCAAACAAGACGATGATAACAGCGAGCAGGTATATGACGGCCATATTGCATACCTCACGGATCAGGATAAAAAGCAATACCAAATGTCTATGACACTTTCGGGCTTTTTGCACCTGACGGGCACGGGTGGAGGGCGCCTTTTAATGCCTGACCTGATTAAACTGGATACTTCAAAAGCATCAAACATTACCCTGAAACAGGACGAGAAGTATTATTACCTGGTTATCAATCGTCCCGATCTTACGCAATACGACATCATTAACCGTCGTAAGACCGTCACTATTGACAAATCCAATATGTTACCCGTGGCTGTGCGGGATCATCAGGAGAACTATGGAAAAACGCAAGACTTGTATTATCATATCACTTCGTTAAAGATCAACCAGCCGCCTTATTACAGCTTTTCCTCCCCGCCGTTTTTAAAAGAATATACCCAATTTGTGCCTGCCAAAACCAACGATCCTATGTTGAGCCTGGTAAACCAACTGGCTCCTGCCTTTACACTGACCTCATTTGATGGCAAGACTGTTATGTCAGAAGATTTTAAAGGCAAAATTATCCTTCTTGATTTTTGGGAAGTATGGTGCGCACCCTGCATTGAATCCATGCCAAAAGTTGAGAAACTTTATGATAAATATAAAAACAGAGATTTTTTGATTTATGGCATTATCAATGATCTCAAGCAACTCCAGGCTGCTAAAAACCTGGTTAAGAGTAAAGGTATTCAATTCCCTATACTGAGTGGAAACGCTAAATTGAAAATAGATTATAAGTTTGATGGCGGTGTGCCCATGTATGTGCTGATTGATAAAACCGGCAGAGTTAGCTGGATAAATAGAGGATATCCAGGCGATATGGAGGAGTTAATCATAAGAGCATTAGAGTAAATCAGTTAACTTCTTCGTTCTATGTGGTTCGACAATAATCCTGTTTTGGGTACTGAAAGGGAAAGACGTAATTAATCACGTTCTTTCCCGTTTTTTATTTCAACGTAACTTCTTGTTAATGAGATAGATACAATGAATGGTTTCGTTCAATCTTGAACTTGATCTTGTTTCCCTACATACAACCCCACTTTACATTACGTAGAGAGGGGTTTTTGATTTGTATCCATCTTAAAACCTCTCCTATAACCCTAGAAAAGCGCTTTTTGAGTTCGATATTCCCGCCGCTGTAGATTGTTATATTGATGTTCATCGAAGGCTATGTGCTTAATTAGAATATGTCATATTGTACCTACGATTGACAAATATGATTACAATATTTGTTATATTTGTATATGAAACCACCAGGTATTCAACATAGGCGGGTAATTGTAGTTTTTTGGAAAAACGACATCAATAAACCTTTTGAAGTATTCTCAAATCTCAAAAATTTCTGCCTTAGCTATGCCCAATTTAATTATAATACGATGAGTAATTATATAAGCAAGGCGAAAATTGCGTATGAAAATCATGAAATAAGAGTAGAGCGTATAGGTATTATTTCGAATCCTAAACCTGTGTTCTCTGAAATAAGCATAAGAAAAATGGCTCCCGTTGTAAGAAAAGTGATGATGAAGAACGCCAATGACGAACAGTATGATTTGGAATATTGGCAAGGTAAATCTGTAAAAGAACGTGCAGCTGCCGTAACCTTTATCATCTCTCAATCTTTAAAGAAAGAACAACGTATGGATAAAACTAAACTGGTAAAAACAAAGCAATTATGACATTAGCTGAAGACTTTGAAGATTTTGTTAAACTTCTAAATCTTCAATAAAATGTTTGGAAATATGTATCTTCGAGAGTACAATCCTCTTTACGATGTAAAGAGGATTTTTTATTTATTAGCTATTTCAAGTCTGCATTATAATTCTAATAAGGCAATTTTGAGTTCGATATGGATTTACCAAAGTTTTGAAAGTTTTAACATGCATCCCTTATCTTTGTGTATGGAAGAACCTTTTGATATTTTTATAGGATCAACAACCTATTCCGTATTTCCGGAAGAGGATAATACGTTTACTATTTTTAAAGAAGGCAAAGAATATATCCACATTCAAAAGGATACAGAAGGCGTATGGTTAAAACTCGATTATGAAACTGACCTTCCAATTTTTGATGAAGATCCTGAGGTAAATGATATTGGTCGCGAGATAAATTTACACCAGGCCGATTAGTATTATCACTAATTGTTAAACGACAAAGAATGAACCCCTTTAATAAAAAAGGCCGCCCTGGAATCCGGGCGGCCTTTTGAGTCGTTAGGAGATAAATTATTTCAACTCTATCAAACGTGAAGTGTTTTTAGCTTCCTCACGTTTACCAATGTCGAGTTTAAGTATTCCGTTTTCATAGCTTGCTTCGATCATATTCAGATCAGCCTGTTCCGGAAGATTAAAGGACCTGACAAAGGATGTAAAGCTATATTCACGACGGGTATAGCGCTTGCCTTCTGAACTGTGTTCCTCATTATCCTGGTAGGAAATATTCAGGATTTGCCCCTCTACATTAATTTTAAAACATTCCTTTTTTAATCCGGGAGCAGCCATTTCTACATGGTAGAAGTCGGCACTCTCACTTGAGTTCACCGCAGGTAGCGAGCCAGGAACTCTTTCACTGAAAAAGGTGTCATTAAAAATTGATTCGAAAACATCATTAAAGCCTGGCAATAATGATCTGCTTCCATTGTTGTTGTTAAATTTAACCAGCGTCATAATTGTTATGATTTAATAAAGTTTAAAATTTCAATTTGTTAAACTGTTGGCAGAGCCAGCTTTACTTTCCCGCTTTCGTCAAGGTAGACAGCTTTTTTGATCATCCCCTTCTTCAATAGCACTTTATATTCTGTCTCCACCCTTCTGCCGTTATTTTCAATTCGCTCCTCTTTGTCAACAAGCGACCAGCCATTATATCTCGATTGGATCGCCTCGTTCACTGGTTCAGGTAAAGAGTCCTTTTTGAGGACCTGTTTTATCCGCATCAGGTTTCCCTTGCTATTGTAAATTGCTTTATACCTGCCCTCATTATTGGTGATATTCACTTCATAGTACAGGGGATCCTGTTGTTCGGACGCAGGACTGATCTCTACATTCCACTGTTTTCCATAATTCCGAGAGGTGATTTTAGTAAGGGTCTGGCTAATGGGTTCAGGGAATGATTTCTTAATTGAATCCAACACAACCGTAGGTGTATTGCCATTTTCAGTAGGCTTAATAGCTACTTTTACAACTTGCGCGCTGCCTGATAATGTTGCAACGTTCAGCGCCATGATTAAGATTAGTTTTTTCATAATTGTTTCTAATTAAAGGTTCAACCATAAATAAATTAACTTTTACCATAACGGTGATTCATCCATTACAAATTGCATACAAAACCCTATTTATGGCCTTTAAACTGACATTTTGTTAATTTTAGTACCTGATTTCTGACTTTTTGACTTTCAAAAATGACATATTTTCAGATTTAATGAAGACCCATCCTGATAACAAAAGAAGATTAGATTTAGTGATGGGGCAGACATAATATACTCTGCATTAATCGTTAAATCAGCTCAGGATAATTTTATGATGGTTATGCAGGTTATTTTCAGTATCCGTATGGATATTGAACTCGTCTGGAACCTGCAATTAATTACTGATTTACTACCTCTTCTTTTGCCGAAACTCCTGAAATGTAATTCTTAGATTTAAATACAACTATAAGTAGCTTAAATACAACTATAAGTGTTGGTAGTTTTCTCGTTCGGCAAGTTCATCTGCATAGCTTTGCTTATCGAAAATTAAATAAAAAATTTACAAAGGAAACTAAGATGATCGGCAATAAAATTGCCACAGCAAGAAAGAAAATAAACATGTCGCAGACCCAACTTTCACAACTTCTGTTTATCAGTCCGTAAGCGGTTGGAAAATGGGAACGCGGAGAATCAATGCCGGATATTATGACCCTAAACCGCCTGGCAGAAATCCTGGCCGTTGACCTGAACTATTTTTCAGAAAATTTTCAATCTGATGATAATCAAATGGCTTCCAAAATATCGGCTGAAGATATTGAAGAAATTGACCTAACGTCGCAGCAGCCCATTACACAAGAGCGTCAGGTTAGAATAAATCTTAAGGCGGTCAATCTGCAGGAGAGTGATTTTGCGGGCACTGTATTACACAAAGGAAAATTCAAAGCGAGTCCATTACTTCGGGCCGACTTTGCGGGCGCCGACTTAACAGGCAGCACATTTGAGGTCTGCGATGCCCATGAAACAAATTTTGACGGCGCAAATCTGACAGACTGCAGCTTTTCTATCACTGACCTTAACGGAGCGAGCTTCCACAAATCCATTCTTGTCCGTACCGACTTTAACAAGTCAACGCTGATTGGAACCAGGTTTACAGATGTGAACCTGATTGATGCGAAATTAACAATGACCGACCTCAGAAAAACAATTTTTGATAACTGCACCTTCACAGGTGTTGATTTCTACTATTCCGATCTGCGAGGCATGCATTTTGAAGGTCATACCTTTATCAGCGTACAGTTCGACAAATCTGCAATGAAGGATGTTTCGTTTGCAGGGGCCACACTCAGAAACGTATCATTCCGCCTGCCATTTTCTCTAACAAACAAATCTTACCGTGCCTTCAAGACCGTCTGCTTTGACGGGGCGATGATGGATAAACTGACCTATGCCAGACTGAAAGGCCTATGGGTCGTCGATCTGTCAAAGGTCATCCTTATTTAAACCGGAATTATTCAAAATGGACATTATATTTGTTCTGATAACTTTTTAAGCAGAATATAAGTTTAGAATCTTCGACAAAGTATTCAAATTGTCCTTGAAGAGTACAAATAATCTTCGGGAGAGCTAGCTGATCTCTTTAAGCCTTTTAACTTTAACGAAATATTATCTCAAAAAAATTCCGGGCATTTCGCAGAATTGAATCAGCTTCCCAAAAGGGAAACAGCAGGTAAAAGTCCGTACATTCATTATACAAGTTCCGGGAAAGTTCCGGGAAGGCTTCAACGTCCAACCGAATGCTTCCCGGATGTTTGTCGAATGCTTAGCTGATCTTTTACGATCTTGAGTAGTACAAAGGAGGGTGAATTCAGGGAGAGAACCTGACAAGGAGTTTTCGTTTAGGTTAAAGAGATAGTTTGTTTCTTTAGAGGCAAGGAGCTTGGGGGAATACCCCAATATAATTGTTGATTTATTAAAGATGATATACTTTAGAAACTAATTCAGGATTGTGAGAAAGGCGAATATTGCCGGTTCAATTCTCCAATCGGCAAGATTAGATCAAAAATGCTCCTAATCCAATGCAGATTTCATTATGACAGTAAATGATTGAATAAATGGGCTGGATTATTTCCATGCAATAGCCCTAGATTATCTAAACTCAGTACTAATTAACCTGAATTCGATATAAGGAAAGTTAAAATCTTAAGGTTACAATTGGTCAGATAAGGATCTGGAGCCCAAATAATTTGTTTTTGAAAAGCTATACCTGTGTGTTATAGGCTAGTTCAGCCCTTTCCTACGGAGTATTTCCGGCAAGAAATCGCGTCTATTTCAAATAACTACTAGCCGGAAGATACCTCCTGCGGCAAGGTTTATTTTACCCGGAACTGTATTTCATCGGAACGGGCAGTCCGGCAAAAGGACCACCTGCCATTTGAAATAAACCTAAGGGGGTGGCGGCTCTAGATTTTTTGCAGTATTGGTATTTCATGATATATAATAATTCTGCAGCAAAAAACTAAGCAGAACACGGGACTACCGGGACCGAAGAGGCACAGACCCTGCTTTCTAAAACAATAGAAAATCAGTCAGTTTATGCCTATTATTATTATGCTGTAGGTTATTGTTACAGCTAAGTTTTATTATACTCACCATGTATGCCAAACTAAGAATATAAAACCAATATTCATTTACTCAGGGAGGCTTATTATTTAACCCTAACCGACGATTCCCTAACAATCAATAAAGGTTCAATAACGATTTTATCAGGTTCTCCTTCATAGGGATTTGCTTTATTACTCATTTTAAAAAGTAATCGGGCAGCCACCTCTCCCATCTCCACTGTCTTTTGGTTTATCGTGGTTAAACTTGGGGAAATATGCTCGCTAAATCCTTCGTTCGAAAATCCGACTATACCCACATCCTCAGGAATCCGGTATTTTTGAGCTTTTAAGGCTTTTATTGCTCCAAGTGCAGTGAAATCTTCAACTGCAACAATGGCATCCGGGACTATTTGAAGCTGCAATAGCTTTTCCATACATTCAGTTCCTGATTTTATGGTGTTTTTACCATAAATGATAAGTTCTTCTTCAACAGGGATATTAGATTTTCTCAAAGCGTCCAGATATCCGCGTAAGCGCTCATTAAAAATTGGTATATGCTTTAAGCCTGAGATATAGGCAATCCGTTTATATCCGTTTTGAATTAGGTGATCAGTAGCGATAAATCCACCTTTGTAATTATCTATCGTTACAGTCGGCACTGGAATATTTTCGTTGACAGTATCAAACAAGACCAGCGGAATATTGCGTTTCTTAACTTCAAGGTAGTGCTGAAAGTTTATGGTCTGCTTCCCCAACGTGGCTATGATCCCATCCACGCTCGACTGAATAAAAGTATCAATGCCTTTGATCTCATTTTCAGGCAGTTCATGCGACTGATATAATAAAATATTATAGCCATTCTGGTTTATAATATTTTCCATGCCGAATACAATTGAGCCAAAAAAACTCTTATCTGCACTCGGTATAATGACACCTATAATTTTGGTTTGACCCGACTGCAGGGATGAAGCAATTTTATTCGGCCTGTAATTTAACCTGGCAACCGCTTCCTCAACCCGTTGTTTAGTCGAGGCACTGATACCAGGATGGCCGCTCAGGGCTTTTGAAACACCCGAAATAGTCAGGTTTAATTCTTCAGCAATATCCCGGAGCGTAGTTCTTTTTGCCATTCTTCTTAAAATGCATTAAATTGATTTGAATATTGAAAATTAAAAATATACATTTATTCAAACGTTTGAATAGCTAACAAATCAAATCATTAACCCTATTTAGTATAATCGCTTAACAAGCGATAAAGATACCTTATGATAAGTATAAATAAAACTCTGAAGCCTTCTGACCTTCAAACTAAGCTAAAACAATTCTGGAACCTGTCGGGTCAAAAGATTCAGGATCTGGATAAGAATTATGATGTTTCAAAGGGATCCCCTGTTTTTACCGTGAAGGGTAAATACAGTACCCGTGGCTGGACGGAATGGACCCAGGGCTTTCAATTCGGTTCTGCAATTTTACAGTTTGATGCTACCGGCGATAGAGAATTTCTGGAGATAGGCCGTAAGAACACTTTAGCTGTGATGGCCCCACATATCAGTCATATCGGGGTTCATGATCATGGATTCAATAATGTCAGCACCTATGGCAATCTTTTGCGCTTGATGAACGAAGGAAAAACGGAATATAATGAGTGGGAGAAAGAATTTTATCAATTAGCGCTTAAAATTTCTGGTGCGGTTCAGGCAAGCCGCTGGACAAACATCAAAAATGGCGGCTTTATTCATTCCTTTAACGGACCACATTCCTTATTCGTAGATACGATCCGCTCCTGCCGGGCCTTATTGGTCAGCCATCTTCTTGGTCATGTATTTCAGGCTGAGGGGGATGTAAAAATCAATTTACTGGAACGGGCTATATTACATCTGAAAGCCACGGCAGATTATTCAGTTTTTTATGGTGAAGGTCGGGATATGTATGATCTATGGGGCAGAGCCGCTCATGAAAGTGTTTTTAATACCAAAGATGGGAACTTTCGCTGCCCGAACTCGCAGCAGGGTTATACCGGCTTCAGCACCTGGACACGCGGATTAGCCTGGGCTATGTGTGGTTTTGCCGAAGAGCTTGAGTGCTTTGAAACGCTGTCGGATGCTGAACTTGATCTGTTTGGTGGCCGCAAAGAAACGGAAGGTTTTATGCTGAAAGCAGCAAAAGCAACCTGCGATTTTTATATTGAACATACGCCATCCGATGGCATCCCCTATTGGGATACCGGTGCACCCGATCTTCATAAACTGGGTGATTATCTGAATCGTCCGGCCGAACCATATAATGATTTTGAGCCTGTGGATAGTTCAGCAGCGGCGATTGGGGTACAGGGATTACTTCGTCTGGGTAAATATTTGATCAGCAAAGGCGATAAAGAATCGGGCGAGCGCTATTGGCAAGCCGGTTTAACGGTAATGAATACTTTATTTGAAGAGCCCTACTTGAGCACAGGTTCGGAGCATCAGGGTTTGATCTTACATTCCATTTATCACCGCCCGAATGGATGGGACCATGTCCCTCAAGGCAGTAAAATACCGAATGGTGAATCCAGTATGTGGGGAGATTATCATGCGCGTGAAGCTGCATTATATCTTCAAAGGGTGATAAACAATGAATCCTATTTATCATTTTTTGGAGGTTTAAAATGAAGCCGGAACAATTGAGAGATCTTTCACGATTATGTGTTCATACAATAACCACTAAACCCTGGACTATTGAACAGGCAGCAAAGAACTTTTCTGAGGCTGGAATCGGAGGAATTACGGTATGGAGGGATGCACTGAACGGAAAGGATATAAAACAAACGGGGCAAATGCTTCGGGATTATAATCTGGATATTGTCTCACTTTGCCGCGGAGGCTTCTTTCCGAATAGTTCTGCATCAGGGCGGCAGGAAGCCATCAATGATAATCGCAAAGCAATCGATGAAGCCGAAGCATTGGGAGCTCCATTGATCGTTTTAGTCTGCGGTGCGGTGCCCGGACAGTCTTTAATTGAATCGCGTAAGCAAATAAGGGATGGAATTGCGGCTGTTTTACCCTATGCAGAAGCTGCAGGAGTAAAACTGGCTATTGAGCCCCTCCACCCGATGTATGCAGATAGTCGCTCGGCGATCAATACGCTCGGCCAGGCAAATGATATGGCTGAAGAACTAAACTCTCCCTGGCTTGGCATTGCGCTGGATGTGTATCATTTATGGTGGGATCCCAATCTGGAACAGGAAATTAAACGCTGCGGCCAAAACGATAACCTTTCAGCCTTTCATATCTGCGATTGGAAAAGCCCGACGCTCGATATGCTCAACGATCGGGGTTTAATGGGTGAAGGTTGCATCAATATTAAAGAAATACGGGGATGGGTTGAGGAAAGCGGTTTCAATGGATTTATTGAGGTAGAGATCTTCTCAAACTTATATTGGAAAGAGGATCAATCCGTGTTCCTGAAAAAAATTACAGAAGCTTATTTGAAAAATTCTTAAGAACAAAACATAATGAAAGTACATAACATAGGCATCATCATGAATGGCGTCACCGGACGCATGGGCACCAATCAGCACTTATTAAGGTCGATAGCAGAAATAATTAAGCAAGGTGGCATAAAGGTTAGTTCTGACGAAATCATCATGCCTGATCCGATCCTGGTTGGTCGTGATATATATAAATTGGAAAAATTAAGTCAGTTATCGGGCGTTAAAAAAATGACTACTAATGTGGATGAAGCACTCGCCGACCCGCATAACATCATTTATTTTGATTCCCAAACCACTGGCAGAAGAGCAGAAGGCGTAAGAAAAGCGGTACAGGCAGGCAAGCATGTCTATTGCGAAAAGCCAATAGCAATTGATACCAAAACTGCACTTGAATTATATGAGCTCTGCAAGGCTGCTGGATTAAAAAACGGTGTTGTGCAGGATAAGCTATGGCTACCGGGTATTATGAAGCTGAAAAGACTGATTCAAAACGGCTTTTTTGGCGAGATCCTATCTGTTCGTGGCGAATTTGGTTACTGGGTTTTCGAGGGTCACTCCATCCCTGCTCAAAGGCCTTCCTGGAATTATCGCAAGGAAGATGATGGTGGTATCATTGTAGATATGTTATGTCACTGGCGCTACGTACTCGATCATGTTTTTGGAAAAGTAAAAGCAGTATCATGTCTGGGTGCCACCCATATCCCGGAGCGTATTGACGAACAAGGCAAAGCTTATAAATGTACCGCCGACGATGCTGCCTATGCTACTTTTGAATTAGAAGGAGGAGTTATTGCACATTTTAATTCATCCTGGGCGGTTCGCGTTCGCCGCGATGATTTGCTAACCTTACAAGTTGACGGAACAAAAGGCTCGGCAGTTGCAGGTTTACGGGAATGCTATACCCAGCATTATGGAAACACACCTAAACCGGTATGGAATCCGGATATCGAGCAACCTATTAAATTTTTTGAGGGATGGTCTAAAGTGCCTGAGCAGGAAGTTTTCGAAAATGCATTCAAAGTACAATGGGAGCTATTCTTAAGGCATGTTGTAAAGGATGAACCTTTCCCATGGGATTTACGGGAAGGTGCTAAAGGGGTGCAATTGGCAGAAAAAGGTATTGAAAGCTGGGAGAAAAGGTGTTGGCTGGATATTCCGGAGCTTTAAGCGGAAAGCAGAAAACTTAAAGCCTAAATCGATAAAAATTGAACAACAGCGTTATTTTATATAAATCAGAATGCAGACAAAGAAAATAGCATTTATAACCGGGGGAACGCGTGGTATTGGTTTTGGGATTGCTCTGGAACTGGCTAAGGCTGGTTTTGACCTAGCCATCAATGGTGTCCGTACCGAGGATGCAGTACAAGAGGTGATTCGGGAACTTGAAACACATGGTTCCAGGGTACTTTATTGCCGTGGCGATATTGCTTCAAAAGCAGACCGGATTGCGATGATTGAAAAAATCAAGGTCCATTTTGGATGTCTTAATGTTTTGGTCAATAATGCAGGGGTAGCACCAAAAGAACGCAAAGATATCCTGGAAGCATCCGAGGAAAGCTTTGAGTATCTTCTATCCACCAATCTCCAGGGGCCCTATTTCCTGACCCAGGCAGCAGCAAACTGGATGATTACCCAACAACAGGAAGATGAAAATTTCAAAGCCTGTATAATTAATGTTTCATCCATCTCAGCAACAGTTGCTTCAGTTAACCGTGGAGAATATTGCGTTGCAAAAGCTGGTTTAAGTATGGCAACACAGCTTTTTGCTTCCCGACTGGGTGAATTTAACATTCCGGTGTATGAAGTAAGGCCGGGTATAATCCATACCGACATGACAGCCGGTGTTACCGAAAAGTATGATAAATTAATTGCTGAAGGCTTATGTGTTCAAAAGCGTTGGGGTGAAACTTCTGATGTGGCTAAAGCAGTTCTCGCATTGGCTACAGGCTATTTCCCCTATTCCACCGGACAGGTCATTATGGTCGATGGTGGCTTAACCCTCTCCCGTTTATAAATAGACAGATCAATAAACCCATTGAAATGAAGCAAAACCCTATAGATATTCAAGTTACTGATCAGGACTCTACTGCTCCTATTGATTTTAAATATATTATCAAACAACTGGTACAAATTCCGGTACTGGTTGCAGCACTGGGTTACCTCGTGGATATGTATGATTTGTTTCTGTTCAGTGTGGTTCGTGTTCCAAGTTTATTGTCATTGGGGACCTCTCAGGAAGCCTTATTGGACGATGGCATCATTTTATTGAATTTACAAATGGCCGGACTATTGATCGGAGGAATATTCTGGGGTATCCTGGGGGACAAAAGAGGACGACTTTCTGTACTCTTTGGCTCGATCTTAATCTACTCTCTGGCTAATATTGCCAATGGCTTTGTGACTACTTTTGAGCAATATGCCGTTTTGAGATTTATTGCAGGTGTAGGCTTGGCAGGTGAGTTAGGTGCTGGCATTACACTTGTTGCTGAAGTACTTCCACGCAAAATACGGGGCTACGGGACTACCCTCGTGGCAACTATGGGAGTCTTAGGAGCTGTTCTGGCTTATTTCATGGCGGATCTTTTTGATTGGCGGACTTCCTATTTTATTGGTGGCGGGCTTGGTTTATTATTGTTAGTACTTCGGATGAAAGTATTCGAATCCGGAATTTTTGTAAAAATTAAGGATAAGAACATAGAACGGGGTAATGTTTTGATGCTGTTTAACAATAAAAAAAGGTTTTTTAAATACCTTAAATGTATCCTGATCGGTTTACCGATCTGGTTTGTTGTAGGAATATTGATCACATTCTCTCCTGAATTTGGTAAAGCCCTTGGCATTACTGAACCGGTTAATGCAGGTAAGGCCGTTATGTTTGCCTTTTCAGGTCAGGTGCTCGGTGATCTGGCAAGCGGCTTTCTAAGCCAGTATTTCCAAAGCAGGAAGAAAATCATTTTGACATTTATGTTGATTTCTTCAGTTATGGCAGCTGTTTATCTATTATTCCCGACAAAGGACATTGTGGTTTTCTATGCTATTTGCGCACTTTTAGGCTTTGCTAACGGCTACTGGACACTGTTTGTGACTGTTGCTGCCGAGATGTTCGGTACTAACCTCCGGGCAACGGTCGCTACCTCGGTTCCTAATTTTGTCAGGGGCTCTGTAATACCATTGACGGCACTATTTATTCAGTTTAAAGGGAACTGGGGCATTATTTACGCGGCAGCCGCAGTTGGATTACTTTCATTTGTAATTGCGGTAATTGCGCTTAAGTATTTAGATGAGACTTTTCATAAAGACCTAAATTATGTTGAGGAGGATTAAGTTGTTTCTTCAGGGTAAGCTTTAGATTAAGAGATTAATATAGGTGGAAATGGGAAATGGAGACCCGATAGCTATCGGGTAGGGAATCGGAACAGATACAATTCTATAGATTAAATTTTTAACGATGAGACCAATACTATTTTTTTGCTTGATGTTAGGTGTATTATTGGATTTATCTGCCCAGGGTTCTGAGACGATTCGGATTGTGAATGATCATACTGTTAGAAAAAACAGTATTGTCAGGTTCAAATTAAACCCTAAAGGCGGCAAAGAGAACATATCTCTTGTCGATAAGGACAAAAAGAAGTATCCTGTACAATTTCTAAAAGATGGCTTTGCCTGTGCGATTATGAGTCTTAGTCCGGGGGAAGTTAAAACCTTTAAGACGATCAGAGAATCTGGTTCAGGAAGCAAAGCAAAAGTTTTATTAACAGATGCTGAGGCAAAATTTACGGTGAATGGCAAGCAGGTAATCGGCCTGCAAACCGGTAAAAAAGAATTGCCGGCAGAGATTGAACCTGTATTCCGTCGCGGGGGGTATATTTTTCCCGTGCTCTCCCCTTCCGGTCTTTCAGTTGCTGATGATTATCCATTAAATCATAAACATCATCATGGAATTTGGGCGGCATGGACAAAAACTGAATTTGAGGGTCGGAAGCCCGACTTTTGGAATATGGGTGATAAAACCGGTACTGTTTTGTTTGAAGGAATAAAAAATACCGAATCAGGAGCTGTTTTCTCAACTTTGGAATCGCGAAATGCATACTATGATGTATCAGTTAGTCCGAATAAAAAAGTGTTGGATGAAGATTGGCAAATCAAAGTTTACAATACAGAAGGTGATGAAAAGCCTTATTATGTCTTTGACCTGGAACTCAGACAGCATCTATCGAGTGCCTCTGTTTTGAAACTTCCGGAGTATTTATATGGAGGAATTGGCTTTAGAGGCAATGGAGAGTGGAATGGAAAGGATAATGCCTATTTTTTGACTTCAGAAGGTAAAGACAGAAGCAATGGACATGCTACTACATCAAAATGGGTTCATATCAGCGGTAATATTGGCGGAAAACTTAGCGGTATCAGCATTTTATCTCATCCGGATAACTTTCGTTCGCCACAACCCATGCGTATCCATCCTTCAGAACCTTTCTTTTGTTATGCCCCATCGCAAGCAGGCGACTTTGAAATACGGCCTGACAAGGAATACATAGCCCGTTATCGCTTTATTGTTTATGATGGAGCACCTGAAGCTGCTTTTGTCAATAGGATGTGGGATGATTATGCTCATCCATTGGTAATTAAATAGACCTGTTAGCATATAATTGATATTAATAGAGAAAAGATCAGGATAAATTCATTGCATTAAAATATTCAAAAATCAATATGGCATATTTTAAAATATTCATTGTCTTCTGTTTTTCGCAGGTCATTATCCTCAATTCAGGAGCACAAACTATTAATGATTATCCGGAGGATAAGAAAACAATTGAGGAAGGCAAAGCCTTGTTTACCCAGAACTGCAGTTCCTGCCATAGCTTTATTCAGAGAGGTATTGGACCGGATTTATCAGGCGTAACTACAGAGCTAAGCAAGCCGATGCTCCTTCGCTTTATTCGCAATTCACAAAGTGTTATAGAAGGTGGAAACCCCCGTGGGATTAAATTG
Organism: Daejeonella sp.; assembly: GCF_030684675.1. Taxonomy (GTDB): domain Bacteria; phylum Bacteroidota; class Bacteroidia; order Sphingobacteriales; family Sphingobacteriaceae; genus Daejeonella. The sequence continues at coordinate 2,438 of NZ_JAUXXZ010000068.1, read as the reverse complement.
CTGCAGGAGTATAAAGTTCCAATGCCTTCGTTCGAAGCCCTGAGCAATGATCAAATGCTGTCGGTATTAGCTTATATTAATACATTTAAGGTTAAAAATGAAGCAGCAACAGAAAAATTCGGACTTGTACTTAACGATCCAATCCCTGAAAAGATTAAAAAAGCAGGCTTAAGGCTTGAACTTGAGGAGGTAAGCACAGCAAATCCAAGTGCTGACAAAATACCTCTGGCCAGAATAAATCAAATGCGGGTTTTACCTGGCAAAAAGGAACGCAGCTTTATTGAAGATCTGAGAGGCAAATTATATGAATTAAAAGACAGACAATTGACTGAAGTAATGGATATTAGCAAACAAAGGCCAGCCTTTATTTCAGTACCCGGTTATGCCACAGGTTTTGGAAGTTTTGCCTTCCATCCCAACTTCTACAAAAATGGATTACTTTATACCATACATTCTGAAAAGCCACGTTCTGCTCCCTCAGATTTCGCTTATGCTGATTCCATTCCTGTTCTCATACAATGTGTACTTACGGAATGGGAAATTAATGACCCAAAATCAGGCAGGTTTGAGGGTAAAAGCAGAGAGCTTTTGCGGATTGACATGCCAACTGTGATTCATAGTATGCAGGAGATTGTCTTTAATCCCCTCTCCCGGCCCAAAGATTCAGATTATGGATTATTATACCTTACAATGGGTGACGGTGGTTCGGCAGAAGCCGGATTTTCTTTCCTTTGCAATACAAATACTCAAATCAGGGCTTCGGTTTTACGCATAGATCCTCAGGGAAACAATAGCAAAAACGGGAAATATGCTATCCCTGCTATTAATCCATTTGCCAGCGACAATGATGATAAAACCCTTGGAGAGGTATTTGCGAGAGGTTTCCGCAATCCCAACAGAGTAGCCTGGACTCCAGAAGGAAAAATGCTGGTTTCCGATATCGGTTTAAACAGCGTTGAGGAATTAAATCTGATTCAGGCGGGAGCTGATTATGGCTGGCCCCAGCGGGAAGGAACATTTTTCCTGAATAATAAAGGCAAAATGAATAAGGTGTATGCCTTACAGCCTGATGAATCGAACGCTAATTTTGTATATCCGATCGCTCAGTTTGATCATGATGAGGGAAATGCAATATCCGGAGGCTATGTTTATGAAGGAAATATCGAACAGCTAAAGAATAAGTATATTTTTGGTGATGTTACCACCGGAAGGGTATTTTACCTGAACAATGAGGAAATTGAAGCAGGCAAGGAAGCCCGGATTCTGGAATTTGACTTGTTATTTAATGGAGTCCCCTCCACCTTTAAAAACATCACCGCCAGCCGCAGAGCTGATCTTCGTTTTGGTTTAGGAGCGAATAAACAATTTTATCTTTTTACTAAAACAGATGGGAAAATCTGGAAAGTGATGGGATGTAAGTGATTATGATTTTACTCTTGCCTCCTCACAGGTAAACTGCCAATATTTTAGCCTCCTCAGTATTCCAATGAGTTCGTTAAAGTATTTATTATGGTACTAGTACAGTCGATCAATAGGCTCCAGCTTTAGCTGGGGTTAATGAGTGTGTTCGTTTTCGGGCCAGTCCGAACGGAGTTCATCCGGGCGGGCTTCAGCCCAATATTCTACTACATTTGAAGAACAATTACATTGGGCTTTAGCCTGATTGATAGCCATAACTTCCTCCGATTTGATTGAACCCCAGTTTTTCAACAAAAGTCTTATATTCTTCTTCAAATGATTTTTTCTGATGATGCCTTTCCTGATTTTTAATGTATTCTCTTACCATTGCTAAATTGGATTCAGAAACAGAAATTGCCAGGTATTCATCCTGCCATTCAAATTTTGATGCAAACGAATGGGTAAATCCCCCTCTCAGGTTTATCCATCTCGAAGATTCTCCTTTGATTAGTTGCAGAACATCCTTAATACTTTGATCGCTTTTTAAAGAAATGAGGCAATGGCAATGTTCATCATATCCGTTTATGGTATCTATATAGATATTTTTCTTTTTTGAATTATGGCGAATGTGATCCCATAATTCATTCCGAAATTCCGATGATTTTAAAAATGGAATTCGATTTTTTGTGCTCCATACACAATGGATAATTATTTTTATAAATGACATTGCAGGGCTTTTTAAACTACAATATTTGAAAGTTTTGGAACAATAAAAATTCGGATTAGGGAATGGTGGGTGTGGATTATTTATCGGCATTTCGGCGCTGAAGCACTAGTATTTGTTCCCTTCTGGTCGCCTAGGTTTTGGGCTAAAGCCCGATCTAAGAACCCGATCATTACCCGGAGCTCTAGTGCTTGTTGCGCAACCCTGCGCTGAAAGATTCAACATTGTAGGTGTTAGTGAGCATATTATTGGGTGATAGGTAGCAGATTAAACCATCCCCTGTAAAAGAGAGCTACACTGTTAGTAAAGTCATTAA
>NZ_JAUXXZ010000063.1 GCF_030684675.1 Daejeonella sp. | reverse complement strand
GTGTGGGTTTCTTCGACTCAAATCCAGTTTACGACAGCAGCTTTAACAGCAGGAACTAGCTACAAGGTTACATTGACCGTGAGTGGTCAGGCCTCCGCAGTATCTTCATCATCTTTTACCGCAGTATCCAATAATGCAGATTTATCAGCCCTATCGCTGAGCAGCGGAACATTAAGTCCAGGTTTCTCTTCAGCCACGCTAGCTTATTCGGCATCGGTATCGAATTCAACCGAATCAATCACTGTTACTCCAACCCGCGCCCAGGCCAATGCAACGATAGAGGTACGGGTTAACGGTGGCAGCTTTGCCGCACTAGGCAGCGGAACTGCTTCGAAAGCACTGGCACTGAATGTGGGCATCAATACGATTGATGTGAAGGTAACTGCGCAGGATGGCAGTACCACCAAAACTTACCAGATTACCCTAACACGCTTACTTTCCGCTATAGCCGACTTGTCAGCTTATGAAGTTATTCACCAGGCTCCTACTATAACTTTTAATGGCTTTCTACGACCCGATTTTAATTCGTCGACTATTGCATATACCGATACTGTAGTTAATTCCGTAACTGATTACGGTATTAGACCGACAGCAGCCCAAGCAAATGCTACCATAAAAGTTAATGGCGCTACAGTAGCCAGCAGAGCAACCTCCGCACCAATCGCTCTCACAGTCGGAGAGACTGTTATTACAACCGTTGTTACGGCACAGGATGGGACTACTACCAAGACTTATACAATAAAAGTTCATCGGAAAGGTGTGCCGACTTTGTCTGTTGATCCGGCAACTCTGAGTCTGAGTTCAATTGTGAATACTGCTTCAACAACTTCAACGTTCGTGACTATTACTGGAAGTCAAATATCAGGCAATACCATAGCAACAGTCGTTGCGCCTTATGAGGTTTCTAAAGATGGTTTAACCGGCTGGGCTTTAACGCAGACTTTTACTGCGTCCAGCTTTCCAACAAATACCTCGTCACAGAAAGTATATGTCAGGATTAAGCCAACTGTTGTGGGGGCGGTAGCAGCCAGTAATCTTACAATAACCACTGTTGACGGAGTGACAAAGACCGTGGCTCTTAGCGGTACAGGAGTTGCTGCAGTATCTGATAATGCAGCATTAGCATCGCTTACATCTTCTAATTACACATTGAGCCCTCTATTTGACGCTGCAACAACCAGTTATACTGCTTCAGTTGCCAACACAGTAACTTCGGTAAGTATGGTTCCTATTCTAGCTCAGGTAAACGCAACGATTAAGATCAATGATATAGATGTCGTTAGCGGTTCTTCTGGCACTGTTCAGTTGGCGGTGGGCGCAAATAGTATAAAAGTGGTGGTAACAGCCCAGGATCAAACGACTACAAAAACTTATACCATTGTAATTACCCGTGCAGCTGTAAACCTTGCGACCAATGAAGTTGCTCCGGATACTAACGGAAACGTGACGGTAACGACGGCCAAACCAGAAGTTAAAGTAACTTCTGCAACCCAGCCGGTAACCGTAACAGTTCCAGCAGGAACAACCAACGCAACTGTGGATTACAGCACCCTTATAAATGCTCCGGGTAAAGCAACTGTTCCGAAGACCACCATTAATTCAGACATTTCAAAAGTTGATATTCCTGCTTCGACCGTGTTTACTGCGTCTAATCCGGCCTGGGATGGGGTGATCCATGCGCCAAAAATTGACATTTGGACGCCACCTGCTACTGACGATGAGACTATAACATCTCCCGGTCTGGTTATTGAACTTGGTCACCCTACTATTTCGTTCTCTTTAAGTAAGGCGGTAAGGTTATCATTGCCAGCACAAGCAGGCATGCGTGCTGCACTTATACACAATGGCGTTTACAGGGAAATTACTTTGGAAGGTCCTTCTGATACTCAAGCGGCAGGAGATGCTTTACCGACCGATGGAGCTTTTAAAATCAATGTAGGAGCGGATTTAGTGATCTGGACTAAAGTGTTTTCACAATTTATAACGTTCACTCAGACCACCGACCTGAATGTCGCAATAGTTTCATCTGACGCTGCTTCGATTTCTGTTAATGATATAAAGGGTGCTAATAGTGCGCTGGATAATATAACCACCTCACTGGTTAATCCATTACCGGCAACAGCAGCTGGTGGATCAGCAATCACCTGGACGTCAAGCAATCCGGCTATTGTTTCAAATAACGGTCAAACAATCACCCGTCCTGTACAAGGTTCCCCTGCTCCTGCTGTAACGATGACTGCAACAGTCAAGAAAGGTAGGATTACACGGACACAGAATTTCGGATTGACTGTAGTTCCATTGCCAAACCAAGCACCAACAATGGCTGCAATTGCTAACCAAACACTTTGTTTCACTACAGCACCTCAATCTGTAACTGTTACTGGTATTACCGCTGGACCTGAAAGCGGACAAACTGTGACACTTAGTACTTCATCTAGCAACCCAGGTTTATTAACTGGCTTAGCTATAAACAGTACAACAGGTGTGATCACTTATACTCCGCTGAACGCCGCAGGTGGTAGTACTACTGTCAAAGTAACTGCCACAGATAATGGCGGTACGGAAGGAGGTGGTATTAATACCTTTTCCAGAACATTCACTATTACAGTTAACGCATTGCCCACAATACAAATCTCTAATAGTCTAGGAACGAATGAGGTAAGTAAGGGACTAAGCATGAACATCACGGCAGCAGGAGGATCTTCCTACTCTTGGGCAAATTCATCGGGAATCATCAGCGGCCAGAATACAGCAACAATTACCATTCGCCCGGCCGTAGCCACTACATATACTGTCACAATAACCAATGCAAATGGCTGTGTTAGTAGCCAAAGTATAACTATAAATGTGCTGGAAGATTACTTAGCATTAGACATCAACAATCTGGTGTCACCTAATGGGGATGGACTTAACGATGCTCTTGTAATTAAAAACCTGGATATGTATCCGAATAATACGGTTAAGATATTTGACGTAACAGGCAGGATGCTTTATTCTAAACAAAACTATACAAATGATTGGGACGGAAGTTTTCAGGGTTCTCCTTTAACAGAAGGTACATATTACTATTTGGTCGATTTTGGGACGGGTAAAAAAATTATCAGAGGATTCGTAAGTATTGTAAACCAGCGATAGGATAATAAACGCAGCAATTGCGAACTGGCAATTTTGAACCTGATACATGACAAGAACGTTGAACTTAACAGTCAAAAAAAAATGAAAAAAATAATTAATACCGCATTATTCTTTGCCATCGTCTTCAGCAGCAATATAGCGACAGCACAATTAAATCCAATGGGAGCTATGTACTTCCAAAACCAATATTTGGGTAATCCAGCTCTCGCTGGTACAGAATCAGGATTGGACTTTAACCTGGGTATTCGCCAGCAGTGGAGCCTTTTTCCGGGGAGTCCGCAGATGCAGACTTTTACAGCGTCTTACGCATTGAATGATAAAGCAGGGCTTGGTTTGAATGTTTATAATGATCAATCAGGCTTGTTTAAACGGACCCGGACGGTGGCCACATATGCCTACCATTTGCCCTTGAGCGAGGTTGACCAGCACCTTTCCTTTGGTCTGTCGCTGGGCTTTGTGAATGATCGTATTACTACAGAAGATATTAGAGGAAATCAGGGCGACTCCAATGTTGGGGCTTACAACCAGCGTGATACTTACGTTGACGGTGATTTTGGTATGGCCTACACCAGCAATAATTTCAATATTCAGGCAGCACTCCCTAACATGAAAAGTTTTCTAAAAAAGGATATAAATATAGACGCCGTTGGTCGTGGCACTTTCTTTTCTGCAATCAGTTATAAATTTCAGATAGATGGTGCAGGAGGTTTTGGTATAGAACCAAAAATTGCTTACCGGGGAGTAAAAGGCATGGATAATTTGATTGACGTTGGAGCCAATATAAGTTATGCTAATAACCGGATTAATTTATTCGGTATGTATCACAGTTCAAAGAGTTCAACATTCGGCGTGGGACTAAACTATCTGAATATTGGCTTTAGTGGGATGTACAGTACAGCCACATCAGCTTTAAGCAGATATTCAAATGATAACTTCGAAGTAAGTATGAAATTAAGATTATTTCAATAGTAAATTTCCATTCCAGTTTACACAAATTCTTAACATCGGACAAAATAAAGGGATAGACGCATTGCTGGTACTTTCTTTTGCTGATTAAATCGTTGTAAACAAGAGAAGCTATTAGATAGAGATTTAAGACCGGTCAATGTTGGACAAATATTTCTGACTTTTTTTAATTCATTTTTTTAAGTGTCTGACTGTAAGCGTTGATTACTTTCTGTATTGGGAAATGAGATATTTGCTTTTGGTAGGTTAATGCCTGTTTTTGATGGTCTGTGTACAACTCCGCTGTTCGGGATGTTAGCCTGCGCATCCCGAACTCTTAATAAAAGCGTGTTTAAAACCCGTTTCATCTAAAATTCGAAATGCCTTGCAGAACATGTCGAACTGTTGAATAGCTGAGCATAGGGTTATTCAATAATTGTGACAAGCAGAAGCCTGAGCGATTTGCCGTACGTAAAACGAGTGAACCAAATCCCTACCCCTTCATTTAACATCAATCAATGTATCATCCTCAACAATCAGTTCCACATGCTTTACAGTGAAATGGTAAAGAAAGAATGCTCCCAATCCTAGGCAACAACCTATTAAAAGTATGGCATTTATGGATTCCGTTTGTGCACCCGATGAGGTTCCTGAAGTGGAGTCCCAGGCGGCAATAGCCAGCAGAATCCCATAAGTAACCTGGCCGGTGTGGTTGATCGTGGCTACCGTACGCTTGTTTTTTTCGGAACTGCCATTCACCGCTTTGGCATACCAATTCGCTGATATTAAATCTTTTGGCCTGACACCCAGTGTATCGGCGAGTTTGTTGATTACCTGAAGCTCCGGAAAATCCGGGCTTGCTTCGATTCTTGAATAGGAGGCCTGTGAGATGTTAAGGCTTGTGGCCATACCTTCCTGGCAAACGTTTTTGTAGCTCCGAATCATTCGCAGATTCTCGCCAAAGTTGAAATTTTTCATGTTGGGGACATTTAGGTAGCTGGTTAATGAATTGATTTCTTTTACATAGAGCGTTTGTTTTATATGAATTTAATCATTCAAATATCCCCTGTCAATACCCTCATAAATAGTGATTTACGATCAAATCGTATAAATACTTTCTTTTTAGCCTCCAAATGCAGTTTTATGTCGCTCGTGAATAAGTTATTCATGCATGAATAATTTATTCACGACCTGATTTTTCATGGTCAAAAAGATGAAAAGGTCTGATTTGAAATCAAAATTTACCCTGTTTTTCTAAGCGGATTTCCGCAGGTTTTTAAAAGGCAATTTTTACCCATGAATAACTTATTCATCGGTTTGAATAACTTATTCATACTGTGAATAACATTTTAGCGTGGTATTGGTCATTTTTGTGTTGTGATTCATACCCAATGCCGAACCGCTATTTTGCGGTGAGACCACGAAGGCCGATAAAAAATAATAAAAAATACTGAGTAAAATCAAGAAAAAACGAAGCTTCCCCCACAGGCAAAACACCCCCCGTATCTAATACGGGGCAAGCTCAGTTTTTTCAGCCCGCCGCACAAAATCACGGTTCATTTGAAATTTTATAGTTAAGTCAAAATTTAGCAGGCGTTTTCTAAAAATATTGATTATCAAAACAAATTCATTGGGTATTGGATTGTAATTTGGCCTGAGTACTATCTCTCCGTTCACCTTTTTTCCTCCGCCCAGGGCGGATGGTGCGGTAGATAAAAGCCGAGCCTTCATACTAACTTTCGAAGCAGTCCCGAACCTTCGGGACAGCGGCGGGGTTTATTCGTTATTTATCTATAGTTTTTTAAGGTACTCATGGTCTCGGTTCCTCCTCGGCTTGGTCCTTTTTTCCTGAAGAAAAAGGACTAGGCCTCCGCGGCTATGAGCGGGAATAGCTCTAATATTCGCTATTAAACTCTTAACAAAGTAATTGTCAAAATACCTCATACCATCAACATACCAAGTACCTGACATCATCGTGACTTCTACTTGAAACATTGCTCACAGGACACAAAAAAGAGATGTTTTACGATGAATTCACGAAGAAGTCAAGGAGAAAACCCAATATTGATGTATCACTGTTTCCCATTTTGACCGGCGTACCGGTCAATATCGGTCAATTTCAGTCAAAATTCGGCCTCAGAGCAATCGAAAATCCGGATGCAGGACTTGAAGAATGATAAGCTTGACGGTAAATGGAAGATTCTGTTGACCGACTCGGCCAATGAGCAATATAGAGTCAGTATATTTCCGGCCGACACCTTTAGCTTTTCAGCTCAAAATGGATTCATAGGTAAGGCTTCTAAAATTGAAGTCTCCGGACTTAAGCAGCGGATAATAAGCCTGTCGGACAGTTCTGTGCTCAGTGCAGAAAAGCAAACGGCTATGCGTTATGTAGAACAGCAAGAAAGCAAAAAATCGGAGATATCAAACGCCCGGGTTTTAGAAAAAAAACGCTGGCCGCCACTAATGATAATAATTATGTCGGGGGTGCTTATTGTAGTCGGCTGCTTGTGGTTAAGACGTCATTTAACACAGAGGTTCAGGTGATATGGCAGAAGCCGGGTTTGATTTTCCGGCTTCTTTGGTGGCTTATCCCAGCAGTTAAGACCCGCTATGAAGCTCGTAATAATCGATGGCGCCACTTACGGTGGCGAGCGGGCAATGTCATTATTTAAGAGTTGAGTTCAATCCTGCTGATTGCTCTTTCGAGGTCGAAATTTTTCTGGCGACCCCGAAGACGGCCGCATATTTATAGATGACCCTGAATGGGTCACATGTTTATAGAACCATGTTAGCGAGGAAATCCCGACCCTGAAGGTGGTCGTATGTGGTAACGGTACACATGCGACCACCTTCGGGGTCGGGAAACAGGATTGCATGATTTTCTATAAACATGCGACCCCTTCGGAGTCGGCTAATCTATTATGACATATGGCCTCTACAGGGCAAATGCAAAACGATGCCAAACAGAAATCTTGAATGGCTTAAATAATGACATTAGGCGAGCGGGGCACCCGTCAGCGGCCCGGATTTATTGCAGCTATTCGTGAATTCCCCGCTTCTAATCGTCAGATGCTTTTGCGATGATTTCAATAACTCCATTGAAAACTTTGGGATGCTGCAACTATAAGTGCCTCTGTATAAAGATCATTTTTGTGTTATTGCCCAATCATCCATAGAACTTTCAAAGACCGTCAGCGGTAGACTACCTCCTTTTAGAACCGCATCATGGAAGTATCTAAGGTTAAATTTTGACCCTAATTGTTTTCTATACTTTTCTCTCAGCTCTTCAATTTTCAACTGGCCTATTTTATAGCTTAATGCCTGCCCGGGATATGCCATGTAGCGTTCTACCTCAGAAGTTGCAAACTGCTCCGTGATCGGCATATTATCCAACATATATTTAATAGCATCTTCCCTTGTCATTTTGCCGGTGTGAATGCCTACATCCACCACTAACCGTATGGCGCGGTGGATCTGTCCCATCAAAGTACCCATGTATTGATATGGATCAGTGTATACACCCAAATCTTTGCCAAGGGTCTCAGAATATAAACCCCATCCTTCACTAAAAGCTGGGATTATAGAAAAAAGACGAAGTTTGGGTAGACTGATATTTTCCTGTTATAAAGACAATTGGTAGTGATGGCCAGGTATAGCTTCATGCAAAAAAAGAGTTTCCATGCTGAATGAAGGATATTTTGTCGCATCTACAATTGGAACGTAAAAGATACCAGGGCGTTTTCCGTCAGGAGTTCCGCGAGAATATTGCGCAGACGCTGTTGCTGCCCGGAAAGCTTCTGTTTGCCTGATCTCAAAAGGACTTTTTGGTTTTATACTAAAAAGCTTGTGGAGGTTCGGATCAATCTTTTGCTGGATGCTGTTATATGCGGCCAGCACCTCTGATGCATTTTTAAAAGGCAGAAATTGCGAATCGGTAGTAAGAACTTTATAAAATTCCGGAAGTGATCCTTTAAAACCTGTTTCGGATTTGATTTTTTCCATTTCCTGATGAATAGCATCGACTTCATTTAGACCAACCTGATAAATTTCTGCCGATGTTTTATTTGTTGTTGTAAAAGATCGAATCAGGAAAGCGTACCTGGCCATTCCATCCGGCAATGCGTTATAGCCCGATGTTTTACGTGCCTTGGGCAGGTATTCGTTTTTAAGATATGACGCTAACCTTACATAAGCGGGCGTTAGTTGCTGGCTGATAGCTTTGTCATAAGCTTCCCTGAGCTTCTCTTTTTCTGCCTTTGTAAAGTCAGATGGAAAATTTCTTACCGGTCCATAAAAGATATTTTTGCTTGTGTCAGGTTCTGCAAGTTTTTCCATTTGGGGGATCATTTTAAGGACCAATACGCTCGGCAAAACCACGCCGGCTGAGACACCTTTATTAAAATTTGCGATCGCTGTATCAACCCAAATGGTAAATGCATTAATACGTTTTAACCAGTCTTCATAATCCTTTATGGATCTAAAAGGCTGTTGGCTATTTCCTGCTCCCAATATTCCAATTGTTAAAGCAGTAGAACGCATTTGATTTGCCGGTATATATTCCGGATGATAAGTAATGGCTTCATTACCCATTTTCAATACGTACTCCAATAGATCGTAGGAGGTACGGTCAGTGATATTTAAATCTTGTCTCTTATACTGTTTAAGAGCGGTTAAATAGTTATCATAAAAACTTTTGACTTTACTGATATGCTCTGACCCTTCATCTGGCAGAAGGTCATTGTATCGCAAGTCTCCATTATTCGTAGCCTCCAGCGGAAAAAGTTTCAAACGTTCTTCATAATAGTTGTCAAATAATTTGTGAAGCGATACCTTCTGGGAAAAAAGTTTGTCAGGCAGCACTACAAGACAAAGGATGGTGAAGATGCTGAGCGTTTTCATTTTTTCGGGCTTAATGATTAAAAGCGATTATTTCATAATTTTTTCTCCAATTGCGGATATTGAATACCCAGCTGTTCGAGATAGGTCTTGTATTTTGAAGGATCGTAATAATATTTTTTTAGCTGAGGCCGGAATTCATCCATTATCTTTTTATTGAGATGAATGGCAGGAAGGGTAGTGGATTCTACAAATGGAATATATTTAACCTCTTTTGTTTGAACATTTTTATGATAATCCCAGGCATTTGCAATGATCCCCGGATCTGTCAGCATATCCAATAGTGTAGAGGCCACTACTTTACTTCCGGCCACTACACCTTTATGCGCGATGGGTGTAGCCATGGCAATGGCATTCGCCCAATTATGCCCGGGTGTGCCGGCAATATTTGCCGGATAATTGAATACCACAGTTGGCACATTCCAGGCAATATCCGCGATATCATCGCTGCCTGCTCCCCAGGAAAATTGTACCGGGCCCATTAATGTATCGGGCTTCGTCGATAGCCCGTCAATAGGTTCGCCCATTGGTGTTTTTGGGGGTGCATTCACGAGTTTCTGGACAGCCCTTGCCAATTGCTGGTCGGATGAATCCCAAACAGGCAATCCAACTGTTTTTATGTTTCTATATACAGCTTCGGCTATGGGTTTATTGAAATGCCCGGGCCATGCAGTGCCCAATAACTGATAAGAAACTTTAGTGCCTGTCATAGCAGCTACTGATTTTGCATAGAGAATGGCCTGATCATACATATCCCTGATATCCTCATAGGTCCTTTCCCTGAGATAATACCATACAGAGGCTTTTGAGGGTACAACGTTAGGCTGATCACCGCCATCCGTGATCACATAATGAGAACGTTGACTAGGTTTCATATGCTCTCTCTTAAAATTCCAGGCAATGTTCATGAGTTCAACAGCATCCAGGGCGCTTTTACCACGCCATGGTGCAGCAGCAGAATGTGCTGAGCTCCCTTCAAATTTAAATTCAACGGATACTAATCCGTTATTGCCCGCGTCACCCCAGGACACACCCATATTACTGCCCACGTGCGTGAATATGCATGCATCAACGTCCTTGAAGTAACCATCCCGAATGTACCATGCTTTGGTGGCCAATAGTTCTTCAGCCACACCCGGCCAGATCATCAGTGTTCCGGGCATCTTTTCACGTTCCATTATTTTTTTTACTTCGATAGCTGATAAAATTACTAAAGGTAAGCCAGAGTTATGTCCCTCTCCATGACCGGGTGCACCTTCTACAATAGGCTCCTTATAAGCGACTCCCGGCTTTTGAGAAGCTTTAGGAATTCCGTCTATGTCACTTCCAAGAGCAATGAATGGTTTGCCATTGCCCCATTTGGCCATCCATGCCGTGGGGATCCCCCCAATTCCTTTTTCTATAGTAAACCCGTTTTTTACCAGAATATCAGTGAGATAGGCAGATGTTTCCGTTTCCTGAAATCCGAGTTCAGAGAAGCTGAAAACCATATCCACCATTTCCTGGGCGGTTTTATATTTACCATCAAGGTTGTTCATCACCTCTTTTTTCCAGTTTTCAACTTTTGGATTAAGTGTTGATTTAGTCTGTGCCCCGGCATGAATGGAAAATGCCAGGAAAAGAAGGGATAGAAGTACTCTTGTATGTATCATAATCTTGGTTTAATCCCGTTTTGTTAAAAAATGGGTAATGGTTTTGTGCTAAATGAATTTACCTATCACAGATACTTTATTATATCACAAGGTAAATACTTTCTACCCTTATTTTTTAATACTGCCACCCTGTGTTTGTACTTTATTAATGTTTAATTGAATTTAATAATTTATCCAGCTCAGTTCTGGAATACGCTCTTCCATTAGAAACTACCATGTTGATTTGATCTATGGCCTGTATATTGTTTAGAGGGTTGGTATCGAGTACAATCAAATCAGAAGATTTTTCCTTACCCAGGCTGCCATAAAAATCATTAACTCCCATAAACTTTGCACCATTTATCGTTGCTGATTGTAAAGCTTGTAAAGGTGTGAGACCAGTAGCCACCAATAGTTTCACTTCTTCATGCAAAGACTCGCCGGGATATACATATGGGTTGTAGGCACCGCAGTCAGAACCCGCCATAATGTTAATACCCCTCAGATGCATTTGTGGAATCAACGAATTTGCTTTGAGAGCATATTTCTTAGAAAAGGCTGTAAACTCATTCGATTGCCTCTTTGCGCTATTTACTCGTCCTGCATAGGTAGTCTGTATCTTAGGTTCTATGTACGGTATTAGTTTATCGGTCGAATGATCTCTTTCCTTGATCTCACCTAATGTCTTCGAGATAAACAGTGTCGGTACAATTGAAAACCTTTTTCTCCCAAGGTACTTAAACAACCGATCCGCAGTTTTTGCATCATATGTGTCGTATAAGGAAGGAAGTGCGGCAAATAAGCCTATTGGCTTTGCTGTATGCTCGCTTTGGATAACTGCATTGGTAATGCTGTCTTCTTTGGCGGAGCAGGCTTTGAAGATGTAAAATAAGTGTTCGGATGCATCCAGGCCACGGTCAACTGCTTCCTTTAGCTTAACAGTATAAGGCATATGTCCTGATGTTTTCATGCCTCTTTTCTCTGCCTGTGTAATGGTTTCCAGGAAAGCCTCCCTTGAAATCTTGCTTTCATAGATTTTCACGAAATCAGCATCAATCTTTTGAAGGGAATCAAGTGCTTTAGTAACCTGCTCAGGTGTTTCCACTTCCAGCGAACCCGCCCAGGTACTTTTTGGCCCGTCAATCTTCGGCCCTGAGGTAAAAATTCTCGGTCCTGCTAACGTGCCCTCTGTTATTTGTTTGCTCCAGTTCATAACTGAAGGCGTCATGTCACCCCCGCACTCCCGCACTGTTGTGATCCCATAAGAAAGGAATAAGGGTAATAAATCTTTGTTTGCCTGTATCAGGCCATCCCCGCCACGGAAATGCACATGCATATCCCAAAAACCAGGAAGCACATATTTGTTGGCTAGGTCTATGTAGCGGTCGGCCTTATACTGCCTCACTTTTTTTGTATCAGCAATCACTTTAATCGTGTCGCCAGAAATAGCAAGCAAACGTTTATAAGTAATTTTCCCGGTTGTTACGTTTACAATACTGGCATTCTCCAACACCAGCGAGTACTTGTTCTTCTGAGTTTGGGAAAAACAGGTACACGTTACACAGAAAGCAATAAGAGTTAAGAAAATTCTTTGCATTATAGAGAGAGATTAAACTGGTTTAGTTGCATACTATGCACTCGAGAAAGCCTTGCTTGTTTACAATATTATTTATTCTGCCGGGTTTTTTATGATAAGTTTTTTTCTCTAAAAAACAATCCCCTGAAATTAACCCAGGGGATTGTAATAAGAACATGATTTTTTGTGTTTACTTAATAACAGAACTTAAATCTGGTCTGTGTTTTACCAGCATGGTCTCCATTTCATTAATCAAATTGTAGATGGTGGTAGTTGAACCCCTCATTTTATCCCATTCAGACTGGCCAAATTTATTAATATAAGCCGCTTTAAATGCAGCGGTAGTTGAGGGGGAATAATCTGGTTCCAATTGCTTAAACCCATCTTTTAAAGCTGTTCGTATAACAAATACCGGTTTTGAACCGGCGTAGGTTAATACGTATGCTCTATTACTTGAAGGATTTTTTATTTCTTCGTTTATAATAACGCTTCTACGCACTTCATTCATGAATTCAGGCATCTTTCCCGGTTTCACATAATAATTTGTTTGAATATATTTTGAGGCAGTCACATCTTTGTAATTATAACTTAATGTATCAAGCCATCTGTAGGTATTTCCTAATTTCTCTACCGCAATTTTCGCTGAAATAGTTGAGGAGATGTCGAGATCATGGGCTTTTGAGTCAGGCATATCGATATCCATATCTGCATACCCGAGAGGACCCTCTGCCAATTGATAAAAGCCTGCATAATCGCCGCTGACAATTTCAAAAACCTGCCGTTTACTTTCACCATTATGGTATTTTGTTAAATGAGTCTTCCAGGCCGACTCAAATGCCTGAGTTTGTCCAATCTTAGGCTGCATTAAACCTACTGAATACAAATTTTTAGTCTGGCTGAATACACCTGCAAGAGGCATAATCATAATTAGAAATAATAATTTTTTCATTTTGTTAATTGGTTAGGTGTAAAAAAATAAAAATTTAACTAATATTAAATATAATTATATTATTTCTGTATTTGTAAGAAAATCAGTGAGTTAAATTTTATTAAGTCGGGGTTATTGATAATTATTGCTTCTAGTTAAATCAGGCAAATTATTCCGGATTTCGCTGTTCGGGATGTTAGCCTGCGCATCCCGTACTCTTAATAAAAGCGGGTTTAAAACCCGCATCATCTAAAATTCGACATGCCTTGCAGAACATGGCGAACAGCGGATAATTCCATTTTTGCAAAAATATGCAAAAATGGAATCGATGAAATAGTGTTACCCTTGTGTACAAATTAATTTAGCCTCCCAATTGCTCAATCGTTTTCTTTGCTGCTTCTAACCTTATCTTATTATTTTTCTCCACCATTTTTTTGGTTATTCATTTCTCAAGTTTATGATGTAGAGGGATATTTATCCCATGGTTTTACTATAATATCGTTGCTCCTTGTCTGTTCTTGCTTCCCACCATAGATTACTGTTTTTTGAACAGTATTGGATTTTAATGAAGAAAAATATTCCAGGCCTTTAAAGAAGTCGGTTGATATTGTTTCCCCGGCTTTCAATTCTAATGCTGTTAATTTACCTGCTGTATCTAATAATATATCTACTTCATTTCCTGTTTTATCACGCCAGAAATAAAGGTTATCGGCAGCACCTTTATTGAATCTTTCTTTCAAAAGATCAGAAACTATCATGTTTTCAAATAAAGCTCCTTTGGCAGCATGGGTAGCTATTTGCTTTGCATTAGTAATGCCAAGCAAAGAAGAGGCAACACCTGTATCGTAAAAATAAAGTTTGGATGTTTTTATGATCCGCTTATTAAAATTACCGTGATAAGGTTTTAATAAATAAATGATATAACTGCTTTGCAAAATACTTAACCAGGCAGATACAGTTTTCTGGTCAATGCCACAATCGTTGGAAAGAGAAGTCAGGTTGAGTAACTGTCCTGTTCGTCCGGCACATAAGCGGAGTAATTTTGTAAACTGAGAAAGGTTGCTGATATTTTTTAATTGCCTGACATCTCTTTCAACATAAGTATTTATATAGCTTGTATACCAGTCTGCCGGATTTATTTTTTTTGCAATTACTTCGGGATACCCACCATGCAGGATATGCCAGCCGTAATCTGCTTTTATTTTTTTGCTGTCTTTTAATTCCTTTAGCGATAATGGCAGCAAAGTTAAATATGCAATTCTGCCTGAGAGAGTTTGTGTAATATTTTCCTGCAATAAAAAATTGTTGGAACCAGTTAGTACGAACAACCCTTTCTTTTTTGTTTCATCCAGCACCTGCTGTAAATAAGAAAATAAGTGAGGCGCTCGTTGTATTTCATCTAGTATAGCGCCGTTTCTATATTGAGAAAGGAAACCCCTTGGGTCGGAATCGGCGAATTCCAATATGTCGGGGTTTTCTAATGAAACATAAGGCTTTTGCGGAAAAACATTTCTGCAAAGAGTGGTTTTGCCGCTTTGCCTGGGCCCTACCACTGCAACGCTGCGGAATGTTTTTGCAAGTTTCATCAACCTTATTGCTGCTGTACGCTGAATCATAGGTTAAAGATACGACTATTTTGGACAAATCCGGAATTTAATTCCGGATTTGTCCAATGTTTATATCCCGAAAAATTGTGATTTGTCAATCGCTTTGTTCAGTTTTACCCGCAGTAGTTTCAACGAAGGCGGGTTCCAAGATTGCTATCGTTTTCTTCGCCGCTTCCAGCCGTATTTTCTTATTCTTCTCCACCATTATTTTAGTGATCCATTTCTCCAATTTATGATGAAATGGTATTAGCAAGGCCCCGATTGCAATTAGCACTCCCAGCATCAAAACCGGAGAATCATTGGTCAGATGCGCGAGGTATGGATGTATAAAAAGATTGATGAATTCGAACACCGCAAGCAAGCCAAGAATTCCAAAGAATTCAATGAATTTAGTTTTTACGATAATGCTGCGGCTGAGTGCGAAAAACAGGATAATAAAGGTGATCAGTCCAATGGCCATAGCTGCAAATTGGAGATTGTTCTTTCTATCTTCCGCAATTTCCATTTGTCTGAGTTTTTCATCAAAGCCAATACTTTGAAGCTGCATGGTTTTTTGCTGACTGAATAAAGAATCGTAAGCCGATTTAGAGATGTCCTGGTAAAAGAGTAAGCTATCCATATTCCGCCTGTTCCTGTAAAAAGTGGATAAGAAGCTGCTGGCATCAAGAATTGCTTTTGTAAATCCTTTTTCCTTAACAAATAAAAAAGCCCTTTTTGCATAAATAAGACTGGAATCATTCTGTCCGCTTTTTTCAAATAATTTTGCCATGCCCAGAAAGGTTCCGCTTAGACCCGCATAATTTTCTGCTTTTTCTGAATAAGGAATACTTAGCCGGTAATATTCCAATGCCAGCCTGTCTTGTCGTGTTGCAGAATGGATGTCTCCCAAATAGGTTAATGAACTGCCAATTATCCTGGAATTATGAACCTCATATGCTACATTATACGCTTGTTGTACGAAAAGTCTTGCAGAATCAATTTTTTTTAAATTCATATAAGTCCTCCCAACACCATTGAGGTAAATAGAGAGTAAAATCTTATTATTCATTTTTTCTGCTAATGCAGTTGCCTTCACATAATAATCTAAAGCAAGCCTGTAATCTCCTTGTGCATAATAAATACCTCCAATTTGGTTAAGATTTCTTCCCATTCCATCAAGATTTTTCATCTTTTCATTGATCTTTAATGCCTGAAGTAGGGATTCCATTGCCTGAGGATAATTACCTAAATTAGAAAATGCACCTCCAATCCTGTTTAGACTTACTGCTTCTCCTTTTAGAAAACCTATGCGGCTTGACAGTGATAAGCCTTCTAAAGCCAGCACCATCATTGTATCCGGTTTTGATCCTACGTATTCGAAAGCAAGATCAGATAAAAGTAAAACACGGCTGGTGTCTGTTTTTTCTTTTTGCAGTAATAGTTTCAGGCTATCCCTAACATGTGTTTGAGCATGCACTGTTGTCAGGGAAAAGAAATTAGTTAATAAAAGAAAAATTATTTTTTTCATAATCTTTAAAGATTCTGTTCAGTTTTACCCACCGCATTAATAGGGAGGACGGGCTCCAGGCTTTCGATAGTTTTTCTGGCAGCCTCTAACCTAATTTTCTTATTCTTCTCCACCATGATTTTAGTGATCCATTTCTCAAGCTTGTGATGCAGTGGTACCAGCATTGCACCGATAATAATGAGTATAAGCAGCATCAGCACTGGCGAGTCATCTGTAGCATGCGCCAGGTAGGGATGAATAAACAAGTTAATGAATTCGAATACAGCAAGCAGTAGAAGCACACCGAAAAACTCAATGAACTTAGTCTTTACAATAATGCTGCGGCTGAGGACAAAAAACAGAATGATAAATGTGATCAGCCCAATGGCAATAGCTGCAAATTGGAGATTGTGTTTTCTGTCTTCTGCATCTTTTAACTTGGACTCATTGATCTCTCTTTGTCTTTCCGCTTCAGCAAAAGACATGTTTTGGATCTGAACTGTTCTAGAACCACTGAAAACACTGTCAGTTGCCTCCAATGCCATTTTATAATATCGGGCTGCTTCGTTACCGTCCCTGTTTTCATATAGTTGCGCTAGTAGTTTGGCAGCACTCATCACACCGGCTTTACTTTGTCTCTGATTGTGCATAGCCATCGCCTGTTTTGCATAATAGAATGCAGAATCTTTATTACTTGTCTTCATGAATAGTCTGGCAAGCCCCATGTAACTTTGAGGTAACATGACTAATCGGTTATCTGCAATGCTAGCTATACTCATCCGATAATATGAAAAAGCAAGTTCTGTGTTACCCATTGCATTGTGCACATTCCCTAAACCTATTAATGGACCACTTAAATGAGATTTCCAAGCTTTCCTGGCTTTTTCATAACTTTTAGTGTAATATATTAAAGCGGAGTCCAGCTTATTTTGCCGTAGATAAATGGCGCCAATTCTTGTAAATAAAAAGAGCCCATTATACGGTACTTTAGTTCGTCCCAAAATCTCTTCCGCTTTAAAATAATAAGCTAATGCTGCTTCATTGTTTTGCTGGTCTGAATATACAAGGCCTATATCATTTAATGAACTAAAATACTCTTGGGTATAAGGATCCTTCTCTCTTATTTTTAAAGCTTTTAAGTTGTATTCCAATGATTGGGGATAATCACTGGTAATTCTAAAATAATTGCCCAATTGATTGTAACATTGTGCTTCACCTTTTTCAAACTTTATCTTTCTAGCTAATGCTAATGCTTTAGCTACTATTGAAAATTTTCTTACATTATCCAACTCATATCGGCTAAGTAAGCAAAGTGCCATAACCTTCGCAGTATCCTGTGTTGTAGTAGCGATAACATTCTTTAAGCTATCGATCTGCTGTTTCGTCTGGGCAAAAAGGCTCTTTGAGATAAAGATCAAGGTGATCAAAAATATTAGTCTTTTCATAAGATTTAAGTAACTGGAGCACCTTCCAGATTTGCGATAGTTTTCCTGGCCGCATCCAACCGTATTTTCTTATTCTTCTCTACCATTATTTTAGTGATCCATTTCTCCAGTTTATGGTGAAGCGGTACCAGCAGGCCACCTATTACAATAAGTACAAGCAACATGAGCACAGGCGAGTCGTTTGTAGCATGAGCCAGGTAGGGATGAATAAAAAGATTGATGAACTCAAATACAGCTAACAAACCGAGAATACCAAAGAATTCAATGAACTTAGTCTTGACGATAATGCTGCGGCTAAGTGCAAAAAATAAGATGATGAAAGTGATCAGGCCAATGGCCAGAGCTGCGAATTGAAGATTGTGTCGTTTATCTTCTTCAGTTTTTAATTCGGTCATTGCAATTTCTTGTTGTCTGAGTTTTTCATCAAAGTCAAGGCTTTTAAGTTGATTAATTCTTTGCTGGCTGGATAGAGAATCCTTCGCTGCTGAAGCTATTTTTAAGTAAAACAAGGCTCTATCTGTGTTTCCCCGGTTCTCATAAAAGGAAGATAACAAACTACTTACATCTCGCATTTTCAAAGTAAATCCTGCTCCTCTACTAATTTCGAAAGCTTGATTTGCATAAAATAGAGTTGAATCCATTTGTCCTTCATTCGCAAACAATTTGGCTATACCAAGGAATGTATCCGTTAAGCTCAGTTCATTTCCTAACTTATTATAAGGTATGCTCAGTCTGTAATATTCCAGTGCAAGTTTTCTTTGTCCTGTTTCTGTGTAAATGTCGCCCATTAAAGTTAAAGCGACTCCTGTTGCAAAGGGATTATTAAGCTTTCTTGCTTTCTCATATGCTTGTTGGGTATAGACTCTTGCTGTATCATATTGCTTTAACCCGAAATAGCTATTTCCAAGTCTGACTTCGCTCATGCCATTCGTAACAAGATATTTATTGATCTCTTTATGAAGCTTTTGTGATTTCAACAAATAGTAGATTGCTTTATGGTATTCACCCTGTGCGATATAAATTGTTCCTATATCATGGAGACTTAATCCTATACCGCCAGAGTGACTAATTTTTTCGCTAAGCTTTAGCGCCTGTAAATAAGCTCCCATTGCTTTAGGTAAATTGCCGATTGCCCGATAAGCGTTACCAATTCCACTCAAACTGGCTACTTCTCCTTTTGCAAATGCAATACGTTGTGACAGCGACAAGGCTTCCAGTGCGAGCGTAATAGCCGTATCTGGTTTATTAAGTGCGTATGTGCGGCTAAGTGCGGCTAATAGTAATGCCCTGCTGGTGTCTTGCCTTTCCTTCTTTAATAATGTTGTCAGGCTATCCTTTAGAAGGTTTGTTTGACCATAACTATTTGCAAGACAGAAGAAAGCAACGAGTAATAGTAGTATTTTTTTCATAAGCTTTAAGTAACTGGTGATCCCTCCAATGTTGCTATAGTCTTCCTCGCTGCTTCCAAACGTATCTTCTTATTTTTCTCCACCATTATTTTAGTAATCCATTGCTCCAGTTTATGATGAAACGGGATGAGCAAAGCTCCAATGGCAATTAGTATACCCAGCATTAACACTGGTGAATCATTTGTAACATGAGCTAGGTAGGGATGTATAAAAAGATTGATGAATTCGAATACGGCCAATAACCCAAGAATGCCAAAAAACTCGATGAATTTAGTTTTTACGATAATGCTGCGGCTGAGAGCGAAAAATAATATGATAAAAGTGATAAGTCCGATAGCAATGGCGGCATATTGAAGGTTGTGTTTTCTATCTTCTGCTTCTTTTAGTTCGACGGCTGTGATTTCAATTTGCCTTAGCTTTTCGTCAAAACCAAGACCATGAAGTTGATTAACTCTTTCCCGACCGAATAGAGAATCGTTAGCAGCTTTCGCTATTTTGAGATAGAAGAAGGCGCTATCTGCATTTCCTTTGCGTTCGTAAAAAGAAGACAGAAAACTACTGGCATTAAGAGTGCCAGATGTAAACCCGGCCCCTTTTAAAATTTTGAATGCCTGGTTTGCATAAACCAGCGTGGAATCCATCTGTCCTTCACTTTCAAACATTCTAGCCATCTGAAGAGACAAAGATCCCAATCCCATATTGCTTTCGTTTTTTCTTGTAATTGGCATTTGCAGACGATAATATTCCAGGGCAAGTTTCTTTTGCCCCATTCCTGAATAAATATTTCCAAGTAAGTCAAACGGCTCTTTTCCTGTAACCTGGTATATCTGCTGGGTATAGACTTTTGCAGAATCATAACGTTTTAACTGGAAATAGCTGCTGCCAAGAAGCCTAAGATTGGTTGCAATCTCCCGGTTATTTCGTCCATTCAGTTTTTTTGCTTTCAAATAATAATCAATTGCCTGATGATATTCTCCTTGAAGGTGATAAATAAGTCCTATGTTATTAAGGCTTCCTGATATACCATTAATGTAGTTTATTTTTTCACTGAGCTTCAGAGCCTTCAAAAAAACTTCCATGGCTTTTGCCCTATTGCCTGAAGCATTATAATAGCTTCCTATTCTTATCAAACTGGCTGCTTGTCCCTTGACGAATCCAATTCGCTGTGAAAGTGACAAGGCTTCCAATGCCAGTATTATGGTAGTATCTCGATTATTGGTATTGAACGCGTAAGCAAGTTCAGTCAATAACATCACCCTACCGGTGTCCTGCTTTTCTTTTTGCAATAGAATTTTCAGGCTGTCTTTTGTATTCTTACCTACGTTAAAGTTTTGAGCGTTCAAGCTTGTGATGCAAAAGAAAGCTGCCAAAAAAAGAATGATACTTTTCATAATCTAAATAGTTTGTTCAGTTCTACCTGTAGATGCTTCGGCAACGGTTGGCTCCAGATTTTCAATAGTTTTCCTCGCTGCTTCCAAACGTATCTTCTTATTTTTCTCCACCATTATTTTAGTGATCCACTTCTCAAGCTTGTGATGCAGTGGTACCAGCATTGCACCTATAATAATGAGTATAAGCAGCATCAGCACTGGCGAGTCATCTGTAGCATGCGCCAGGTAAGGATGAATAAACAGATTGATAAATTCGAATACAGCAAGCAGTAGAAGCACACCAAAAAATTCAATGAATTTGGTTTTGACGATAATACTGCGGCTGAGGGCAAAAAATAGGATGATAAAGGTTATAAGTCCGATTGCTATGGCGGCAAATTGGAGGTTGTGTTTTCTTTCTTCCGCTTCTTTTAATTTGGACTCGTTGACCTCTCTTTGCCTTTCTTGTTCAGTAAAAGACAGGCTCTGAATTTGTGCTATTTGAGCCCCGCTGGAAATACTCTCTTGTGCTTCCATTGCCATCTTGTAATATTTCGCATCTGTATTGTCTTTGTTTTCATAAAGTTGCGCTAGTAGTTTGGCAGAATTCATCAGTCCCTCTTTATTTTGTCTGGAGCCAGATAGGGTAAGTGCCTGCTTTGCGTAATAAATAGCGGAATCTTTAGTGGAAGTTTTAATAAATAATTTGGCTAGAGCAAGGTAGCAGCTGCCTAAAGCAGCCATGTTGTTATTTTGTTTTGCTTGTGCCATACTCATCCGGTAATATAAAAAAGCCAGTTCGGAGTTACCCATGGCTGTGTATACATTTGCCAAATCTGTTAATACAAGTCCTAAATTAGTTTTTGCTTTGGTAGCCTTCTCATTACTTCTCATGGAGTATATTAAAGCAGAATCAAGCTTGTTTTGTCTTAGATAAATTCTGCTAATTCTAGTATATAATAAGGCCCATGAGCTCGATTGGAGTGGTATAATATTTTGCGTTAAAACCTCTGACTGTTTAAAGTAATAAGCTAATGCTGCTTCATCGTTTTGCAGAGTACTATAAACATGGCCTACAGCACCTAATGACCTAACAATACCAGGCGAATAATCAAGCTTCTCGCTTAATTTTAAAGCTTTTAGGTTGTATTCCAATGATTGGGGATAATCACTGATATTGATAAAATAATCACCTAAGGCGTAGTAACAATCTGCTTCACCTTTTTCAAATTTTATTTTTCTTGCTAATACTAATGCTTTATTTGCTATTGAAAATTTACTTACAGGATTATTTTTATTAAGGATACTAAGTCTCAAAAGTGTCATTACTTTTTCCGTATCCTGTTTTGTAGTAGCAACTACCTTATTTAAGCTGTCGATATGATGTTTCGTCTGCGCTTCAACATTAGTCAGCCAAACGAAAGCGGCTATTAGTAGAATTATCTTTCTCATAAGCGTTAATTTGGTTCTAAAGACGCTATGGTTTTCTTCGCCGCTTCCAACCGTATTTTCTTATTCTTTTCAACCATTACTTTAGTGATCCACATCTCCAGTTTATGATGAAACGGGATGAGTAAAGCTCCAATTGCAATTAATATCCCCAGCATTAAAACCGGAGAATCATTTGTAAGGTGAGCCAGGTAGGGATGAATAAACAGGTTGATGAACTCAAATACAGCTAACAAACCCAGCACACCAAAAAACTCAATGAATTTAGTTTTTACAATAATGCTGCGGCTGAGGACAAAGAATAGGATGATGAAGGCGATCAAACCAGTGGCAATAGCTGCATACTGAAGATTGTGTTTTCTATCTAATTTTGCTTTTAATTCTGCTGCTGTGACTTCACTTTGTCTGATTTTTTCATCAAAACTAAGGCTCTGAAATTGGTTGATTTTTTCCATGCTAGATAAAGAATCGTTAGCTGCTTTTGCTACTTTATGGTAAAACAAGGCTTTATCAGCATTCCTTCTATTTTCGTAAAAGGAAGATAAGAAACTACTGGCATCACGGATTCCAATAGTAAGTCCTGCACCTCTACTAGTCTCGAATGCATGGTTTGCATAAAACAAGGTTGAGTCTATCTGCCCTTCAACTTCAAACAATTTAGCAATACCAAGAAATGTAATGTTTAGGTTTATATTGTCCTTCGCCAGCTTTAAATAGGGTAAGCTCAGACGGTAATATTCCAACGAAAGTTTCTTTTGTCCTGTTTCCGAATAAATACTCCCCATTAGAGATAATGGGATTCCTTTAATTGTGCTATTTGTCTTGCTTGCTATTTCATATGCCTGCTGGGCATGGACTCTCGCAGAATCATATTGTTTTAACCCCAAATAACTTTTCCCAATACTGGTGATGGTAACTAACTGAGTTCTATCGCTAATGTTTAGCTGTTCTCTTAGTTTTTTCGCTTTCAAAAAATAATCAATTGCCTGATGGTATTGTTCTTGATCACGATATATAAGTCCTATATTACTGAGGTTACCTGCTATGCCAGCAAGATTATCAATTTTTTCATTCAGCTTCAAAGCCTTTAACGAAAATTCCATTGCTTTAGGAAAATTGCCTAGAACACGGTAAACGCCGCCGATTCTCCCCAAACTATTAGCTTGTCCTTTGATGAATGCAAGACGTTTTGAAAGAGAAAAAGCTTCTAATGCCAGAAGCATAACAGTATCTGGTTTATCACTAGTGTACGCATTACTGAGTTGGACTAGTAACATCACCCTGTTGGTATCCTGCTTTTCCTTTTTTAATAAAATTTTCAGGCTATCTCTCACCTTTGCCTGATGTGTTGATTGAGCCTTACTGTTTGTCAGGCACAAAGAATAAGCAAACAGCAGTAAAATTATTTTTTTCATAACCATTAATTTGGTTCTAGAGTAGCTATGGTTTTCTTCGCAGCATCCAGCCGAATTTTCTTATTCTTTTCCACCATTATTTTAGTAATCCATTGCTCCAGTTTATGATGCAGTGGTACCAGCATTCCCCCGATAACAATTAGTACCAGCAGCATCAGGACTGGCGAATCATTTGAAGCATGAGCCAGGTATGGATGAATAAACAGGTTGATGAATTCGAACACAGCCAGTAAACCAAGCACACCAAAAAATTCGATAAACTTAGTTTTTACGATGATGCTGCGGCTCAGAATAAGGAATGAAATAAGGAAAGTGATCAAAACAATCGCGATGGCAGCATATTGAAGGTTATGTGATCGTTCTTCTTTGTCTTTTAATTCTGTAGTAGCAATTTCTATCTGTCGAATTTTTTCTTCAAAACCGAGATTGTGGACCTGGTTAATATTCTGCTGATTGAATAATGAGTCTTTAGCAAGTTTAGCCGCCTTTAGATAAAAGAAAGCACTGTCTGAATTTCCTTTTTCCTCATAAATGGTAGAAAGGAACGTGCTTGATTCAAGAGTTCCTTTTGTAAACCCGGCTTTTCGGGTAATAGTGAAGGCCTTCTTTACATAAAATAAAGTTGAATCTATCCTCTGATCTTTTCTGAATAGCTGCGCCATGCCTAGATAAGTGTTAGCTAAATTCACATGATTTTCCGTCATTTTTGAATATGGTATGCTTAGACGGAAATATTCTAACGCAAGGTTTTTGTGCCCTGTTCCTGAATAGATTGCGCCAGTCACGTATAAAGCATTTCCAATTCGAGTACGATTGTTCCTCTTGTTTGCTATTTCGTAGGCCTGGTTAGAATAGGCTCTTGCCAACGCATATTCTTTTAAGGATAAATAACTTCTCGCAATGTTAATGTGCGCTAAACCATCCGTACCGATTCTGTTTAAGCTGAGGGCCTGGCATTTAATGAACCCAATTCTTTTGGCGAGAGACAAAGCATCTAAAGCTAGTTGTATGGCAGTATCCGGATGGTTGTTAGAGTAATAATAAGAAAGGTCGGCTAATAAAATTACTCTAACGGTATCCCGCTTTTCTTTTTTAAGCAAGGTTTTCAGACTGTCTTTAGCGCTAGTTTGATCGTAACTCTTGGTTGAGAAGCAGAAAGTAAGGAGAAGCAAAAGGATTATCTTCAACATAGAGTTAAATTATTTACCACAGCCTCGTGCGGAGTTTCTTACTTCATAACACAAAGCACCAATCCAGGACGGTTTTTACAGCTAGCTATGTTCAACCCCAGTTTTCTCCCCAGCTTATAATATCCTAAATTAAAAATACATAATTATTAGTTATCTTTTTTAATTGAGTAGTACTATGAAGTTTAGCTCTTGAAGGAGATATTGATTAAGCCTGTAGACTGTCAGGCCTCCTTTCAGCTACCCTGTACACACATTTTTTTAATATGGAGGTTTCGGCCTGCGCCGGAATGACAACGTTTTGTTGTTAATTGGGAGATCCCGGCCTTCCGGGATCGGAGTGGAAACGACCGTACATTTAGATTCCGGCGAAGGCCGTATTCCTATAATATATCGCATCGCCTTGTCCGCGAAAGCGGGAACCTTCTATACATATCTTTTGCAATTCTTTATATCCTCTATGATGTTATACAACTCAATTTAAATCAATCTTTTGCTCGTTTAATCTCGTAATATTTGTGTGTACAGGGTAGCTCCTTTCAGGCAGGAAGGAGGGGTAAAGAGTTCCAAACATCGCCGAAAATTTAATTGCCGGACGGCAAGCTAATAATTGATCCCAGGCCAGCATGGTCAAACTTATCACCGTATACCCTAATGAATTCTGAAAAAGCAAGCTGGCCGGTACAGTGACTGGGTGCCATACGTTCAATCTTCCATTTATCACGAAATGATCTGGCCAATCCTGTGACTCCTGAATCCGAAACATCGACTAGATGAAACCCGCCCAGGATAGAGTAGATCCGCGAATCAATTTTCGAAGCGGTTTCAATGATCTTTTCGATCCCAGGATGCGAACAACCGGAAATTAGAACGATGCCCCTGGGCGTGCGTATTGCCATTGAAATTTCGTTCATTTCCTTAGTTCCGGACACATCAGACGTTGTAGAGAATAAAAAGAAGCCTGGCAGAACCTCCGTTGGCTCCCTGATCTGAATGAATTTTGCGCCCGGCCAGGGAGTACCGAACGACATTTTTTCTGGCGGGTTACCATCAAAATAACGCAAGTCCTCTGGAACCGCTTCAACCCTGACTTGAATTAGCTTCAATAAAGCTGGACTAATTGGAGTGCCAAATGCGCCTCCTTCTGAAGGGGTATATATTTTGACACCAGGATTGATGCTCAGGACATAATTGAGGCCGCTCGTATGATCTCCGTGACGATGGCTCAGGACGACCAGATCTAATCGGCTGAGATCAAGGCCCAGTGCCTTCACATTGTATGCAAACTTGTCGTTATCCCCTCCTGTATCGAAAAGCACCCGCTTACCAGCATATTCGACAAGTGCGGAGTAGCCCCAGCCTCTCTTTAAGGGAGAAGCCTTTCCAAATGCATCGTACAGAATCGTTATACGGGCAGGCTGTTCCTGAGAAAATACAGCACTCAAGGTAATGAGCGGTAAGAATATTGCAAAAAAATAAACCTTTATCTGTTTCACTACAGTAGTAGAATAATTTTATTAACCATTATTTGTCTATAATAATTTCACATATAGTATCGAGAATGTAGAATAGATCATTTATCTTACAATGTACGAATGAGAATTCCTTAAACATAAATATAATAGTACTTGAATAATAACTAAGGATATATAATGCCGAAGTTGAGTATAAGATGTATTAGCTTAATCAGGCTTTGTACTATTTCTAAACGGTTTTAGGCGGTTAATCCGGTTCGATGCCCGACTAATATTTTTTGAAATTTTCTACTTAATTGGTTAAGTGCTTGATAACCAATAGTTTTTACTTTCTGTATTGGAAAATAAGACCATTGCTTCAAACTTCAGCTTGGCAATGGTTTTCTTTCTCATTTTCAATCTGAATTCATCGCAAAGGAGTTTGGCGATTAGAAGCGAGGAACTCACGAATCGCTACAATAAATTCGGGCCGTAGTATGGCACTTTCATGTGTAGCTTCATTAATCACTACGAGCTTCATATCTGGCCTTAGCTTTTATAAGTCCCGAAGTTCTGACAGGAGGGGATCGGCGCTTCCAACAATGCCTAAAGTGGGCACTCCAACCGCAGCAACTGTGCAGGGGGTAATGGTTTGTTCGCGGTACGAGCGTATCATAACGGCTCGGGCGAAGCGATCCTGATTAGGGTTAGCCAGGGCCTTCTCCGATCGAATCTTGATTTCTTCTTCAGTCAGTTTCGGTGTATTGCGTGCTGCAAGAAAGAGTTCCAGCGATGGACTAAAACCTAAGCGTTCTATTTCCAGGGCCTGCTGCTCATAACTATCTTCATCGTGTGCAGTCCAGCGGAAACGACCTGCTGATCCTCCCTGGGTGACCGTAAGGAACCGCTCAGGATGTGTTGTAAGCAGCTGTGAGGTAAGATAGTCCCCAGAAAAATCAAGCAAATAGAGGAGTTCAATGGATGGATGAGTAAGAACAAGAACATAGCATCATCTCAATAAAACCATTCTGTTAGTGGCATTTTGGTGGCTGTCATTATCTTAGATCTTCTTACCGTTCGCTCAATCATTTTATCTTACACTCAGTCACAATCTGCACTTGCACAACGGTTCAATAAATCGCCAGTACAATGATTACCTTTAAATTTAAATTTCTCAGGCATGATGAAAGCATTGTTAGTTGATGATGAAGTGAATAACCTGACAAGCCTGGAATTCCTTTTGCATCATGACTGTGAGGGGATAGAAGTTGCCGGTAAAGCACAGAATGCCAGAGAGGCACGGGAATGGTTACAGACTTATCATGCAGATGTGATCTTCCTGGATATTAATATGCCGGTTGAGGATGGATTTCAATTTCTAAAAAGCCTTAGCTTTCAAAATTTTAAAGTAGTTTTTGTAACCGCACACAATGAATATGCACTGCAGGCTATTAAGGCCAGCGCTGTTGATTATATTTTAAAGCCTGTTAATATTGATGAGCTTCAAAAAGCAGTAGAAAAAGTAAAAAGGTCACTAAACAACCCGGCTGCATTGGAACAGAATCATGCTTTACTTCAGCATCTTCTGGAAACAGTTAATAAAAAAATGCCACCCCAAAAAATCGCATTGCCGCAACTAGGAAGCATTAGCTTTATTGAGGTTGATGATATGGTATCCCTTCAGGCTGACAGCAACTATACCATTATTCATATGAAGGATATGCAGAAACTGGTGATCAGTAAAACACTGAAAGATTTTGAAGAGTTGCTGGATACGAAGCAGTTTGCAAGGATCCATAAATCTTATATTGTCAATCTCAGGTATATTAAGGAATACAGCACAATTGATGGTGGCATTGTCAAAATGAGCGATGGAAACCAGTGGAGCATCAGCCGGAGGCAGTTGGACATCTTTCTCGACAAAATGAAAATGGCCAGTTTGATGTTTGGCAAAAATAAATAGTACCTTCTATACAATTCTCTGTATAATAATCGTTTGTATGCGTTTTGTGGCTTTTCTTTTGCTAATTTTTTTTATAAGCCTTACCTGTCATGCACAGCAATCAAAATATACTGCTTTTACCGTAAGTGATGGCCTGCCGAGCAATAATGTATACAAATGTATTGAAGACAACTCAGGATTTTTATGGGTAGCCACTGATGCCGGAATTGCAAGGTTTGACGGGAAACGTTTCCAGGTATTTACTACCCTGCAGGGTTTGCCCGATAACGATGTGCTGGAAGTTATGAAAGAAAATAGCGGACGGATCTGGGTGAACTGTTTTAAACAGGGTCCGGCGTATTTTGACGAGGTGCAAAACAGGTTCATAAACGCAAGGGAAAACAGCAGCCTGGCAAAAGTAAGCGAGGGTACAAGCAATATGTATTCTTATCCGCTGAAGGAAGGCGGCGTATTATATGTGAATGAACGGGGATCTTTTATTTTCCGTAACAATAAACTAATTGAATACCCTACTTTAAAGATTGGTAATTTTCTTTTTAAGGAAAACAAGGATGGAACCCTATTGAGATGGACAGGAAACAAGCTTGATCCTGTGTTAAACTTGTTTCAAACAAAGATCTACCAAACAAAGGGTACAGCGTTTATTGATAGTCTCGTGATAACAACTACGAGCCGAAACGACCTTTCCGCCCGAAATATAAAACCCTCCGTTGACGATGGAAAATTATATATTTTCTATCCATCTCTGAGCAAATGCTTGATTTACAGTGATTTTAAAGTAAATCCTCTTCGTTTTAAAATGGATTCACTTAAGATTCCCGAACGTTTTTTCGTCTCTGGATTTACTCAAACCTATGTGTATTTGTTGGGAAACTCTGGTAAAATCTATGTTTTTGATAAAAAAACACTGCAACAGCTGCTAGTTATAAGCGGCAACTATTTGCCCAACTCCATGTTTAACGACAGTAAGGGAAACGTTTGGGCAAGCACCGTTGATAAAGGATTAATTCTGTATAAGAATAGCCAATTTACAACAATGGAAATGCCCCCTGATTTACAGGGAACAGTTCTTTTAAGTATTGCCCGCAAACGGGATGGAAGCTTGCTGGCGGGGAATTCCTACGGTGAGGTAGTTGAAACAGACGGAAGGACAAGTAAAATCCACCGCATACCCTCGCAAAGCAAAGATTTCAGGCAAAAAAAAATATTGATTTCGCAAAACAAAGTCTTTACTTTTTCTGAGGGAGGCATATATGTGAATTATACCAGGAAGTTGGTCAATCCAATAAACCAATCAAGTTATCCTGCAAAAACAGCCATGAGTTATAATGATAGCATCATCATTTTTGGGTTGACCTCGGGCTTAAACCAGCTTAACTCACGGACAGAAAAGGTTAGTCGTCTGGGTAGTATCTATAAAAGGATCGTGGCATTTACGAGAACAACAGATGGGATTATCTATTATGGTTCTACAGATGGCTTATATAAGCATGATTATGACAGGAACGTTTCTTCATCTCTAACTCAAAGCAACTCCTTGCTTAGCCATAGAATTACAGCACTTTGCGCAACACGCGATAAGCTGGTATGGGTTGCCACTTCCAGTAATGGCTTAGTTATCGTTAAGAACGATAAGGTATTGTTAAATATTACAGCAAAGGATGGTATCATCAGTAACTCTTTGCTGAGTATAAGCGCGGCAGGACCCGGAAAGATATGGCTTGGAACCAACCAGGGCATCAGTGTCATTACTTATAAATTACAAGGCAGAAATATCAGTTATTCCATTCAGAATCTCTCTGTTAATGACGGATTAAGCCATAATTCGATTAATGAAATGCTGTATCAAAAGGATACCATTTACGCTGCTACCGGTAAGGGTATTTCTGTAATACCCGCCAATATTTCTATTCCCAAATTTAATATACCGGTAAAATTGATTCGCATCACTATTAATCAGCGGGATACTATCCTGTCTGCCCGATATAAACTTGGCTATCAGCAGCAAAATATACAAATGCAGTTTGCCGGTATCGAGTTAAGCGGTCACTTTAAGAACCTGCAGTACACCCTGGATAAAAATGAAAACTGGACGAATTTAGATGAAAATACGCTGACCGTTCAGCTGAACAATGGCGCTCATGTTATCCAGGTTAGAGCGTTAGATGTAAACGGGAACATCAGCCCCAGAACACTCACCATACAATTTGACATTGCCACACCCTTTTGGAAGGCAATATGGTTTTGGTTGATTATAGCTTCCGTAATGCAATTAATAATTTTCTACCTGGTGAACCGGCGCCAGAAAAGAAGGAAAGAAGCGAAATTGGTGAAGGAAATTGCGGGGGTACAGACCGCATCGCTGGAGCAACAGGCTTTTACCTCCTTAATGAATCCTCATTTTATGTTCAATGCCCTTAACAGTATTCAGCATTATATTAATGTACAAGATAGGCAAAATGCCAACCGCTATCTCAGTGATTTTGCTTCCCTCATCCGGAAGAACTTTGAAGCAGCCCAGCAATCGTTTATCCCGCTGGAACAGGAAATAGAAAATATAAAAATATACCTGCGTTTAGAGCAAATGCGTTTTAATGACCGGTTTTCATATCAGATAATGATTGATGAAAACTTAGAACCGGAAGATTGGATGATTCCGACAATGATCCTGCAGCCTCTTTTAGAGAATGCATTACTGCATGGACTTATGCCTTCGGCAATAGACGGAGAATTGCTTATTGATTTGAAGCAACAGGATGGAAATTTACTGATCATCATCATAGATAACGGAATCGGCTTAGCCAACAGTCTGGCCCTGAAAGAAGATAGCGGGCATAGAAGCCGGGGCATGGAACTGATCAAAAAGCGAATTGCGGCACTCAGCCACTTTGGCTCGCAAGCCATTACCATTTCGATGTCGCCTGCATTTGCCAGTGAAAAAAATCCCGGAAATAAAATCTGCCTCTTTATTCCCGCCGGGCTGCACCTGGCCTGGCTAAAGGCGCAGCAGAAATAATACCGCTCACTCATTCATAACTGTCACACACACAATGGTTAATGCCTGTCAGGCGATGAGTCTTGCCCTGGTGATTAATAGCATTTAAATTAACCTGGGATTTGGTCTTCAAGGCTTTTAATCCTCTTTCTATATAATTCTAATTTAGATTGACAGAGATGGTAAAATTCCTTACAATTATATTTTCCCTGCTGACAATTCAGGCATTTGCTCAAACACATCCCATTACCAGTATAAACATTTCTTTGCCTGCCAGTCCGAGCCCCAATACAGCTAACTGGGGAGGCGGAACTTCGTTATTAACGATCACCGCAACGGCAAAAATGGATAATGGCCGTGTAGTTGCTGCGGCAGAGGACAGTAAATTATTGCTGATCATCAAAAAAGGGGGCGTAAAGGTCTGCGGTTCTTTCACCAGCGCAAACGCCGCGACCGCTAATTTTAATACAATAACAAAAGTCTGGAGCGGTAACCAGGCAGTTTCATTCTTTGGCCAGTCGTGCACATTGTTACCAGGTAATTATGAACTCAGCGTGCAGTTCTTCGGAACCAAAAACGGGGCTATAATTCCGGTTAGTGACGAAAAAACAAAGGCATTTTCTATTCCCTCAACCGGTCAAACGGTTTATCAGGCACCTCAGAATATTGCTCCTTTTAATGCTAAAATATTTACAGATGCCGCTTTATCTGTACCTATTGTATTCCAGTGGACACCTGTTATACCTGCACCGAATACGCCAGTTAAGTACCGTTTGAAAATATGGCAACTCCTCACAGGGCAAAGCGGAACACAGGCTATGACCGCAAATCAAGCCCTGATCACCAAAGATGTTAATGCCGTTACCCAGACTGTAATCACAAATCTGGTATCCCCGCCCTGCTTACCGCCTTACCGCTGTGAGTTTATCTGGACTGTTCAGGCGCTTAACAGCGATGGTAATCCGATAGGCGGAACTAATGGAACGAGTGCACCAACAACCTTTAAGTCGGAACCTCCAACTCCTCCGGTAACAGCATCAAACTCCACTTCTTGTACCACAACATCAACGAAGGCTTTTGTCATAGGAGATGAGATTGGCTTATCCGATGATTTTATCATGAAGCTCAGCACGGTTCCTACCGGAACGAATAATGCATTAAGCGGAAATGGAACAGTGTATGTAAAATGGCTGGGGGTACTGAACGTAAAATTTAAAGATATCAAGGTTAATGGAGATAATCAATTGTGTACGGGTGCGATATACACCCAAACAGATGCCAGCCAGGTGTACCCTACACAATGGGCGGTAAATGTGCTAAATAATACAAGCGCTGGTGCATGGTCTGTAAATAAAATAAAAAATATCAGTGACGGGATCCAGGGGAATAAAATCCTGAAGCCTTTGGTTCCGGTTTCCGACCAGGTTAATACATTACTCACAGTTGTCCCCTTGAACATGCCCCTGGGCTATTTCAAGGATAACGATGAAAATACGGCCATCGGATTCACAGAAATGATTTTTAAGCCAGACCACGCTGAATTTGAAGCAATTGCATCATTTACTACGAAGGGAATTTTTAATGACGCTTTTAATAACGGGACAGACGTTATTGCTTTCCAGGGAAAAGGTATTGAGTTTACCAAGAGTGGTCTTAGCGGGATAAGTGGATCGATTAAATTACTGGAGCCCATCACCTTTTTATACGCCAATTCCGGAACCGAAAGTTTAAAACTGACTTTTAATAAGGAGGGTGCCGGACATATTGGGAACGGGCTTGTGTTCAGTGCAGCCAACAATGAGTACTGGAAATACAATCTTGATGCAAATGTAGCTTTACCAAAAGAATGGCTTGTGCCCGTTGATCCAGCCAAAACAAACGTCGATATGAATTTCCAGCTTGAGATTGTAAACTGGGACGACTTTGTGCTTCAGGGAAATTTACCTGCCTGCTCCATCGCAAATTCAAATGGTTTAGGGATAGAATCGGGCTTAATCGCTTATGATCATTCGGCCATAAGCAATGCCACGGGAATGGTGTTTCCAACGGGTTATACAGGTAATACCAATACTATGTTCTCGGGTTTTTATCTTAAGGACTTTAAACTTACCCTGCCAGATCAGCTAAGGAGCTATGCTGATACCACAAACAAGGTGCAGGTTATTGCCCAAAATTTAATCATTGATAAGGATGGGGTGACTGGAAAAATTCTCGGTAACAATGTATTAACCTATCCCAAAGCTAATATTGGTAATCTGGGCGCCAGCATTGATACGGTTAAAGTAAGCTTAAATAATAGCGTGTTAACCGAGGCTAAAATGTTAGGCAAGATCACATTGCCGCTCAGTACCGCCGACGACAACAGTAACGCAATTGATTATTCAGCCCTGTTTTTACCGGGTACAGCTACCCAGACAAATCCACAATCTTCCATCACTTTTGCATTGCATCCCGGACAGGATATTACGTCTAAATTTTTAGGAGACGGAAAAGTCCAGATCGATCAAACATCTTCACTGAACCTTATCTTAACAAAATCGGCTGCTAACAAGCGTGAAATTTATCTGGCAATTGACTTGAACGGCAAGCTTCATTATCCTACAGGAAAAATAATTGACCCGGGTGGCAGTCTTCCTCTCGATCTGGATCTTTCAGCCAACTTTCAGCACCTCGGCATGGTCTATTCAAAAAACAGCCAGGAAACATTCACCTTAAATACCGGAAACTGGTCTTTCGCCAGTCCGCAGAAGAAGCTCTCCGGATTTGCCTTCACCATAACCGAGGTAAAGCCAAAGATAGAGCCTATTGGTGCGGGCAGCGAAAAGCAATACCTGTTTAAAGGAGGAGTTGAATTTGTAGCCAAAATAAATATTGGAAGTGAGAATTCAACGGTACAAATTAGCGGGGATACGAAAATTGCTTTAACGGGTGCCATTGAATCTTCAAAATACACACCTCCTGCAGCATCAGGGAACAATACAAGTGTCGCCAATCTGAATACGCTCACTTCGCAGCTTCAAACAACGACCGCAATAACAAGTGCTAATACAGGGGTCATAACGGCCGCTGTAAAAGCAGATTACGGTTTTTTGACGCAGCTAAAGCCTAAATATCTGGGTGTTAAAGTAGAAAACATTCATATCAATGCTACAATGCCGGCTTTAACTATTAAAGGCAGCGTAGAATTTTATAAACAGCACCCGGCATACGGTAATGGCTTCAAAGGAGATCTGCAGGCAAAATTTACTACCCTGAATACTTCTATACAAGCCGGTGCCATATTTGGCAATACCAAATATATTCCTGGAAATGTGGGTAATGGCTTCAAATACTGGAAGGTAGAAGCACAGGTTAACTTGCCCCCTCCCGGCATTGTATTCATGACCGGTCTGGCATTCAGGGGTTTTGGCGCCGGGGTTTATAGCCGGATGAACATGACGGTACCCGCGGTTTTTAATCCGGCAACCGCCAATGCCAGTACGTTTGCAGGGGCCGTATTTACGCCGGATATTTCGGTGAAGATGGGGTTCAAAGCAAAAGCAATCATAGCCACCACGCCTAAAGAAGAAACGTTTAATGGCAGCGTAGCGTTAGCCGCCCAGTTTAATACTTCCGGAGGAATGAACAACATCAGCATCGATGGGCTCTTTAGTTGTGGCGCGGAGATCGGGCAGGAAGCGAATGCTTTTGCCAATGGAGCATTAAACATTGCGTACGATTTTCCGCTTAAAAAATTCAGCACCAACCTGCTGATCAATTTTAATAAAGACCCAATTAGTACCCCATCCGGCCCTGTTAATGCGCATTTTTATATTGATGGGATGAAGAATGAATGGGCATTTACTTGTGGGCTACCTTCTACGTTGAACACGGTAAGGTTATTTGACCAGGTTAATGTTAGTTCGTATTTAATGTTTGGCAATAAGATCCAGGTTCCTTCAGGGTTTATGCAGCCTACAATTGCCGGGTTTGCAAGCATCGGAAAAGCACTTCCTGCATTTTCTGAAACTGCAGTTAGTTCAGAATCGAAAACAGCGAAGGGATTTGCTTTTGGCGTAGGTGTTTTTGCAAGTGCTAATAACACTAAAGTAATCAGCAGCGGAAACAAGTATTCTGCAGGCATTAAATACTCCTTTAATATTGGAAGTGAGATCAATGCTTCCCTGATGCAGTATGAGAATTGCCCTGGTTTCGGAGATGGATGGCGCATCAAATCTGGTATCGCATTATTTGCAAAGATGGATGGCAAGGCTTATTATGATTGGCAGGGAAAATATATACAAGAGTATAATGAGGTTAATCTGATATCTCTGGGTTTTGGAGCTTATGCTTATGCAGAATTCCCAAAGCCTTTTTATGCCGAAGGATCTGTTAGCGGCAATGCCCAGGTTTTAGGTCTGATAAATTTCAATTTTTCTGCCGAATTTAAAACTGGTGAACAGTGCGAAGGAACCAGTGTTGATGTTCCCGATGCAGTTTATGCACAGGAGGATGCAGAAGAGAGCTTAAATTATACATTAATCAATAGCATCGTCACGCCAGGAAGCGCTACCGGAGTGCCGCGAACTGCATCTTTTTCGGTATTATTAAACTACCCGGATAATCAGGAATTTGCTATTCAGGAACAGCAGTCAAGCGGCCAGATCAACGTAAGAACCTTCCGCGCTGTTTATACTCCAACCTTAACGCAGGATTCTACCGGAGGAGGTGCCATGGCACTAAATACCAGTAACCCAATCCAAACCCAGGTAGCTGGCACTAAGCTGACGGCAACGAATGCAGGAGGCCTCGCGAATAGCAATGCCAACAATAAGCCTGCAATCAGCCAGCTGGGAACTCCTCAAAAGGCCAGTTCTGCAGTTTCCAATTCGGTTGGTCTAGTTGCTTCAGGCTATGATGCTCTCGGAGCCAGGGTGTACAAGCTTACAAAAACCGGCATAACCACCAATGCGCTTAAAGCAAATACAAGTTATAGGTTCCAGGTAGTTGGCCGTTTGGAAGAAAAAATCAATAACAGCTGGCAGGTGGTTAAGCATAGCACAACTAACGCACCAATCGTGAGGACTAAGAAGATCTATTTTAAAACGAATGCGGAAACGGTGGGGACTGGAAGCGCGGTTAAACAGCTAGCAAAGAGTGCTGCCAAATAATGAGAAGGCACAATTATATGTCATTGCGAGGGAGGCACGACCGCGGCAATCTCAACAGTCAAAGCATCAGACTTGTGATAAAGAGATTGCCGCGCTACGCTCGCAATGACAAAAAGAATGCTTTAATGCCGCTACCAATCAAATCATAATCAAATGAAAAAAATATGTTGCATCCTTTTCCAGGCAATGATCAGCTCTCTCTGTTTTGCGCAGCAGTCCGGGATCCCGAATAACGTGACACTTGCAATTAGTGCCCGGAGCTATGCAGATCGTATTGTTTTGCGCTATGCTCCTGCCAATCCAATATTGTTTAATCAGGCAAATAAGGTCGGCTATATAGTTGAACGGGCAAATTTTATCAATGGTGTGTCTAATGACAAATTAACCTTTGCACCAATCGCCGGTTCACCGTTTAAACGCTGGAGCGAAGAGCAGTGGGAAAGGGCATTAATTGAAGAAAAATTAAAAGATAGTACAGCTGCCAAAATAGCCGGCCTCGCAATGGTATTTTCTGATCCTGATGCCACTGCACAGGGAGGGGATGTAATGAAAGATGGACTCAAGTCCTTTAAAGATCAAAAAGACAATGCCGATATGCGCTTTGGATTTGCATTAATAGCGGCAAACAGAAGCAGGGTAGCCGCTGAAGGTCTGGCAGTACGAATTTCAGACCCAACGGTTAGCCTGGGCCAAACCTATGTTTATCGTGTTCGCATCAACCAGCCAATTTCAAATGTCGCAAATGAAATAGCTTATGTAAAAGTAACATGTGGGAATTTTAATGAAAAATACCTAAGCAATAATAAGACAGTTAAACTCAGTGAAGGAGATGGAGCTATCGCATTTTCTTTTCCCGAATCTTTGGAATATTATGCATTTACTGCTGAACGATCTGACGATAATGGAGCTACATATAAAAAAATTATAAAAACCCCTGAACTAAACCTAAAGCCGACAGGATTTACCGGAAAGTCAGACTTTGCATACGGCGATACCGGCTTAACTAATTACAAAAAATACCGTTACCGTATATGGGTTTCTACGCCATTTGCAGATGAAATGATATTGTCCGAATTTATTGCTATTCCGAAAGACAAGACACCACCTCCTGCTCCATTTTTGAAAACTGCAACTCACATTAAACCTAAACAGGTTGAACTTCTTTGGGAACTAACTGCAAAAAATACAGGCGATCTGAAAGGATTTACTATTAAACGAGGTGCCCAGGAAAACGG
The DNA here is from genome assembly GCF_030684675.1 of Daejeonella sp. Lineage (GTDB taxonomy): Bacteria > Bacteroidota > Bacteroidia > Sphingobacteriales > Sphingobacteriaceae > Daejeonella. Next base: position 27,033 of record NZ_JAUXXZ010000063.1, on the reverse strand, counting down.
GAGATACAGTTTAATTTCAAAAGGAATACTGTCTGCTAGTACGCGGAACTACATCGACGAAACATTTGACCCGGATGGTTCCAACTATTATGTAGTGGAAGCGGTCGATACTGCTGGAAACAGCAGCCACTCCTTTCAGGCTTATGTTACTTTAATTGATAGTATTCCCCCGGCAATGCCATTCATTTCCTCTGCAATAATAGATTCTGTTGGTAAGATCAGCATTAAAGTGAGACCTAACACAGAAAGGGACTTTATGGGATACCAGGTTCTTAAAGCAAACTCTAAGGACCACGAGTTTTCAGTTGTAACAGAAACGTTTAAAGACAGCCTGGGGCGTACTACCTTCACATTGAACGATTCCACAACCTTAAACACACTCACGAAAAATATCTACTATAAAGTTGTTGCCTTTGATACTCATTTTAATCAATCCGTCCCATCCAAAATCATCGAGCTTACAAAAAGAGACACCATACCTCCGGTAAGCCCATTAATTACGGGTTTCATTGTTAGCGACACCTCTGTAGTGATCAACTTTGTAAACTCAAGCAGCGAGGATGCCGCACGTAATATCCTATTAAGACGAGAGATCGGCCAATTGAAATTCGACTCCCTCTTTTCTAATACCAATGCCAGCATCACTAAATATACTGATGTAAAAATTACTGGCGGACGACAGTATGAATATGCCATGATTGCCAGGGATGACGGCGGATTGTCATCCAAAATCTCCAGAAGTATCCAGATAAAAACTTTATTGAATAACAGGCTCCCGGCACCGATCATTCAGGGCACATATGACGGCCAGGCAAAGAAAGTATCCCTGTCATTTGTCGTTGATGACAAAGTGATAAACCGTCGGTTAAAAGTAGAAATCTATAAAAGAACTGATGAAAAATCGCTTTGGAAGACTTATAAAATTATTGATTTCGAAAAAGGAAAAACTTTTGTTGATGAGCCTGCAGAGGGGCAGAAGGGAATGAACTATACCATACGACTAACGGACGCAAATAAGAACGTTTCAAATTTTAGCAATGAACTGCAATTGAAATATTAATGATCAGATAACAGTCATGGACCACCTTGCCAAAATTGCTTTGATAATCCTTTTAGTGCTGTCCTCACAAGCAAGTGCCCAGGAAAAAAAGAAACCGTTCACTATTGGCGGAGAGATGGGTATGTGGTATGAAGGTTATGGGCTTAACAAAGCTCCCAGTCCGGCAGTACCCGATTTTTACCAGGCCCGCCGTCCATGGAACCTCTTCAGATATTCGTTTAACCCCACACTTACGGTTGGAAAATGGACGGTTCCTTTCAATTTTAACTTTAGTCCTGCGCAAAATAATTTCATTACTGCTGCAACAGGGGGGCCGCAAAGTGTTTGGCAATTCTTAACCAATCCGGTAAATAATTTTGGTGTCCGTCCTAAATTTGGCAGTACTGAACTCCTTCTGGGAACACAAAATCAGCAGTACAGTGAGCTGAGCACCGGCGATCTGGGTGTATTTGGATATGGTGTGAATCTGGCACCCGGAAAATTCCGGATTAAACTATTTAACGGGGTATCCCAAAGGCCCATTAATTATCTGGCTCCTACAATTTTGCCTCCTTTTTCCGGAGTGATTGGTGCCTACCAGCGCAATCAGTGGATGGCCCAGTTGGGGCTTGAAAAGGAAGGAAAATATTTTGCGGGATTCAATTTTGTAAAATCCATAGATAAGCGTAATTCAGTTACATCAGCTCCCTTATCTCCCCTGGATCCGCAGGAAAATATGGTGGTCAGCTTTTTAGCCAAAGTCAGTTCTGAAAAAGGCTGGGATTATCATATCGAGATTGGACAAAGCTTTTATACACGGAATTTAAATACCCCATTGTCTGCCAGCCCGGTTGAAGACTTTAAACCCTTTATTAATTCTCACACATCCACCGGGAAAGATAATGCACTGATAGCAGGTATAATCAAAAAGGGGAAAGACTGGGAAGCAGGAGCGAAATTCAATTATTACGGTGCAGGGTACTATACGGCTGGCTACCCTTTCATGAACAACGACCGGATGGAATACCTGGCTAATACCCGTTTTAATATCTGGAAAAAGAAGATGAACGTAGTTGCCAGTATTGGCGAGCGCTTTGGCAACCTGAGCCGTATTTCCGGCCCCAGCCTGACCAAACAAATAATTGCCAATGTGAATGTTTTTACCCAGTTTAATGAGCGATTCAGCCTGAATACCAGCTTTAATAATTTTGGATTCAATTCCCCCGGCCTTGCCGGATATCGAAGTGTTAGTGATGAGATAAGTATCAATCCTGCGTATACCTGGATTAACAGTAAAATGAGTCAGCTGATAAGTGGAACATATACCTGGAGCAAATATGATGAAACCACAATTGTACCGGCTTCAACCACTCACAATAACACGCAGACCGTGCTCATTCTTTACGTTCCAACATTTTTTACCAAAAAGATTAGCCCTGATTTTAGCCTGATGTGGTTCCAGAACAAGGCCCCTTCACTTAAACTAAACCTGATAAGTGCAACCACCGGAGTGAACTGGAAGCCTGCTCCAAAGATTAGTCTGAAAGGACAGTTACAATATAGTCTGAGCACTGTAGATCCTTTCACAGCAAATAGAAATCTTCTAGCAACCAGTGGTTTTGACTGGGATATTTATAAGAAGTTAACCTGGCAATTTTCTATGACTGCTAATTTATATCACTATGGAACGGAATTGCCTGGAAGTTCATTCACACCGGCATATCCGGGCAGTCCGGAATATTTAGAAAGTACATTGAGAACGGGTTTACAATATAAATTTTAGAAGGGATGGAATCCACCCCCTAACCCCCGCCAGCGGGGGACAGCATAGCGGCCTAAAACCGAGGTAATAATAAAATATGTTAACAGAAATATTCTTATTCAATCTTGTCTAATGATAAAATTTTATCATCTATTGTTAACTGTTCTCATGCTCATGATTGTTCAGGTGACATTAGCTCAGGTTACCCTTAACCTTGCATTAAATAACAGGCCTCAGCCCTGGTTGGCTGATTGGGCAAATCCGGTTAATGGCCAGATGATCATTTCTTATATGCCCGGACCGGTGTTAAATGACCCTTCCGTAAAGTTAAGAACTTCCTTGCTTGATGAAAGAGGGAACATAATCGGTTCATCCAATATTAATTCTGCGAGGATCTACACTTTGAGAGCGGGCGTAAACCAGTTCACAATAGCAGATGCCCTTCAACTCCAAAATTTAACATTACAGGGAAATTTACACAACCTGCTTCAGCGTACCGGGCGTATAGCCGCAGGTCAGTATCAACTTATGGTTGAAGTCCTGAATGTCGGTGGAGATATTGTCAGGGCAAGACAAACCCGACTTTTTTTTATTACTTCCTATCAATTGCCTGTTTTAATGCAGCCCGCCAATGGAAGTAGCCTCGATGCCCGCCTGGCTCAAAATATTATCACTTTTCGCTGGACTAGTCTTATTCCTGGTTCTCCGGATCTTCCCCAATACCGGGTACAGGTGATTGAAATACTGCCTGGTCAGACGCCGATGCAGGCATTCCGGGGTAACCGGCCTTTATTGGACGAAACCTCAACGAGCGGAAGTACACAATTCATCTGGAGAACTAATCTTCCCATGTTGGATTCCACTGCGAACAAACAGTTTATCTGGACGGTACAAACTCTTGATTCAAGGGGATTGCCTGTCCCCGGAATGGATATGAACATCCAGGGAAGAAGTGAACCGGCAATATTCAGCATCGTGAACCAAATTGGTGAAATGGATAAGAACAGGAAGAATGAGGATTTAATAAAACCCTGATGAAACGCATAATCTTTATAATCATACTGGGCTGTTTGGTATCACAGCTGTTCGCCCAGACGAGTGAGGATAAAAAACCGCCGAGCCTGGTATTTCATGTTTTTTATAACGATATCAAATCTGCCCAGTTGATGAGAACCACGTCTTTAAAGAATATGCTTAACAATGGTCAATGGAATAAAATTGGCGAAATGCAAATGGGAATTGGTTTCAACTATCTGAAAGGGATTAGCAAGAAAATTGATGCGGTGGCTACTTTAGATGGCAGTTCTACTGATTATCTTTTTGAAAACGGCAGCACTAATGGGAGCAGTAAATTTCTATTGGATGTCAATGCCGCACTTAATATAAAACTGTTTGCCGATAATCATAAGCTGGTGCCATACTTTACGGGTGGTGCCGGACTTTCAACTTATCAGGGTAAAACTGGTTTCTTTATTCCTATTGGTGGAGGTTTGCAGTTCAATTTATTTAACGAGGCATTTGTTCTTGCCAATATTCAATACCGGCGTGCGATAAGTCCGTCAATAAACGATCATTTTTATTACTCGCTTGGCGTCGGCACTAATATCGGCAAAAAGAAAAAGACAAAAGCGCCGGCAGAACCAGTAAGGATAATTGAACCGGTTATAGTAGCAGCAGAAGTGAAAATGCCTGTAAAAAATATAATGATAAAAGTGAGCGATGAGCAAACCGGTTTATCATTATCATCCGTTGAAGTAGTGATCAATGGGCCGGATGGGAAAATCATTGGCCTCTCTGATGCCAATGGCCTGGTTATTTTCAATTCTGTTCAGGCTGCTGACTATACCGTGAGCGGAGTGCTTCATGGAATTGAGACAAGCATTCAGACAATTGCAATAAGTAGCTTTTATGTTCCTGGCCAGGAGGTTCCCGTCAGTATCTCCCATAACGATCCGCGATTTACCCTTGTAGGGAGGGTTAAAAATAAAAGTACCCAGACTCCTGAAGGCAATGTAACCGTAAGTGTTGTTAACACAACGCAAAATAGCACCATTAACCAGCAAAATCAATCGAATGACGGTACCTTTAGCATACCCCTGGAGGCTGCAGGCGATTTTACTATTTCAGGCAAAAAATCCGGTTATATTTCGAATATAGGGAAGGTTAGTACCAAAGGCCTGAACCGGAGCACAACACTGTACGTAAACTTAGAACTGGAGATTGAAGAAGCAAAAGTCGGGCAAAGTATTGTGCTGAATAATATCTATTTTGAAGTTGGGAAAGCTGATCTTAATACTACCTTTTCTTCTGACCTCGACAAATTGATCCAATTCCTTAAAGATAATCCTGATACCAGACTTGAAATACAAGGTCATACCGATAATATGGGCAGCCTCACACTGAACGCTAAACTAAGCCAGGCCCGTGCAAATAGTGTTGTTCAGCACCTGATAAATAACGGAATTGAATACACCAGGCTTTCCGGAATAGGCTTAGGTCAGTCATTACCTGTCGCCAGCAATACTACAGTAGAAGGCAGAGCAAAAAACAGACGTGTAGTAATGAAAGTAATACAATAGTCTATGATTAATATAATGCCATTTTAGGACACCGCAACAAACACCACTGCATAATTCATTCATTACATTTTAGTGGCCTGATCAAATTGAGAAAGAAAAAATTTACCTTCCCATATACTAACCTACTCTGCCAGAAAATTTCATCGATTTTATCACGTGCAGTATTCGTTTTAATTTGCTTTTTTGTTCATACGCAGTTCAGGCTCAGAAAGGCAGGATTGCCTGCATTGGCAACAGCATTACAGCAGGAGCGAGGCTCAAACAGCCTAAAATAGCCTAAAATAGAATCCTACCCTGCAGTATTATCTGCTATGTTGAAACAGGGGGAATACCTCAATTATGAAATTAAAAATCATGGTATTGGAGGTGCTACCATGCTTAGATTTGGTTCGCCGAATCTTTGGCCACTCCTGGATTCTTTGCAGAATTATAGACCTGATATCGTGATCATTAAAGCCGGGACAAATGAAACTGTTGGTAGCCCACGTCTTAACTGGGAACATATCAACGAGTTCGAAAGGGACTATTCAGATTATATTTCCCAGATCAGAAAGATAAATCCCGATTGCAGGATCGTTATTTGCAGTCCTTTAGATAGGGTAATTCAGACTGATGCTTTAAGTTCTGAAAGGAAAGAAGACCTCAGTGGCAGGAGACCAAGGATTTGGGAGTTAAGGAAGAGAATAAAAAAAATTGCCAGATCTGAGCAGGTATCATTTCTTGATCTGACCAAGCCCTTTGAAGGGAAAGCTAACTTAATGACTTTAAGTGATGGCGTTCATCCCAACCGAGATGGGTATCAATATCTTGCAACCCTGGTTTTTGACTATTTGGTTAAAAATCGAATAGTTTTAAAATAGTTTTATTTTTATGTGTTCTATGTGGTTTAATTTGCAGGTTGTATTTTTTGCAGCTCGCTTTTAAACCCTGTTTAGCTCGTTCTATTCCGGTGGTAATTCACTTTCCACAGCATCAATAAGTTCATACAGGTCTAAGGGCTTTCCAATAAGTTTATCAGCACAAATGGCCTGAATTCTTTCAGCCTTTACATGAGTTGAAAGTGCAATAATTGGAATGTCTTTAAGTTCATCTATGGATCTGATTTCACAGCATAAACCTGTGCTTTCTTCGGAAGTTTCAAAAATATCAATAACGATCACATCGGGTTTTTCAGAAATGACCTTTTCAAGCATTTTCTTATCCGAGGAAAAGGGAGTAACAAGGTATCCTTCTTCTTCAAAAATTTGCGTTAAAATGCTCAGGATCTCATTATTCCGCTCAATGATCATCATTTTTTTCCTCATGGGATAAAAGTAATTTATTTATTCAAATTATAATGCAAATTGTTTTCGTAACTGAGGTTGGTATTTAAATAATTGGTGTTGATTCTGGCTGAGAGACTGATAGATGACAAACTCTATGATTTTATTGGGACAGACCTGCACCATTCAGGGCAGTTAGACGATTTAAGAAAGGTTCCGGCTTTAATGTATTTTGCTAAACTGGTTGATAGCGGGTTGTTAAAAAACCGTAATCTGACAAACATTCAGGACAATTAAGATCTTGATGGATTATATCAGTATCAATTCATCAAGAGTATAGTCTGAAATTAAAAAGGGTTTATGCTCCTGAATAAGAAAATCTTTTTAACATTCTCCCTCACTTGATAGTTAACACTGTACTTTCTTTGTCAGTTCTCGCTCCGATGCCATTCAGATCCCAAACGATTTTTCCGGAACGAATAGTTAGTTCAGCTTCCAGTTTTTTTGTTCCTTTCAGCAGATAATTATGTGAATCAATAAATCCGAAATTTCCTTTTTTCAAGGTAAATATTGCTATATCTGCTACTGATCCTACAGACAGATTTCCAAGTTCTTCTCTTTTAATTTCTTTAGCAGGATTCCAGGTCGACCTCAAAATAACATCTTTGAGGGGCATTCCCATATTCAAAAATTTGGACATAATATTAGGCATATCCTTCATACCTGCATTCATACTTGTAATATGCAGGTCGGTACTTATCGAATAAGGTAAAAATCCTTGTTGTACTGATGGTATTGCACGGGCAAATGTAAAACCGTTTCCTCCATGTCCTATATCGAAAAGTATTCCTCTTTTTTGTGCTGCAATTGCAAGTGCGGAAACTTTATCATTATCATAGAAAAATGGGAAAGTCAGGCGGTACATATGTGTAAAAATATCTCCTGGACGAAGATGTTTCATAAACAGATCCTCGACTGAACTGATAGGCGGCTTGGAAGGATAAGTTAAATCCAACATCACTGGCATATTAGCAATATTTCCAGCTTTCACTGCACTATCTAAAGGAATGAATGGATTCCCGCTAAAATGAGCAGATTTAAAACCGACTACATCCTTTTTATTTGCTATTGCAACTTCAGCTGCCATATTGGGATCCATATCATTAACATTCTGCTGATACTGACCCATTCCATCACCTACAATATTCAGAAATGCAAGAATCCTTGTTTTTGATCGGTCAATAATATTCTTCTTAAATTCAGGAAAAGTGCGCCATCCCGCACTGCCAGCATCTCCTACCGTTGTAACACCGGAACGGAATGTGAAACCATCAGGCCAAACTGAACTTGGGCCATTCATGTACTCCTGCTTTAAATTGGTTCCGGAAAATACATGCACGTGAAGGTCAATAAGGCCCGGAGTTACATACATGCCTTTAGCATTAATTACTTTTAAACCTAGATTTGCTTCAATACTCTTGGCTATCAGAGCAATTTTACCTTCTGTTACAGGAAGGGTTGTTCTGGATGTTTGATTTCCCTGAGCCGGGGTAATTGCAATATCCATTATCTCATCGATATTGTTTTTTGGGTCAATTACATGACCTCCCTTGATGATAATACTGTATGGTTTTGTTGGTTGTACCGCTTGGGATTGTTGAGCTTTTGTACTATTGCCCAGTATAAAAAGTGCAATAAAAAGTAATGAGGATCTTTTCATTTTTATATTTTATAAAATTAGAAGCAAATGCGACAGTAGAAGATACATCTTATGTTTCTTTTCACATAAAAATAGCTTATTTCAGTTAAAAGAATATTAAAGTTTTATTCATATGAAAAAAAAGGAGCTCCAAAGGAAAAATTTCTTTAAAAAGAGAATAGGAAACAGGGATGTCTGTTTTCAGAATGCCAGTTTTTTTGAAAAAGGGATATATTGGTTTGAAGGTTATGTAAAGCATTCACCCTGATGGAATTAAGGATATTCTTTTTATATTTATATTCATGTTTGATGCTTGATGAAAGAATTAATAAATAGATATGGGTTCTCGAGAAAGCCTACACGCAAGCTCAGTTAACTGAATCCGGCATTAAATTTTAATCTTTAATCCAATGAACTTACAACAGATCAATCTGAAACAAATTATGCCAACAGTTTTAATCTTTGGATTGACAGGTGGCGCACTTTTAATTCTCAGTACAATGCTGTCAAATAAAGGCTGGTGGTCAATACCTATTTATGCAATTGTTATGATCGTAACAGTGATTGTATTAAAAGCTGAAAAGCGATTTAAAATTGCTTATTTGAAAGCTTTTTTGACATTAGTGTTAACATTCATGTTAATGACTTATATACTGTATTTCTATATCATCACCTTTGTTAATCCAGACAATGGAATTCTTTTGGTAGGACATGCCTGGATATTTTTTATAATGCTTGGTCTGGCTATCACTTCAGGCGCAATTATGGGTTTGTTCTTTTTGAAAACCAACAATAGACTGACCAATATACAATCATCCTAGATAAAATTTCCTGGATATTATTTTAAAAACCCCACAAATAAATGTGGAGCTTTTAAAATATTCAATAGTTATTACAATGCGAATCTTAGCGTAAGTCCGTATGTTCTCGGGTCGCCCAATACACCGGCATAATGACCAGCATTACCACCAGCAGGCAATAATTGCTCGAAATAATCCTTATCCAACACATTTCGAGCCCATACATAAGCTGAGAAACCCTTAGTGGCTTTGTATCCAATTCTTCCATTCACAAGTGTATAGCCATCTATATTGAGATAGGCAGAAGGGGATGGACTTGATGAGAAAGATGAACGGAAGTAAGCATCTAAAGCGGTAAAGAATTTCGCTTCTTTGTTAAAAAACTTCGCAGGTTTAGCATACTCGCCACCTAATGATCCTGCCCATTTGGAGATCCCCGGAAGATCGCCTCCGGAAATGTCTTTAAACGCTACCTGAATACCATTCACCGTAAGGCCCGTTTCCTCAAGTGGAAGAGGTGAATTTGTGAAGCGAACATAAGTTGCTTCAGTATAGGCTGCCGCACCATAAAATGAGAAATAATTGCTGGCTTTTAAATTTAGGTCAAGCTCAGCACCTTTTACATTTACTTTCTCTGCATTGGCTATGTAACCGCGATTAACACCTAATTGGGGTGATTGAACATTGGTTTGGTAGTCTTTAATATCTGAACTATGGATGCTTAAATTCAAGGTTAAATTATCAGCCGGTGTGCTTTTTATCCCAAGTTCATAATGTTTTGTGTCTTCTGGTTTAATAACAGCAAGGTCTGTTGCAGCGGCTCCGTTAACAGTTGGCAAACCGGCCACATTAACCCCGACAGGTTTGAAACTTGTTGAAAAAGTCGCAAAAGCATTAAGCCGTCTGTTTGGTCTGTAAGATGCGGTAAGCGAATAGGTGAAATTCCGCTCATCAGCACTGGCAAGGTACGACTGATCACTATACACCCCGGTCTTAATCGCTAATAATGCGGCATCATTGGTTTGTAAGCCGCCTCTTGCGACCCTTTTATAGTCTATATCTTTATTGTCGTAATTAAAGCGAACCCCCGGTAAAATGTGAAAACCGTTTGCGATTTCCCAGTCTATACTTGCAAATGCAGCAGCACTTTGGGATTTAATAGAAGAGTTAGTATAAATACCATAGCCTTCGAGGAGTCCCGGGGTTCTCCACAAGGCACTTGTTGAACTTTGAGAAAAACGCCATTGAGCCGTCCCGGATTCTTCGGTTCCATTGATTTCTACTACCTGATCGATATAAAATAAGCCTACTACCCCGCTTAATTTCTCGCTCAACTGACCAGCATACCGTACTTCCTGCGACCAGTTATGATGTTCTGCCGGGTTTTGAGATTTTGCTAATGCCTGTAATCCGGTAAAGTCCCTGTCATTTGAAGGGTTCCAGTTCCAGTAGCGCCATGCGCTAGTAGAAGTCAGGGTACCGGGACCAAGCTTTGTCTCAGCATTCAATGAAACACCACCCAGTTCATTGCCGGAATTCCAGGGGGTATCATGATCTATCTTACGATCGAATGCATTTCTGCTTGGAAGGGTATAGTTAAGATCGGCTATGATTGCATCGAACTGGCGGTAAGCCGGACGTTTTGTAGTCACCACTCCTGCCACCACCTGGGCATAACCATCCGGCTGCTGATCGGACGCATCTGCCGCTAAGGTGATGAAGGTGTTGTCATTTGGTTTAAACAACAACTGGCCCCGGAAACCAAGGTTGTTGATATCATTTGTGAATTTACCTGTACGGACGTTCTCCACAACACCATTACGCTGCGTGCCTGAAAAGGAGAGACGTGATGCAAATTTTTTACTCAATGGGCCTGTTACAGAAGCTTTTGCCTGGATATAGCCATAATTACCAAAACTGGTTTCGAAACTATAGTCAGGTGTGAAGCTCGCCTTACGGGTTACAATATTAAATGCGCCAGCACTGGTATTCTTGCCGAATAAAGTTCCTTGTGGCCCGCGCAGTACTTCGATACGATCAATATCAATAAAGTCAAGAGTGGCTGCTGCCGGACGTGCATAATATACGCCATCCACATAATAACCCACACCCGGGTCAAGACCGTCATTGGTAAGACCGAATGGTGAACCGATTCCCCTGATATTGACCCCTGTATTTCTTGGATTGGAGGTATACATTTGAACTGATGGAATTAATTCTTTCACTCGTGTAACGTTGAATGACCCTGATTCCTCAATCTGAGCCCTTCCCAAAACCGAAATCGGAATTGGAACATCTTGCAAGACCTCTGAACGGCGTCTGGAGGTCACCACAATTTCTTCAAGTAATGCATCATCGACAAGCTGGAGCTGGATGGGTGTATTGTCGATTTTCAATATCTGAAAATCCTGGGGTTTGAATCCAATAAAGGTTGCTCTGATAAAGAATGGAGCTTCCTGTTTTACATTGAGCCTGAATTGACCGATAGAATCGGCTTTTGTGGAAATAGTAGTTCCTCTTAAGCCTATAGTTGCTCCGGCCAAAGGCTGGCCTTGAGTGTCTTTAACTGAACCTATAATTACCTGCTGGGCAGATGAGGATGTACTTTGAATAAGAAAGATAGCTAAAAGCAAAAATTTTAATTTATACGATAAATATTTCATTTTATGATGTTTTATAAGATTTGAAAAAGGGTTAAATGGAGAATTTGCAGATGTTTTAGATCAGCAGCAACATCGGTTCAACTGAATGCTTGATGAGGAAGGAATGATTGAATGGGTGATTCTTCTAATTTGTACTGTTTTTTTCATCGGTTTCTTATTTGTCTTAATCCCGCAACTGCGGCATGATTTCATGGTGCAATTATAATTAAATTCTATTAAATCTATAGACTTTATATATTTAATTAAAATATTTATTTTACTGAGCGGTAGTTTGGGTAGAAAATGTGATAGTTATTGGGGCTAGTGAGCCGGGAGGGAGCTTAATAGAACACGTGGTTCTTAATTTGTAGTTTTAAGATATCTCTGTAAAGGCCACAAAAATATTGATGAAGCTTGCGGCAATGAGGTAGGCTATTGACTATTTCAGGCAGAATAAGAATAATATCAATCAGGAAGGAGAACTAGCCTTTCTCAGAGTTATCCGCGTTCAACTTCAGCAGCTCACAAGCCAGGCTTACCTTAATATGGGATCTTCCAGGGAGCGTTATAAGAATTTGCAGGAACAAAAGGAAGCTTTCGCTGAATCATTCAGAACTATGGAGATTCGTTTTAATGCTGGAGCTATAAATTCAGTAGACTATCTGGTTTCGAAAAATAAAATGACCGGGCCAATCAGAATCTGGCAACTAATCGATATGATTTTATTCTGAGAAAGAAAATTCTCGATTTTTATAAGGGCAAATCACTTTTATGACCCATGATTTATTAGGCCCTGATTTTGGCATAAAACACGCCTCCTCATACCTGAAACCTGATACCTCATCCTTCCCACCATCTCAAAGGCAGCTCAATCTTATCAATTGAGCTGCTTATTAAATCAGGTTTGAAGGCATAGTTGGATAAATCTTCCTTTTGGGCGATACCTGAGAGCACCAGAATTGTTTTGTATCCCATTTGAACCCCTCCCTGTATATCGGTTTCCATTGTATCACCGATCACAGTTGTTCCTCCTGTTTCCAGGCCTAAATATTTTCGGGCTGAACGCATCATCACCGGACTTGGTTTTCCGGTAACGAAAGCTTTCCTGCCAGTTGCTTCTTCAATCATGGCCGTGGTAGCTGCGATTCCTAAATTATTCCATCCCGGTTTTTTGGGTGATGGATCCCGGTTGGTTGTAATAAATTTTGCCCCGGCGAGGATCATATCTACGGCACGCTGCACCATTTCCAGTGTAAAATTCCGGCCTTCACCCAATACCACAAATTCTGGATCGGTGTTTACCAGCGTAATTCCATTTTCATGTAAACTGGTTAATAGTCCTCCTTCACCCAATACATAGGCCGTACCATGAGAACCCTGATCACCAAGAAATTTTCCGGTCGCCATGGCGCTGGTATAAACATGATCGACGGTCACATCAATTCCAAGATGCTTCAGCTTACGCACAACCTCAAGACGTGTACGCTGGCTGTTATTGGTCATAAATGTAAACGGGATATCTTTCTTTATCAGATTATTTATAAATCTGTCGGCCCCCTCTATTAATAATTCACCACTGTAAATTACACCGTCCATATCTATTAAAAGTCCCTGTTTCATAAGAATTGATTTTAACTCAAATTTGCATAAAGTATTTCTTAATAGGTGGAAAAATATGAATACTGGGGCTAGTTTTTTTGAAATATTGAAATGTATCAGCTTGAATAAAGAATATATTTTGTTGGTAAAATGTATTTGATTAAAATTGATCAACAGCTGCAATTAATTGATCAATAATGAATTATAAGAACTGGTTAATACTAACCTTGAATCTGGTGTTATCATATCAGATCTCCAACGCCCAACAAATCCTTCCTCTTTATCCCAAAAAAATCCCCAACTCCAGATTAAGTGCCAATGAGGAGCAGATAACCGCAAATGCTTTAGTAGATTCCGTTACCAGAAAAGTATCCGTTCCGACTTTGACCATTTTTCTGCCTTTAAAGAATCAATCTAATGGCGCGGCTGTCATTATTTGTCCCGGAGGAGGCTATGGCGGATTACTCACTAAACGCGAAGGTAGTGATGTGGCCAGAGCCTTTACAAAACTGGGCGTCACCGCATTTGTTCTTAAATACCGTCTTCCGGATGATGAAATTATGGAAGATAAATCTATCGGACCTTTACAGGATGCCCTGCAGGCCTTAAAAACGGTGCGTCAGAATGCAGTTCATTGGAATATTGATGCAAAAAAAATAGGAATTATGGGATTCTCTGCCGGAGGGCACCTTGCCTCGAGTGCAGGTACTCATTATGATGCCCGCATTATTGAAAATCCTGAGAACACAGATCTTCGACCAGATTTCATGGTACTCGTTAATCCTGTTATCAGCTTTTCAGATGAAATTGGTCATATCGGTAGCCGTAATAATCTCTTAGGAAAGACACCATCAGCCGAAAAGATCAATTTTTTCTCAAATGAACTTCATGTTAACCAATCTACTCCGCAAACTTTTCTGGTGCATACGGCGGATGATACAGTAGTTTCTTCTGAAAATAGTTTCAGGTTCTACCATGCTTTGCGTAAGAATAAGGTCAATGCAGAACTTCATATTTATTCTGAAGGGGAACATGGATTCCTGAAAAAGCCTGTTTTTGAGGAATGGTTCGGGAGGGCTGTTAACTGGATGAAGGATAGGAATTTGATTCAATAGTTTCTATCGTTTTGAGATAATACGAAAATTGAAAATGCCTGAAGCGTATATAAACACTTGATTCAGCTCGGATTTAAAAACAGGAAACAGTAAAAATATTTGATAAGCTTATAAATCATGAAACAATCTTCCAGAACCTTGCTATTTGCAATTTTACCTTTAATAGCTAGTATTTTTGTTGCGGCTTGCAGCGATAAGAGCATCGACTTTAAACCCCAAAAAGGTCAGCGGATTGTGATTATTGGGAATACGTTTGCCGAGCGTTTGCAAAATTTTAACTATTTCGAAGCACTTTTATACAAGAGTTTTCCTGATTCAAACCTGACTGTCCGAAATATGGGCTGGAGTGCCGATGAAGTCGGTCTGCAGCCCAGGCCATACAATTTTGGTACACTGGATGAGCATCTTACCCTCCAAAAGGCAGATATTATTTTTGCATGTTTCGGCTTGAATGAGGCTTTTAAAGGACCGGATAGTCTTGCAAATTTTAAGCACCGTCTTTCAGGGTTTCTTCTGCATCTCAAACAGCAAAAATACAATTCAAGTTCAGCACCCGAAATTATTCTCATTTCCCCAATTGCCCATGAAAAACTGGGCGGTAATTTACCCGATCCTAAAGTGCATAATGCCAATCTGGAGTTATATACAGAAGGTATGGCCGAAGTTGCAAAACTATTGGAGATACCATTTATTGACCTTTACAAGCCAAGCCGTGATTTAGCAAATGCTGCTGATTCCATTACAATTAATGGGATCCATCTGAATGATAAGGGCTATAAAGCTATTAGTGAGTTAATGGCTAAGAGCTTGAATTTCAAATTCGATGAATGGAAAGATGAACCTGATTATACCGGATTAAAGTGGGTTATTGATCATAAAAATCAGCAATTCTTTTACAAATTCAGAGCTGTAAATGCAGAATATATCAATGGAAGCAGGAAGGAACCCTGGGTACAACCGGCAGGTGGTCCAATTTCTTTCCCAACTGAATTATTGAAATTAGATCAGTTGGTTTTAAGCCTTGATAGTATCATCTGGACAGGTACTAAAAATAGTTCCGGTATCGATACGAAGAAGGTCAGGCATTTGATTAATGATAAGCAGGAGATAATCGTTACAAAGCCTCAGAATGCACCATTGGAAGAACAATTTGTTTTAAAAGAGGGCTTTAAAGTTGAGTTGTTTGCTTCTGAAAAGGACTTCCCAATTGAAAAACCGGTTAAAATTACCTTCGATCCAAAAGGGCGTTTATGGGTATCTACTCTTCCATCGTATTTACAATACTATCCGGGAAGTCCGCCAAATGATAAAATTATCATTCTGGAGGATACCAATAGCGACGGAAAGGCGGACAAGCATGCCGTTTTTGCTGACAGCCTCTATATGCCTCTGGGATTTGAATTAGGAAATGGTGGAGTGTATGTTTCTCAACCCCCAAACCTGATGTTCTTAAAAGATACCAATGGCGATGGAAAAGCTGATGTAAAAGAGATCATTCTACATGGGTTTGGTACAGAAGATGTACATCATTCAATTTCTGCGCTTACCTGGGGTCAGGATGGTGCACTTTATATGCATATGGGCACTTTTCTTCATACACAGGTAGAAACGCCCTATGGCCCTCAGCGATCTGCTTATGGTGAAACCTGGAGATACGATCCGATCACGATGAAACTGGAGCCATATGTTTCATATCCTTATGCCAACCCATGGGGAAATGTCTTTACATGGAATGGTACACATCTGATTGGAGACACCTCAACAGGGATGAATTATTTTGCTCCTCCGCTCACTGTTGCGACTGATTATCCTGTAAAGCATGTTGAAATGAAGGATATGCTAACCCTGAAGATTAAACCCAAAACCTGCGGGATGGAAATTGTCTCAAGCAGGAACTTCCCTGATAATTATCAGGGCAATGTGCTTTTTAATACATTTCTTGGATTTCAGGGAATCACGAATCATTCTTTGTCTGAACAAGGTAGTGGTCTGATTGGTAAGGAGCAGGAACCGATTCTGCAATCCAAAGACCCTCAGTTCAGACCTGTAGATCTTCAATTTGGTCCGGACGGTGCTCTCTATTTAGCAGACTGGTTCAACCTGGTAATCAATCATGGAGAAAGAGCACTGCGTGATCCAGATCGGGATAAAACCCATGGCCGGATCTGGCGGATAACTTATACCGGTAAAGCGTTACTGAAGCCAGTAGATATGAGCCGTCTTAAGGTCGATCAATTACTGGATCAATTAAAGGAATACGAAGACAGAACAAGATACCGGGCCAGAATTCAATTGACAGAGTTTCCTAAGCAGGAAGTTCTGGCTGCCCTGCCGCAATGGCTTCAAAAACTAAACAAGTCGGATGAGAACCATGAGCAATTTCAGTTGGAAGCTTTATGGATGTACCAGCGATTACATCAAACCAACGAAGTTCTATTAAATAACTTATTGAAAGCCAGGGATGCAAATATCAGGGCTGCTGCGACAAGGGTTTTATTTTACTGGAGGGATGATTTGAAGAACTCCCAGGCAAGGCTAATAACAATGTCTAAAGATTCCTCTCCAAGAGTGCGTTTGGAGGCAATTGTATCATTGAGTCATTTCAAAAATGAGGCCAGCCTGATGGCTTTATTAACAGCTTCAGAAATGCCCATAGATGATTATATCATTTATGCATTAAAGGAGAGTTTTAAGCATCTGCAGCCAATCTGGATGGCTAAGTTTAAGGAGGATAAAAATTTTCTTGCAAACGAACCTGAGAAGGCAAAATTATTGCTTCAGCCGCTTTCATCTGCTGAGGTATTAACGATGCCTGGCTACTTTAAGAAGGATCCTGATGCGGCCATTTATACGAGAAAACCCTTATCAGATAAATTTTATGATGATTTTGCAGATGTGAAGGCTGTATCTGATTTCAGGAAAACACTAAGTACAGAAGCTGATGCAACAGTGTCAGAAGGAAAGGATATTAAGGGAAGAACTGTAATCCAATTATCAACATTAAGCGGAAAAATGGCCTATGATAAGCTTGTAATTAACATTCAACCAGGTAGTTTGGTTTCCCTTATTTTTAAGAACCCTGATGAGATGCCTCATAATGTGGTAATCATAAAACCCGGTTCAAGCGAGATTGTTGGAAAAGCTGCTGATGCTATGGCAAGCCGGAAAGATGCTTATGCGAAGAATTTTGTTCCGGCTATTCCCGAGGTGCTCTATTCAAGCCCGCTGGTTGCTACCGGCGAAACATTCAGACTTGATTTTAAAGCACCCGCTAAATCTGGGGAGTATCCGTTTATCTGTACTTTTCCCGGGCATTGGCGGATCATGAAAGGGGTGATTAGGGTAAATTAGGGCTGGAGAGAATGAGGTATGAAGTCTGAGGTATGAGGTATGAAGTCTGAGGTATGAGCCTTAAGGTGTCAGGTATATATTATAATTGAGAGTCAAGCTTTTAAACTATGCACTCCAGATATGAAATATTGATCTAAGGGTGGGTTTGGATAGCTATCGGCTTTTGGCTTTCAGCTTTAAACTTTCAGCTTGGTGCTTTCGGCTTTAAGCTTAAAATTCGCCTGTTCGTTTGAATTTTTCCTTTACATTCTCGCTGAACTGTTGGAGATTTTGTCTCAGGCTTTCTAAAATTTCTTCTGATGTATGCCCTGCTGCATCGCGCGCTGCAGGAATTATTGTGTTGCACTCATTGGCATCCATAAAACGGGCTGCTTCCAGTAATCTGCTTTGCTCTTCCGGTGCAATCACTATAAAACCATGTTTGTCGGCATGAATTAAGTCACCCGGCTGAACTTTTCGACCGAACACTTCCACCTCACAGTTCCATCTGACGCAGCTAACATAGGCATGACCTACACATAGCCTTTTGGCCAATGCTTTAAATCCGGCATTGGTCATCTCATCCAGATCGCGTACAGCACCATCAGTAATAGTACCTACACAAGCAAGGGATTTATGAACATTGCTATTTACTTCACCCCAGAAAGATCCAATAATACTTGATTTATCTAAGTCTTGTACTACCACAATTTTTGGTCCGGGAGTATTAGCGACATAATGCAGGTATTCCATGTAGGCATTGGGATTTGAAATCTTATGCTGTGGATTACTGGGTTCAATAATCAAAGTAACTGCATATCCTACCATCGGGCCCATTTGAGGCATAAAGTCGCGGGTTTCTTCCAGATTGAATGCATCCTTAGCAGGATTCTGATTTGTAATCTGCTCCCATCCATTATATATGGTAGGGGTATTCCAGCGTTTGAGCTGTATAAGGTCGCTATGTGCCAGTATTCGGTTTTTGAGCTCGGACATACTTGAAGATTTAGATGCAATATAATTATTCAAGCTTGCTTTCAGCTTCGCTCAATCTCTGTTTTTGCAATAATTTTTTTTGCCATCACAGGTTTTTAACCTGTGATTCAAGTCGCCTCAGTGAGATAATGTTATTGTTACAATTGCCTCTAAGGGTAGGCATTTTCTCCATTCGTGTAATAAAATCAGGGTCAAATGTCCCTGGGAATTAATTGGGGCACATATTTTAATTATCAATACTCAAGGATCAAGTTTAGAATAGGATAATCCTGATTATAGAAAGCAGAGTAATCTATTGCAGGGCTAAGATCGTCAGTGTATTTTTCTATATTTCAAGAATTAAACAAACACATAATGAGAACAAAACTACTTCTATTCACTGTCCTGGTAATTTTCGGCATCAGGGCTAATGCTCAACCAGCCGGAACATCATCAGGGAAACCTTATGCCTATATTATTAAAGGCGGACATGTTATTGACCCTAAGAATAATATCAATTCTGTTATGGATATTGCCTTTACTGCCGGAAGAAGAGGAATGGCAGCCCGTCCTGCAATGCCCGAACGTCCTGCAGCGAATGGACGCCCGGCACGTCCGGCAATACCAGCACGTCCGGCGGTTCCTGCCTCTGAAGGAAAGATTGCACTGATTGCGAAGAGTATCAATCCCGACCTTGCCGACAAGATAATTGACGCTAAAGGTTTATATGTTACACCAGGTTTAATTGACATCCATGTCCATTTTTTCTGGGGACATGATGGAAGTTATCTTAAAAATGCACCTACTGCTTTACCAGCCGATGGATTTACTTTCCGTACCGGGGTGACTACTGTTGTGGATGCAGGTTGTACCGGCTGGAGAGATTTTGAGCTCTATAAAAAGCGTACAATTGATGCTTCCCAAACCCGTGTTTTGGCAATGTTAAACATTGTCGGTACAGGGATGGATGGAGCAGGTGAAAACAATATTGATGAGATGGATCCTCAGAAAACAGCAGAGATGGCTAAGAAATATCCAAATGATATTGTTGGGGTTAAACTGGCCCACTTCTCCGGACGTACCTGGGTGCCTACCGACCGTGCACTTGAAGCTGGCAGACTTGCCAATATCCCAATTATGGTTGATTTTGGTTCTGCAGACCCCTTTCTACCATTGGATTCCCTATTTAATGTGAAATTTCGAAAGGGTGATATTTATACACATGCTTTCGGCGGTAATGGAACAAATGACCCTAATGGAAGGGAATCTATTGTAGATATGAACGGTAAAGTAAAGCCGTTTGTTTACAAAGCCAGGGAAAAGGGAGTAATCTTTGATGTTGGCTTTGGTGGAGCAAGTTATCTTTATAATCAGGGTGTTCCGGCTGTTAAGGCAGGATTTTATCCAAACACCATCAGTACAGATTTGCATACTGGAAGTATGAATGGCCCGATGAAAAGCATGGAAAACATCATGGGATTATTTATGGCCACCGGAATGCCGCTGAAAGAAGTAATTGCTGCAAGTACCTGGCATCCGGCACAGGCAATAAAGCGTGAAGAACTTGGAAACCTATCTCAGGGATCGGTTGCTGATATCGCTATCTTCAGAATTAATGAAGGTGATTTTGGATGGCCAGTAAGAGGTGGTAAATTTACCGGAAAAGAAAGGTTTCAAACCGAAATGACTATCAGGGCAGGAAATGTTGTTTATGATTTGGATGGAATTTCGCAGCCAGCAGGACCAAGTCCGGCAGGCAGATAACATTTTATAATAATTTCTGACAAGGCGCCTTCTGAATTTTGGCGCCTTTTTTATGCCATCTTCTTGAGAAACTAAACTCTTAATAAAAGAATATAAAGCATCTCCCATCTGGTAATAGCCGGTATTGTCCGGATGTACCCCATTGCCCCA
This sequence comes from Daejeonella sp., assembly GCF_030684675.1. Taxonomy (GTDB): domain Bacteria; phylum Bacteroidota; class Bacteroidia; order Sphingobacteriales; family Sphingobacteriaceae; genus Daejeonella. Next base: position 6,317 of record NZ_JAUXXZ010000063.1, on the reverse strand, counting down.
GGTTTCAATGATTTGCGTACTTCTTGCATTGGCTTTCATTGTAGTTTTCTGAAAATTAATGGTTCTGTCTATGCAATGATTAAAGCCAATACAATATAACCTTGAATTCCTCATTTTTGGGATATCGTAATTGCTTAGCAGGAATTCAACCAGTTTCTTATAGTTTTCTATGAACCTCTTTAAGGTTTTTTTTATGGTCGGATATTATCTGATTCCTTCCTCAAACTAACTTCTCACCCAATCTGTTGAAAACTGAGAGCTTGTTTAAAACTAGATTATCTGTAGCGCTGATTTAATATCTACTTTCGTTTTCTAGTTCTTTGTCATATCTATTCTGGTTCATTCGCCCTGGCGGATGATTAAAAGGGAACCGTGTGTAAATCGCGGGCTGACGTGCAACTGTAATCCAATAAAATGGAAAGCCAGACACCTGCCAAGATAATTTGTTCAAAACTTTCACGACTAAAGTTTTGGCGAAAGCTCTTTCTCCTTTAATCAGAGTTCGTTGCCTTTTGTCAATTCTTGTTAACACAAAAAACAAAAGTATATGCAACAGGAAGAAATTCTACTAAAAGAGAACAAGGATCGTTTCGTGATCCTTCCCATTAATTATCCCGTAATCTGGGAGATGTATAAAAAGCATGAAGCCAGTTTCTGGACAGCCGAAGAAATCGATTTATCTGGTGATCTCAAGGATTGGGCAAATCTGAATTCTGGTGAAAAACATTTTATATCCCATGTCCTTGCTTTTTTTGCAGCCAGTGATGGTATCGTGAATGAGAATCTGGCTGTCAACTTTATGAGGGAAGTTCAGATTCCTGAAGCAAGATGTTTTTATGGTTTTCAGATCATGATGGAAAATATTCATTCTGAAACTTATGCACTTCTGATCGATACTTATATCAGCAATCCTGTAGAAAAGGACCATCTCTTTCATGCTATTGATACGGTGCCGGCAGTGAAGAAAAAGGCAGAATGGGCTCTTCGCTGGATAGAAAATGGTGGTTTTGCCGAACGGCTTGTTGCTTTTGCAGCAGTTGAAGGTATTTTTTTTAGTGGCAGTTTCTGCTCCATATTCTGGTTAAAAAAGCGAGGTTTGATGCCTGGCCTCACTTTTAGCAATGAGCTGATCAGTCGTGATGAGGGACTTCATTGCGAATTCGCTTGTATGCTTTACCGAATGCTTTCCAATAAACTTTCAGAGGAACAGGTTCTGAGTATTATCCGGGATGCAGTAGAGATTGAAAAGGAATTTATAAGCGAGGCCTTGCCGGTAGAACTCATTGGCATGAATGCCAAACTAATGAAACAATACATCGAATTTGTAGCCGACCGTTGGGCTGATGAATTAGGCTATTCGAAAATTTATCATACATCAAATCCTTTTGACTTTATGGAAATGATTTCTCTTCAGGGGAAAACTAATTTCTTTGAGAAGAGGGTTGGTGACTATCAGAAAGCTGGAGTGCTTTCTGGCAGTAAGGAGTCGAATAATTTCTCTCTGGAAGAGGATTTTTGAGTATAGTACCAAGATATTTTTGGGTGCGATTTCATTGTGATGTACAAAGCAATCCCTGGTATTCTAAGCTCTCAAAACAAAATGAGATTGCTTCCTTCGTCGCAATGACAAACTCACAGTCCACAAATGAACAACTCACATTCCAATAACTAAAAACCCACCCAAGCCATGTTTGTAATCAAAAGAAATGGAAGAAAAGAGAGCGTCAAGTTCGATAAAATTACTGCCCGCATACAGAAACTATCCTATGGTCTAAGTCCACTGGTAGATGCAATTGATGTTGCCAAAAAAGTAATTGAGGGACTTTATGATGGGGTAAGTACTACCGAATTGGATAATCTGGCCGCAGAAACATCTGCTTCGCTCACTACAAAGCATCCCGATTATGCCTTGCTGGCAAGCCGTATTGCTGTAAGTAATTTACACAAGAATACAACCAAATCATTTTCCGAAACCATGCTGAATCTTTATCATTATTCAGATGCACACAGCGGCCGTAAAATGCCATTGATAGCAGATGATGTGATCGAAATAATTGAAAAAAATGCTGATCTGCTGGATAGTTCCATTATTTACGACAGGGATTTCGGATTTGATTATTTTGGTTTTAAAACGCTTGAAAAATCATATTTACTCCGAATTGATGGTAAAGTTATTGAACGCCCGCAGCATATGTACATGCGTGTTGCAATAGGGATTCACAAAAATGACCTGGAAAGTGTTATTCATACTTATAATCTGATGACTGAGCGTTGGTTCACACATGCTACACCTACGCTTTTTAATGCCGGAACCCCCAAGCCTCAAATGTCATCCTGTTTTCTTTTAGCAATGAAAGATGATAGCATTGATGGTATTTACGATACGCTGAAGCAGACCGCCAGGATTTCTCAGAGTGCCGGAGGGATAGGTCTGGCAATTCATAACGTTAGGGCTACCGGGACTTATATTGGTGGCACGAATGGTACCAGTAATGGAATTGTTCCGATGCTGAAGGTGTTTAACGATACAGCACGGTATGTAGATCAGGGCGGTGGGAAGAGGAAAGGTGCCTTTGCGATTTATCTTGAACCCTGGCATGCCGATGTATTTGAATTCCTGGACTTGAGAAAGAATCATGGCAAAGAGGAAATGCGTGCAAGAGACCTTTTCTATGCACTCTGGGTGCCTGATCTTTTTATGAAAAGAGTCGAAGCAAATGGTGAATGGAGCCTTTTCTGTCCGCATGAGGCACCGGGGTTGCACGAATGTTTTGGGAAGGAGTTTGAAGAGCTGTATCATCAGTATGAATCGGAGGGTAGGGCACGAAAAACGATAAAGGCACAGGAATTATGGTTTGCTATTCTGGAAGCACAAATTGAAACCGGCACTCCTTATCTGCTATATAAAGATGCAGCAAACAGCAAAAGTAATCAGCAGAATTTGGGTACCATTAAATGCAGCAACCTCTGCACTGAAATTATGGAATATACAAGTCCGGATGAGGTAGCGGTATGTAATCTTGCATCTATTGCCCTGCCACGTTTTGTTACTGAGGGGCAGTTTGATTTCGGGAAACTGTATGAGATTACCTATCAGGTTACTAAAAACCTGAATTGCATTATTGATAATAACTTTTACCCGGTTGAGGAGGCAAGAAACTCCAATCTGCGTCATCGGCCAGTCGGATTGGGAGTACAGGGTCTTGCAGATGTTTTTATTCTGATGCGTCTGCCATTTGAGAGTGAACTGGCTGCATTACTGAACAAAAATATATTTGAAACGATCTATTTTGCAGCTATGACGGCAAGTAAAGATTTGGCGAAGGAACAGGGAGCGTATGAAACTTTTGAAGGATCTCCATTATCAAAGGGTTTGTTTCAGTTTGATCTTTGGGGTATGAAGCCTTCGGAAAGGCATGACTGGGAAAAGTTAAGAGAGGAGGTAAAACAATTTGGGGTACGGAATTCTTTGCTTGTTGCTCCGATGCCCACTGCATCAACTTCGCAGGTATTAGGGAATAACGAATGTTTTGAACCCTACACATCTAATATTTATACTCGAAGGGTACTAAGCGGAGAGTTTATTATCGTAAACAAGCATTTGCTTAAAGATTTGATTAATCTGGGATTATGGAACAACACTATGAAAGATAATATCATCAGGGCCAATGGTTCTGTGCAGCATATTGAGGAAATACCCAAAGAGGTCAGGGAATTATACAAAACGGTTTGGGAAATTAAACAGCGTAATCTGATAGATATGGCTGCTGATCGGGGTGCTTTTATCTGTCAGTCGCAATCACTTAATCTTTTTGTAGATAATCCTAATACCGCAAAATTAACCTCCATGCATTTTTATGCCTGGAAAAAGGGCCTGAAAACCGGGATGTACTATCTGCGTACCCAGGCGGCAACAAAGGCGGTTCAGTTTACGATAGAAAAGCAGGGAGGAAAAACATTGGAACCGGTAGTTCCGAAGCTTGACCCGGTTCAGAACAATGACCTCGGTGGAGTTGAACCATCGTTTTCGGAGGGAGGCGCAAGCTGCAGTATGGAGGATGGCTGCGTCAGTTGCGGTTCTTAAGTTGTGGATTTAAGAAATAAAATTCTGATACATATGATTAAACATGAAATCATCACCTGCGAGCGTTGCGGCAAAAGAATGGAATGTAAGGCCAATGCCTTTAGCAAGTGTCAATGCAGTACTATACAATTGAATTTGAATGAGGTTCAGTATGTAAGTGAACATTATGAGGGATGTTTATGTGCGGCCTGCCTGATTGAGTTGAAGGAAGAATACCGTTCTTTTTTTCAATTTTAAAAATCACTTCCTGCTGATAATGTAAACGGAATTGAATCCCAGAAATCATTTGATAATTTCCCCGTTTTCAATTCTCTACCACTAGTGTCCGGTTAAAATTTAAACTAAAGCAAAATCGCTTATTAAAGCTTGTAAGCAAGGATTTTAACGATCTTTTCTTAAGCAAGCCCCCCTTGTTCAGCAAACTCGAAAAATCACTATCATTTTCGGCTGTCCGGTAAAAATCACTCATTTAAGAGCGTTTTTATCTTTTAGACCTCTTGTAGCTTCAATATTTAAGATAATCAAATTGAAAAATCTAAATATGAAGCAGATTTTATATTCGGCTGTCCGGTTAAATTTTTAACCAGAACTTTCCCCGGACAACAGTGATTCTCCACTCTCAATTCTCCACTCTCAATTACCAAAGTGCTCCTTCATAGCTTTAGCATAATGCGAAATCGCGATTTCCGGTTCTGCAATTTCAGGGTGCCATAGTTTTTCCCATTCAAAGCTGTAATAGCCTTTATATCCATCTTTATAAAGAATATCTATTGCTTCGAATACTGGAATATCTCCTTGCCCGAGAAGGCTATATTGTAATTTGTCGCCATTTAATTTTGCATCTTTAATATGCGTGTGTAAAATGTATTTCTTTAATTTTTTATACACTTCCTGAGGAGATTCTTTCGTTATGGTCCACATGTTTGAAATATCCCAAACCAAAGCGATATTGGGATGCGAGGCAGCTTTCATTACTTTCAGGATATCATCTGAGCCTGAGAAATCGCCATGTGTTTCCAATAAAACGGTAACATTTCGCTCTTTGGCATATTGGCCCAGGGTTAAGAGGTTTTCTGCAACTGTACTGATTGTTTGATCTTTTGTCCTGTCTTTTGGAAATTTGTTCGGGAATACTCTGACATATGGGCAATTTATTTTTTGCGCCAGATCAATAAAAGATTTGGCTTCAGTAATGCTTTTTTCCTTTTCAGGACCTTCATGAAAGTGCATATTTGCAGAAGCTCCCAGGTTTATAAATTTTAAACCTTTCTCCTTCATCAGACTCAGAGTTGCTTTTATCCGCTCCGGACTGCTGAATTCATCACATTTTGTAAGATCCATCTGTCGTTTTATGCCCCTGATTTCTAAGCCTGAATAGCCATTTGTTGCCGCAAAATCAACAATTTGCTGAAAGGGCCAGTCAGGACAGCCTAATGTCGAAAATGCTAATAGCGGTTTATTTTTTTGAGCTGTAAAAGCAGAACCACTCATTGCTGCTGCAAATAGAATGGCTGAGTTTTGTAAAAACTGTTTCCTGGAGTATACCATGATATTTTATAAATTTCTGAGATATAAATTTGATGAATTTATTGCTAAAAAATCAGGTTTTGTTTTTTTTGATTGTAGTTGGTTTATGGCAAGCTATGATTTCTAAAAGAAATAGTTGATATGGAGCTACCCATGACATGTTCTAATACGTTAAGCATAATGCTATTAAAAATTCAAAATTCAGGCCATAATTTTGAGTTAGAACAGCGAAGTTCCTTCTCCGCCCAGGGCGGATCAGGATGACAGGTTGGGAGGCTGCTCAGCTGGAAAAATGTACCAGGCGCACTGTCATCCCGATAGCTGCCCTTCAGCTGCTGAGGGAACTTAGCACTATAGGATGAAAATATTGCATCATAATGGCTAATATCCCTACGGCGTCGGATTGATTGTGAACTTAGATCGAACTTTGATCTATATAGCGAAATCCTTCTATTTGTTACCATCTGTCATTTCTCTTTCAGAGTTTCTTGAATTTTATTACTCACAAAGACGCTATTTTTGAAATACATGAAATTATCCTGATTAAGCTTAAATTCTTGCGTCTTAGCGTCTCCTATGTTTACAAAGCTTTAAATTTATGAAATTAAAGTGAGAAGGAATGAGAGCACATTAGCGTCTAAATAACTCAGGAAGTATATTGTCGTAGAGAAATAGCCTCATTCCTTTTATCTCTTAGAGTTTGAAC
>NZ_JAUXXZ010000055.1 GCF_030684675.1 Daejeonella sp. | reverse complement strand
ATCATTGCTTCAAGTTTAGTCTTGGTTACAGCTATTGGTATTTCATCTTGTACCGACAAGTTTGAAGAATACAATACTGATGCGAGCAGATTAACGGAGCTTGATGCATCGGCTGTAGGTAATGCATTTGCAGCATCTCAGCACAGAGGTGTCATGTTTTCATGGCAATTATTCCAGAGTTTGTTTGGCGATTTACAGGCACAATATTATGGCAACATCGCTCAGAATTTTGGTTCAGACCGTAACTTTATGAATGGTAACTGGCTGAATGGTGCTTTTAATGGTTTTTATAACCAGATTCCAGCATTATTAGGTGTATTGGAAAATACAGCACCGGGTGGTAAAGCAGCCAATCCAGCTGTTTATGCCATAGCCAATATCTGGAAAGTTAAAGTTTATCAGCCAGTAACTGATAACTGGGGACCGATTCCATACTCTGCGGTAGGAAACGGACTAAAGTCTGTTGATTATGATGCGCAGGATGTTATCTACAAAGATTTCCTGACTACATTAGCTAAATCAACTGCTGATCTTCAAGCATTTAAAGGAAAAAATGTACTTGGAAGCAATGACCTTGTTTATGGTGGTGATGTTGATAAGTGGATTTTATTCGCAAACACTCTACGTCTTCGTATTGCTATCCGTATCTCTGGAGTAGAGCCTGCATTGGCAAAAACCAATGCTGAAGCTGCTGTAGCAGGCGGAGTAATGGAAACCAATGCTCATGATGCATTTGTGAAAACAACTGCAAATAACATCAACAGCTTTAACCAGGCAACAGCCTGGAATGAGTTCCGTATGAGTGCTGCAATGGAGTCTGTATTAACCGGTTTTGAAGATCCTCGTATTTCTAAGTTCTATGCTCCGCTTCCGGGAACAACTGCAACTTTCAAAGGTATCCGTAATGGATATACTCAGGTTGAATTAGGTTTACCGGAGAATCAGAACACGAAGCTGTCAAACGTAGCTGACAGATTCTTACCGGCAAATCAGACTACTAATCCATTTGAGGTTATGATGGCTGCAGAAGCGTGGTTCTTAAGAGCAGAAGGTGCATTGAAAGGATGGAACATGGGTGCAGGTACTGCAAAAACGTTCTATGATAAAGGAATCGAAACCTCGATGAAACAATGGGGTATTTCTGATGCAGCTGCAATTGCAGCTTATACTGCAAGTACAAAAACTCCAATCGCTGTAACAGGCGCTGTAGTTTCACCTGCATTGAGCGATATTACTGTGGTTTGGTCAGCAGATCCAGCGAAGCAATTAGAGCAGGTAATCACACAAAAGTGGATTGCTTTATGGCCAAATGGAGTTGAAGCATGGGCTGAATATCGTCGTACCGGTTTCCCTAAACTATATCCAAGAATGAATTCAGAGAGTTTATTCGTGTCTAAGGATCAGGTTATTCGTCGTACACCATTTGTGATTGGTGAGACCCAAACAAACGCACCGGGTCTTGCAACCGGAGTTGCAAAACT
>NZ_JAUXXZ010000040.1 GCF_030684675.1 Daejeonella sp. | reverse complement strand
AGGGATTTAGGCGCTATGCTGTGCCCCTTTGGAGGGGCTACGGGGAGGTTCCACCCCCTTTAATTCCCCCGCCGGCGGGGGATACTGGATGCCTAAGCATAACGACACAGAAATGTGTCCACACGATAGGATAGCTATCGGGTCCCTATTCCCGTCAAACCAAATTCAACTTCTCACTTAGGAACCTTGATACTTCATTAAAATACCGCTTGCTATTATATCCCATTACCCACTGAATGCCCTTTCCTGCATTGGTTAAAAATACCTCATCAGCTTCATTCAAAATATCTGGATTGATCTGTGCCTCAACCAGCTCAATATCATTCTCCTTTGCAAGCCGCATTACCACCTGCCGCATTACTCCTGCTATACAACCTTCATTCAGGGCAGGTGTGTATAATTTTCTGTCGTAAACAACAAACACATTACTACTCATGGATTCACAAAGAAAACCATGGTGATTCAGGATAAGTACCTCATCAAGTGCATTCTGGTTTTTGTAAATACCAGCCAGCACATAAATCATCGCATTACAGGTCTTCAGGTTAGAAAGTGCGTTAAGGGGTTTTGGAATTTCATCATATACATCAATGATGAGCCCCTTCTTATTCAGAACATACTGACTTTCATCCAATTTCTGAATTTCAAGAACATAGCCAAATTTATTCGAAACAGGGCTGTATAAACCCTCTGAATCACGAAAAACTGTTAATCTGATCCTTGCATCAGCACCCGTCCTGTTTCTTCTTACCAGTTCCTCAACCTTCTCACGGATAAACCAGGTGTCAATTAAAGAACAATTATCAAACCTGAGCAGTTTCATACCCTTTTGAATACGGTCAATATGCATTTCGGGGAACTTCAATTTCCCTTTTATATAGCGCATAGATTCAAAAAGCCCATCCCCATAGCGAAAACCACGATTGTTTGCTTTAAATATCAGTTGATCAGCAGGAAGAATACTTCCGTTAAAATTAATATACTCGACACTCATATTTATTCCTTAATGTAGTTACGCCACTTCTCAAGCACTGCACTAAAATCAGCAGGTAGTTCTGTTTCAAAGTGAACAAATTTTCGGGTAGTAGGATGAATAAAACCTAAAGACTTAGCATGCAGAGCCTGTCTGGGCATTAACTCAAAGCAATTTTCAACAAACTGCCGGTATTTATTAAAAATAGTACCCTTTAAAATCCGGTCGCCGCCATAGGCGCTGTCATTAAATAATGGATGACCGATATGTTTCATATGCGCTCTGATCTGATGGGTCCGACCAGTTTCCAGTTCGCATTCTATGAGTGTAACATAATTGAATCGCTCCAGAACTTTATAATGGGTAACCGACCATTTTCCCTTTTCTTCATCATCATACACCGCCATCACTTTCCGGTCTTTGACACTCCGACCGATATAACCCTTAATTGTCCCGGCTTCGGCCAGGTCTCCCCATACAAGAGCAAGGTATTTGCGGGTGATGCTATGATCAAAGAACTGTTTGGCAAGAAAAGTGATCGCCCATTCGTTTTTGCTTACCAGCAAAAGGCCTGAGGTATCTTTATCGATCCGATGCACCAAACCTGGCCTTCCTTCATTTCCAGGCATTTGTGGTAATTGCTGAGCATGATACACGAGCGCGTTAACCAGAGTACCTGTATAATTATTGAAACCGGGATGAACAACCATTCCGGCAGCCTTATTGACCATAATGACGTCATCATCTTCATAAATGATGTCTATCGGGATATTTTCAGGGTAAACTTCGGTATCGCGGGGCGGATGCGGCAAAACCATTGAAATGACATCGAGCGGCTTCACCTTATAGCTAGCCTTTACAACTTTCTCATTCACTAAAACATTCCCGGCATCAATGGCATTCTGAATCCGGTTGCGGGAGGTATTCTCGGTACGAATAATCAGGAATTTATCCAGTCTCAATAATGACTGACCTTTATCCACAACGATTCGCAGGTGTTCATACAGGTCCTGCTCCTCTAATTCCTGATTATCCTCTATCATGCTGCAAAATTAAATCTTTGGAGGGAAAACGCGGCATAAACCTTCATCCATATTCCCAGGTATTTAATTTTTCGTTAAATCCTGAATTAACATCTATTTAAGACCAGCTTTAAACAAAAGACCTTAACTTTATATCGAAAAGACAAATATCCTGCTTATGAAAAATTACTTCCGCTTTATTTTTATTGGCTTATTCCTGGCCCTCCCCATCCTTGCATACTCTCAGAGTGATGTATCTGGTCTCATAAAATCGAGTCCTGCGGATGCTACCAAATTAGCTCAAGCCTACTTAAAGCCTCTTTTTAAAGGCTTAGGTGTAGGATTAAACTCCGGATGGAATAATACAGCACACTCTAAAAACCTTTTGAGGTTTGATCTTCGCTTTGGGATAACAGGTGCTGTAGTCCCGCAACCTGATGAGAGTTTTGACGTGACCAAAATTGGTTTATCTAATAATGTAAGACCAACTAATCCGGCACAAACAATAAGTCCGACACTATCCGGTTCCACGAATAATACTACCCAATTAACCGTTTATGATAATAATAATCAGGCATTAGAATCATTTACATTACCGGGAGGTACAGGTGTGGGACTGATTCCAGCACCACAACTGCAAGGTACTATCGGCTTATCCAGAGGCATTGAATTAAGTGTCAGAGCGATGCCTACAGTTAAGCTTGGCAGCGATTTTGGATCTATCGGAATGTTTGGAGGAGGCCTAAAAGTTGAGCTGATTCCCTTAATTTCAGGCATGGCTGATAAAATTCTTCCATTAGATATTGCTCTGGCTGCAGGTTACACACAATTCACTTATGAGGTGCCACTAAACGTACCGGCACCTGCGAATGCTATACCATCTTCAGCAACTCAACCCAGTAATTTCTCAAACCAAAGGGTAGAAGCCAAATTCTCAGGCATCAATACTGAATTAATTTTTTCAAAAAGAATCCTGCTCTTTACCCCATTTATAAGTGTGGGTCATAATTCTGCAAAGACCGATGCGGGGATGAAAGGCAATTACCCAATAATTAATGGAGTAACCCCACTGGGACAGAGAACCTATACTGTGTTTACTGACCCTATAAATATTAAGCAAACTGATATCAGTGGATTCCGGACGAATATTGGTTTTCAGTTAAATCTTGCCTTTTTCAGGATTTACGGTTCATACAGTATGGCTGAATATAATTCATTCAATGGGGGTCTTGGATTTGGCCTGGGAAAATAGATTCAAAAATCCCTGATGATCGATCTTCCAATATACAGTCCGATTGAAGAAATATTTAACCCGCTCTTCAGCTCAAAGGGAGTTCAGCTATTCATAAAAAGGGATGACATGATTCATCCCTTCATCTCTGGAAATAAATGGCGCAAGCTTAAATACATCCTTCTGGAGGCCAAAAAACTGCAGAAAAAGCATCTGGTAACCTTTGGCGGAGCCCATTCGAACCATCTGCTTGCTGCCGCCTGCGCTGCCGCAAAATTTGGCTTTAGCTGTACAGGAATAGTCCGTGGCGAAAATGTCGAAAATGAGACTCTTTTGTTATGCAGACTTTTCGGAATGCATTTGATCTTTGAAGATCGTGAAAGTTACCGCGATAAGCCCGCCCTGTTTAAAAAGCACTTCAATAATGATCCGGAAGCCTTTTTTATTGATGAAGGCGGATCAGGACCTTTTGCCGCAACAGGCTGTTCAGAACTGATTGATGAACTTACTGAACCCTATGACCATCTCTTTTGCGCTGCCGGAACCGGCACTACCGCTGCCGGCATTCTTTCAGGTATAAACAGAAAGTCAATGGCAACAAAAATGCATGTCATTCCTGTCCTGAAAGGATCAGATTTCCTGAAACAAGAGATTGAGAACCTCAGTAATGGAGCTTCCTTTGAATTTCACTCAGAATATCACTTTGGAGGATATGCGAAAACGAGTGATGAACTGTTGAACTTTATTAAAGATTTTACTAGTTCTACCGGCATTCTGATTGATCCTGTCTATACCGGAAAATTGCTTTATTCGATCTATGATCTGATCTCAAAAGATTATTTTGTAAGGGAATCGCGGATACTTGCGGTACATACCGGAGGAATTACCGGGGTACTGGGAATGGCAGACAGATTTAAATTCTGATTGTCCAATTTCAGGCAGAATCCTCTACTATTTGTATCGATTTTTCAGGGTCAAAACAGTTACTGAAAAAAACATCAGTTGAAAAAATAGCTTTAAACGTTTTAAACCTATTTTTCGAAAAAAACTTTGCAAAACCCCTAAATTTGCTCATTTGAGCGCATTTCAGTAATTTTGAGTATATCCTAACCAATATGTATAAACTATCAGTTTCACCAGAAAAAGTTCAGGAAACACTCAGCAAACATATCCTCGCCGATGGTTACGACCTTACTTTCGACATGGAAAAAAGCAATGGTGTTTATATCTATGACACAAAATATGAGCGTACACTATTAGATTTTTTTACCTGTTTCGCATCAGTTCCTTTGGGCTACAATCATCCCAAAATGGTAAATGATGAAGAGTTTAAAAAAAATCTGATGCTGGCTGCATTAACCAATCCTTCCAACTCAGATATCTATACCACCCAATACGCTCAGTTTGTTAAAACTTTCTCCCGGGTTGGCATTCCGGATTACCTGCCCCATGCTTTTTTTATCGCGGGTGGCGGACTTGCGATAGAGAATGCTCTTAAGGTAGCTATGGACTGGAAAGTTCAGAAAAATTTCCAGAAGGGCTATACCAGGGAACGTGGACATAAGGTGCTTCATTTTGAAAAGGCATTTCATGGCCGAACCGGTTATACGATGAGTTTAACCAATACAATTCCGGATAAAACTAAATGGTTTGCCCATTTTGATTGGCCAAGGGTGAGTGTTCCATCTATTCATTTTCCGTTTACAGATGAGGGCTATGGAGATCTGAAGAAAAGAGAAGCCCTTTCTCTGGCTCAGATTCGGCAGGCTTTTATTGACAACAAGGATGATATCTGTGCCATTATCATCGAACCTATTCAATCAGAAGGTGGTGACAATCATGTTCGTCAGGAGTTTCTTGAGCAATTAAGACTAATTTCGGATGAAAACGATTGCTTTTTAATCTATGATGAAGTTCAAACAGGTGTAGGTCTCTCGGGTAAATTCTGGACACATGAGCATTTTGGGGTAAAGGCTCGTCCTGATATCATAGCATTTGGCAAGAAAATGCAGGTCTGCGGAATTCTGGTTGGAAATAAAGTTGATGAAATTGAGACCAATGTATTCAGAGTACCCTCCCGGATTAATTCAACCTGGGGCGGTAATCTGGTGGACATGGTCAGGTCTACGCGCATTCTTGAAATCATTGAAGAAGATAATTTACTGAGTAATGCCAGCATCACCGGCAACTACTTACAGGAACGTCTGCGTAAGATCTCCGAAAAGCATGATAAAATATCTAATGTCAGAGGCCGGGGTTTACTTACTGCATTTGATTTTCAGAATAAGGGTATGCGTGACAGGTTCATCACAGCAGGAATGAAAAAGAATGTAATGTTTCTTGGTTGTGGTGAAAAGTCGATAAGATTCAGACCTGCTCTGATTATTGAAGAGAAACATATTGATGAAGGATTAGAGATACTGGAGAGTATTGTTCCTTCTTTATAAAATATAAAAACGGCCGTGGAAAGTTTTCCACGGCCGTTTTTTCAATTATAAATCTGCTTTCACCTCAGATCAAATATATTGTCAATGCCCAAAAGCTTCCTGCTTGTAAATCCCTCGGCATACTCGGCATCGATAGCCTTACCTAATTCGCGGGATCGGGCCTCGATCACTTTCAGAAAAGAAGGTGAAGATATATAGGTTTCCGTTTCATCACTATCCGGATCAAAAAACTGTGTCTTGAAGGCCCGTATACATTCCATTTTTTTGTCCCAGAAAGCAGTCACATCAATAAGGATATCAGGCTTAATATACCTGTCTTGTATATACTGAAGCAATAAACGGGGTCTGAATGCATTCTGATCTTTCCCATCTATTTCTGTTCTGATTTTTGGAAGTCCGGCAAGAAAAAATGCATCATTAACCAAATCTCCCCCCTTTCCGTGGTCAGGATGCCGGTCATGCAGTGCATTACTGAATACTATCTCGGGAGTATATTTCCTGATCATCTGAATGATCTTTAGCTGATGTTCCTCATCATTTTGAAAAAACCCATCTCTCATTCCCAAATTCTCCCGGACATGTAAGCCAAGAATCTGCGTTGATTCTGCTGTTTCTGCATCACGGGTTTCAGCGGTTCCACGGGTACCTAATTCGCCACGGGTTAAATCGACAACACCAACCTTTTTGCCGGCTGCTATATATTTCAGTATGGTTCCGGAACACCCGAGTTCTGCATCATCAGGATGTGCCGCAAAAACCAGCAGATCTAATTTCATAATTTCTCTGTAATCAATAATTTGTTGATTCTCTTTTTAATTCTTGAAGAATTGGGCTTTGTGAAAGGGTAAAAAAAATCTACAGTTTCGCCCCTGGTATTAATTAGATATTTATGAAAATTCCACCTGGGTGAAGCACCAACATTTCCGTTAAGCTTCTTGTCTGAAAGAAATTTATATAGCGGATGAGCATAATCACCTCTAACCCGGATCTTTTCAAAAACCGGGAAACTCACACCATAATTCTTTTCACAAAAATCACCCAAAGCAAAGCCCTCAAGAGGTTCTTGTCCACCAAAATCATTGGAAGGGAAAGCCAGAATTTCAAAATCCTCACCCTGATAATCTTTACGAAGGCTTTCGAGTTCCTTAAGCTGAGGTGTAAAACCACATTCGGAAGCTATATTTACTAGAAGCAATACCTTACCCTCATAAATACCTAAACTCATATGCTCACCATTCAGTTTTTGAACAGTGAACTGGTAAACCGACTTTTGATTCATAAATAACTATATGAGTAATATCCTGAAGACTGAATGATGGCTTCAATATCCCTGTCTTCCTGAGGATCATAGGTATTTTTAAGGTTATTGCCAAAAATTCTTGCTATTGATTGATAGAAGAAGGCGGTGATTCCACCTTTCATATCCTTTAGCAGGTCATAACTACTGGTACCGGTTTCCCTGTCAATCAATTTGATCAATATTCCACCCTGTGTTATAGTCAGATTTTTTACCTCGCGGTTAAACATATCTTTAATTTCTCCTTCAAATGCCTTAATCATCACCCTCTTTTCCTTTCTGCTCTTTATGTTAGCCAGATTCATTTGCAACTCCTGATACTTACGCCGGGCATACATTGCATAAGGTAAAACCTTTAACACATTATACCTCAATCGGTTAAACTTAGCCTTTTCTTCAGGTGATCTGAAGAGACGGGTATCAATAACAGTAACTTCAGGTATAACGATCCAGGGAATCAATTCATTGTCCACATTTGTAATTGAAACTCTGATTGTATCTTTCGGCCCCTTTATGGTCGGGTCATTTTTATACTGGGCATATGTCATTTTTGACATCAAAACCACACAAATAATTACCGATAGCCTTAAAAATTTCATAAATTTATGATCTACAAATTTACAGCTAAATTTTGTATATTTTAATACTTAAAGTTACGTAATGTAACCCGGCAAATACACTCAAGGCTTTAAAATATAGCTATTGCATGACAAAATGAAAGAAATTGTAATCGATCTGGAGGCTGAAAAGAAGGAAATACTCAAGCGGTACCGGGCTTTATTGCGTGCGTGTAAATCGACTATGCAAAAAGGCGATAAACGCATGATCCGACTTGCGTTTGACATGGCCCTTGAAAGCCATCAGAATATGCGCCGCAAATCCGGTGAGCCTTACATATATCATCCTATTGCTGTTGCTCAAATTGCGGCCGAGGAAATTGGTCTTGGAACCACATCCATTGTCTGTGCACTCTTGCATGATGTTGTAGAAGATACCGACATAACCCTGGATGATATTGAACGTGAGTTTGGAAAGAAAGTAACCAAAATCATTGACGGATTAACCAAAATATCCGGTGTTTTCGACTATAACAGTTCTCTGCAGGCTGAAAACTTCAGAAAAATGCTTCTTACTTTGGCCGATGATGTTAGGGTAATTCTGATCAAACTCGCTGATCGCCTGCATAATATGCGGACCATGGAATTTATGCCAAGGGATAAGCAGTTAAAAATCTCTTCTGAAACGGTATATCTCTACGCTCCTTTAGCCCACCGCTTAGGCCTTTATACCTTAAAATCAGAGCTTGAAGATCTTTCCATGAAATACATGGAGCCTGTAACTTATAAGTTCATTGCCCAGCAACTTAATGAGAAAAAAGCCGAAAGGGAGAACTTTATTAGGGATTTTATTACTCCGATTAAGGATATATTAAATGAACAGGGACTTGATGCGGATGTGTATGGAAGACCAAAATCAATTCATTCCATCTGGACAAAAATGCGCAAAAAGAATATTCCTTTTGACGAGGTATATGATCTCTTTGCGATACGAATAATCCTGAATAGCAAACCCGAAAATGAAAAGTCTGATTGCTGGAAAGCCTATTCGATAGTTACCGACTTATATCACCCAAATCCTGACAGGCTTCGGGACTGGATATCTTCACCACGCGCTAATGGCTACGAATCACTACACACAACTGTAATGGGTCCCAGGGGCCAATGGGTTGAGGTTCAGATCCGTACAACACGAATGAATGAGATTGCTGAGAAGGGATTTGCAGCGCATTGGAAATACAAGGAAGAACCTAATAACGATAGCGGACTCGACCAATGGATTCATAAAGTGAGGGAACTGCTTAGCAATCCCGAGGCAAACGCTCTGGACTTTCTGGATGATTTTAAAATGAACCTCTTTTCGGATGAGATCTTCATTTTTACTCCAAAAGGTTCATTAATTCAGTTGCCGGTAAATGCCACGGCTCTCGATTTTGCATTTGAGATCCATACGGATATCGGTGCAAGCTGTATTGGTGCGAAAGTGAACCACAAACTGGTACCTCTCTCTTATAAACTACAAAATGGTGATCAGGTTGAGATAATAACCTCCAGCAAACAATCACCTAAAGAAGACTGGCTTAATTTTGTTGTTACTGCAAAGGCTAAATCAAAAATTAAATCCTCCTTAAAAGAGGAAAAACGAAAAATCGCCGAAAATGGCAAAGAAATCCTGGAGCGGAAACTTAAGTCATTAAAAGTTACCTATAATTCAGACAATTTATATAAGCTATCTTACTATTTTAAGCTTTCATCAACACTGGATCTATTTTATAATGTTGCCCAGGGTATAATTGATGTTAAACAACTCAAGGAATTCGTTGCATCTGAAAAAATCGTCGAAAATAAGCCTGAAAAAATCGAATTTGTTCCAAATGAGCAATTTAACAAGAAAGTAAAGGGAGACGACAGTGATACTTTATTAATTGGTGAAGACCTTCAGAAACTGGATTACAAACTTTCTGCTTGTTGCAACCCGATTCCGGGGGATGATGTTTTTGGCTTTGTAACTGTGGGTGATGGGATCAAGATCCATCGTACCAACTGCCCGAATGCTGCCAAATTAATGGCAAACTACGGATACAGAATTGTCAAAGCCAAATGGAATTCACAAAAGGAACTTGCATTTTTAACCGGCCTTCATATAACTGGCATTGATGATGTCGGACTGATCAATAAGATCACAACCGTAATATCCAGTGATTTCAAAGTCAATATGCGTTCGATTACAGTGGATACTGATGATGGTATTTTTGAAGGCTCGATCATGGTATATGTAAACAACACAAAACACCTGGATAACCTCATTCTAAAACTTAAGGAAGTGGTAGGAGTAAGCTCTGTGACCCGATTTGACTCTCATGACGTAGATATGGTGAAGGCCTCCTGAATTAAATGCTGAATATTCTTATTTTTTGGATAAATTTGGGCGTCATTTAATCGCACTATGCCCGGTAAAGATACAATTGCACTTGTTATAAAAATTTTTGAGGCTTATCTGGAGAACAAAAGCCTACGAAAGACTCCTGAGCGCTATGCAATCCTGGAGGAAATATATTCGCGTAACGATCATTTTGATGTGGAATCTTTGTACATCCACATGAAGAATAAGAAGTACCGGGTAAGTCGTGCCACCGTGTATAATACCCTAGAACTTTTAGTATCCTGTGATCTGGTTACCAAGCATCAGTTTGGTAAGAACATGGCACAATTCGAAAAATCCTATGGCTACAAGCAGCATGATCATATAATTTGCATTGATTGCGGAAAAGTCGTGGAATTTTGTGATCCAAGGATACAGCAGATTCAAAGTATGATGGGTGATATTCTTAAATTTGATATCAAACATCATTCATTAAATTTATATGGAAATTGCTCTCGCCTTAAAGAAGGTAATTGCGATTCATTTGTTAATAAAAGTTAATCTAAACATACCTAATACCCCCCTATTTTAAATCATGACTGTTGACGTATTGCTAGGCCTCCAATGGGGCGACGAAGGAAAAGGAAAAATTGTTGATGTCTTAAGTCCGGAATATGACTTGATCGCCCGCTTTCAGGGCGGACCAAATGCCGGTCATACTTTGGAGTTTGATAATCAGAAATATGTGCTGAATACCATTCCTTCAGGAATATTCAACGATAAAGCGATGAATCTCATTGGTAATGGTGTGGTTATTGATCCTATCATCTTAAAAAAAGAGCTTGATAACCTTAAAAAAAATGGATTTGATCCGGTTGCAAGAAAAAAAATGGTTATTGCCCGTAAAGCCCATCTTATTCTGCCAACACATCAGCTTTTAGATGCCGCATCAGAAAGCAACATGGGCGAAAGCAAAATAGGCTCGACTTTAAAAGGCATTGGGCCAACCTATATGGATAAAACCGGCAGAAATGGTTTACGTGTGGGTGATACTATGCTGACTGATTTCCGCGAACGTTATATGCGTCTGGTGAACAAACACCGCTCGATTTTATCACATTACGGCGAGATTCCAGATTATTCTGAAAAAGAAGCTGCCTTCTTTGAAGCAGTTGAATTATTAAAAGCAATTCCACAGGTTGATAGTGAGCATTTTGTGAACCAATACCTGAGGGATGGTAAAAGAGTACTGGCAGAAGGTGCGCAGGGTACCATGCTCGATATAGACTTTGGCTCCTATCCTTTTGTCACCTCATCCAATACCACCACCGCCGGTGCATGCACCGGACTTGGAGTGGCCCCTAAAAATATTGGTCATGTGATTGGTATTTTTAAAGCATACTGCACACGGGTAGGAAGCGGCCCTTTTCCAACTGAGTTGGAGAATGAAACCGGTGAAGAACTCCGTAAAATTGGACATGAATTTGGTGCTACTACAGGTCGCCCCCGCCGTTGCGGATGGATAGACCTTCCGGCATTAAAATATGCGATCATGCTAAATGGTGTTTCTGAGATGGTGATGACCAAGGCTGATGTATTAAGCGGATTTGAGACCATTTATGCCTGCACTCATTACAAATACAATGGTGAAGTGGTCGATTACATGCCATATGATATCAACGCAATCAAAGCGGAACCTATATTCGAAGCTATTCCGGGATGGAAGGAAGATTTGACAGGCATTCGAGAAATTGATCAGATTCCTGAAAAATTGAAAAACTATATCACTTATCTTGAAAAGCATCTGGGCGTACCTATTAAATATCTTTCAGTAGGTCCGGATCGCGTTCAAACCCTGACTCTTTGTTAATTCAGGAATCAGGACGTCTTCGTGGTATTTATTTGATTTAAAGCATCTATGTTAAAGGTTTTTCATACTGATGATCCGGATACTTTTAAATCAAAAGCCTTATTTTGGGCAAATTCTTTCGATACAGCCTGTTATTTTGATTCAAATAATTTTTCAGATCCCTACTCAGCATTTGGGGTATATATTGGTGCAGGAAAGGCTGCTGAATTAAGCGATTCCGGCAAGAATTCATTTGCTGCTCTTGAAGAGTTTTTGACTAAAACCAAGGGCTATATTCCGGGTTATTTTTCATATGAACTTAAGAATGAGACAGAAGATCTTATATCCGAAAATCCGGATCACCTTTATTTTCCGAAAATTCATTTTTTTCTTCCAAAGCACAGCATACTGATCAAAAACAACGAGGTCAGTATCGTCAGTGATTCTGCTGATAAGATTTGGAACTTTATTCATCAAACTTCATTAAAACAGTCTGAAGAACCGGTATCAATACCGGCCATACTCAGCAGGTTTGAGCGAAACGAATACATTCAAACAGTCCAGGAAATACAGAGGCATATTCAGAGAGGAGATATTTATGAGATCAACTTTTGCCAGGAATTTTATGTAGAAAATGCGAAAATTGATCCATTAGAAGTTTTTATTGCACTTAACAAACTATCTCCAACCCCTTTTGCCAATTATTTTAAAATAAAGGGGCAATATATTATTTCGGCTACACCTGAGCGCTTTTTGAGCCGCAGAGGAAACAAACTCATCAGTCAGCCTATCAAGGGGACATCTTCCCGTAATTCTGATGCTACGAAAGATAAAAAGCAGAAAGAAGAACTGCTAAAGGATGAAAAAGAGCGTGCCGAAAACGTAATGATTGTTGATCTGGTTCGGAATGACCTCACAAAAAGTGCAAAGCCGGGGACAGTAAGAGTGGAGGAACTATTCGGTATATATAGTTTTAAACAAGTGCATCAGATGATTTCGACGGTAGTTTGTGAAGCAGATGAAAAACTCTCGAATGCCGGAATCATTGCAAATACTTTTCCGATGGGTTCGATGACCGGTGCGCCAAAAATAAGGGCTATGCAGCTGGCAGAAAAATATGAAAGAAGCAAGCGCGGGGTCTATTCAGGTGCTGTTGGTTATTTTGCTCCCAATGGTGATTTTGATTTCAATGTAGTAATCCGAACCATCCTTTACAATGCCAAACTGCAGTATCTTTCATTCCATGTTGGCAGTGCCATTACTCTGGATTCAGATCCGGAGAAAGAATATGAGGAATGTCTAGTGAAAGGAAAGGCAATCAGGGATGTTTTGAAACAAAATAATCCCTGATTGCCAATTTTTATTTCAATTTGCCACCAGTATAATATTGGCGTGCCTCAGGTAAAAGTTTTCTGATAGCAGCAATCCTGGTTTCATCACTTGGGTGTGAACTCAAAAATTCAGGTTGGGCACCACTGCTGCTCTTAGCAGCTGCCATACGCTCCCAGAATGTTACAGCACTATCAGGATTATATCCTGCCATTGCCATAAAAATGAGCCCTAAACGATCCGCTTCACTTTCCTGATTACGTGAATATTTCAACATTGCAAGCTGGCCCCCAATACCGTAAAGTTGGCCAATTACCTGTTGGGTACCTTGTGATGCTCCACCTACTGCAGCTCCCAGAATACCGCCTCCTGCCTGAGCAAGTGTCATCTGTGAGTATCTCTCATTAGCATGTTGTGCAATAGCGTGTGCTATTTCATGACCCATAACTGTTGCAAGTCCTGCTTCGTTTTGCGTAACAGGCAAAATACCTGAATAGATTGCCACTTTTCCTCCTGGCATACACCAGGCATTAATATCCTTACTTTCTACCAGAGTAAATTGATACCGGTAATTGTACTTATCCCCGAAACCATTGGCCTGCATGTAACGGTTTATTGCCGAGGCAAGTTTATTTCCGACTGTACTGACCCGCTGAGCATCCGTACCCCTTGAGATCACTTTAGTAGAAGGATCAGAAAGAAATTGATTATAGGCATTGGCAGCTTCATTTTGTAGAGCTGCATCATCCACCAGACTTAACTGGTTTCGACCTGTAAGCGGCACCTGAGAGCAGGAAAACAGGAAGATTCCGATCGCTGCTGCGATGATCAAGTTTAATTTTTTCATGGTTAAGAATTAAATAATGTGATTAATGAGCTTTTCTTTTAAACAGATCTACTCTGGACTCTTTTCCTTTTAGAAGTCGCTCGATATTTTTTTGATGTGTAACTAAAATCAGCACACAAATACACATTCCATAAAGCAGGACAGAACGTATTGGAGATTGAAATATGAAAATAATACTGAGGGGAAATGAAAACCCTGCCATTATGGAACTCAGTGATACATATTTGAAAATAAGCAAAAATACAACAAAGGTAAGAACGCAAAGCATCGCTGCCTCCGAGTGTACTGCCAATATCATACCAAATAATGTTGCAACCCCTTTCCCACCCCGAAAACCTGCAAAAACAGGAAATAAGTGGCCTAAAACTGCAGTTACCCCAAGGGCAAGCTGATAATTCACAAATTGCACTGAATTTTGGGGGCCGGTAACCGAAAGTCCGATGAGGTATGCGAGATTGGTTGCTGTGTAACCTTTAAAAATATCGAGAAACATCACAGCAAGGCCTGCCTTTTTACCCAAGACCCTAAAAGTATTGGTCGCTCCGGCATTCCCACTGCCATATTCACGAACATCTATTCCATAAAAAGCCTGACCAATCCATACGGCTGTAGGAATTGATCCGAAAAGATATGCAAGAATCAAGGCTGAGAGCGAGTAAATCGATATCATTCTTTACAATATTACAAATTCAATCAGGTCTATAAATGAAAAAATAAATTTATTTAGGGTTTGACTGCTTTCAGGCTCATGTCCAGACTTTTAACAGAATGTGTTAATGCACCCATAGAAACATAATCAACCCCACAATTGGCATACTCTAAAACATTATCCTCTGTGATGCCACCCGAGGCCTCTGTAATGTAAGATCCATTCACCAGATTTACAGCTTCTTTAAGTAAGGAGAAACTAAAGTTATCAAGTAAGATCCTATCGATTTGACCAAACTGCATTACTTCTTTCAACTCATCCAGATTTCTCACCTCCACTTCAACCGGGATGTTAATTTTATTTTCTTTTAAGTAATCCTGAGCAGATTTTATGGCATTACCGATACCTCCAGCATAATCAACATGATTATCCTTGATCAGAATCATATCATATAGGCCGAACCTGTGATTGACCCCTCCACCTATCTTGACAGCCAATTTTTCGAGATAACGAAGTCCTGGGGTAGTTTTACGGGTATCCAGCACTTTAGTCACGGTGCCTTCAAGGATTTTTACAATCCGATTGGTGGTGCTGGCAATACCACTCATTCTTTGCATAGTATTTAAAACCAAACGTTCGGCTTTGAGGATTGAATGAACACTCCCGCTCACATAAAATGCAATATCCCCGTGCTTTACAGTTTCACCATCCTGAATGAGAATATCAACCAGAAGTTTGGTATCAACTGCCTTAAATATTTCTATGGAAACATCAATACCTGCGATAATGCCCTTGTCTTTGATCAATAGCTTTGCTTTACCGCTCTGGCCTTCAGGGATAGTTGAAAGTGAAGTATGATCACCATCGCCAATATCCTCTGCCATAGCATTCGATATGAATGGCTCTAAAATTGCTTTGTCTAAATTCATTGTAATTGGTCAGGCAAAAATAGAAATACTTAATTACAATCCTTATTCTTTATCGTTTTCTATCGTAATGGTTTTGATCAAAAATTTATTGCCATTATTTGCCATGGATATGGACACCCTTAATTTGTCCTCCTTGGATTGTAAAGAGAGCACCCCAAATTTATAATTTGAACTGGAACTAAGCCTATGAACAACTTTTACTGAAACTGGTGTGTGCTTGGAAAAAAAATCGCGAAGAATTAATTCGGCCTGTGCTTTTGAGTACTCACCTTCTTCAGAAAGTATCTCCAATTCAATCACACTTGCAAAGTACCCTGCAATCTCTTTACTGTTTGAATCCTTGAAATAGCCTGTAAGCGTATCAAAAATATCCTTCTGCTGCACCTCAGCAGGCGTAAATGAAAAAAAACAAGAAATAATACTGATGATTAGAATTTTGGCTCTCATTTTTTTTAAATAATAGTACTAAAAGTATGCCACAAAACAAAAAAAGCAAATTTATTTAATTTGAGCGTATATTTGTTTTGTGAAAAATAAAAAAGCAATTCTTCTAATTCTCGATGGCTGGGGCTACGGAAATCATGATAAATCTGATGCAGTAAGTGTAGCTAATACACCTTTTTTCGATCATTTAATTAAGACCTACCCAAACTCTAAATTACAGGCTTCAGGAGAAGCGGTTGGCCTTCCTGCCGGACAAATGGGTAATTCGGAAGTTGGGCACATGAATCTGGGAGCTGGAAGGGTTATCTATCAGGAATTAGGACGTATAAATAAAGCTGTTAAAGACAATGAACTTAATGATCACCCGGTTCTGAAGGCAGCATTCAATTATGCATTAAATGCTAACAAAAATGTACACTTCATCGGACTTTTATCCAATGGAGGAGTTCATTCTCATATTGATCATTTGAAAGGTTTATGCGATGCTGCGAAAGCCAATCAGGTAAAAAATGTATTCATTCACGCTTTTATGGATGGGCGGGATACCGATCCGGCTTCTGGCTTAAAGTTTATACAGGAATTGAATGCACATCTTGATCATTCTGCTGGAACAATTGCCTCTGCAATCGGAAGGTATTATGCTATGGACAGGGATAATCGCTGGGAACGGGTTAAACTGGCCTATGACCTTATGGTTCACGGAACTGGTAAACCAAGCAATAATATTTCAGAAAGTATACAGCAGTCATATGACTCAGGAATTAGTGACGAATTTATCGATCCAATCGTAAAAACAGACAATGATGGTATACCTGTTGGCAAAATTGAACAAGGTGATGTAGTGATCTGTTTCAATTTCAGGACAGACCGGGGCAGGGAAATTACAAGCGCTTTAACCCAGCAATCCTTTCCTGAATACAACATGCAGGCCCTGGATCTCTACTATGTAACTATGACCACTTATGATGAAACATTTAAAAATGTTCATGTAGTATTTACCAAAGATGATCTTAACCAAACCCTTGGAGCCGTCCTGGAACAAAATCATAAAAATCAGATCAGGATTGCTGAAACAGAAAAATACCCACACGTAACTTTCTTCTTCTCGGGCGGCAGAGAACGGGAATTTAATAATGAGAGAAGAATTCTGATTCCTTCTCCTAAAGTTGCGACCTATGATCTTCAACCTGAGATGAGTGCCGCACAGATCGCAGGCACAATTTGTCCCGAACTTGAAAGTGGCTGGCCGGATTTCGTTTGTTTGAATTTTGCTAATCCGGATATGGTTGGACATACTGGCATATTCAGTGCAGTAGTGAAAGCGGTTGAAACAGTTGACCGATGTCTGGAGCAAGTTGTTAAATGCGGAATAAAAAACGGTTATTCATTCATTATTCTGGCAGATCATGGCAATGCAGATTACATGATCAATGAGGATGGCTCTCCTAATACCGCACATACTACAAACCTTGTTCCATGTATCTTGATTGATGAGGACTACAAACATATCAAAGACGGAAAACTGGGGGATATAGCGCCTACAATCCTGAAATTAATGAATATTCAATCACCGGAAATAATGAGCGGTGAAGTACTGGTTTCTTAATGTACCGCAAACTATTTATTCTGCTCCTTATTTTCAATTCCTCCTGCTCAAGCCGGGAAGAAATGAAAACAAAAACAGTGTTTTTTGATATCAAAGGATTTTTTGAAGCTGAAGTTAAACGTCTGACAAGCAAAAAATCAACTGTGAATAAAAGTGTCAGGCAGAATGACCAGGCAGAAATTAAAAAGAATCTTTCTGTAGACTGGGATAATGAACTTGCTCTTTTCATTGCTTCAGATATAATTAAGCCGGCCTGGAAAGATAGTTATAAGATTAGCGGAAATAGTCTTCATTTCAACTACATAGCAATTGATACGAATCTACGCACCAGATCTGTCGAAATAAAAAAGGACCAACAGGGACGGGCTGTTTTTTTCAAAATAAAGAATCTGACCCGTAGTAAGCTCTATGAATCTTCAGAAGAACTGACTTATATTCCTGATTCTATTTACACGATAAATAAAAGTCAGAGCGTTCGGTTTCTGGGGAATAACACTTATCAGATCAGTGGGATCGTTTTAAAATAAAATATACTTTCAGGACTCCTACTCCCTGCTATCCTGAAAAGCTGATAACTTCCTGTAAATGAATACATAATAAACCATTAATACAAGGAGCCCTGTAATGAAAAATACGGTTGCCAAGGGACGTAAAGTATCATCGTAATAAAACTCTCCCAACATCCAAATGGTATTAGCCATTATCCAAAAACACACCGCCAGATTGTGATAGAATTCAGAAACTATTTTTCTGAACTTAAAAGTGATGAAAAAAGCCAGAAATAGCGTTGGGAAGATCATTATTACACCTAACACGCGCATATCCAAAACCCAACAGGTATCTTTAAGCAACCAACAGGCTATATGAAGGTTTTCGAACTTTCTGATTGATTTAAGCATCTGATAATATTCTGTAATCCGAATATCCTTAATTTTTCAATAAAAAAAGAAAACCCGGACAAGGCCGGGTTTTTCTTTACGTTCTGATAAATATTATTTCAGATTCTGAAGGTAAATCTTTGCGTCTTCTAACTGAGTAATGATATCTCTGCGGTCGGGGGTAATTGACAATACTTTTTCAAAATCTGAAATGCAGGATCTGAAAGAACCTGTTGCTTTGTTCTTGTCGTACAAGCCAGGGATCTTTTGTCCCTTAAGCACACCGTAATCCCGGTAAGCTACTGCCCTGTTCTGATATAATTTAACATCATCGGCATTCAGATCAATTGCTTTAGAAAAATCCTTGATAGATGAAAGGAGTAATTTCTCTCTATCTGAATTTGCAATACCCTTAGTATCATTAGCCATAATATTACTGGCCTTTCCTCTGTAATAATACGCACTGTTATCTGAAGGCTTTATTGCAATTACTTTATTGAAGGTATTCACTGACTCTTTATACCTTCCAGAATGATAATAAGAATACCCTAACATGTACAAGGTATTTACATCAGTTGAGTCTTTAGCAAGTGCTTTTTCAAGGTTTGAAACTGCAGCTTTGAAATCCCCGTCAATTAGAGCCTTTTGGCCCATTTTGTGGTAAGCGGTCTGAGCGAAAGCAATATTCGCTGATAAAAGAATAATTAGTAAACCTGAAAATGATCTCATTTTAATTGGTGACAGTTTAAATTCGTAAGGAATAACGATCCTTTACATTTATTATTTTAAATGTACGAATTTAGTTTCTTGATAGAAAAAAACTATGCCAATTAAATAAATTTTGTCAGAACATTTGTCCGTATATTTCTTTTTATCTGCCTATTTTAACGATTACAGTGATTTGGCACATACCTTGCACTTTTAGTTTTCAGGCTGATTTAATCGGCTTTTGAGAAAATTCAACTGTCATAATGACGTTATTAAGATATAGATGAGTAACTACGATAACTTTGATTTCAACCGCACATTGCCTTTAATCAGTGAAGATACCGAGTTCTTTCCCCTGATGTCACAGGAAGATGAGGAGGAAATGAACAATGAAGAGACACCCGACATTTTGTCGATTCTGCCTTTACGCAATACGGTATTATTTCCAGGGGTTGTAATTCCAATCACGGTTGGCAGGGATAAATCTATCAAACTGATCAAAGATGCTTATCGCGGCGAAAGGATAATTGGTGTCGTGTCTCAAAAAGATGTAGGTATTGAGGATCCTGAATTCGAACAATTAAATCAGGTCGGTACTGTTGCACTTATCATCAAAATGCTTCAGATGCCTGATGGCAACACTACGGTGATTATTCAGGGTAAACAGCGCTTTCGTCTGAATGAAGAAGTGCAGAGCGATCCTTATATCAAGGCTAGTATCCAAAAATTTGAGGAAGTCCGCCCTAAAGCTGACAAAGAATTCAAGGCTCTAATGGCATCTATTAAAGAGATGGCCATGCAGATCATCCAGCTTTCTCCAAATATTCCAAGTGAAGCTGGTATTGCTATAAAAAACATTGAAAGTTCATCATTTCTGATCAACTTCATTTCTTCCAATATGAACGCTGAGGTTTCTGCAAAACAACAGATGCTGGAAGTTGCGAATCTCCATGACCGTGCAAAAATGGTTCTGGAGCATTTAACCCAGGAACTGCAGATGCAGGAACTAAAAAACCAGATCCAATCGAAAGTGCGGGTTGACCTCGACAAGCAGCAGCGCGATTATTTTCTGAATCAGCAGTTAAAAACCATTCAGGAAGAATTGGGGGGAAATTCCCCCGATCTGGAGATAGAAAATCTGAGAGATCGTGCCGCACTAAAAAAATGGAGTAAAGAAGCAGCAACCCATTTCAATAAAGAGGTTGAGAAACTGGCCAGAATGAATCCTGCGGCAGCAGACTACTCAATACAAATTAATTATCTGGAACTTCTCCTGGACCTTCCATGGAATGATTTTACAAAGGATAATTTTGATCTTAAACGGGCTTCTAAAATTCTAGAAAAAGATCATTATGGGCTTGATAAAGTTAAGCAGCGGATCATTGAATACCTCGCTGTTCTTAAATTAAAACACAATATGAAGGCTCCAATCCTTTGTCTTGTAGGCCCTCCGGGAGTTGGTAAAACCTCTCTTGGTAAATCGATTGCGAAGGCTCTGGGCAGAAAATATGTACGTATGGCTCTTGGTGGGATAAGGGATGAAGCCGAAATCAGGGGTCATCGTAAAACCTATATCGGTGCGATGCCTGGTCGTATTGTCCAATCCATAAAAAAAGCAGGCAGTTCAAACCCTGTATTCGTACTTGATGAAATTGATAAAGTTGGAAATGATTTTCGTGGGGATCCATCATCAGCCCTCCTTGAAGTACTTGACCCTGAGCAGAATAATGCATTCTATGATCACTATGTAGAAGTAGATTATGATCTATCAAGTGTTATGTTCATTGCAACTGCGAATTCCCTGAGTTCTATTCAACCGGCATTATTAGACCGGATGGAAATTATTGAGGTGAACGGTTATACCATAGAAGAAAAAATTGAGATTGCTAAACAGCATCTTTTACCAAAACAACGTGAACAACACGGCATAAAAGCGAAAGATATTAGTCTTAAAAATCAGGTTCTTGAAAAAGTAGTCGAAGATTATACAAGAGAATCAGGAGTTCGTGGACTTGAGAAGAAAATAGGTTCATTGGTACGTGGAATTGCGACAAAAATCGCAATGGATCTTGAATACAACCCTGTAGTCAGTAAAACTGATGTAGAAACTATTCTTGGGCCCCCGATCTACGACAAGGATCTATACGAAGGCAACGAAGTTGCCGGCGTGGTAACGGGTCTGGCATGGACCCAGGTAGGCGGGGATATTTTGTTTATTGAAGCAAGTCTGAGCCCAGGAAAAGGAAAATTATCACTCACAGGAAATCTGGGTGAAGTAATGAAAGAATCTGCTACAATCGCAATGGCCTATCTTCGTGCAAATGCCAGAAAATTCAATATTGATCATAGAGTATTTGATCAATGGGATGTCCATGTACATGTTCCAGCGGGTGCTACACCAAAAGACGGTCCATCTGCAGGAATTACTATGCTGACGGCATTGACATCAGCATTCACACAACATAAGGTTAAACCTCATCTGGCTATGACCGGTGAAATCACACTTCGTGGTAAGGTATTACCGGTTGGTGGTATCAAGGAAAAGATCCTGGCTGCAAAAAGAGCCAATATCAAGGAAATAATTTTATCTAAATCCAACAGAAAAGATATTCTGGAGATCAAGGAAGATTATATCAGGGATATGCAATTTCATTATGTCAGTGAAATGAAAGAAGTTATTGACCTGGCTTTATTTAAGGATAAGGTAAAGGATGCAATTGACCTGACTGTAAAAGAAACAGCCGGAAATCACACCAAATAAATAATCTTTGCATTCATAACAGGATTAAAACTGCAATTACAGTTTTAATCCTGCATATTCGGAGCTTTTGTTGAAATTGTGCCGGAACTAGAGAAAACATGATAATAAAACACAAAGTCTTCTTAATTACTATATTGTTTGTTTTCAATGCAGCAATTTCAAACGCACAAGAAAGCTCCTATAAAAGTGAATTTGGTTTTAGAAGTGAGAACGATTCCTATCTGGCACAAGGTCAGGACCGATATTACACCAACGGACTTTTTCTAAAATTCAGAACCGCGCTTGATCAGTCGGCGCTAAAAAACCCAAAGCTAAATAAAGTCATTTGGGAACTTGAAGCCGGACAAAAAATTTATAATCCTCAAACAGGTAGCATTCTGGATCCCGATTTCATTGACCGGCCTTTTGCAGCTTACCTCTATGGAGGCGGAGCGCTCAACTTTCTTTATAATTCAGAAAGTAATCTCAAACTTAGTATTCAGCTTGGAACGATTGGCCCATCAGCAAAAGGGAAAGAAGCTCAGGAGTTGCTTCACAGCACATTTGGTTTTTATGAAATTAATGGCTGGCAATGGCAGGTTAACAATGAATTCGGGATCAATTCAACCATAGAATTTAATAAGCTGATTAAGCGGCTGGAATCCGGAAAAACAGATTTCAGCCTTAACTCCTATATCAATGTCGGAAATACTTTTGCCGGAATAGGTGCCGGAATACTTTTCCGTACTGGGACGATAAATCCACTTCATAGCTCTGCAAGCACACAAAGTACCATTTCCAATAATTCCAGTACAAAGTTTGAAAAGGAGTTTTTTTTCTACGCAAAACCTATGCTTCATTATATTGCTTATGATGCAACAATTCAGGGTGGTATGTTTATAAATGATAAAGGCCCTGCAGTATTTGATATTAAACCTGTGGTGTTCAGCCAGCAAGCGGGTGCTGTTTTTTCAAAAAACCGTTGGACAGCCGACTTCTCTGTGATATTCAAATCAAGGGAAATTAAAAGCAGTGCAAAACCTCATCAATATGGCTCATTCGCCTTATTTTACAGGCTAGGTAAGGAATAATTAATCTTTAAAATAATCCCTTCTGCTGATTTTTTTCAAAGCATTCATGTGTTTAGACTTGAGCCTGCTTTCAATTGCTGACCGTTTGGGCTTTGTAGCCTTTCTGACCGCTGGCTGATATAGGGCATTTTTGATTAATTGCTGAAGTTTTACCAAACTTTTCTGCTTATTAAGTAACTGACTCCTCTCCTCCTCAGTAATAATCTGTAATATTCCTTCTGAATTTATCCTGTTGGCAAGTTTTTGTAATAAAAATTGCTTTTGCTCATCGGTGAATAGCAAAGATGCGCTGATATTCAAATTGAGCTCCACTTTTGAGGAAACCTTGTTCACATTCTGACCGCCCTTGCCACCACTTCTTGAGGTTTTGAAGCTAATCTCCTTTAATAGATTCTTTACCGGAAATTCCATGCTCAAAATTATGGATTCCCAAATCATAAACAGCATCCTATCCAGTTGTATTTCATAAATTATATCCTCCGGAAATCGAAAGCAAATTCTATTTTTGCAGGGATGAGCAAAAACATAGTCATAGCCATAGATGGTTATTCATCCTGCGGAAAGAGTACAATAGCAAAAGCCCTGGCTAAAAAACTGCATTTTATCTACATAGATACAGGCGCTATGTACCGTGCAGTAACCCTTTATTTCCTTCGGAATAAAATTGACCTGAATGATCCTCTTGCTGTAGTAAGTGCTCTGGATAATATCCACATTAACTTTGAATACCGTGAT
This sequence comes from Daejeonella sp., assembly GCF_030684675.1. Classification (GTDB taxonomy): domain Bacteria; phylum Bacteroidota; class Bacteroidia; order Sphingobacteriales; family Sphingobacteriaceae; genus Daejeonella. The sequence continues at coordinate 25,117 of NZ_JAUXXZ010000040.1, read as the reverse complement.
GAACAAACTTTTGTCTTTTTAAATGAGGAAGATATTTCTGAAGAAATAAGACAAATGCCTGTATCTGAAAAAGTGAGTCAGGTTAGCGCAATCAAAGCTGTACGTACCGAAATGGTCAGGCAGCAGCAAAGAATGGGTAAATCCAAAAACATTATTATGGATGGCCGTGATATAGGTACAGTAGTTTTTCCGGATGCCACATTAAAAATTTTCATGACTGCTGATCCGCAGATTCGTGCCGAAAGACGATATAAAGAACTGATCAATAAGGGAGAAAAAGTAAGTTTAGAAGAAATATATGCAAATCTTGCCCTCCGCGATCATCAGGATACCACAAGAGAGGAAAGCCCTTTAATACAAGCCGCAGATGCAATTGTGCTTGATAATTCAACTATTGACCAGGAAATGCAGCTGGAATTTGCTTTATCCTATATAAGACCATTATTGAGCAGTAAAAATACGGAACAATAGCTCTCAATTTAATTCAAGCCTGATTTTGAGGGCAATTAATGATGAATCCCGCCATCCTTAAGGTCTAAATATCCAATATCCTCAGCCTTAATAAAAATAAAGCATAGAAATGTTTTTTATTAAAAATCTTATTTTCTACCTTTGCAGTCCGATTTAATAATCGGAAAAAGGAGATAAATTAATTAATGGCCAAAAAACTAGAAGCCGAAAAGGAGTTGACTGCTAAACAAGCGGAGCTCCAGGGCGAAGAAACCACTACGGTTAAACAAAAGGAAACCATTGAATCAGAAGCTGATTCAGTGTCGATCGAAGAGATCAAATCAAAAACACTCATCACCCCTTCCGGCGATTTCGACTGGGATGCTGATGACAAAGGGTTCGGTAATTACAGTGCTGCAGACCGTGAAAAGTATGAAGAAATGTATGCCGGCACTTTCAACTCGATCAACAAAGGCGAGATTATCTCGGGAGTTGTTGTATCGATCAACAACAAAGATGTGGTATTGAACATCGGATTTAAGTCTGATGGTCTAGTGTCATTATCTGAATTCCGTGATACACCTGACTTGAAAATCGGTGACACCGTTGATGTATTTGTTGAATCACAGGAGGATGCTAACGGACAGTTGGTATTATCCCGTAAACGTGCCAAAACTCAACGTTCATGGGAAACCATCAATGAAGCTTTGGATCAGGACAAGATCATCACTGGTTTTGTTAAGAGCCGTACTAAAGGTGGATTAATTGTGGACATTATGGGTGTTGAAGCTTTCCTTCCAGGATCACAGATCGACATCAAACCTATCCGCGATTACGATATCTATGTAGGTAAAACAATGGAATTCAAGGTTGTTAAAATCAATCATGAGTTTAAAAACGTTGTAGTATCTCACAAAGTGTTGATTGAAGACGATTTAGAAAATCAAAAAACTGAGATCGTTGCGAAACTGGAAAAAGGACAAGTACTTGAAGGTACAGTTAAAAACATTACCGATTTCGGTGTGTTCATTGACCTTGGTGGCGTAGACGGTTTATTACACATAACTGATATTTCATGGGGCCGTATAGAGCATCCACGTGAAGTATTAAACCTTGATCAGAAGATCAATGTTGTTGTTTTAGACTTTGATGACGAGAAAAAACGTATCGCATTAGGATTAAAACAATTAACTCCACACCCTTGGGAAGCATTAGATACGGCATTAGAGATCGGATCTAAAGTTAAAGGTAGAATCGTAACTGTTGCAGATTACGGTGCATTCCTTGAAATCACTCCGGGTGTTGAAGGTTTGATTCACGTATCTGAAATGTCATGGTCTCAAAATCTTCGTAACCCACAGGAATTCCTGAAAGTTGGTGACGAGGTAGAAGCTCAGGTATTGACATTAGATCGTAACGAGCGTAAAATGAGCCTTGGTATCAAACAACTTACTCCTGATCCATGGAAAAACATCGGTGAGCGCTACCCAATCGGAAGCAAACACAAAGCTGTTGTTAAGAACATGACTAATTTTGGTGTATTTGTTGAAATCGAAGAAGGTATCGACGGATTGATTCATATTTCTGATCTCTCATGGTCTAAGAAAGTTAATCACCCTAATGAATTCACTAAAGTAGGTGAAGAATTGGATGTGGTTGTTTTAGAACTTGATGAGGCTAACCGTAAACTGAGCTTAGGCCACAAACAGTTAGAAGAAAATCCTTGGGAAACTTTTGAAACCGTATTCACACTGGATTCTATCCACGAAGGTACTGTGTTAAAAGTAACTGATAAAGGTGCAATCATCGCTTTACCATATGGTGTTGAAGGATTTGCTCCTACAAAACACATGGTTAAAGAAGATGGCAGTTCAGTTAAAGCTGAGGAAACTGCAGAATTCAGAATCATTGAATTTAACAAAGACTCCAAGCGTATTGTAGTTTCTCATGCCCGTATCTGGGAAGAGGCTAAAGCTGAAGAGCGCAAAGAAGAGTTCAACGCTAAAAAGAAAGAAGCTAAAGCAACTACTACTGCCGTTAAAAAGGTAAAAGAGTCTGTTGAAAAATCAACTTTAGGTGATCTGGGTGTATTGGCACAATTAAAAGAGAAGATGGAAGGTGCGGAAAGCAAAGCCAAGAAAGCTAAGAAAACTGAAGAAGATGCAGCTGCAAGTACTGAAGTAGCAGAAGCTTCTGAAGAAAAAGCAGAATAAGCTAAATTCTTATAATCTTGAAAGCCCTGATGAAAATCAGGGCTTTTTTGTTTTATCTCATTTTTCCACCCGATAGCCATCGGTCTCAATTCTCCATTCTCCACTCTCAATTCCCCATTCCCTCTCCACACTTTATTCCATACAACAAAAACTTACCCATAAACTTTTAGCTTAATCCTTTCTGCTTTTATCTTTTTTCCCTACTTTTGCTCAAATTAAACCAAGATGCAAAAACTAACCTTGCTTGACGGTCCGAAATTCCAGATCACCATACAGCGCCTTTGCCATCAGTTAATTGAAAATCACAATCTTTTTGAAAACTCCGTCATACTCGGTATTCAGCCTCGGGGAATTTTTCTTGCAAAACGTATTGTTGAGGAATTAAAAATCAGTCTTCCTAAAGTTAAGATTGAAAGCGGAAACCTTGACATCACATTTTTCAGGGATGATTTCCGTCGTAAAGATGGATTATTGATACCCAGCAGTACAGAGATCGATTTTATTATTGAAGGTAAAAAGGTAATCCTGGTCGATGATGTATTATGGACCGGCAGAACAATCAGGGCAGCGATGGATGCATTGCAATCATTTGGGAGACCGGAAAAAGTAGAACTTCTCACTCTTGTTGACAGACGTTTTTCAAGACACCTGCCAATTGAAGCCGATTATATCGGAATTAAGGTTGACACCATCGCCTCACAGAAAGTTATAGTTAGCTGGAAAGAAACTGATCATGAGGACAAAGTTATCTTACTATCAGAAAAATAATGGCAGAAGCAATTCAAACATTAAGCACTAAACACCTGCTGGGTATAAAAGATCTCACCGTAAGAGATATTGAATTGATATTTGAAACTGCCGATACATTTAAGGATGTACTGAACAGACCCATAAAAAAGGTTCCCTCTCTACGTGATATTACCATTGCCAATATTTTCTTTGAAAACTCGACCCGTACACGCCTTTCCTTTGAGCTTGCTCAAAAGAGGCTTTCGGCTGATATAGTAAATTTCGCTGCTTCCTCCTCCTCCGTCAGTAAAGGAGAAACCCTAATCGATACTGTGAATAATATCCTGTCAATGAAAGTTGATATGGTTGTTATGAGACATCCCTACCCTGGTGCAGGAGTGTTTTTAAGCAAGCACGTTGATGCACAGATCGTGAATGCCGGTGATGGTGCGCATGAGCATCCAACGCAGGCACTTCTGGACGCATTTTCAATCAAAGAGCGGTATGGTGAGGTAAGAGGAAAAAAAATAGCAATAATTGGTGATGTACTTCATTCAAGAGTTGCACTGTCAAACATTCTGTGCCTTCACAAATTAGGTGCTGAGGTAATGGTCTGTGGTCCCAGCACTCTGATACCGAGGTATATTGAGACCTTGGGCGTAAAGGTTGAACATGACCTAATGAAGGCCTTAAACTGGTGCGATGTGGCAAACATGCTTCGTATACAACTCGAACGGCAGGATATAAAATACTTCCCATCTCTTAGGGAATACTCGATGATGTATGGTTTGAATAAGCAAATCCTTAATTCACTGGACAAGGAAATCACTGTAATGCATCCCGGCCCGATTAACCGCGGAGTGGAAATCACCAGCGATGTTGCCGACAGTAAACAGTCAATCATACTAGATCAGGTAGAAAACGGGGTAGCTATCAGAATGGCTGTCTTATATCTCCTGGCAAACCAGCGTAACAAATAATTCTATTTTTTCGATCTGATCTTTCTGATTTTTTGATCTTCAATAACATCAGTTATTATTTTTCGTTATAACTCTGTTTTCAACACATGTTAATTACTAATGTGAATAGCCTAAAGGCCTTTCCATTAAATTAGCGATAATTATTTTGGTTACTTATGCTCAGACAATACGCAATCTTCACTCTCCTGCTTACATTATTTGCTGCTCCTCTCCTTGCTCAAAATACCGCCTGGATTGAAATAAATCAGTTTTATAAAGGTGGGATAGAATTATTGGATCAGGGGAAATACGCCGCAGCATCACAACAGTTCAGTCGTGTCGGCCAATTTGAACAAACAAGCTCTGCCCGGCCAGAATCCAATCCAGACTTAAGTCTGCTGAAAGAAAATACTCAGTTCTATATTGCCTTGTGCGCACTTGAATTAGACAACAGTGATGCTGAATCGTTGTTTATTGATTTTATCGATAAATACCCTGCAAGTAATTATACAAAGCTTGCTTATTATCATCTTGGGAGATCTTATTTTACCAGGAAGAACTATCCTAAAGTAATCGAATGGTTAACAAAACTGGAGGGTAACAATATTTCGGGAAAAGAATCTTCTGAATACAGGTATAAACTGGCTTACTCCTATTTCGAGATCAAAGACAACGATAAAGCAAAACCAATATTTGCTGAACTGAGAAACGAGAAAAGCACCTATAACGAGCTTTCTATTTATTATTATGCTTACATCAGCTACCTGCAAAAAGATTACAAAACTGCTTTAACTGAGTTTGAAAGATTAAAGGGTTCAAAACCTTATGAAAGCAGCTATCCCTACTATATTTCGGCAATGTATTTTCTGGATCAGCGTTATGACGATGTTCTTAATTATGCCATACCCATATTAAAATCTACGAAACAACTTTATGAAACAGAAATGTTTCGGATAGTAGGGGCTTCATTTTTTGCAAAGTCTGATTACACCAATGCAGGTGTCTACTACAGAAGCTTTCAGAAGAACGATCAGGGCAAAACCCAGAATAATCAGGATAATTATCAGATTGGTTATACCTGGTATAAACTAAAAGATTATAAGAATGCAATTATTGAACTGGAAAAACTTGAAACAACAGATCAGTATTTCCAGAGTGGTATGATTGCTTTGGGAGAGTCATTTCTAAAGACAGGAAATAAGCAGGGCGCCAGAAGTGCCTTTTTTAAAGCCTCCAGATTAAGCTTTGATAAAAAATTACAGGAAGAAGGCTTATTCAATTATGCTAAATTATCCTATGAGCTTGATTTTCACCAGGTTGCTCTTGATGCTACCCAGCAATTTATTAAAACATACTCCTATTCAGATAAGCTTGATGAAGCTAAAATTCTTCTTGGCGAGATCTTGCTAACCACTAAAAATTACAAAGATGCAATCGATATTCTTGAGAGCATTCAGAACAGAAACAAGGAAGCCAATGCTGTTTATCAGAAGGTTACCTATTTCCGGGGACTTGAATATTATAATGAAAGGGCCTTTCAAAATGGGATTTCCATGTTTATGCGTTCAAATACCAATGTGATAGATAATGAGATTCATGCACTTTCAACTTACTGGCTTGCAGAAGCAATGTACGAGGTTAGAAAGTTTGGAGAATCTGTTGACAATTTTGAGAAGTTTATGAATCTTCCGGCTGCAAAAAGAACTGATGTTTACAATTTTGCTCATTATGCTCTGGCATATGCTGCATTTGAACATGAAAGCTATAGAAAAGCAGCAACCTACTTCAAACGCTTCCTGCAGGGAAATGAAAAAGATATCAATACAATCAATGATGCGGTGCTCCGACTTGCAGACTCCTATTTTGTACTAAAAGATTATGATGATGCTTTAGGTTATTATGACAGGATCATCTCCTACAAAACATCAAGTGAGGATTATGCAATGTTCCAACGGGGTATGATTCAGGGCTTACAAGGCCAGAATGACTTAAAAATTACTACTCATCAATTATTACTGCAGCAATTTCCGAAATCCAATTATTCGGATGATGCCGGATTTGAAATCGCATACACCTATTTTATCAAAGGCGATTACGAAATTGCTAAAACTGATCTTAGCGTATTAATAGAAAAATATCCCCGAAGCAGTTATGTGCCCAGAGCCCTATTTACCATTGGTCTGGTTGAGCTAAATCAGGATCAGGAGGAATCTGCCCTGGTTACCTTCAAGCGTGTGATTAGTGAGTACTCAACCACTGATGAAGCCAAACTGGCGCTCGAGTCCATCAAGAATATATATCTACAAAGATCAGATGCAGCAGGATTTCTGGATTACGCAAACAGCACCAGTATTGGAAACCTGAGTTCCTATGAACAGGATAATATTACGTTTCAGGCTGCAAATAACCGCTTTTTAAACGCAGATTATCAGGGTACTTTTGAATCAGTCAATGCCTACTTCGATAAGTTTCCAAAAGCCGTACACGATAAACACGCTAAATTCATCAGAGCTGAAAGTTTGGTTCGACTGAAACGCCCGGATGAGGCCATTGCTGATTATGAATATATCCTGAACGATTGGACAAGTGATTATACCGAAAGGGCACTGATGAGTATTGCCAGAATTTACATTGCTCAGAAAAAGTACAACGAAGCCATTGTCCATCTTAAAAAACTGGAATTAACCTCAGAATATAAATCAAATTACAATTTCGCTGTTAACAATCTGATGGAGGCCTATGCCAGCATGAATTTGCCTGATGAAACTCTTAAATACGTCAAATTCATAAGAGAATCTGAGAAATCATCTGAGGAAGATATTTTCAGAGCAGGCTTGTATGCCGGAAAAGCGAATCTGGCGATCGGAGATACGATTCAGGCTGTAAAGGAAATTGAAGCCATAGTAGATAGCACCCAAACTGTTACCGGTGCCGAGGCAAAATATATTATGGCAGAACTCCAGTATAAAAAACGTGACTACAAAAAATCACTGGCTACTGCATTTGATCTAACGAATAAAATGCCATCTCATGATTACTGGGTTGCAAAAACCTATATCCTTATCGCTGATAACTATGTAGCAATGAAAGATATTTTTCAGGCAAAGAGCACCCTACAAAGTATCATTGAAAATTATGAGAATAAGGAAGATGATATTCTGACTCTGGCTACAGAAAAGTTGGATTTACTGAATAAACGCACTAAATAATGAATACAAATACATTTAAATATACTCTGTTCTTAAGCCTATTTAGTTTATCGGTACTGACCAGTGCGCAGGACAAAAAAGATCAGACTTCCCCGGCTCAGCAAGCGCCTGCCGGTGGAACACTTATCGAAGAAATTGAGGTTGTAAGGCCTTATAAACCTGTTCTGGCTGATGCTGTTAAAATCAGAAGGAATCCCGATATGAATAGAGTGGCGGCATTTAAACCCGTACTTACCTATAATATCATCGATAAAAAACTGGATTTAAATACCAATATTAAAGAGTTACAGGCACAGAAAATGGCAGATGAGCCTGCAGTTGTTCTGGTTAATAACTATGCAAAAGTTAGTGCGGGAAATTTCAATACGGCTTTGGGTGAGGTCTATATCAATACCGGCAGGGATGAAGCCTTGCAAGGCGGAGCATTTTTTAAACACCTTTCACAGAAAGGCAATCTAAGTATGCAGCAATTTTCGAAACAGGAATTCGGCTTGTTTGGAAGATCAATAGCCGATGACTATTCACTAAGTGGAAGATTGATTTACGACAGAAATGCGACTAACTTTTATGGCTTTGACCCGGCTTCTTCGATCCCTGCCGATATGAGCAAACAACGCTTCAGCACAATCGGTGCAGAAGCTGAGATAGCAAACAAGTATTCTGAGTCTTCATTATTCAATTATTCTGCTAATATCAATGCTTATCAATTCAGTAATATTGATGATGCCCGCGAAAGTTCAGTTTTGCTGCGGGGCTCCCTGAATAAGGCTGTGAAACAATCCAACATAGGTGTAAACGCTTCAATAGATATGACCTCTACAAAAGATCTTGCATACAAGGTCGGAAACAATATCCTGCGAGCCAATCCCTATATAAAACTTAAAGCAAGTGGTTTTAATCTGGATCTTGGAGTAAATATTGTACAGGAATTTGGCACCCAATCGAGACTTAATATTTTCCCTGCAGTCTCTGCTGAACTCCCAATAATAGAGGGATATGCTACCCTTTTTGCTGGTGTTAACGGAGATGTTTTAAAGACAAGTCTGAGAGAGCTTGCCTTTGAGAATCCTTATCTGAATAAAAATATCGCCATAAAAAATTCCCTGGAGAAAATGAATGTGTATGGTGGTGTAAAAGGAAATGCCAGTGCTGAATTCGGATATAAAATAATGGCCTGGTACAAAACAATGGAGGACCTTCAATTATTTGTAAATAGTCCGGTACTTATAAACAGATTCGAAACCATTTACGATAACGGACAAAGTAAAATTCTTGGCCTTGAAGGCGAAATCAATATAAAAGCATCAGAATTCCTGAATATGACCGCTAAGGCTCAACTATTTGATTATACTCTTGCTACAGAGCAGGAAGCCTGGTTTAAACCAAAACTCCGGCTGATGTCAAATGCCCGGTTCCAAATAAACCGGAAAGTTATCATAGATGCGGAAGTGTTAATTCAGGAAGAAATCTATGGCAGGGTAAATGGCACTGCCCCTGGAACATTTACCTCCAAAAGCATAAATGGATTTATTGACCTGAGTGCAGGTGCAGAATATAAGGTGAATGAAAAATTTGGAGTTTATATACGGGCCAATAATCTTACCGGCCAGTCCTATCAAAGATTTATGTATTATCCAAAGCTGGGCATGAATGTTCTGGGCGGAATAAACTATGCGTTCTGATGCATTTTTTGGCTAATGAAAATTAAAAATTAACTTTACCCCTCAATGGAGATCGGACTTTACATCGCAGAATTGTTAGGTGAGCAGGATGAAGTAAGCGTCGCTGGTTTAGGTACTTTTTTTAAAGAAAGAGTTGCCGGTACATTTGATAAGCATAGTAATTTATTTTACCCACCCTCCTATCATTTATCTTTCAAAAAAGATGTTTTCAGCTTTTCAGGACTGAGTGAATATATCAGCATGAAGAGAAGTCTTAGTATTTCTTCATCTGAAGAACTGATCAAAAAATTCACCGAAACTATTTTGGATGTACTGAACGGATCAAATGCAGTTGAAATTAATCACCTTGGAAGCCTTTATAAAATAAACGAGCAACTGACTTTTAAGCCTTCGGATAGTTTTGGAATTGCTGATAAATTTTATAGTTTAAAACCAATTCCTGAGCTTAATGTTACTGTTGTTTCCCTGCCAGAAAAAGCTTTTAAAGCAGAACTTACAGAAAGTAAATTCCGGATTGAAAATAACGAAGCTGAAGAAGAAATATACGATCAGGCACCTAAAGCCCGGCTTGTGCCTATTCTCCTTATCGGTTTCCTGGCAATTATTGCTGCCCTGTTTGCCTTATTCTATTTTGACAAGAGTTTCAATCATTTTGTAAAGGATAAACTATATCCTAAAGTTAAACCTGCGGCGGTAATTGAACCAATCATCGATACAACTGCTGCTGCTTCAGTTGTATTAGATAGCATTGAACCGCTTGATAGTAGCGGGATCAAAAAGGCTGCAATACAGGAAGAAACCAAAGGTAATTCTGATTCGAAACCAGTGGATCCATCACTTGAGGAAAAAATTCCGGCAGCTAAGCAGGATATTAGCTACGAAATAATAGTTGCTGCATTTTCAAGAAAAATTGATGCCGAAACGTATATCAAACAGATGAATTCAAAGGGTATTAAAGCAAAAATAGTTGAAAATTTACCCGGAAAGATGCTCAAGATCAGCCTTGGGACATTTACCGAAGAAGAGGCGGCTACCCTTGAACTTAATCGTATTCAAAAAGAGATAAATAAAGATGCCTGGATAGCCAGGGTTAAACCGTTAAAAAATCCATAAGAATGTTACTACTGCAAATTGACACATTAAACGCCCTAGCTGATACAGCAGCTTCTACCATTCAAACAATGCCAACCAGTGAAGAATTAAGATTCATTGAGCTACTTTTCAAAGGCGGCTGGGTAATGTTGCCACTCGCGCTTCTGGCCTTCATGGGTCTGGTTATTTTTGTGGAACGTTATTTAACCATCCGCAAGGCCTCCAAAGACGAGATGAATCTTATGCTACAGGTCAAGCAGAGCGTTAAATCTGCCAAGCTTGATTCTGCACTGGCCATTTGCAGAAACAGCAACACCCCTCTGGGAAGAATACTTGAGAAAGGTTTGCTACGTATCGGAAGGCCAATTAAGGATATTGAAGGTGCCATCGAAAATGTCGGTAAACTGGAAGTATCGAAGCTGGAAAAAAACATAAGCATACTTGGAATCATTGCCGGAATTGCACCAATGCTTGGTTTCGTTGGTACAATTATTGGTGTAATTACCATCTTCCATGAGGTCTCTGTAAAGGGAATCATTGAGATTGGCACCATATCAGGTGGTCTTTATGTGAAAATGATCACATCAGCCACCGGACTGATTATCGGTATTATTGCCTACGTGTTATATCATATATTGAATATTATGGTAGACCGGATTATTCTGAAAATGGAGACTGATGCCATTGAATTTATTGACTTGTTAGAGGAGCCTGGCAAATGAATCTAAGAAAACGACAAAGAGGGAACGTTGAGGTTCACACATCAGCATTGAATGACATTATGTTTTTCCTGCTGCTGTTCTTTCTACTGGCGTCAGCCGTTGCAAACCCCAATGTGGTTAAGTTATTTTTACCAAGATCCAATTCAGGACAATCCATTCCACAGAAAACGATCAATGTTTCGATAACAAAAGACCTGGAATATTATGTTGAGAAAAAACAGGTGGATGCCGCAAATTTGTTTCAAAGTATAGAGACATATCAAAAGGCAGCTCCTGACTTAACCATCATACTGTACGCTGATCGCACGATAGCAATTGAAAATGTAATCGAATTGACGGATATTGCAAATAAGCTGAAGGTAAAACTTGTTTTAGCTACAGAAACAAAAAAATGATCGAATACCGCCGACAGGAAGAAAATAATTACCCGAAAGCATATGCCATTTCTACCGGTATAATGCTTGCTTTTTTGGTGATTAGCTATTTTATTGTTGCCAGCCGTGTTGAGCCGGATACTGGTACAGGAGGAATAATTGTAAATTATGGTACTTCTGAGTTCGGCATGGGGGATGATTATATGAGCGTTGAAGAGCCCTCTACCTCTCCTGATGCCAACAGTACTTCACCTGATAAGGTAATCATGGAGAATACTACATCGAACGAATCCAATTCGGAAGTTTCAGACAAAACAATTGCTACCCAGGATAACGAAGATGCCCCCGAGGTGATAACAAAGGAAAAGAGTAGTGCTAAAGCACCCGCTGTTACTACCCCTGCGAAAGAAAATAAACCTGTAGTTAATCAAAATGCCCTATACAAAGGGAAGAAAAATGACGGGTTGGGTAAAGGCGATGGAACAGGAACAGTTGCAGGAAACCAGGGAAGTACTAATGGTGATCCTTTATCGCCCGATTATGGTGAAGGAGGTTCAGGTAATGGCCCCTACAGCCTGGATCTGAAGAGCCGTAGATTCACCAATCTTACACCACCTAAAGATAGCGGACAGAAATATGGCCGGGTAGCCGTACGGATTTTTGTTGATAAAAATGGGGTTGTTGTAAACGCAATTCCCGGAGTAAAGGGTACAACCTTATCTGATAAAGAAATATGGGAAAAATGTCGCCTCGCAGTCATTGGATCTTCATTGAATAAGCTTGAATCAGCACCAGAGGTGCAAATTGGAGTAGTAATGTTCAATTTCAAGGTAAAATAAGTCCATCAATATAGGCTAATCAATGAATATGCCTGAAAACACTACTGGTAATTTTAGGCCTCAAGGCGACTTTGATTCTTACTCAGATGTGATTTCCTATTTATATTCCCGTCTTCCTATGTTTTCGCGCCTGGGTGCTGATGCAATAAAGGCAGATCTGATCAATACCGAAAAATTTTGTACCCATCTTTCTGAACCTCAGAATAAATTTAAATCGGTACATATTGGCGGAACCAATGGAAAGGGCTCTTCATCACATATGTTAGCCGCAATCCTTCAAACAGCCGGTTATAAAACCGGTTTATACACCTCTCCGCATCTTAAAGACTTCCGGGAACGGATCCGCATCAATGGTAAAATGATCTCAGAACAGGAAGTTTTGGAATTTGTGAATGAAAATTATGAATTTATAGAAAATCTTGAGCCATCCTTTTTTGAAGTAACTGTTGCGATGGCATTCCACCATTTTGCTGTCAATGAGGTAGATATTGCAATTATTGAGGTAGGATTAGGCGGAAGGCTGGACTCAACCAATGTGATCCATCCTGAGCTTTCCCTGATCAGTAATATCGCTTTCGACCACATGAATATCCTGGGCAATACCCTGCCTCTTATCGCCGGAGAGAAAGCCGGGATCATAAAAAAGGGAGTACCTGTAATCATTAGTCAGAAACAGGATGAAGTAGCAGATGTTTTTATCAAAAAGGCAGCAGAGCAGCAATCGAAAATCATATTTGGAAGCGAAGAATGGTTAATAAAAAAGAGTAGTTCTCAACAAAATTTACCTGAATTTTTAAAAGTAGATATCAGTCAAAAAAACAATACAATTCCAGCCTGTTTCAGCTTTGAGTCAATCGAATTAGACCTGACAGGAACCTACCAGTTAAAAAACCTTGGAGGTGTTTTAAGCGCTGTAAAGCAGCTGAGGGAGTTTGACTATCAAATCTCCGATCAGAACATTTTTGAGGCTCTGAGGCAGGTAAAGGCCTTGACAGGACTAATGGGACGCTGGCAGATATTACAGGAAGCTCCTTTAATAATCTGTGATACCGGACACAATGAAGACGGGATCAGGGAAGTGCTGAAAAATATTGAACAGAGCTCTTTTGACAGGCTTCATATGGTTATTGGAATGCTGCGTGATAAGGACAGCTCCGGAATTTTGAAAATGCTTCCTGAAAATGCCACATATTACTTTTGTCAACCTGATTTACCCAGAGCAAAGCCGGCAATTGAGCTGAGTGAAGAGGCCAAAGCATATAATTTGCATGGGGAATATTATACTTCTGTATGTGATGCCCTGGACGCAGCAAAAAAATGTGCAGGAAAGAATGATCTGATCTTTGTTGGCGGCAGTACGTTTGTAGTCGCCGAGGTAGTTTAACCATTCGCATAAATCCCTAAGTATCCAGCTCCAATAATTAACGTCCTGATTATGGATTATTCAATATTTTATCATCAAATGAGATATAAACTCAAAGCTGATTATAAGTTTCACTCAAAATCTATACCGGGACCAGTGGCTGGATCTTGTATTCAAAAATCGCAATCAGGCCTATGGCGCATATGAATTGAGAAAAAACAATGCCAGGACTACGGTTAAAGCTTTCTTATGTGCTGTTGGACTCTTATCTATTCTGGTAATTACTCCCTGGCTCATTCATGTGTTATCCAAAACTAATCCGGTCGCAGGGAATAATGAACAGATAAAGATCATAGAAGTAAACCTTCTTTCCAGAATTAAGGAGTTAAAACCTGAAACAAAGCAAATTACAAAAACCCCATCCAAACCTGTAAAGCATAAAAGTATTCAATATGCAAAAATGAATGTAGTTCCTGAAAATCAGGCTGAATCTGATATTCCTACAAAAGAGCAGTTGAATGAGGCTGTGATCAGTACAACGAATAGTAATGGAGAAGAGAGCCTGAATTTAAACCCTATTGAAATTCAGGAAGAAACATCAAATACAACAGGAAGCTCAGCTCCAGCCAAGAATATGGAACTCCATACCCTGGATGGCATTGAAAACTATCCTGAATTTCCCGGTGGTCACTCAGCATTTATCAAATTTCTGAGCAGAAACTTAAAATACCCTGAAACTGCAGTTGAAAAGGGAATTGAGGGTAAGGTTCTGATAAGCTTCATTATTGAAAAAAACGGCAGGCTTTCAAACATTAAAATCCTGCGTGGAATTGGTTATGGATGTGATGAAGAAGCAATCAGAGTGCTTGAAAAATCTCCTGAATGGAAACCAGGAATTCAAAACAAGCAAAAAGTGAGGGTAGCTTATACACTACCCATTAATTTTAGCTTGCCATAATTTAATATTTTTTGCAATAAATTTTAATGTGCCAGATAGCCACCGTCGATCGGATAATCACTCTGCCGTATTGATCTTCGAAATAGCTGCAATTCCATGTTCTTCATTCAAGCATTTTGGTACCCGCTTTTGCATACAAAATTGCCAATACTTTTAAAATTATACCCCTTTCTTATCAAAAGCTTTCCACATGTAAAAAACAGGAACACCGGTTAATACAACAATCAGACCGGGCCATGTGAAATTAGGCTTATAGATGATTAGCAGGGTACAAAAGCAGATCCCCATCACAATGTAAACAGCAGGAAGGAAGGGATATCCAAACGCTTTATATGGCCTCTCCGCATCCGGACGTTTTACCCTCAAAATATAAATGCCAATAATAGTCAGAACATAAAATATGACAACCACAAAAGAGATCATATCCAGAAGGTCGCCATACCTGCCACTCAGACAAAGTGCTGATGCTACCAGGCATTGCAGCCATAAACCGAATTCAGGTACGGCATGCTTATTTAATGATGCTGTTTTCTTAAAAAACAGACCATCATTGGCCATGGTATGGTAAACTCTGGCTCCGGCAAGAATTAATCCGTTATTACATCCAAAAGTGGATACCATGATCATTAATGCAATAATTACAGTACCTATATTACCAAATATTACACTTGAGGCTGCAACAGCAACCCTGTCTTTATCTGCTGTTGCGATCTCCTGTAAGGGCAAAACCGCCATATAAACCAAATTCGCAAGAACGTAAATAATGGTAACAATCAGGGTACCCAAAAATAAGCTGAACCCGATATTCCGTTTGGGATTTTTTACCTCACCGGCAATAAAGGTGATATTATTCCAGGCATCACTGCTGAAAATAGAACCTACCATTGCTGCCGCCACAGCACCTAAGGCCGCCACCAGTGTATACGATTCAAAAGTTCCGTCAACATTCAATTTTTGCATACTCCAGGCATTCACCCAATTAGCCTCCCATATATCGGGTTTGAGCATGATGAAACCGAAAATGATCAAACCAAATAAACTCACAAGCTTTGTCAATGTAAAGGAAGTCTGAATAATTTTACCTCCTTTTACTCCCTTGGTATTTATATAGGTCAGCAAAATAATAATTACAATGGCCAGAACCTGCGCGGGTGACACTGTTATTGAACCAAGACTAAATAATACGATATCCTCACTAACTGCAGGCCAGAGATAGGCTGTGAATTTAGAAAATGCAACCCCTACGGCAGCGATAGTACCGGTTTGAATCACTGCAAAAAAACTCCAGCCATACAAAAAGCCAACCAGCGGATTATAAGCTTCTTTTAGATAAACATATTGTCCCCCCGCCTTAGGAAACATGGAACTTAACTCCCCGTAGCTTACAGCTGCAATCAATGTCATCAAACCTGTGATCAGCCATACGGCAATAAGCCATCCTGCAGAACCCACATTTCGTGTTATATCAGCAGTTACAATAAAAATACCTGATCCGATCATACTTCCTGCAACCAGTAAGGTTGCATCCAGCAGACCAAGCTCACGCTTCATTTCATTTTGCTCTAATGTTTCATTCATACTATTTATAAATTTGATTTCAGATTAAACTTACATTAAAAAAATACCTCATAACCAATTAATTTAACTCAAATCAAATTATTCTTAAAAAACATAAAAAAAAACCATAATAATTATAAATAAATAATGGACGTAACTGCCTCATAATCAATCGATATTCAAATAAGTGTTAATAAATCATACTGAATATCACAACATTATGAATTTCTGTATTTGATTAATAGAATAAGCCTGCTATTTTTGCCGTTCGTAAAAGAAAAAATATCAATAATAAATAGAGGTTTCTATGGAGTTTTTACAAAACAATTTAATTTATTTAATACCTGCAATGGGTGTTTTCGGTATTATAGTAATGGCCATTAAATCGGCCTGGGTTACTAAACAGGATGCCGGAGATGAAAACATGCAAAGACTTTCAGGTTATATTGCAGATGGTGCCATGGCCTTTCTGAAAGCTGAGTGGAAGGTTCTGGGATATTTTTCAGTTATAGCAGCAATATTGTTAGCCTATTCCGGGACCCTGGTCGAAACTTCAAGCTGGGTAATTTCAGTTTCTTTTGTTATCGGTGCGTTTACTTCTGCCCTGGCAGGTTATATAGGAATGAAAATCGCCACTAAGGCAAATGTTCGTACCACCCAGGCTGCACGTACAAGCTTAGCTAAAGCACTGCAGGTTTCTTTCACTGGTGGTAGTGTTATGGGAATCGGAGTTGCTGGTCTGGCTGTTTTAGGTCTTGGAAGCTTATTTATTGTTTTTTACAACATGTATGTTGTAAATATGGGTGGCAGTGTGAATGGAAAAGAGATGGAAAAAGCTCTCGAAGTTTTAGCTGGTTTTTCACTTGGTGCAGAGTCAATTGCATTATTTGCTCGTGTTGGTGGGGGTATTTATACTAAAGCAGCCGACGTTGGTGCTGATCTTGTGGGTAAAGTTGAAGCTGGTATTCCTGAAGATGATGTAAGGAATCCGGCTACAATCGCTGATAACGTTGGTGATAACGTTGGTGATGTGGCTGGTATGGGTGCCGATCTATTCGGATCATATGTTGCAACTATATTGGCTACCATGATCCTTGGCCGTGAAATTGTTTCTATCGATAAATTCGGGGGAATTGCTCCTATATTATTACCAATGCTTATTGCAGGTCTGGGTTTAATATTATCAATAGTTGCCACTACATTCGTTAGAATCAGTAAAGAAACAGACAGCGTTCAGAATGCTTTGAATATGGGTAACTGGTCTTCAATTGTCTTAACTGCTGTGGTTTCTTTCTTTGCAGTAAAATGGATGCTGCCTGAGGGAGAAATGTTTATGAGCAGAGATATGGTTGGTGGTGTATTAAAAGAGGGAGCTATTTCCTTTACCAGTATTGATGTATTTTATTCCATAATTGTTGGACTAGTTGTCGGAACTCTAATGAGTTTGATCACTGAATATTACACAGCAATGGGTAAACGCCCGGTGCTTAGCATAATTAAACAATCTTCAACAGGTCATGCTACTAATATAATTTCTGGTTTAGCTGTTGGAATGGAATCAACAGTTGCTCCAATACTTGTACTTGCTGCTGGTATCTACGGATCTTTCTATTTCGCTGGTTTTTATGGAGTTGCAATTGCTGCCGCAGGAATGATGGCAACTACAGCAATGCAATTATCTATTGACGCTTTCGGTCCGATAGCAGATAACGCAGGTGGTATAGCAGAAATGAGCGGATTACCTCCTGAAGTTAGAGATCGTACAGACAACCTTGATGCGGTTGGTAATACTACTGCTGCAACCGGAAAAGGTTTTGCTATCGCTTCAGCTGCTTTAACTTCACTGGCTTTATTTGCCGCATTCGTTGGGGTTGCAGGTATCGATCATATTGACATATATAAAGCAGACGTTCTTGCAGGTTTATTTGTTGGAGGAATGATTCCTTTTATATTCTCAGCACTTTGTATCTCAGCCGTTGGCAGAGCTGCAATGGATATGGTGAATGAAGTGCGCAGACAGTTCCGCGAAATTCCCGGAATCATGGAATACAAAGCTAAACCTGAGTACGAAAAATGTGTTGCTATTTCAACCAAAGCATCCATTCGTGAAATGATGTTACCGGGAGCTATCGCTCTGATCGTTCCAATCATCATTGGTTTTTCTTTTGGTCCTGAGGTTTTAGGCGGACTATTAGCAGGTGTTACCGTTTCTGGTGTACTTATGGGTAT
This sequence comes from Daejeonella sp., assembly GCF_030684675.1. Lineage (GTDB taxonomy): Bacteria > Bacteroidota > Bacteroidia > Sphingobacteriales > Sphingobacteriaceae > Daejeonella. Next base: position 6,741 of record NZ_JAUXXZ010000040.1, on the reverse strand, counting down.
GTTCCAGTCCAATGCAGGTGGTGCATGGGATAATGCAAAGAAATCATTTGAAAAAGGTGTTGAGATCGATGGTGAGATGTACTACAAAAAATCGGAACCACATAAAGCCTCTGTAACCGGTGATACAGTGGGAGATCCTTTCAAGGACACTTCCGGTCCATCGATGAACATTCTGATTAAACTGATGTCCATTGTTTCCCTGATTATTGCTCCGCACATTTCAGCAGGCACTTCACATCAGGTTAAAGTTGAGGTCAGAAAAGAAATGAAGATCATCAATACTGTTGACCAATCTGGTAACACAGTAACTGATACTTTAATCAACAAAACTGATACGATCAGCAGATAATTAAAAGGATAAAAAAAGCAGAAGGGGTTTTATTAAATTTCTTCTGCTTTTTTGGTTTAATAAGATTTGTTAAACCCAACAAATATGAATGATTCTGAATACATTCAGCCATTCATATACAGGTTTCATAATTCCGATTAAATTAATTACGTTTGAAATCTTTAAAACCACAAACCATATAAACTAAACCAATTCATATGTTCCACAAAAAATCCATTGAACAGTTAATGTTCGAATCCAATGAAACGGGTGCAGGCACATTAAAACGTTCACTAAGTAGTGTTAATCTGGTTGCGCTTGGAATTGGTGCAATTATTGGCGCCGGCCTATTTTCATTAACTGGAATAGCCGCGGCAGAGAATGCAGGACCGGCAGTAACCATTTCATTTGCCCTTGCCGCGTTTGCCTGTGCATTTGCGGGTTTATGCTATGCGGAGTTTGCATCTATGATACCGGTTGCAGGTAGCGCCTATACCTATTCTTACGCAACAATGGGTGAATTTATGGCCTGGATCATTGGATGGGACCTTGTTCTGGAATATGCCTTAGGTGCTGCTACCGTTGCAGTAAGCTGGTCGAGGTACCTGCTTGAATTACTACATAAATACAATATCAATCTACCACATGAATTCATTGTATCCCCATGGGAAACTATGAAACTCGGTGATGGAACTGTTATCGAAGGCGGACTGATCAATCTTCCGGCAATTTTCATTGTATGTGTATTATCATTGGTTTTGATCAGAGGAACCCAGGAATCAGCAACCATGAATAACGTGCTTGTTATTCTTAAAGTTGCAGTAGTATTAATGTTCATTACTTTAGGCTGGAGTCACATCAATCCTGAAAATTATGTTCCTTATATTCCTGAGAACACAGGTAAATTTGAAAATTTCGGATGGACGGGTATTTCAACCGGGGCAGCCGTAGTATTTTTTGCCTTTATTGGATTCGACGCAGTTTCAACAGCGGCACAGGAGGCAAAAAATCCACAGAAAGGAATGCCGATCGGAATTCTGGGTTCATTGATTGTTTGTACTATTCTGTATGTATTATTTGCCCATGTAATGACAGGGCTGGTTAATTACAAAGACTTCGCAGGCGATGCAAAGCCAGCTGCAACAGCTTTTGCAATGACAGGATATACCTTTTTACAAGACGCATTAATTATTGCGATTCTGGCGGGTTATACCTCCGTGATATTAGTGATGCTGATGGGACAATCCAGGGTATTTTATACCATGGCTAAAGACGGCTTGCTGCCAAAGTTCTTTGCTGCGGTTCATCCAAGGTTCCGTACACCCTGGAAAACCAATTTATTCTTCCTTGTTTTTGTAAGTCTTTTCGCAGGTCTTGTTCCGGTTTCTGATCTGGGACATATGGTAAGTATAGGTACACTATTCGCTTTCACGCTGGTATGTATCGGGATCATGGTATTGCGTAAATCATTACCGGATGCAGTTCGACCGTTCAGAACTCCATTGGTGCCATTTGTGCCGGTAATGGGTATCCTTGTTTGTATTTATCTGATGTATTCTTTACCTACAGAAAGCTGGATCCGTTTATTTATTTGGATGGCGCTTGGTGTAATCATATACTTTATATATGGTAAAAAACACAGTAAGGTTCGTGAGTTAAGGGATGGAAAAATTGTTGAGAAGGACAAAGAATAAACAAATCAAATAAAAAGCAAAAAGGTTTCGGATTTCTCTGAAACCTTTTTGCTTTTTATCTAATTTTAAATAATCAGTACCGGCAAATTACAGTGATGGAAAATTTCAACTACAAGCAGATTCTCTCAGTAACTATGATCTTATTTGCGATCATAGATATTCTAGGATCTATTCCCGTTGTAATCTCACTGAGAAATAAGGTCGGACATATACAGTCTGAGAAAGCTTCAATTGTGGCACTTCTGATCATGATATTATTCCTTTTTATCGGGGATGAAATGCTGAAAATTATTGGGCTTGATGTCTCTTCATTTGCCATTGCAGGTTCTGTAGTCATTTTTATTATTGCGATGGAAATGATATTAGGGATCAACTTTTTCAGGGAAGATGTACCTGAAAGTGCTTCAATAGTTCCATTGGCATTTCCATTGATAGCAGGCTCAGGAACACTGACAACGCTCCTATCCTTAAAATCAGAATATGCAACACAAAATATAATCGTGGGTATTATTCTGAATATTTGCTTTGTTTACATCGTTCTGAAAAACACGATTTATCTCGAAAAACTTCTTGGGAAAACCGGACTGAATATCATGCGTAAAGCTTTCGGAATAATTCTTTTGGCTATTGCGATCAAGCTTTTCAGAAACAATACCGGTCTTTAATTTGGGGACTCCTGATTTGGCCTCACCCTATTTTCGTTTGTACTTCACGCAGAGTTTTTGCTATCCCTCTCCAATTGGAGAGGGATACTGGAACAGTACAAAAAGCAGTCCCGTACAAAGGGTGAGGCTTAGAACTTGATTAGTCGCGCAACAAACATAGTATCTGCTTTGTTCTCGTAACCTTTAATTAGCTCATAACCCTCGAGTTGCATCCCATGATCTTTTTGCAGCCAGCTAATTATTTCCTCATTCTCCTCCCTGAAAACTGAACAGGTAATATAAATAAGTGGCTTCCCCTGCTTCAGGTACTTGATCACATTAGCGGCGATAGTCATCTGAAGATTCTGAAATCCCCGGATCTTATACTCTTCAAACTGACTGATCATTTCTGGAGTTCTGCCCCAGGTTCCTGAGCCAGTGCATGGTGCATCCAGAATGATTCCATCAAATTCATAATGATGAATCTCAGGGTCTGCGTTCTTTGTCAGATCGATCAGTTTCTTTTGATAGGTTCTGAGCCCTGCAGCAATAAAACGCTCATCCAGATTTTCCAGGACACTCTCACGAATATCTGAAACCAAAAGTTTAATATCGGGTTGCTCTGAAAACAATAATAATGACTTGCCTCCTGAAGCTGCACAGGCATCCCACCAATGCTCATACCGATTAGGTTTGAAATAACCTGCTGTTTTTTGTGAAGATAAATCCTGTACTTCATAAGGCTTCACCGGAAAGCTATTATCAGGAAACAAGGTATTCAGATTCGTTCCATTTGGCAGAGCTACCGTGTGCTCAGCAATCATACTGAAGTCAATACTGCTCTCCTCAAGTGTTTTTAGCACCCAGGAAACTGCCTGAGGATGTATTCTGATAAACAGATCGGGTTGAACAAAAAATGAACGCAGAAAGGCTCCTTTATCAATTCCATCCGACAAATGTTCTGTAAATGGAAATACTTCATCCATTGTCAATCCTTCATTTAATGAAGTATTGCTTATTTTTTCATCGACTGTCCAATAAATTTTCTCATTCAAATCAGGACGAAAATGATGAAGAAAGGGGTCATCTACTGATGTGCAAAGAAACTCAGCAAGAAATAAGCGTTGTTCAACCGACTTGTCGGCTACCGCCCTCCCAAGTCTGAAATAATTATACAACAACCTCGAGGCTGAACGACGATCATTGGAGCCCATCTGTTTATTCCTTTTAAAGAATTCAGGAAGAAATTTGGCAAGAGGTTTATCAGCCGGAAACGTCTCATAAACCCGCATAAAAGTCCTCAATTGCTGCTCTGCTCTCATTTTACAGGCTGTAATTCAAAATTCTGATATCTTAAAAGCATTAAACCTGTATTCCTGTATCCATATTTAGGATCCTTCACGAAACGAAACTCATTATGAAGTCCGGTGTAAATCTCCTTAACCAGGTAATCTGCATACTGCTTGTCATACTTTTCGATCAATGATCCAAAATAGTAAGCAGTATCAAAGCCTTTAAAGGAATATTCTGATGGTTCCAGCCCAAATTCATCACGATATCTGGCAACAAAGTTTTTTACATTCTGAGCCTTATAATTCACAAAATAGGACGCACTTATACGGGCATTCAGAGCTTGCATCTTCTCGGGACTAAGATACCTGGCCTTAATCCAGTTCGGATGTCCAAAAAGCTCAATCCTATACTTCTGATTCTTTAATTTATATAGCTTGTCAATGGCAGGCAGTAAAAATGCCCTGTCGGATGAAGCAACTATAACCAGATTGTTTTTAGTGGTGCTCAGGTACCCTTCAATTCCAATCGCATTAGGGCGTTCTATTACACGAAATTTAGATCCTGATAATTCGAAAAGTGATCTCTTGATATAATTCGAAAACCGCGCGTCCTCAGTTCTTTGGGTATTGATCAAAAGGACTTGAACCAGTTCAGGTTTATACTGGCTGATGATAAATTCAGCAATTTTCCTTCCATGCTGATCGATCGAATTATTGATGCTTACGAGATTAGGATCATTAAATTCTGAAGGCATTGATGCTGCAAGGGGTGAAATCTGTAGGGTTTTACCTAAATCCGAAAATTCCGAAAATGTCTTGATACCATCCGGAAATATGGGACCAACAATCAGATCCTGGTTTTTAACTGACCCAGACATGGCAAGGTTAACTATTTGTGTCTCCTGATTCCGGGTATCAAATACCTGCAGATTGTAATTATGTCCCCCGGAACTAAGCGAATCCAGTCCGAGCTTAAAACCCTGGTAAAAATCTATTGCCAGATCAGCCCTACTCAGGTCACTTTTACGGGATGTTTTAAGATTCAAGGTATTCAGCTGAAATGGCAGAAGAAGTACAATTGAATGATCAATATTCTTTTTGACTGGTTCTTCAACCTTAGGCGTAACTATTTCGACCGGTACGGGTTTTTCAGCCGGTTTGGTAGGAATAACTTTTTTTGAGCATGCTGAAAGAAAAATCAGTATGCATATTACGATCAGATAATTATTCCCACTCAATCGTTGCAGGTGGTTTGGAACTAATATCATACACAACTCTGTTAATTCCTTTTACATTGTTAATTATTTCATTCGAAATTTTAGCCAGAAGATCGTAAGGCAAATGACTCCAATCGGCAGTCATACCATCCACAGAGCTTACTGCCCTCAAACAGATTACATGTTCGTAGGTACGCTCATCGCCCATCACACCGACTGATTGTACTGGTAAAAATATTGCGCCAGCCTGCCATACCTTATCATACCAGCCCGAAGATTTTAAATTACTGATATAAATTGCATCAGCTTCCTGAAGAATTTCCACTTTCTCAGGCGTAATATCATCCAGAATACGAATTGCAAGACCCGGTCCAGGGAAAGGATGCCTGCCCAAAAGAGCTGCGTCCATTCCTAAAGTTTTACCAACTCTTCTCACTTCATCTTTAAATAAGGTATTTAATGGCTCAACTACCTTAAGTTTCATAAAGTCGGGTAAACCGCCTACATTATGATGGGATTTAATGGTAGCAGAAGGGCCCTTTACAGAAACCGATTCAATCACATCCGGATAAATCGTACCCTGTCCGAGCCATTTTACATCCTGCACTTCATGCGCAGCATCATCAAATACCTCAATGAAAACCCTACCGATGGTCTTTCTTTTAGCTTCGGGGTCTTTGATGCCGGCAAGCTGGCTAAGGAATCGATCCCCGGCTCTCACACCACGTACATTCAGACCCATATGCTGATATGAATCGAGTACCTGATCAAATTCATCCTTACGTAACAAACCATTATCAACAAATATGCAATGAAGGTTTTTTCCAATCGCCTGATGAAGCAAAACTGCAGCAACAGATGAATCTACCCCACCGGATAAGCCTAAGATCACTTTATCATCCCCTATTTTTTCTTTCAATGAAGCAATAGTGGTTTCTATGAATGCATCCGGAGTCCAGTCCTGGCTACAACCGCAAATATCCACCAGGAAATTTTCAAGAAGCTGCTTCCCATCAGTGCTGTGAGTTACTTCAGGGTGGAATTGAATCCCGTAAACATTGGTATTTTTGATATGATAAGCAGCTACCTTAACTGAATCAGTACTCGCGATAATTTCAAAATTATCAGGAATCGAGGCAATGGTATCGGCATGAGACATCCAGGTTTGAGAACCTTTAGAAATATTTTTAAACAGTGGATGTGTATGGTCGATATAATCGAGACAAGCTCTTCCATATTCACGTGTTGATGAGGCCTTTACCTCACCTCCGGAAGTATAGGCTATGTATTGTGCACCATAACAAACGCCAAGGACAGGAAATTTAGCTTGCAAATCCTGATAATTGATCTGTGGTGCATCAGCCTGCCGTACAGAATATGGACTCCCTGAAAGAATAAGGCCCTTAACTGCAGTGTCAAATTCCGGAAGATGATTGAATGGGTGTATCTCGCAGTATACGTTTAGCTCTCTGACTCTCCGGGCAATAAGCTGTGTGTATTGCGACCCGAAGTCAAGAATGATGATTTTTTCTTGCATGGGCAAAGATAACTTTTTTGTACAGAGGC
>NZ_JAUXXZ010000032.1 GCF_030684675.1 Daejeonella sp. | reverse complement strand
TACGCAAATGAGGAGACTATTCAAAAATATATAAATGAACAAGGCCAAGAAAAGACTGCTTATAAGAAGTTTCATAGGGCACAATTACGGTTATTCGAATAACGCGATACCTCGAAGCTCTGCTTCGGGGTCATTCATTTAGGGATTCTTCTTAGATGTAAATGTGTAAACGGTATATAATTTCAAATAAGTGGTAAGACTGGTTAAATTCTAACTGTGAAATTTTATAATAAATCACTCATTATTATAAAAAAGCCTTACTGTTTCCAGGAAATCTGCTACTCTTCTTCTTGAAACCGTGTGTTGGGAAGTGTCCGACATACTGACAATCAAACCGTTCTTGTTAGAATAATTTTTAAGATGTTTCAGATTTATGATTGTTGATTTGTGTATTCTGCTAAAACCTGTATCAATAAGTATTTCTTCATATTCTTTTAGATGCTTTGAAACGACTACCCGGCCCTGATCTTCAAGATGGAAGATGGAGTAATTACTATCTGCCTCAACATAAATAATGCTATTTACATTGAGGATATTAAATCCATTTAAATGTGGTAGATTTAGTTTAGTAATCTTTTTGATTTCGTTCAGGTTTTCTTCAAGGCTATTCAATTGTACGGAATGGTTAGGAATGTTTAGACTATTAGTCTGATTCAGGCCTTTCCAAATTACTGCTTTTTCAATTGCTTCATTGAGTTCATCGATATCAACAGGTTTCAATAAATAGTCAACGACGCTTGCCTTTAAAGCTCTTAAAGCATATTGATTATGGGCTGTTGTAAAAATTACTGATCCGGAAATTTTTTGTAAATCCGGTAATAAACCGAATCCATCCTCATTGGGCATGGCTATATCAAGAAACACAAGATCTATTTCATTTGCTTTTAGCATTTGACGGGCTTCCTGTACTGATTTAGCTATTCCTTTGATCTTGACTTTTGGACAATAGCCGTCAATCAAAAAGAAAAGAGATTTGCGTGAATACTCTTCATCATCTACAATTATGGCATTTAACTGCATTTAAATAGCAATAAGTATATTATAGTCTAAATTTACAGGTATTTAAAGGAAAGAAATAGTTAAAATGAGTAAACGGTAAGTATCAATTAGACTCAGTACCCAATCACCTGCTGTTCAGTCATTTCCGGCAAATCTCTGAACTGGTATTGCTGTGTTCTGAGCTGAGGTTCAAAACCTGCTTCGCGTATCGAATCCTGTATGCCCTGGGAGGTAAAGCGGTGCGGGGCTCCGGCAGCAGAAACCACATTTTCTTCGATCATAATCGAGCCAAAATCATTCGCTCCGGCATGCAGACAGATCTGTGCAACCTGCTTGCCTACGGTTAGCCAGCTGGCCTGGATATTTTTAACATTGGGCAGCATGATGCGGCTTAAAGCGATGGTACGGATGTATTCATCGGCGGTAACCTGGTTTGTAATACCCCGTACCTTACGCAGAAGCGTACCGTCATCCTGAAAAGGCCATGGAATAAAGGCAATAAATCCTTTCGCATCAGTCGGCTTTTCTGCCTGTACTTCACGAAGCCAGACCAGGTGCTCAAAACGCTCTTCGAGCGTTTCCACATGTCCAAACATCATCGTTGCCGAGGTAGTTAGCCCCAGTTGATGTGCCGCACGCATGACGTCCAGCCATTCCTGTCCCCCGCATTTGCCTTTGGAGATCAGTCGGCGCACCCGGTCGTTCAGAATTTCAGCTCCGGCACCGGGTAAGGAGTCCAAACCGGCTGCCATTAAGGCTTTCAACACTTCGGTATGGCTCATGCCTTCGAGTTTCGCGATATGGGCAATTTCGGGCGGACCGAGGGAATGTAGTTTAAGCGTAGGATATAATTCCTTTAATTGTTTGAACAGATCAACATAGAAAGCCAGACCCAAGTCGGGATGATGCCCGCCCTGTAAGAGCAATTGCTCACCACCATAACGGAAGGTTTCTTCGATCTTTACTTTATAGGTCTCAATATCAGTGATATAGCTTTCATCATGTCCCGGCCGACGGAAGAAATTGCAGAACTTGCAATTGGCAATGCACACATTGGTGGTGTTCACATTGCGGTCGATGATCCAGGTTACTTTTCCGTGGGGGACCTGCTTTTTACGCAGCTCATTGGCAGTGTACATCAGTTCGGATGTTGCCGCATTCTTGAATAGGAATAATCCTTCTTCGGCAGAAAGAAATTCAAAATTCAGAGCCCTGGTAAGCAGATTGGAGGTAAGCATGTACAAAGATAGGGAGAATTAGCAAATTAGTTAATTAGCAAATTAGTAAATGGGGGAATTTGACAATTTGTAAATGATTATTCAAACGGTCACAGCAAAGCGCTTTTTAAGCTTTTTTCGTATATGACACTTCAAAGCTTATTTTTGAACTAAATCTCAAAATAGTCTAAAAATTAGGTTTTGTTCTTGACTCCTTCGTAACTTGTTCGTACAAGCCCCCCTTTTTGACTATGTGAGGGTAATATCCTAAGAACAAGGTACGAACATGGTATGATGTTGGTACCTTGAAGGACAGATCAGGCTCTTGTTATTTGCCGATAGTATCATGTACCCATCTGTTAATAAGTCCTTTAAAACCTTGATAAAATTTTTTTCTTTGGGAATGAAGATTAATTATATTTACGAACCTAATCTATGAAAAATGACCTACAAAGAACAGTATCTGTATCTCAAACAGAAAACAGCTGATTCCTACAACCTGTGGATTAAAGCTCAAAATCAATTGGCAAGCGATGAAGATGGCTTTCTCAATGAACAATTATGGGACAATCTTGAATTCAGTGCTTCAGACCTTCAAAAAACTCAGAATGAGTTTAATAAGTTCTGCAGCATCATCCGCAAAGGAAAATTCAGTGCCCATGATATTTTGGGTGAGGAGCAGGCTTGCGCTTAGTTGGTTGTTAGTTGTTAGTTATCTGTGGTCGGATGGCAGAGTGTCTGAAGACTGATGTCTGCGGGAAGCAATTTAGTTTTCATTTGCTTAAGACGATAGCTATCGGGTTGCTCATTATCTAATTTGCTAATTCCCCCATTTCCCGAATTGACTAACAGACAAATTCCGCTATCCATTTTCATATTTTAATTTCTGATTAAATAGTTTTACTTTTAATTATCCAAATTAAACTCTCAAAATCAATAAATTATGAAAAGGATTCTAGTTTTTGCTGCAGTGATTCTGTTTCTGGCTTCGTGTAAGAAAGAAACAAGTCTGGAAAGTTCGGTTCAGCCTGAATTATCAGCCAAAGAGTATGCGAAAATGACTGAAGATGCCCTTCTGGCAAAGTCGAAGGACAGTAAAAATGAAAAGAGTAAAGGGGACAAAGACAAAGATAAGGACCGGGATGATGAAAGGGGTAAGGGTAAGGATAAACTTGAAACTAAGGTATTAAAGAGTTCGGGTTCAGGAACCATTGCCTATACTCCGGGTGGTTGTGGTGCCGGAACTGTGCGATTTAATTCAAATGGTACTGGTAATTCGACCGTTATTGGATTCTTTTCACAACAAATTACCTTTTGCATGGATATGAACACCGGGCAGGTTATTAGTCCGATTACCGGGGTTGGAACAACGCCTAAAGGAGATAAGATTTATTATTCATTCGCTAGTCAGGGTATTGACCTGGCTACAGGCTTTACCTATCAGGACTTTATTATTACCGGTGGTACCGGAAAATACGAGGGTGCGAGTGGTGCTACGCGTTTATTATACGATATTAATGAGCCAAATGCCTATCGTTACACCGGCACAGGAACCATTACGTTTTAATTAGAAAGGAGTATCTATTCTTACTCATTAAATATTAAACCCTTGTTGGTATTAGAACCGGCAGGGGTTTTTAGTTTAGTACTAACCTAAAAAAGGTTTAATTTGTTGGATTCGATCTCACCTGATAGCTATGGGGTTGTTCATTTTCTAATTTAATTGCAACAGATCTCTCCTCGCGGGAAAATCATCCTAAATCGAAAATCATTTTCGCTCGTCGAGATGACGGTGGCGGGTATACAACCGTTTTCGCTCTATGGAATGACAGATACATAGAAAGGAATTCTCCTATACTGAATAAGCAGAATTCCAATTTGCTAATTCCCTAATTCCCTAATTTGCTAATTCTCTCATTTCCTAACTCCTCTCCATATTTTTCCCTAAATTCGCCCCTCTAAAGCTTTCGCTCCCTTATGGTTTCTTTCGAACGTTTCACACTGGCCAATGGCCTTAAAGTATTGGTGCATGAAGACCCTACAACACCCATGGCGGTTGTTAATATATTGTATGATGTTGGTGCCCGCGATGAGCATCTGGATCAAACCGGTTTTGCGCATTTATTTGAGCATCTGATGTTCGGCGGCTCGGTGAATATTCCATCTTATGATGAACCACTGCAGCGGGTAGGGGGTGAGAATAATGCCTTTACCAGTAATGATATTACGAATTATTACATCACGCTGCCTTCGGTCAATCTGGAAACGGCCTTCTGGCTCGAAAGCGACCGGATGCTGAGCCTTGCCTTTTCGGAAAAAAGCCTTGAGGTGCAGCGCAATGTGGTTTGTGAGGAGTTTAAACAGCGTTATCTCAATCAGCCGTATGGCGATGTATGGCTGAAACTGCGTCCGATGGCTTATAAACAACATCCTTATCAATGGGCTACGATCGGTAAATCATTAGACCATATCGAAAATGCGAATATTGAGGATGTTAAAGCCTTTTTTGCACGTCATTATAATCCTTCGAATGCGATCATGGTTGTTGGAGGGGATGTGAAGCTGGAGGAAGTCAAACACTTGTCTGAGAAATGGTTCGGAAATATCCCGGCAGGGGAGAAGCTGGCGCGTTTACTGCCTGTGGAAGATGATCAGACTGAGGAACGCAAGGAAACTATTGAGGCTAATGTGCCTCTGAATGCAATTTATAAGGTGTTTCATATGCCATCCCGCAATGAAGCTGGATATTATTCTGCCGATCTGATTTCGGATATCCTATCACGGGGTAATTCATCCCGCTTATTCCGTAATCTGTTGAAAGATCAGAAATTATTTAGTGATATCAATGCCTACCTCACCGGGAGTCTGGATGCCGGGTTGTTTGTTGTAGAAGGCAAGCCATTGCCGGGTATCAGCATGGAAGTGGCTGAGGCTGCAATCTGGAAGGAACTGGAACGGATCAGTACAGAATTGGTAACTGAAGCCGAATTAACCAAGGTGAAGAACAAAATGGAATCAACCATGGTATTCTCAGAAATGAGTCTGCTTGATAAAGCGATGAATCTGGCCTATTTTGAATTGCTTGGTGATGCAGAGCAGCTTAATTCAGAAACTCAAAAATATCTGGATGTTAGTGCAGAAGAGATTCGCTCTCAGGCTGCACAGATCTTCCGTAAAGAAAACTCATCCACTCTATACTATTTAGCAAAATAACATGATCGACAGAGCACAAGCGCCGGCATTCGGACAGGTTGAAAAAATAGAACTGCTCAGGGCAAAACCTATTGTCCTGGCTAATGGATTAAAGGTTTTCAGTATTGATGGAGGTGAACAGGATTTGGTTCGTATTGAATTTATATTTGCCAATATCGCATACGACCCCAAAAAGCCTTTGCAGGCTTTTGCATGCAATACGATGCTGAATGATGGTACCACTGAACTCAGCTCCACTGAAATTGCCGATCGGGTCGATTATTATGGCTCATTCCTGCAGACTGATTATACGAATGATCATTCATCCGTAACACTTTATACTTTAAACAAGCATCTCGCTAATACTTTGCCTATTGTGAAGGCGATTATCTCAGATTCGGTTTTTCCGCAGGTCGAGCTGGATACCTTGGTTAGAAACCAAAAGCAGAAATTAAGTGTAAACCTGGAGAAGAATGATTTTGTGAGTCGCAAGACTTTTAATCATGTTTTATTTGGGGATACTTTATACGGCTATGATATTACAGCTTCTGATTACAATCAATTAGATCGGGAACAGTTATTATCCTATTTTAAGACGGCTTACCAGCCAAAAAATTGCACGGTCATTGTTTCAGGTAAAGTGAAAGATGAGAGTATCAAACTCTTGGATGAGTTGTTTGGAAAGGACTGGAATAATGGATTTGATGTAAAAGAAAACAGTTTTGATTTCCAGGCAGGTTCAGGTAAGGAGCATTATGTTGAGAAAGCAGATGCCTTGCAATCGGCGATTCGGATCGGACAGGTCTCCATTAACCGAACGCATTCCGATTTTTCGGGTTTGCAGGTTGTAAATACGATATTGGGCGGTTATTTCGGTTCGAGGTTAATGGCTAATATCCGTGAAGACAAAGGCTTTACCTACGGCATTGGCTCTGCGCTGGTCTCCTTAAAAAACAGCGGTTATTTCTTTATTGCCTCAGAAGTAGGGGCAGATGTGTGCTCTGCTGCGATGACTGAAATTGAAAAGGAAATGGCTATTCTGAAGAAGGAAGCAGTACGAGAAGAAGAACTGGCATTGGTCAGGAATTATATGCTAGGTTCCATGCTGGGCAGTCTTGAAAATGCGCTTTCTCATGCTGATAAGTTTAAAAATATCTATTTCTCGGGTTTGGATTATGATTATTATCAGAATTATATTCAAACAGTGAGGAATATCAGTCCGGAGGAGGTGCTGAATCTTGCGAACAGGTATTTGAATTTTGATGGTTTACAGAGGGTTATTGTTGGGAAAAAGTAATTTCCATATTTAACTGTCATCCCGACGCAGGAGGGATCTCATTGCTATTGTATCGATTTTCAATATTAAAATCTTCTTTAAAATCGCGAAGTTCCCTCCTGCGTCGGGATGACATCCTGCTCGGTAAAATGCTCCACCCGATAGGAATTGGGTCTCAGCATTTTGTCTGAACTATGATTTTTTTGATTAGCTTGATTGTAATGATTCATAATAATCAAAAAAATCATGGTTCAGACAACAGCAAAAGGTGATTGTTGGTAAAAAATAAGTTTATTTGGGTAAACGAGTCTGAAGACTCTTGATTATTTATTAATCCGTAGAGATTCTGTGTTGATTTCCAAATAAAATTATTTTTATCTTTGTTCTTTAAGACGGTCAAGAACCAGTCTGTGTAGCGTACTGATCCTTTTGGCTTAGTGCGCTACTCCTTTTTAGATCGATATAGTCTTTCTGGTATT
>NZ_JAUXXZ010000031.1 GCF_030684675.1 Daejeonella sp. | reverse complement strand
TCAGTCATTTTCGCATATTCTTTGGCTGATAATTCAGGCTGAACCGAACTTTCCAAACTTGTTTCTTTCTGACACGAAGCCAGAAACAGAATCACTGCGGCAAAAATTAGAATCCTTTTCATAATTTATTGATTTTGAGAGTTTAATTTGATTAATTAAAAGTATAATTATTTTATTGGAAATTGAAATGGGTTCTTGAATTTGTCAATAAGTTGATTTGTCTATTTGTCAATGGAAATTTGACTCCTGAGGAAAATTCTTCTCTTTAAATGAAATCTTTCAAAACGTACAACGTATAACGTATAACGTAAAACTCAATGATCTGATTGGTCTATTTGTAAATCCTTTGAATGAGGAAATGAGAAAATTAGCAAATTATTAATCCTGATTCCAACACCGCGTCATCTCGAGGAGCGATATGGATCTTGTTTTAAGATGATTTTCCCGCGACGAGAGATCTGTTGCAAATGAAATGGAGAATGAATTTGTCAATGAGAAACCCGATAGCAATCTGGAGAAGACTGATTCAAGAACCAAGAGCCAAGAATCAAGACTAAATCCTGGTTTGTTTGAGACTTAGTTGTTAGAATAAAGAACAAAGATCAAGGAATAAAGACCATATATATCATATCCAATTCTCCCCATTTTAATCCCAGCACCTGACACCTGATACCTCATACCTCACACCTAACTAACAACCACCTTCTGAGATCTTCTGGTTAGTAAATGAATAATTATCCAGGCCAGCAGATAGGTCACCCCACAAATTGTAAATATAAGATTATACCCACCCGTTAAGTTATCAGCCGCTTTGTAAACATCAAGCAGATACCCCACAAATATTGGGAACAATATCCCCCCTATTGCACCGGTCATACCACCGATTCCAACAACTGAACTCACTACCTCTTTTGGGAACATATCCGAAGCCATTGTAAAGATATTTGTTGCCCATGCCTGATGCACTGCAACAGCCAGACTAATCAAACCTACCGCTACCCATTTATCAGTAACAAACTGAGCGATTGCGATCATGATACCAAGCTCCAGAATAGCAAACAACAATAATACTCCCTTTCTTGCTTTTAAGGTAGGCCAGCCTCTTTTAATCAGACTGGAAGAAAAATAACCTCCTGCAATACTTCCTATGGTAGTTGCGCCATAGATAAGTATCAATTCGGGACTGATTACCTTCAAATCAAGATTAAATGTAGCAGAAAAATAAGATGGCAACCAGAACAGGAAGAACCAGAAAATCGGATCGATCAAGAATTTACCAGTAACAAATGCCCAGGTCTGAGGAAATGTGAACAACCTTGTCCAGGAGATCTTAATAGCGCTTTTTACCTGATCAGAAACATCATCCTTATCGCTTTCGATATAGGCCAATTCTTCTGAACTCAATCTTTTCTGTTTAGAAGGAATTTCATACAGAATCCACCAGAAAATCAACCATATAAAACCAAGGGCTCCGGTAATCCAAAAAACCTCTTGCCAGCCATAGTTTTGCATAATTATCGGAACAAGTATTAATGCAACAACAACACCTATCGCCGTTCCTGAATTGAAAATACCTGTCGCCAGTGCCCTTTCCTTTTTAGGAAACCATTCGGCAACAGCCTTCATTGCTGCCGGGAAATTACCAGCCTCCCCTATCCCAAGTGATAATCTGGCAATACCAAAACCCATTACTGATTTTGCAAGTGCATGAAACATTCCTGCCAAACTCCACACAACTACAGCAACACTATAACCCATTTTAGTTCCAACCTTATCAATAAACCTTCCGGATACCAATAAACCAATAGCATACGCAAACGAAAATGCAGACATGATCTTCCCAAAGTCTGTTTCTGTCCAGCTGAATTCCGCTTCAAGTGTAGGTTTTAGCAAGCCAATGATCTGCCGATCCAGATAATTAATTACAGTACCTGTGAAGAGTAATCCTACTATGATCCAACGATAATTTTTGATTTTTCCTGATGCCATTTGCTGGTTGTTGGTTGGTTAGTTGTTAGTTGGTTAGTAAATAGTGGTTCATTGTTTATTTATGTTATCTGTTGTCTGGATGGAAACTTTTTCTAAATTATCACAATATAACTATCGGATATCAATTGACTGTCATCCCGACGCAGGAGGGACTCCATTCAATTTAGCTGGATTTTTCAGTCTTGGTTCCTGGCTCTTGGTTCTTGAATCTATGAATTAAAATGCTTAACATACTGCTTAAAGTGCTCCAATAATCCATCCCAATCCTCATTCTTAATCAATTGTTTATCGAAAAGCTGTCCCCCTATTCCCAAACCGTCGGCGCCAGCTTTCATAAACACCTCAATGTTATTCAGGCTGATTCCGCCTGTAGGCATTAGTTTAATTTTGTTCAAAGGTGCTTTTACATCCCTGATATAATCAGGACCCAATGCGGTAGCAGGGTAAACCTTGACCATATCCGCACCAAGCTCCCAGGCCTGATAAATCTCTGTGGGAGTATAGGCTCCGGGAAATACCGGAATCTTTGACTTTACACAGTTGCGTACGACCTCTGGATTCAGAATAGGTGTTACAATAAATTGAGCACCTGCCTTTAGAGCCATTTTCAGGTCATCGGTACTGCAAACCGTACCGGCACCTACATTTAAACAACCTCTATACTGCTCAGCAGCATAACGAATAATATCCTCCGCAAAAGGAGTATTCATAGTTATTTCAATGGTTGTAAGTCCGGCAGCATGGTAAACAGGTAAAATTTTTGCAATTTCATCAAATGTCAGATTCCTGATTATTCCAACCAGCGGCACCCTGGAGAAATCTTTCCAGGAGAATTCTTGATTATTCATTAGAGATGGTTTGTAGTGCATTAAATAGTTGAACCTGTCCGGCAATAGTTGCTTTGTCGATAAGGTCAGATTGAATAAAGCTTGTTTTTATTTTAAAAGAAAGCATTTCTGCTGCAATTTTATAATGATGATAAAGATGCTTTCCGCTGCAGATCACCAGATGATCAAAATTTCCTGAATAGAGCTGCCTGAGTTCTGTACCAATAAGTAATCCGCTTAAATAATATGAATTCTGCTCTTTGCCGAACTTCCCAAAGAGCTGCATCGTTCTGACAGTAAATAAATTATGTAATAAGGAAGATGATCCGGAAATTTCTACCCCATGTTTAAATGCCTCAATATTAGCGGGTTCATTTAAACCTGAAGATTTACTCAAATCAATAGAATCCTTTAGTATACTGTGTTCGCTGAGAATATTAAAGATCTCCCCGGTCATGAAGGTCTTAAAATCAGTTACCTGCTCATCTTTTACGAAAATATGTTTAGAGTGAGTTCCGGGAAAAACAAATACGATTTGCTCATGTTCCTGTACGGAAACCTCATTTATTTTAATCAGGCCTATCAACTGGGCTTCCTCCCCTCTCATCACATCCTCATAACTCTTCAGACCCGAAACCAGCACAAGATTTGCACCAGGGCCGTTAAAATTTTCATATATCTTTACAGATGCCTGAATACCACTGATATTAAATGGCAGTTCAGCATAAGCAATTTCCTCCATCCCCAAAGATGATGAGGCCATACCGGATACAATAACCGGAATATTTTCGAGAGACTTTCCGGATTTATTCCCTAATTCAAGAATACTTGATTTAAGGATCTCAGAATAGTAATCAAAGCGATTGATTTCCGCTTGTTCTTTCCATGACCTGAAAGTACCTGCTACCCCACCCGGCGATAACAATTCAGCAATAACTGCATAGGTGTATCTATCAACCAGTCTTAACCTGAATGAAGTAGTTCCCCAGTCGCAGCATAATATATATTTATTCATTCTGTCTATTCTAAATTACCTAAGCAGCATGTTCCTTCCCTATGGTCGGTTTTCTCACCTTACCAGATGCAACCTGAGGAGCAATGAGATTGCCGCGCTACGCTCGCAATGACAAATTACATCCCTGGTTGGTGATAACTGGTTGGTGACAACACCAACCAGAGGAAAATACCAATTTGCTATTTATTGTATGTAAAGACGAAATCAAATTGCAACCGCCTAAGTGATTTCGTAAATTTTAAATCTGGACGGCAGACCCCACTTGCTAATTTGTTCATTCCATAAATTTTTAATTGATTTAGGCGACTGACGAAATCGACTTTCTGCTCGCCCATGCGATTTCGCAAGTCTCTTAGCTAATTGTCAACTATCAATTATCAATTGTCAACTATTTATTAATTTTATTAATTCTCGTTTTAAACACCATTTCCGTATTCCCCTTTATAACATCCTCTTCAGTAAACCTGCAATACAAAATATCTTTAGCACTGGTTCTTTCACGATCGAATACGACGTGGATCTTGCCGTCAGGAGTTTGATCGGCATCAGGATAGGAAACGTTTTCTCTGGCATCCAGCAAAAGTTTATGTGGCCAGGTTTTGCCGCCATCAACAGATATAAATGCGCACATATTATTACGGGTAGTGCTGCTGTTTGAAATCAGCAATAAACTTCCTGAAGACAGTTTGCCGAGATAGAAACGACTTGAGGTTGTTGGTCCGGAAGCGGTAAAAGGCTCAACAGTACTCCATGTCAAACCATAATCTGAACTTGTAGCAAAGTAAATTCCTTTTGTTGTTCTTACCATGGCCATCAGATTACCCTTATCTGAAACTTCTACAAGCTGTGGTTCATCATGAATCCGGATTGAGTCTGCAATTTGGATGCTTGAATAGTTTGTCAATGAAGCTAAATCATTTGATTTTGAATAATCCAAAGCCCGGATAAATGCGCCATTTTCAGGAAAAACTTTTCCTGAACTATCACCCGGTAAAGGTTTGTCAACGTACACCGGAAATAGAGCAAGATCTTTGGAAGCCAGATATAGCGGCTTATTGCTCATCACTCCATCACTGATTCTTTGTGTCTGGCCGTGGGTAATTTTAGTGCCATCCCAGGCAATCTCAAGGGCATTTACACCACCAAATCCATCCCATATAAGGCTATCTTTTGCACTGCCATAGAATAAATGAAGCTGACCATTTTTATCCCTCCAGAAAGCAGGATCAAAAAACCTGTATTCCGGCAAATTTGGATAAACTGCCAGCTGATCATTTAACCAAGTCTTTCCTGAATCCTGACTTACAGAAAGGGTCACAAAATTTCCGGGACCAGGAGCAGCTCCACCTGAATACCAGGCTACAAAGATCTGCTTTCCATCAGCAGATGTACCAATTGCTGGAACCTGCTCAAAATTTCTACCGGCTAATCTTGGGTCTGTTCCGGTGATAAATAAGGCAGCAGAATCAGAAGTATCTGCAGTAGATTCAGCAGTTTTTTTATTTGAATTACAGCCTGAAATCAGTGTCCCAAAACTTACTGCAAACAGTAAAGTGGAAAATAGTATAGTTTTTGTTCTCAATTTATTTGGAATTAGAGGGTAAATTATCTTTTGTCTTTTTGCACTTTTCTTGAAATCTGTGTAATTATATCCGAGCTAAATATAAATAAAATTGGTCTATTGATCGGATTTGAGCAATTCTGTCTGAATAATCATTTATACTTACCAATTATGTATTGCTCCATCCGGACTCTTTAAAACCGGATGAGGGAATTTCGTCTTTTCGATTATTTCCATCACAAAATCTGCTTTCTTTGGATTGAATTTTACCCCAAGCCCCGGCGCAGGATTCAAATATAGTCTGCCATTTGAAAAATTAAGGTAATCCTCATTAAAATAGGCCGGCTTTTCAGGTTCTCCACCTGCTAATTCCATCATTGCCCTTGCAGGACTGCTTGATCCTAAAACATGAACTAAAGCGGCAGTAGATAAGGGTCCGGTAAAATGAGGAATCATTCCCACATAATGCGTTTCACACAGAGAGGCTATTTTTTTAAACTCAACGATGCCACCGGTATTTGGTAAAGTAACCCTTGAATAATTGATCAATTGCTGCTCAATCATTTCATTGATATCCCAACGATCGCCAAACTGCTCGCCAACTGCCAGTGGAACCTTGGTTAGTTGCCTGAATTTCCTGTATGCTCCGGTATTCTCAGATCTGATCGCATCTTCAACAAAATATGGACTTAGTTCTTCCAATGCATCGCAGATCTTTATAGCTTCAGGAGTATCAAAACGGGTATGCAGGTCGATTGCCCAGTTCCCCTGCCCACCAACTGCCTGATCTATTCGTTTACAGAAATCAATAGTTTTAGCAGCATTCTGAAAGAAATCAAAAGACTGATCACCATTTCCACCGGTTGGGCCAATCCTGTAAGACCTCAAACCAGCTTTCAGACAATCTGTTGCCCGCTCTTCCTCAGTTTTGGCTTTTGAGGCTCTGAATCCCGTCGCATAACATTCTATATAGTCGCGTGTCGCTCCTCCCAGTAATTCATAGACAGGCACATTCAATGCTTTTCCTTTAATGTCCCACAAAGCCATTTCAAGTGCACCGACTGCATGGAGTTTTTCCCTTCCGGGAGGATAAAACATGCCTCTGTAAAGGTTTTGCCAGATGTGCTCAATCCGGAATGGATCTTCGCCAATCATCATCTGCGCACATTGTTCAATCATATCTTTTGAACCGCCTTCGCCGATACCTATTATACCGCTGTCGGTCTCAATTTCAACGATTCCACGAGCCTGATTAAATAAGGGCTTATTATATCCAGGGGCACTGTAGTACCTGATTTTCTTTATTTTAATTCCTGAGGATGCCAGCGAATCCAGTACAGGAAAACCCAACATCATGGTTGCTGAACCGAGCATAGCGGATTTAAGAAACCGTCTTCTTTCCATAAAACTTATTTAATTAATGCGTTCTACATCCACAAACTGTACGCCCGTTTCTTTGGTGTCAAATTTGAGAAATGCCTCAAATCTGCCAGAACCTGCAGGCAGTTCAATATCATCAAAAATTACTGAAGTTTTTCCTTCTGAAACCTGGATATTTTTTTCAAGACCCTGATATTTAAAACAGGCTAAGCCAGATGTCGGTGCTTTCTGAAAACGAAGGGTAATCCGATATCTGGCCGCAGTGCTAAAAACCTCCCAATAACCAAATTTATTGGACTGATTGCCAAATGCTCCGGGACCTCCCCAATCGAAGCGGGATAACTGCACATTTTTTTGGAAGGGAGTTCCTAAATAAATTCGCTGAGGCCAGTCCGGACCACGATCCTTAATTGCCTGGTCAAACCAGTTCTCATACCTTGAAAGCATGCTTTTAACTATTTCAGGATATTGTTTGGCGATATTATTAATCTCACTTGAATCTATTTCGATATCATATAATTCAAGATTCGCGATCATTTTCTTTACATCTGCATCAGTAGGACGCCTTATATCACCATAAGGATCATCAGTGGGCGAAATTAGCTTATATCGCTGTCCGCGAACCGTAAAATGAAAGTATTTGAATGGCTCAGAGCCGGCATGTCCCTGAATAAAAATTTCACGTTCAGTGAGATTTTTAACTTTTGAGGTCAATAATGGCATTAAGGATAATCCATCAAGCTTCAGGCCTTTTGGAACAGCGACATCACATGCTTCCAACAAGGTTGGCATCACATCTATATGAGCCGCCAGATTGGTAAATTTCACACCATGAGGTATTTTTGCAGGCCATTTAATGAAAAACGGAGCACGTATACCGTTCTCATACACGCTGGTTTTAGTCCCCCGAAGATTCATACTGTAACGATCAGGGTAAAGATCATTTTTGGTTCTTTTGGTCCTCGGTCCATTGTCTGACATGAAAATAACGATCGTATTTTCCTCAATTCCGAGTTCTTTAAGTTTAGCCAGTAAGCGGCCGATGTTAGCATCGACATTGGCAACCATCCCATAAGTACGAGCATTCAATTCATGCAGGCCCATTTTTCGAAATGGATCTGCCCATTTATCACTTACTGTTAAGGGAAAATGCGGAAGATTGGTCGCGTAAAAAGCAAAGAAAGGTTTGTCCTTATTCTTATCTATAAAATTGAGGGTTGCATCTGCAAAAATATCATCGCAATAGCCATCAAATACCTTTCTTACATTATTATGTTCGAGAATTGGATTGAAATAAGAGTTTCCGGGAGGATCGGATGCCTGCCCTATTCCTCCTCCTTTGTGAATCAGGGTTTCCTGAAATCCCTTGTCTGATGGTCTCATAGGATAGCTATCACCCAGATGCCATTTGCCAAAAATTCCGGTACTATATCCAGCATCAGACAACAACCTGGCAATCGTAACTTCAGAGGACTTCATCAGATGAGATGTCTCGGTTACACCCACCACTCCGGTTCTGTAATTATCACGCCCGGTGAGCATACTCGCACGGGTTGGAGAACAATTGAAATTGACAATGAATTGTTTGAATTCAGCACCTTGTTTCGCAATAGCATCCATATTCGGGGTTTTCAGTATATTATTATTGTGTATACCAATATCCCCGACACCCTGATCATCGGTCATGATCAACAAAACGTTTGGCCTTTTCTGAGCGAAACTATTCTTTAATGCAAAGCCGAGATTCAGAATTACAAAAAGGCAAATAAACTTTAAATAGTTCATAACACTAAGCAACAGAATATTGAAATTGGGTTGACATTAATACATTTAAGGGCAAACTTTAGCTTATTCTTCTATGATATTTAAAGAATACTAAATTTAAATTAATGTTCCTCATTTTGTCTGAACTGTGATTTATATGAGTAGATTGATTGTTATAATCAGGAAAATCATATAAATCACCGAAATCACAGTTCAGACAGAAGCTTGCATATTAATTCTTGACATTCGAGGCAATAGCGTTGAGATCATACATAATCCTACCACCTTTAATTGTCAGTTCACACTCCAGTTTTTGAGTTCCTTCCTGCCTGTTCATCGCGATGTCTCTGAATCCGAACTTACCCTGACGCATGCTCAGTATCGCAATATCTGCAATCGCTCCTTCTGAAAGATGTCCCAATTCAGTCCGTTTAATAGCCTGAGCAGGTCTCCAGGTACTTCGTTCGATCACAGATTGCAGATTCATACCCATCGCAAGGTGTATTGACAAGACATTCAGCTGATCCTTCATTGAACCATTCATGCTACCGGTATGAAGGTCAGTACCCATCAGATCGGGTAACAATCCAGCCTTAATTGCTGGAATAGCCTGATTGAAATTGAAACTTCCACCACCAAAACCAACGTCAAAAATAATTCCTCTTTTTTGAGCAGGAATAACAAAAGGTCTCAGTTGTCTGGTCTGAAGATCAACGATTGGATCCCTTCTTTCCAGCTCAGTAAATACGTGTGTATAAATATCACCGGGTCTGAGGTACTTAAAAAAAAGATCTTCGATAGGAAGCTTACCACCTCCAAAATCAATAATAACCGGCATATTGGCTAATTTACCAGCGGCAACGATGCGTTCAACAGGAGTCCAATCAGGATTTGTAAAATGTGCCAACTTAAATCCAACCACATGTTCTTTATTATCCAGAGCAGCCTTTGCAGCTAGTTGGACATCCATATCACTCACATCCTGTTCGTAATCACCACCTCTCATACCCTCTCCAACAATATTAAGGAATGCTAAAATTCTGGTTTGAGATTTATCAATGATATTCTTTTTAAAGGCATCAAATGATTTATATCCCGGACCTCCACAGTCTACCATAGTGGTTACACCTGAACGAAAGCTAAATCCATCGGCTGTTACACCCACATCACCATTACTTAAATAACTGTTTGGCTGGGTACCCCAGAAAACGTGTGCGTGGACATCGATAAGACCGGGAGTAACGTACATCCCATTGGCATTTATAACCTGCTCGGCTTGTGCTGCATCGATGTTCTGTGCTACTTTAGCAATCTTACCATCTTTGATGGCAACATCCATCAGGGCATTAATTTTGTTCTTTGCGTCGATCACTCTACCACCCTTTATCAGGGTATTATATATTTTACCCTGAGCATTTGTAAATGTTGCCAGGAAAAGCAGAACTATAATTACTATTGAGAATTTCTTCATTGCTTTATTTCTAAAATCTTTAAATAAAAATCAATAAATTGATTTTTAGCTTATTATTTATTTGATCTGTGCCGATGTTCCTGCAATTGCATTCAGATCGTAAACAATTCTTCCGTTACGAATAGTCATTTCACACTCAAACCTTTGCTTGCCTTCATTTCTGTTACCAGCAATATCTCTGAAAGCGAAATTCCCATTACGTACTGTTAAGATAGCAACATCCGCTCCGGAACCTACCGATAGATTCCCAAGTTCGGGCCGCTTAATAGCCTGCGCAGGTGCCCAGGTACTACGGGATATGACCCCCTGAATATCCATTCCCATAGAAAGGAAAATAGAGAGTACATTTAACTGATCTTTCATCGCACCATTCATACTCCCGGTATGAAGGTCTGTCCCCATCGTATTGGGCAAAAACCCAGCTTTAATTGAAGGAATAGCCTGATTGAAGTTGAAACTTCCTCCTCCAAAACCAACGTCAAAAATAATTCCCCTTTTTTGGGCAGGAATTAAAAATGGCTTTAACTGACGGGTATTAAGATCTACTACAGGATCTCTCTGGACTAACTCAGTATAAACATGAGTGTAAATATCTCCGGGACGAAGATATTGAGTAAACAATTTTTCGATAGACAAAGGAGCATGCGTATTATCACCACCAAAATCAATAATTACCGGCATATCTGCCAGTTTACCGGCCTCAACGACACGTTCTACCGGAACCCAGCTTGCAGCAGCAAAGTGAGCAAGCTTAAATCCGACTACAATATCTTTATTTGCCAAAGCTTTATCTGCAGCTTTCTTAGCATCCATATCATTGATATCCTGTTCATAAGGATTGCCTCTCATACCATCACCAACGATGTTCAGAAAGGATAAAACTCTTGTTCTTGAACGGTCTATGATATTTTTCTTAAATCTGTCAAATGAAGCCCAGCCTGCACCTCCGCAATCAACAACCGTTGTTACCCCTGACCTGAATGTGTAAGGATCGGGTGCAAGGGCTGAAAATCCACCACTTAATCCCCTATCATCTGTACCTGCAAAAACATGAGCATGTAAGTCGATTAAACCGGGTGTCACGTACATCCCTTTCGCATCCACAATCTGTGTTGCAAGTGAGGGATCAATATTTTTAGCAACTGCGGCAATTTTTCCGCTTTGGATAGCCACATCCATTAATTCGTTTATATTATTTTTTGCATCAATTACATGCCCACCCCTGATGAGGATGCTGTACGTTTTTGTTTGGGCCTGAGCAAATACAGCAAGAAATAAAACCCCACAAAGAAGCAGAAAGGAAATTCTTTTCATAATTAGAATTGTGTTTTGTGAATTTTGGTAAGCAATCAGGTATCAGGTATGAGCTGATACCTGATACCTCATACTTAATACCTCATTTAGCCTATCGCCGCCTTGGCAAGCTCCTGCTGAACCCGTTTTGCAACAAGTTTATCCTCTCCATTCTTCAGCATAAATACTGTAATGTTGATCCCAGTCTGGCCGCCCATTACTTCTACTGAAGGACTACCGTCCTGTAGATTTTTCATTAACTGTCTTGGTGTGATCTTAACTTTATTCTGATCCCAGGATATTTTTATTGCAGGTGTGTGGTTCGCTACAGGAGGAACGAAAACGTCAGCACTAACACCATCAACCTTTGTTGCAGCATTAACAATTACTGCCACACGATCTTCCCACATTTTCCATTCTGCAGCATGGTCAGTATTGACATATTTATCCAATGCAACATACATTCCCAAAATTTCTTCTTTATTAACTTTCATACCGCGACCAATATTACCACCATTAGGAGGTGCATTAAGACGTGCAGCGGCAATCAGGTCCTTTTTACCCATCAAAATACCTGCACTCTGAGGGCCGCAAATTGCTTTACCACCAGAAACGCAAACCAGGTCAAAACCTAAGTCATTGTACTTCCAAAGATTTTCAACAGGAGGAACATCGGCAGCCATGTCAATCATGGTAGGAATGTTATGCTTTTTACCAATAGCAACAAATTCTTCATGCTTAATTTTGCCCATTGGACCGCTTGAGTTCAGAAACCACATCATTGCCGTTTTGCCGGTAATAGCTCTTTCCATTTCTGCAGCTGTTTCAACCTCTACTACCTTGATTCCTGTATTGGTTAAAGCATGTACATACCCAACATTATGTTCTTTTTGAACGATTACTTCAGAACGCTCGAAAGTTGATAGATCAGGCAATAAAGAAACTTTTTTTCTATCCATTCTGGTCAAAATACCAGCAGTTCCCAAAACGAGGGCCGACCAGCAACCCGCAGTAACCATAGCCGATTCAGCATGGCACATTGCAGCAATTTTCTCCCCTACTTTATCCTGAACCTCGTTAATCATCACGAAGTGTTTAGATGCAGATTGAATGGTATCAACAACTTCATGATGCATTAATGAGGCAGTCATGGTAGTATAAGTACCGGCAGCATTAATAAAGGTTCGTAAACCCAATTCTTTAATCACATCGCGCTTGGCAGCAGCTACAGCCGGAGAGGCCAAAGATTGCAACGGAACACCAGTACCTACTGCCGCTCCTGCAATCGGGGCTACAGACAGGTATTTAATAAGATCTCTACGTTTCATAGTATTGTTTTTGTTTTTATTGATTTGTCCTTAAACAATAAAAGGAGACCTTTCGACCTCCTTTTAATGATCATATAGCTAATATACAAAATGAACTCTTCTTTTCATATTGCTTCAGCTTTATAACGTATTAGTTACTTTGGCCTGTACCAGGACCAACATCCCACCACATTCTGCCTTGTAAAAGATCTAACTGCTCTTCAGAATAATTTTGTCTTTTAATTGCTTCCAGGTAGTTATCATTGTTTACGTTACGCTCAGCAATTGGAAGAGAAAATCTTCTCCACATTTTACCTGCAGTTACGTTACCAGGATAAGGTACCTTATTGCCACCAACTGTCCAGTTTGCATAATTGAAAACAGGATATTTGGTACGGCGCCAGTTTGAATATACCTCATAATCATTCCCAAGCAATGAAACCCATTTCTGTGTTGAGATGGTTTCTATCTGCTGAGCTAATGTTCCTGCTGCGGGATAAGGATTAGCGGCAAGATAGGCATCTACCTGCGCAGTGGTAATTACTCCTGAATGAGGAGCCACACTTGGCCATAATGCCCATTCAGCCATTGCTGCACGAACAGCATTATTATAAGCTGCCTGAGCAGTTGAACCAACACTCCATCCTCTGGCAGCTCCTTCTGCAATAATCAGAAAGGCTTCTGAAGGACTCATTACAATAATTGGCGCACCTCTGTCGATGTACAACAAAGAAGGCTCAGAATAAGTATCAAAATCTGTAGGTCTGGTATTTAAACTTCCACTAACCATTCCACGCTGAGCTGCAGGGGTATTATTTGGAGTAAAAGTATTACCACTTGCAGGAACCCAAACTACTGAAATAACAGGTAAACGTGGATCTGAAGTAGCTTTGAGATGATCAATAAATTTACCTGACCATTTACTTCCTTCTATGTTATCCCCACCCGGGCTTGTAAAATCCCCATTGATGTAAGTAAGCACTCTAGGATTCATTTGACCTTGGATGTTTGCATATTTAAGATAAGCGATATCGCCAAAAGCAGTCATTATTCCACCAGCAACTGCTTTCTCTACCCAGGATTTAGCTGTTGCCGGTTCAATATCAGAAAGACGCATGCCTAAACGAGCCATTAAGGTATAACCAAATTTGCTCCATTTAGCTACATCACCTTTAAAGTAAGGATCAGCATTGCCAAATACATTTGGTTTGGTTGCATCCATAGATTTTAAAGCAGTTTCAAGTTCGGTAAGCATAGCAGTATATATACTTTTTTGAGTATCATATTTTGGCTTAAGTTTATCGAGCCCCTTCATAGATTCCGAATAAGGCATATCCCCCATCACATCAGTTTGCTGGTGAAAAGCCAAAATTCTAAGAATCTCAACAGCTGCTCGTTTATTTACGTTTTCTGCTCCGGGAATCTCCTTTGTTAATTGTGCCAAACGGTTCCACTGCCCGGTGTATACACCAAATGATCCACCAGTTCCATTGAAATTGTAAAATTTATCACCGGTAGCAGGAACTTCCTTATAAGAAGAAAAATACTGCAAACCTTGTCCTAATGCTCTGTAATTCTCTCCAGGACCACTTGCTAGAACAGCAGCAGTGAAGGAATATTCCGGAATTACATATTCAATTGCATTAGGGTTCTTGTTCAGGTCGGTTAGTTTATCGGTATTACACGATTGCATCGTTGAAACCACAAGAACTGCTCCGGCCACATATATCAATTTTAAGAATGTCTTTTTCATGTTCTTAGATTAAATTATTAAAATCTTAAATTCAGGTTAAAGCCAATATTCCTAGTTCTAGGAAAAGCCACACCCTGGCTTCCTTGTGCGTTACCCACAGTCTCCTGCATTTCAGGATCGATACCGGCTTCTTTAGTCCGCTTATCCTGATACAGTATGGCCAAATTCAAACCGGTAATACCGACAGAAGCAGATTGTACCTTCATGAATTTAAGAGTGCTCACAGGAAGATTGTATTTCAATACTGCCCGACGCAATTTGATAAAGTCGGTTTTATAAACCCATTGACCTGGGTATGCATTACCAAAGTTATTATAGTAAGTATCCAAATCTACTACAGACCAAACTTTAGTATAAGGTGCACCGGCAGCAGATACTCCAGTGACAGTTAAACCAGCATCCCTTCCAGGAAGTGTCTGTGGAGTATGTCCGAAACGGGTGGCATACTGAATTAAGTTGCTATAACCCACAGCACCAAATTTAGAATCGATATCCAAAGTTAAACTGAAGCGTTTGTAACGGAAGTTATTTCCAAGACCCATCAGGTATGGAGGGTTACCCACACCTATATCCTGTAGTTCCTGAACTTCATAACCGGTAGCAGTGTTATAAACCTTATTACCATTTGCATCTCTCTTCATCACATTGGCTCTAACCGTTGAATAAGGTAAGCCAACAGCATTGATCATTTGCGGACCCCCAATACCTGAACCTAATGATAAAATACTTATTCCTTCAGCAAGTTCAACGATCTTACTTTGATTATATCCAAAGTTATAATTTACATCCCATGAGAAGTTATCCTTCTTAACCGGAGTACCTGTTAAGCTGATTTCCCAGCCTTTATTGGTAACTAAACCAAGATTTCTTCTTCCTGCTGCGAATCCGGTTGCTGCGGAGATTGGAGGAGAGAGAATATCATTCCTAGTTCTTCTTGAATAATAATTCACATCTAATCCAAGGCGGCTATTTAACATTTGAACCTCAAAACCACCTTCGATAGTTTCAACAGTAACCGGACGAATATTAGGGTTATTCAAAACATTCGGGTTTGTTAAAGTAGGAATACCATAAGCATTCACCGTACTCACGGCATAAGTCTGATTGATACTTCCTGCGTTTACAGTTGCACTACCTACTTCAGCCCATGAAGAACGTAATTTGGCATAATCCAAAAATTTTGGCATTTTAATAACATCTGAAAGGATGAAACTAGCGCCAACTGATGGATAGAAGATTGAATTAAATCCTGGATTCAACACAGAGAACCAATCCTGACGACCAGTTACTGTTAAATAGAAGAGATTATTGTAATCAATATTTGCTTCTCCAAACACAGAGTTTGTTCCAAAGGAACCTTGTGAGGCATTAACCAGATCTCTATTAACCAAATTAGTAATACTATAAAAATCAGATACAACCCATTGGCTACCATTGGCTGTACTTCCTTTAGCGAAATCTCTTTCACTTTGTACACCTCCAAGAATGTTTAACCCAATTTTATCTTTCAAGAATCTTTCATTGTAATTTACAATCCCCTGGAAGTTAGTTTTATCATCCTGCTGTGTACCTGATTGAAAGTAGCCAAGTGGAGTAAAATTATTTGTATTTGGCACATATAATTGATCAGTAGTATAGTTGAAATCACGTGCTACTGTACCTTTAACAAATAAATTAGGTAAAATATTTGCTTGAACACTTGCGCGACCAATTAAACGTTGACGAGTATCCTCATTACCAATCTGATAGGCCACATAATAAGGATTAAAAGCAACAGGCACCGGATTCCAATCCAATTCTCTCCCATTTGAAACCCTAATTCCAGGTCTGTTTGGATCAGTACCTGCCATATTCCGAACATCTACTACGTTTGCAGCCAAATAAACCGGCCAAGCCGAATTGAAATCTGCATATCCAACACCTGGTCTGTTTCTACCTTGTATAAGATTATATTGTACACTTGATTCAATGGTTAGAAAATCATTTTTACCCATTTTACCAGATATATTCAGATTTGCAGTTTTTCTCTTATAACTTGAGTTTGGCTGTTGATCTTGTGCACGCAAATCACTTATGGATAATCTTGTTTTTAATTTCTCACTACCTGCACTAAATGCCACAGTATTAGTAATGTTCTGACTCACTTCATAAAAGTTTTTAATATTATCTTTAACTCTAAATGGTGAGTATGGGCGCATAACCCCATCAAATTGCATCACCATTGAACCGTCCATTTTTGCGCCATAGGATAAACGACCTGAGCTCAATGCAGCGGCAGGGGTAGCAGGCTTTACACCATCATTACCTTGTCCGTATTCATATTGGTAATTCGGGAAAACTGATGGAGTACCAAAGTTTGCATCAGAGGTAAGTTCAATACCAACACCTTTTTGAGCAGAACCTTTCTTAGTCGTGATCAAAATTACACCATTCGCAGCTTGTGATCCATAAAGAGCAGCAGCAGCACCACCTTTCAGGACAGATATCGTTGCAATATCGTCAGGGTTAATACTTGAAATACCGTCTCCGCGGTCAGCATTCAATCCTTCTGTACTTGTTACTGGACCTCTGTTACTATTATTGATTGGCATACCATCTACAACATAAAGCGGCTGCTGGTTACCATTTAGCGAAGTATTACCACGAATAATAACGCGGCTTGAACCTCCTGCACCTGAGTTAGCCTGAGTTGCATCCACACCGGCAATTTTACCTGTCAGTGAGTTTGCGATGTTGTTCTGGCGTGCGTCAGTGAACTCTTCACCACGTACTTCCTGTACAGCATAACCTAAGCCTCTTTTTGCCTTGGTAACACCAAAGGCTGTAACAACCACCTCACTTAATGCCTGACGGTCTTCAACCATCGTTACATTGACACTGGTTCTGCCATTTACAGCAACTTCCTGAGTAACATAACCGATATAGGTAAATACCAAAATCGCATTGTCAGGTGCATTTAAAACAAAATTTCCGTTAACGTCTGTTGATGCACCGGTCTCAGAACCTTTTACACGAACACTTACACCTATCAGAGCCTCGCCTGTAGCGTCGATTACCTTACCACGAATATCAGCACGTTCCTGCTCAATATTGAAATTGGAAACCTTAGCTGATGACTGGGCATTTAATGATTTAAAACCACTATTTGGAACTAAAGAAAATCTAGATGTCTGCTCCAAAAAGCGTTCATCCCTTCTTTTCAGAATAATTGTATTCTCAGTAATGGTATAGGTCAAGGGTTGGTTTTTGAAAACCTGATCTAAAACCTCTTCCAAAGAAGAATTATTTGCTTTCACAGTTACAGGAAGTGTATTTCTCAGCAATCTGGTATTATAAAGAAAATCATAACCCGTTTGTTTTCTGATTTCAGTGAAAACTTTGTCCAGGTTAGAATTTTTTTCATTTAACGTAACATTTTGCGAGAAGCCTTTTGCATTTACCTGCAAAAAAGCAACTAAAATTAAAATGGTAGTTAGCTTCATAATTCGTAACGTTTGATCCGAGACCACCTTTAAGAGTCTCTTGCCGGTAGAATTACCGACATTGTTAATGCAGGTATTACTGCATTCACTTAGTAAAACATTTTTCATATTTTTACATTTTAAGTTTGTTTTGGTTAATTAATTAAAATTTCGTACTCACGGAATTTAATACAAGAATTAATCTGAAACTTTTTCCGTCCCGGGGCGCAATCCGGGGCGGTTTTTTCATTTTAATCCCCTTAATAAAATTAGCTGGTATCGGTTTTCATCATATTATTTGGATTAAGGTTTATGGCATTGATTTAACTTTTAATTTCTTTCCTTTTACAGTGAATTTCACTCCACCGCTTGCTTCCATTATTTTAAGAACAGCTGATATCTTCACATCATTAGAGATAAAACCTGTGAATTCATCAGTTGGCATTTTACCTTCATAGACCAGTTCAACATCGTACCAGCGTTCAATTTCACGCATAATTTCCCTTATTGGTGTGTTTCTGAATTTGAAATAGCCATTTTTCCAGGCAATAGCCTTTTCTGTGTCGGCATTCTCTATCCGGATATCTGAACGGGAGGATTTGGTAAGCGATTGCTCTCCGGGTTTCAGGAGCCTGGTGTTGGAAATTACATTTGGTTTAGAGTTAAGGATAACTTTAACACTTCCTTCCAATAAAGTTGTTTTAACGTAATCTTCATCATCATAAGAGTTTATGTTAAAATGTGTACCCAATACTTCTACGATCTGATTACCGCTTTGCACACGAAATGGAATATTTTTATTGGCTGAAATCTCAAAATAAGCCTCCCCTTTCAATTGAACTTTACGTTCATTACCGGCGAAAGTAGTTGGATAACTGAGTGTAGAGGCCGAATTTAACCAAACCTTACTCCCATCAGGCAAACGAACCTGATATTTACCCCCTTTTGGAGTTTGTATTGTATTGATAACAGAACGATTGGATATAAACTTGGACCTGTCAACATTATTCTTTTCATAGACAATCTGTCCATTTTCTGTTTTAGTAATGGCAATATTCCCCTGGCTGGCAAGCAAACCATTAGCTGCGTCATCGAGACTTATCTTTGAACCATCTGCAAGTGTTAATATTGCCTTATTATATCCGGGTGCAATATCATTCCTGACATCAATCTCGACAAAGTTTTCAGGTTTGACGATCTCCCGGTTGGAGTAAAAATATATACCTGTGGTGATAGCCAGCAATATCATTGCTGCAATTGAAATGGATTTTAAATAATAAAATCTATAAGAATACTGATCTTCTTCAACAGGATGAATAGTTTCCCGAATTCTTTCAAAGATATTATCACCAATGTGATCAATTTCCTGCTCTAATTCAGATTGTTTCTGAAAACTGCCATAAAAGTTAAGCAAACGCTGTTCTTCCTCCATAGAGGCCTCTCCGGCAATATACTTATCCAATAGTTTTTGAAAATCTTTCTTATCCAAAGCAGGTCGTTTGATATGATGAGTAAAAAACAGGCTCTATCCCCTAGACGGAATAAAAAAAAAAGATAATTGAAAGTGGAGAATGGAAAGTGGAGAGTGGAGAGTGGAGAAAAATTGGGAATAGGAAATGGGGAATGGGGATTAAAGAGCGGATAAGTAGGCCTTTTGATAAACCAGAATAAGTTTATCCAGGCAATAATTGACTAAACAAAAGAAATATAGGAAATGAATAATTTAAAACAAGCCCAGAGATATTCTCAATTGGCGGAGTGCTTTATTCAGGTGGTTTTCGACAGTTTTAGTAGAAATATCAAGTTGTGAGGCGATTTGCTTGTGAGATAATTGTTCTTCCCGGCTTAATTTATAAACCACCTTGCATTTTGCAGACAATTTATCAACAATAGAATTTATCTGGGATAGAAGTTCTCGATGCTCAATATTACCATATTCAGATGGCGATTCCATGCGCTCAAATATATTTTCAAACAAATCTTCCCGAACTGAGCTAAAACGAACCTGCCTGTAAACTTCGTAGCGGGTTGAAGCGAAAAGATAGGATTTGAGAGATACTTTAATTTCTATTATTTCCCTTTTATTCCAAAGATTGATAAAAATCTCCTGAATGATATCCTCACAAACCTGTTGGTCGTGCAGGACATTAAATGCTGAAGAAAATAATTGATTCCAGTATTTTTTATAAATAAGCTTAAGCGCCATATCATCTCCCGACCGAATCCGATCCATCAATTCTACATCCTCAATTTTTAAATGCTCAGTCATACAGACACTAAAACTATTAAATAAAAAGTAAAAATCAAAATTTGTTAAAGGGCATAAGCTAAACCATTGGAAGAAATGTTCCACTAAAATAGAATTTTGTCAAAAAACAAATCCTTCTGTAACAAAAAAAATATTATTGTTAGACTAGGGGATATATTCATAAATTGACACTCCATATTACCGGTAAACCATTAACCAGAAATTAAAATTCTTGCTAATGGTTTAAAATCAATGAGATAAACCAACATAATAAAAACTAAAACGAGTAAAATGAATCAAAAACATCTTTTTATTTTCGCCCTGCTCTTCTCTGTATACTTCAGCGTTCAGGCACAAACACCAAAGCCTTATAACATCGTTATAAAAGGGGGCCATGTTATTGATCCTAAAAATAACATCAATACAGTGATGGATGTTGCTATTAAGGACGGAAAAGTTGCAATGCTTGCAAAAAACATCGACGCCTCAGAGGGAGTTCAGGTTGTTAATGCTAAGGGTATGTATGTTACCCCGGGATTAATTGACATTCACGTACACTTTTTTTGGGGCCATGATGGCGATGCCTATATGAATGCTCCTGCAAGTTTACCTGCGGATGGATTTACCTTCCCTGCGGGTGTTACCACAGTTGTGGATGCAGGTAGCCCGGGTTGGAAAACTTTTGAATTGTACAAAAAGCAAACCATAGAGAAGTCTCAAACCCGTGTACTTGCATTTTTGAACATTGTTGGTCAGGGTATGGCAGGTGGCAAGTATGAGAACGACATCAATGAGATGGATTCTCAAAAAGCTGCTGAAATGGCAAAAAAATACCCGAATGATATTGTTGGTTTCAAACTTGCTCACTTTAACGGTCGCACCTGGGTTCCAACCGACCGTTTAATGGAAGCAGGTCGTCTGGCGAACCTTCCGGTTATTGTTGACTTTGGTGGTGCAACTCCATTCCTTCCATTAGATTCTCTGTTCAATGTGAAATTCCGCCCTGGCGATATTTATACCCATGCATTTGGAGGCAATGGAAGTACAAGCCCGAATGGACGTGAGTCAATTGTTGATGTAAGCACTAATAAGGTAAAACCGTATGTAATCAAAGCACAAAACAGAGGCGTAATTTTTGACGTCGGTTTTGGTGGATCAAGCTTCCTGTTCAATCAGGGAACTCCTGCAATTAAAAGCGGCTTCTATCCAAATTCAATCAGTACTGACCTTCACACCGGAAGTATGAACAATGCTATGAAGAATATGCCGAACATTATGTCGCTATTCATGGCAATGGGAATGGACCTTCAAAGTGTAATCAAAGCGAGTACCTGGAATCCTGCCCAGGAAGTAAAAAGACCTGAGTTGGGGAACCTTTCAGTTGGTTCAGAGGCTGATGTTGCAATCTTTACTTTAAGAGAAGGTAATTTCGGTTATTATGCCAGAGACGGTAAAATTGCAGGAAAAAACAGGTTAGAAACTGAAATGACCATCAGAGCAGGTAGGATTGTTTATAATTTAAATGCAATTGCTGAGCCTAATATACTTCCAAGTGCTCCAAGGACAAGACCTGCAAGACCTGCAAGACCTGCAGCAAACTGATAACTTAACTTTCAATAGATAATATTTATGGGCACCATTCGATGCACATTTAAAAAAACAGGGCTTCTAACCCTGTTTTTTTCTTGCTCAGTATTTTGTTTTGCACAACAAAACAGTCCCAGAGCTGCAGCACCAATAAAGACACCAGTATCATTAAGGGCAGATATAATTGTCGAAAAAGTGATGAATATTGGCCGTCTGGGCGTTAGATTGATTCTAAACCCAAAGACCAGGGAATTCTGGTACTCAACTTTTGATGGCAATGTATTCAGGATATCAGATTTTGACACTCCTGAGGCAAAAGAACATCAGATTTTCAGTGCTGAAGATCATGGTATCACCCGATTACAGGGTGCTGCTTTTTTGGGGAACACCTTATACTTATGTGGTAATATCAGTGTAAATGAAGGAAAAGGAACTAAGGGTAGAATGGTAAAATATGAGCTGTCAGGATCCAAACCAATAATGAAAGAAGTTTTCAATACTGTTGAATATGGAACCAATGCCACCACATTTGATCATGGCTGGAATGCCCTGGTTGTCAGTCCGGATAAAAAATTCATTTATGTAAACTCCGGAGCAAGAACAGATCATGGAGAAGTACAGGACAATAAAGGTGTATACCCTAATGCCCGCGACAATGCCCTGACAGCCAATGTCTTCAGAATCCCCGTAAGTGCTGAAAATTTACTCCTAAGCACTGATGCAGCGAAGTTAAAAGCTGATGGCTATCTGTATGCCGAGGGTATCAGAAATGCCTATGATATGACTTTTGACGGGAAGGGCAATCTATTTGGCGTTGTAAATTCGGGTGATTATGATCAATCAGAGGAAATGTTTTGGATCAGGGAGGGCCGACATTATGGTTTCCCATGGCAAATGGCCGGAATCGAAAACCCGCAGCAATTTTCACCCTGGGAACCAGATCCGGCGAAAGATCCATTCATTAGCCCCGGCTCACATGCCTGGATTGTAAAATATTTCAGGAATGACCCTGATTTTCCAAAAATCCCTGAAGGAGTTAACTTTTCAGCAGGAGTTCAGAATTTGGGACCTGACGCGAATGAATACCGGGATATTGCATCTGGTAAAATTGTAGATGGGGATATAACAGGAAGAACCGTTAGCACATTTAATGCTCATAGTGTGCCTTTAGGACTAGTTTTTGATGTAAGGAATGTACTTTCCCCGGAATTTAAAGGCGATGGATTCGTTTTCAGATATGGTGGAGGGTCGGACCGACCGGGAACTAATTTGTTAAGAAAAGCTGGAAAAGACCTGATGCATTTAGATATGTCATATAATTCGGCCGCAGATAACTATTACATGAAGACAACTACTATTGTCAACAATTTCAATGCCCCTGTGGATGCTGTTATGGTTGATAATAAAATTTATGTCATGGAGCATGGAACGGCAAATTCTGAAGGTGGAAGAATATGGAAAGTCACTCTCCCAAAAAAATAATTAAAAAGAATTAATTCAGATCCCCGGTATCGATTTCAAATATCAATTCCGGGGATTTTCTATTCAATTTTATTTATAAATTGTGAGTCTATTTAAAAAACTAAATTCTTTAAGATGGAACAAATCTGGTCTCAAAATTATGATCCGCTAAACAATGCCGTGCTATCCACTATTCTTGCAGCGCTGCCGATAATCGTTCTTCTGGGATCTATTGCTGTATTCCATATCCGGATTCACCTGGCAGCTGTTTTAGGTTTGGTAGTAGCGATCGGAGTTGCACTTTTTGTATATCAGATGCCTGTTCAAACTGTTGCTGCGACAACACTCTACGGAAGTGCATATGGCTTATTTCCGATCGGCTGGATCGTTCTGAATCTTATATTCCTATATCAGTTAACAGTCAATAAAGGTTTGTTCACCTTAATCAGGATGCATTTATCAACGATAGCACCTGATCCAAGAATACAGGTAATTCTGATAGCCTTTGCATTCGGTGCTTTTTTTGAAGGCGCCGCAGGTTTCGGAACTCCGGTGGCTATAACAGCTGCTATTCTGATTCAGCTTGGTTTCAGGCCCCTGGCGGCCTGCGGATTATCTTTGATAGCAAATACCGCCCCTGTCGCATTTGGTGCTTTGGGAACCCCTATTATTGCCCTGGCGGCCGTAACAGACATAGATATACTAAAATTATCTGCCATGGTAGGAAGACAACTTCCTCTATTCTCATTCATCGTTCCATTCTGGGTAATCTGGGCAATGGCAGGATTCAGGGGCATGATCAGTGTATGGCCCGCAGCACTTACTGCCGGCTTATCATTTGCAGTGACACAATTCCTTGTTTCAAATTACCACGGACCATGGTTAGTTGATATTTTTGCTTCTATTGCCTCCATCGTTTCAATTATTGTCCTGCTCAAATTCTGGCAGCCAAAAACTATTTGGGAACTACCAAAAGCAGACGATGTGATTCCAATTGCTGCAGATCCTGTCTCAGTTTCCACAAAAGACATGGTGCGTGCCTGGACTCCTTGGATAATACTTACCATATTTATTTTTGCATGGGGGGTTCCTACGGTTAAAAAATCCTTAAACTCGATATCAGCACCAGAATATCAGGTTTCATATCTGCATAATCTGGTGAAACGCTCCCCTCCTATTGCTCCGGTCCCAAGCATCGATAAACCGGCAAAAACTGAAGAGGCTGTTTTCAAACTAAACTGGATATCGGCTACAGGTTCCGGTATTTTAGTTGCCAGCCTAATTGCAGGTTTTGCAATAGGTTATTCCATTCGTGAGATGCTTAAAATATACATGCAGACCTTGTGGAGGGTCAGGTTCTCATTGATCACCATTGCTGCAATGCTCGGACTAGGTTATGTAACCAAATATTCGGGGGCTGATGCCACCCTGGGGTTGGCTCTGGCAAAAACAGGGGTTCTTTATCCATTTTTTGGAACCATGCTGGGGTGGCTGGGAGTTGCCCTAACAGGCTCTGATACGGCCTCTAACGTATTATTCGGAAGTCTTCAAACCATTACGGCCAAACAAACTGATGTTAGTCCGATTTTAATGGCTGCCGCGAACAGTTCAGGAGGTGTAATGGGAAAAATGGTTGATGCTCAAAGTATTGTTGTAGCCAGTACCGCAACAAACTGGTATGGACATGAGGGACAGATTCTTAGATATGTTTTCTTCCACAGTATTGCTCTGGCTGCACTCGTAGGATTATTCGTGTTCCTTCAGGCTTATGTTATACCGTTCTCAGATATGGTTGTAAAGTAATAAAAAAGGCTGACAGGGTTTAAAACCCTGTCAGCCTTAGCTTTATAGTTAAATACCTTAGATCAGGCTTTAGATAATTCCTCTTTTATACGGGTAGCAACTATTTTTTCTTCTCCTGGAACCATAATGAAGGTAACCAGTGAGATATTGTTTTTACCTGCATTCAGTTCAATACCAGGTTCTCCTTTACTCAGTCTTTCCTGAATCTGCTGCCCGGTAACAGGAATGACTGCCGGATCCCATGATATCTCCAGATTGGGAGTAGCATTAGCCAATTCAGGTACAAAAACACGTGTTTTAACACTTTTGATATTTTTCACGGCATTTTCGATATGGGCAATCTGTTTCATCCAGAAGTTCCATTCATCCTCACCTGTACGTATGAATTTTTCAATAGCAACATACAAACCAAGAATTTCTTCCTTATTTACTTTATGACCTCTTCCAATTGTACTTCCTCTTGGTGAAGCGCTCAATCGGGCTGCAGCAATCAAATCTTTCCTGCCCATCAGTACTCCAGAGCTTTGCGGACCACGAATTGCCTTTCCACCTGAAAGACATACCAAATCAAAGCCCATGTCGTTGAATTTCCAAAAGTTTTCAATTGGAGGAACATCGGCTGCTATATCAATAAGTGTTGGAATATTGCGTCTTTTTGCAACTTCCAGCCATTCTTTATGTTTGATCTGACCAGAGTTTGTATTGCAATTCATAAAGGCCATCATTGCAGTTTTATCATTTATGGCACGCTCAAGCTCCTCTCGGGTCTCAACCCAAACCATAGTTACACCACAATTTTTCATTGCCTGATAGTAGCCAATATTATGACCCTTCTGCAAAATAACCTCTGTTTTCATACCACTACCTTCCAGGTGAGGAATCATCGCGGCTTTCTTTGCATCAAGACCTGATAATACACCTGCAGTTCCCAACATAATCGCAGAAAATGCTCCTGAAGTAACGGTTGCCGCTTCAGCATGGCATAATTCAGCTATTTTGGCACCTACTTTATCCTGCAGCTCATCCAGCATACAATACCTTCTGGATGAATTTTTTATCGCATCAAGCACCTCATCCTGCATCAGCGATCCGGTCATAAAGGTTAGGGTGGCTCTGGCATTAATGAATGTCCGTACACCTAATTCCTTGAATAAATCTCTTTTTGCTGCTGCAGCGGCAGTGTTAGCTAATGATGACAAGTTAGTAGCTGCTGCACTTTCTCCTGATAAAATCCCTCCTGCTAATGGAAGAACTGTTAAACCTTTTAGAAGGTCTCTGCGTTTCATATAATTAGTTTTTATAGTAAAAAAAATGTCTGATCAGCCTTGGGCTTGATCAGACATCGATTATTTTTCAGAACCGTGACCGAGATAGGTTCTGAGTTTTTCACTTTCGAATAAATCGGCTGCTTCTTTTTCTGGTTGTAAAAGTGAGACAATGATACCCACCACGAAGGCTGAAGTCATTGAAACGATGGTAGGATTTTTCAGAGGAAAAATTGCTTCTGAATTGCCCATGATATCAACCCAAACTGTAGGGCTGAGAACAATCAATATCAAAGCGAGAGAAGCTCCGGTAACCATACACCAAACAGCACCTTTTGTGGTAAATCCTTTCCAAATGATTGACATCAGCAATGCCGGGAAATTTGCACTTGCTGCTATTGAAAATGCGAGACCAACCATGAATGCAACATTCTGACCTTTAAACATCAAGCCTAAAGCAACTGCAAGCACTCCTAAAAAGATTGTCGCTCTCTTTGCTACTTTCATTTCACCTTTTTCATCAGAAACACCATGCTTCACCACGTGTACATAAAGGTCATGCGAAATAGTTGAGGCACCCGAAAGTGTAAGACCTGCAACTACTGCAAGAATCGTTGCAAATGCCACAGAAGCAATAAAACCAAGGAATGCACTTCCTCCTGTATTTTCTGCAAGGAGAAGCGCAGCCATATTGCCTCCCTTATCAAGACCTAAGATTGCATCTTTACCCACCAAAGCAAGAGCAGCAAATCCGATGAAGAAAGTTAAAATATAGAAATATCCGATGAAACCGGTAGCAACAAAAACAGATTTCCTGGCAGCCTTATCATCAGGTACAGTATAGAAACGCATCAGGATGTGCGGAAGACCAGCAGTTCCAAGCATTAGCGCTAAACCAAGTGAAAGCGCATCAAATGGATTGGTAATAAAACCTCCCGGAGCAAGCATATCGGCACCATATTGAGATTTTACTGAAAGGAATAATTCTCCAGGACTGAAATTAAATTTAGACAGTGCAAGTAAAACCAAAATAGTAGCTCCTGAAAGTAAAAGAACTGCTTTAATGATCTGCACCCAGGTTGTTGCAAGCATCCCACCAAAAAGCACATAGGAAGTCATAACTACACCAACCACCACTACCGCGATCTCATAGTCTAAACCGAATAAGGTTTTGATCAAACTCCCTGCTCCAACCATTTGGGCAATGAGGTAAAATGCAATAGTCATTAATGACCCCGCTGCTGCTGCGATACGAATAGGTCTTTGCTTTAAACGGAAAGCCACCACATCGGCAAACGTGTATTTACCAAGATTCCGAAGTGGCTCTGCTACTAAAAACATAATAAGTGGCCAGCCTACAAGAAAACCAATAGAATAGATCAATCCATCATAGCCCTTAGTTGCTACCATCCCGGCAATACCAAGGAAAGATGCGGCGCTCATGTAATCACCTGCTAATGCAAGCCCATTTTGAAAACCGGAAATATTCCTTCCGGCGGCATAAAATTCAGATCCTGTTTTTGTTTTTTTAGCCGCCCAGTAAGTAATATAAAGGGTGACTGCAACAAAAAGGAAGAAAATTGCGATTGATACCGGATTTGCAGTTCCCAGAGTAGATGGGGTAACTTCCGGGCTGATTTGAAGTAATAAGTTCAAAGACATATATTTTATAGATGTATAGATATTTAGATAATTTCTTTTTTGATTTCCTTTACGGCTTCATCATAATAATTGTTTGCCCAATAAACATATGCTCCTGTAATTAACCAGGAAAACAAAATAATCCCTAAACCAACAACAATTGCTAAATTAAGAGATTCACCAATAGGCATTTTAAGGGAGTCTTTATCATAAGCCACTAAAAGTAAAAAACCTATGTAAACAAAAAGCATGACGAATGTGAACGATAGAGATATATTCCATCTGTTTTTAACAAGTTTCTTGAATGCCGCACTTTGAAGAATCTCGTGTGTGTTTGTTTTACTCATAATTTTACCTGTGTTAGTATCTAAAAAATTAATTAAAAAAGGATTTGTATTCAGAAAATGTTTGCCATTGAAACCCCGGAAAATCGGTTTTATATCATGGAAATAATGCTGCCATAAACGAATCTATAATTCTATGAAAAAAAATTGAATAAGCCGCCTTATTGCAATTAATCTTTTAAAAGTCATAAAATCGTTACGCTTTTGTTACAATGCCGGTTTCGCCGCTTCTGTTCTGTCTATATTTGACAAATATCCTCTTAAACAGCTAAATTTTAAGTTTCAAACAAATCCGATTCAGGGAACGGGTAATCAATACACATAAAAGTGCGAAACAAAACGACTTCAATAAGCCTAATCCTCCTGTCAAAAGAAGATCCGGAAGTTTTAATCCGGTGATTCTGACGATAGCATAAGCAAAATAAGGTATCAGATAACAAAGCAGGGTATCGGTGCCTGCAGGTTTTATGATATCGAACCACTTGCTCTTTTTCCAGACATCCGCTACCCAATAGATCAGGGTAAAGGCCATTAAAGTAAAGGCTGAACAAAGAAATAGCCATGAAGGGGTAGCACCTAGCTTAGCAAGGCCCCAATATGGGCGGGTTATTATCGATAAACCTATTAAAACCGATGATGAAATCAGAAATATCAGGGTGAGCCTCCATCGCTCATTTATTTTAACATAATGCCTGAATACATAGGAAGTTAAAACCCCTCCCATTGTCAGTGCGGGCAAGGTACCTCCCAAAATAGCTCCAGGAATATATGCTGATATACTTCCGGGAATCAAACCTGCTTTATTTACCATGCTCAATACACAAAAGAAAATCCAGGCAGACAGAAGCGCATAGAAATTATTTCTTGAGAATAAGGTAACCAGGGCACCGGCAAGGTAAGCCCAGCCTATTAAACCAAGAATACCCCACCATTGGCTCGCGAAAAGAACATCTCCATTCTCCCCACCGCGATAATAATAAGCTAAAATTATCAAAGTAATGATGCCGGAAATCTTCAGGATATTTTCCAGGGCTTTATTGACTTTACTTGAATAGGTATTCCAAATTAAAATAAAACAGAAGCAGCTTAGCGGATACCAGAGCCAGGCGGGGATTCCCATCGCTGCAGCGTTAACAGTTTCACCGTTAACAAGAAACACACCCATTACTAATAAGGCAACAGTCCTGAATAAAATATGCTGAACTATTCCGGCAGTACTATCACCTTTTTTAATCCTGTTATCAATAGCGTATGGTAATGAAAGTCCCACAATAAACAGAAAAGCGGGGAAAATTACATCTGAAAAACCTATTCCATCTACCCCTCGTTTTACGTGTTTCAACCCTTCCGGGATATCAGTCAATGACCAGAAATCGTTAACAAAGATCATGAATACCATCGTAATAGCCCTTAAAATATCGATGGAGGATATACGCTGTGCGGTGAAACTTGGTTTGGGGTTCTCTAACTGGTTTTCAGGGACACTTGATATCATATAATAATCATAAATTGGATTTCTGGACAAACAAATCGGGATAACGGTTTACTAAAGTAAAGAATTAGCCCTGATTATTTAGACCGATAGTATTACATTTATAATAAATTAACCGGAATATTTTAAAAAAGGGATGAAACTAAATCTTAGAACATCAATTCTGCTGCTGCTAACCATTTTTAGCTCGGGCATGCAAACAAATATGGCCTTTGCCCAAACGTTCAGAACCTTTAATAAACCTGTCGTATTTGATGAACTGCGAAAAAAACTCTCGGTTGAATACCTGAAAGAACGTCATGGAATAATTCAGGACTCTGCCACTATTGTTCCCAGAATGATTGTGCTCCACTGGACCGCTATCCCTACCCTTGAACAATCATTTGATGTAATGAATCCTGCCCTCCTGCCCGGTGCCAGAAGTGGAATTGCAGGGGCAAGCAGTTTAAATGTGGCCGCACAATTTCTCGTAGATCGTGATGGAGTCATTTTCAGACAATTGCCTGAAACTGCCTTCGCCCGTCATACCATAGGACTTAACTATTGTGCCATCGGCGTAGAAAATGTGGGTGGCAGTAATTCTCCATTAACTGAAGAACAACTGGAAGCAAATGTTGCATTGATCAGGTACCTTAAGAAAAAATATAATATTGAATATGTGATCGGGCACCATGAATACAAATCATTTATTGGTCATCCACTTTGGAAAGAGAAAGATCCGAATTACCTGACAAATAAAACTGATCCGGGTGATGAGTTTATGAGCAATATAAGGGAAAAAATAAAAGATCTGGATATAAAAGGTGCCATAAAGAAATAAGAGAATAAAAACTCAGTATCAACATTTTCA
The DNA here is from genome assembly GCF_030684675.1 of Daejeonella sp. Classification (GTDB taxonomy): domain Bacteria; phylum Bacteroidota; class Bacteroidia; order Sphingobacteriales; family Sphingobacteriaceae; genus Daejeonella. The sequence goes on along the minus strand of NZ_JAUXXZ010000031.1, from coordinate 71,534 downwards.
GGAAAACCGGAAGTGCCTGCCTCAATAAAGAAAGAGCATGATTACCTTCTTGAAAAGCTTCATAAAATTACTTCCGTCAATGACAGTACGGGCCTGGCTGCAAAAAAACTTTACAATTTGATGCAGCATCAATTAATGAAGAAAAAGATTATGTATTGCCTCCTTTGGGAATGCTCCTCCAATTAACTAATGGAAAAATACCTGAACAAACTAAAAATGTGATCGCATTAACAGAAAAATTAAAATCTCAGTTAAACCATATGAGTGCTGAGCATCAACTGATCGAAGCTTTTCTGGATGAAATGAAGCAGGCAGATACCAATCAGCAATATCCTGAAATCATTGACCTCGAAAAAGAGGTTTATAAACATGCAAAAATCGAAGAAGAAGTTTTATTCCCTGCTTCAATTTTAGTCGGAGATTATTTAAAACTTAAAAATTCAAAACTAAGCCCCAAGTCAGAGTAATTATGAAAGTAATGCGTGTTTATATGGCTTGCATACTGAGTCTGAATACCCTGATAACTTTTGGGCAACCGATCAATCCTGATAGTGTAATATCGGCAACAAAGGAATTGCATAAATACAAAAAGCAGCTATTAAGCGCCCTTTCAGATCCGCAGAAAAAGAAAGTCCCGCTCATACAAAGAATGATCGAACTGGGAATGTGGGAAGAGGCCAGTCTGGCAATTAACCGATTCAAACCTGCAACAAGCGAATATCAGCTCATGTCTGCAGAATACCACATTATACGTAATGAATTTAAAAAAGCAGAAGTTCTGGTTCATGAAGTACTAAATAAACAATCCGGGAACGAACATGCGATATTATTGAAAGCAGGGCTGGAAATTCAAGCCTGGCGTTTACAGGAAGCTGTAGGGATTTGTGATAAGGCTCTGAAAAAGAAAACATCTGAAAAATTACTATTGACACTTGGAAGGGCGAAGTTATTGCAAAAAAAATACAAGGATGCTCTTGCAATCGCCAAAAGCATCATGAAGACAAATCCTAAAAGTGCGGGAGCTTATTTACTTGAAGCGGACGTCTTTTTCTGGGATCAGCAGCCCGAACTTGCAGAATCTCCGCTAAGGAAATCACTTGAATTAGACCCGTTTAATGCCGATGCCCGTTTCAGCTATGGCTATGCCATTTGGAGAAGGATTGATGCCCGGCAATTGAATGCAATGGCCGCTCAGTGGGAACTGGCGTTAGCCATTAATCCATTACATTATCAAACCCACTGGCATTGGGGTAACGGGCATACCAATTTAACTTATGCTGATTATGCTGAGAAGGATGATGAGCTGATTCGGAAAGCCTTAGAAAAGAGCGATGATCTGGTTCGACAGAAACAAATACCCCAGGCAATTGAATTAATAAATAAAACAGAAAAGCAATACCCTACATCGGTATTACCACGATTGCACAAAGCTTCACTTTATTATATTGCCTATGAGATTGACAGGAATATCCGCTTGGATTCAGCTGAACATATTTTCAGAGAAATACTGGAAAGGAAAAAGCACTACGGGCCTGCTCATAATGGCTTATCGGCAGTAATTAAGTCAAAGCGCATTGGATATCTTTCAAGCTTTGATTCTATCACTAATGAACTAAACAACACAAAGATCAGCGATATCGATAACTTTCAAAAAGTTTTTCCTGATGTTAGTTATTATCCCGGCGACGGAATAAAAGCAATGGCGTGGAACCAGCTTTACACATCTGTAGTCTATTTTCCTTTCCTTTCGAGACAAAATAACTCATTCCGGATTCCACCACTGCATAAGGATCTGGCCATAACAATGAATGCTCCATACTTCCGGTTTATGACCACTTTTGATAACAGACAATGGATGGATATCCGGGGAGTTGGGAGTGGTGCTGCAGCTATTGAATACGTAGAACGGGGGGCATTTATGGAGCGAAATGTGATCCTTCATGAATATGTTCACCTGTTTCATGGCAGGGTATTAACAGATTCGGAAAATCGGTCCATAAGAGCTTTGTATTATAAAGCGATGAAGGAGAAACGCACACTTGATTACTATTCTCAGAATAATGAAAGCGAATACTTTGCCCAGACCTATCCGGCCTATTTTGAGCCTGTAAAAGTCCATCCTCTGGACTTTAAATCTATGAATACCACTTCAGACCTTAAAAGCAAGGATCCGGAAATGTACCGTTTCATAGATCAACTCGTTAAAAAGGAAAGAGCTTATCTTGCAGGAGACAAACAAGCAATGGCAAGTAATTGGTCTCAAATCTATCTGAATCTGAGTAACAATGTTAAGCAAAGAAATAAGGAACTTGGATTCGCATACCTGGATACTGCCTTACAATTTGATCAGAAATACCTACCTATTTATCTTGCTGAAGCTACACTAAATCTGGAGGCGAAAAATTTCAAGGCAGCAGAAGAATGGATTAAAAAGGCCGAATTGATCAATCCCGGTTACGCCCCTATATATGTTGCCTATTCAGAACTCCGTGCTGCACAGCAGGCGGTAAATGAGATTGAACAAAAAACTGCTATACAGGAACAAGCAAAGTTTTTGAATAAAGCCTTTGATCTTGAAGATGATTATCAGGAGTTGTCGGATATCAACAGAGCCCTGAGAGAAATGTATAAAAGCAACGGCATGATCGCTGAAGCCATTGAGAGTGCCGACCAATATGGAAAAAACGGTGCAATAATCTCAACCTATTTGAGAGATCAAAGGAATGATGCCATTGCATTTTCAGCTGTATTAAGATCTGAATTAGGCTATTCCGGATCTGTTAATATATTGAAGAGTCTTGTTGAGCAGAAGCCTCAGAACTATGAATACAGAAACATTTATGCAGATGCACTGTTTGAAATAAGGCAGTATGAGATTGCTATTTCAACCATAAAAGAAGCGCAACGAATTCTTGCTGCGTCAGGAAATTCAAGAGCAGATTTCAATTTAAGACTTGCAGATCTCTACCATGAATTGGGCAAAAAGGATAGTAGCGATGTATATATTAAAGCTTTATATAAAAATAGTTTAAGAAATCTCAGGGAGACTGATAAGTTACGATTTGTGCGATTATTGAATTCAAGCAGGAATCCCCTGGTTGCCGAAGAGGTATTTCAAGCAATAGTCCCAAAAGGTAACTCCTTTTTTATGTCAGATTACTATTATACAAAAGGACTGATCTTGGAGTCACAATCTGATAAACCAGGAACTCTTGAAAGTTATGAAAAGTCTGTAACCCATAATTACTATAATTTCAAAGCACTCAGAAAACTCATCATCTTTTATGAAGCTGAAGGAAATGGAATTAAAGCAGATGAGTTAAAATCGAGAATGGGAAATTTAAATAGCAAAGTATCTGAAGGTATTGTTCCTGAATAATTGTGATGGATTAGGATTTTATTCATTTTTTTTAAGAAACACCTTATCGTATAGATTAATAATCTGAAAACCAGGTAATATTTCCATACTTTTATATTGTGAAAAAAATGCTTTCCATATTGCTTCTTTCTGCTTATCTGGTCTCTTCCACAGAGTTTAACCAGATGCTGAAATTGCCATTGCTTCTGGAGCATTTCAATGAACATAAATCATTGAATCAGGGAACAACATTCTGGGGATTTCTGGTCATGCATTACACTAATAATGATGTAAAATATGCCGACCATGACAAGGATATGCGTCTTCCGTTCAAATCTCATGAAGGTTCTGTACACAGTATCGTATTAACATTTATTCACAATCCCACTATCCTGACACTTATTAAACCTGTAGTAATTGATTTGAATGAATATAATCTCCGGGAGAATATCTGTTTTAATTCGACCTACCTTTCCAATATCTGGCAGCCGCCTAAATTCTGTTAAACAATTTTATAAAATTCTTTTACCACTCTAAATTAAGAGCTGGTACATTTTTATTATCAATAAATTGTTAAACAATACAATATATGTTAAACGCAATTATAGAGTTTTCCGTCAGGAATAAACTCATTGTAGGACTGTTTGTCATCGGGCTTATTGTCTATGGTGGCTGCCAAACAACAAAACTACCGATTGATGCCGTTCCTGATATTACAAATAATCAGGTTCAGGTTATCACCGTTGCCCCTTCATTCGGTGCAACAGATATTGAACGATTGGTAACCTTTCCAATCGAGCAGGCAAACAGTAATATCAAAGGAATAAAAGAGATCAGAAGCTTTTCAAGATTTGGTCTTTCGCTGGTAACCATTGTCTTTAATGATGAAATAGATGTTTACTGGGCAAGGCAACAAGTTGCTGAGCGGCTTCAGCAAGTACAAACAATAATTCCTCCGGGTATAGGAACACCTGAATTAGGTCCGATTTCCACTGGACTTGGCGAAATTTATCAGTATGTGGTGAGGCCGGAAAAAGGCTATGAAAACAAATATGATGAAACTGAACTCAGAACCATTCAGGACTGGATTGTAAGGCGCCAATTACTTGGTGTTGAAGGAGTTGCTGAAGTAAGCAGTTTCGGAGGAAAGCTAAAACAATATGAAGTAACGGTTGACCCCAATAAATTACAATCCTTTAATATTACCATTCATGATGTTTTCAATGCACTTGAACAAGGTAATCAAAATACAGGTGGAGCTTACATTGAAAAAGGACCTACTGTACTTTTTATCCGATCTGAAGGTCTTATTGGCTCAAAAGAAGATATTGAAAGTATCAGTATAAAAAACACAGAAAGTGGTTCGCCTATATTCATCAGGGATGTAGCTGAAATCAATATCGGATATGCCACACGATACGGGGCTATGACCTATAATGATGAAGGTGAAGTTTCGGGAGCTGTTGTAATGATGCTTAAAGATGCCAATAGCAGTAAGGTAATTAAAAATGTTAAAGAGAGAATTGCCATAATTCAAAAAACACTGCCTGAAGGGGTAATTATTGAGCCATTTCTTGACCGGACAAAAATGGTAAACAATGCCATTTTTACGGTAGAGAAAAATTTGCTTGAAGGAGCTTTGATTGTTGTCTTTATCCTGGTGCTTTTTCTTGGCAACTTCCGGGCAGGCTTGCTTGTTGCTTCAGTAATTCCTTTGGCAATGCTATTTGCAATTATTCTGATGAATACCTTCAAGGTAAGCGGTAACCTGATGAGTTTAGGGGCACTTGATTTTGGTTTGATCGTGGACGGCGCCGTTATTATAGTGGAAGCTGTAATGCATCAGATATCACATGGTAACAGGTATGCAATGGTAAATCGCCTAACCCAATCAAATATGGATGATGAGGTCAAGAAATCAGCAAGTAAAATGATGAATAGTGCTGTTTTCGGACAAATAATAATACTAATTGTTTATCTGCCTATTCTAACCTTACAGGGCATTGAGGGTAAGATGTTTAAACCAATGGCACAAACCGTAGCATTTGCACTTTTGGGAGCATTTATACTATCTGTGACTTATATTCCAATGATGAGTGCCTGGTTTTTGAGTAAAAAAGTGAAACACAAACCAAATCTATCAGACAGAGTAATGTACCGGATAGAGAGGTGGTATCAAAATTTACTCTCAAAAATCTTACGTTTTCCAAAAGCTGTGCTGGGAACGGTTATTGTGCTTTTCATTACTGCAGTGTTTATACTTTCAAGACTTGGAGGAGAATTCATTCCGGCATTGGAGGAGGGAGATTTTGCAGTTGATACACGGGTATTAACTGGAAGTAATCTCAATACTACGATTGAAAGCACCACGAAAGCCGCCCATATCCTCAAAACACAGTTTCCTGAGGTTTTAAAAGTTGTAACTAAAATTGGAAGTGGTGAAGTACCTACAGATCCGATGCCAATGGAGGCAAGTGATATGATGGTCATTCTTAAGGATAAAGAAGAATGGACATCTGCAGAAACCTTTAATGAATTGGCAGAAAAAATGGGGAAAGCACTTCAGGATGTACCTGGAATTACTACAGGCTTTCAATATCCTGTACAAATGCGTTTTAATGAATTAATGACTGGTGCAAGACAGGATGTAGTTTTGAAAATTTTCGGTGAGGACCTTGATACTCTTGCCAGATATGCAGGCAATCTGGGTAAAATTGTAAATACAGTTAAGGGTAGCCAGGATTTGTTCATTGAGCCAGTTACAGGAATGCCGCAAATCGTTATTGAGTATAACAGAGCCACCATTGCCCAGTATGGTTTAAAAATTTCTGATATCAATAAAGTAGTCAACACTGCATTTTCAGGGCAAAGCACAGGACTTATTTTTGAAGGCGAAAAGCGTTTTAATCTTGTAGTACGACTAAATACCGAAAGGAGAAAAGACCTTGAAGATGTACGAAATTTATTAATTCCTACACCGCAAGGCAGTAATATCCCACTTTACCAGCTTGCTAAGGTAGAGATAAAGGATGGTCCTAATCAGATACAACGGGAAGATGCAAAACGCAGAATTGTAGTCGGTTTTAATGCAAGAGGGCGTGATGTACAGAGTATTGTAAATGAGCTGCAATTAAAAGTTGATGAACAGATAAAACTTCCGGTAGGATATTATATCACGTATGGTGGTGCATTTGAGAACCTTAATGCAGCAAAGCAAAGACTGATGATCGCTGTTCCGGTGTCTTTGCTACTCATTTTTTTACTTCTATTTTTTGCTTTTAATTCTGTGAAACACGGCTTAATTATCTATACGGCCATACCCCTGTCGGCTATTGGTGGGATTTTCTTTTTGGCACTGCGTGGGATGCCCTTTAGCATCAGTGCCGGAATTGGTTTCATCGCATTATTTGGAGTCGCAGTTTTAAACGGAATTGTCCTGATTGCCGAATTCAACAGGCTTAAAGCATCAGGACTTAAAAATCTAAATAGAATCGTACTTATGGGAACAAAAATTCGCTTGCGTCCGGTTATGATGACTGCATTTGTAGCATCTCTGGGATTCTTACCAATGGCATTGAGCAGCGGAGCCGGGGCTGAAGTTCAGAAACCCCTGGCTACCGTGGTTATAGGGGGCTTAATGATTGCTACCCTGCTGACTTTATTTGTTCTGCCAATACTCTACATCATTTTTGAGAAAACAGGAAAATCAAAAGTTTCAAAGATACCGGCAGCCTTACTGTTGGTAATAGTATTTTCGGGTATTCTTGAAGCAAATGGACAAGAGCGGATAAGTCTTCAAGCGGCTATTGATACCGCTTTAAAGAATAACTTATCAGTTAAAAATGAAAAGCTTAAAGCTGAATATCAGCAAAAGCTGATCAGTTCATCAGCAAATGTTCCACAGGCGAATCTGAGTACAGAGTTTGGGCAGATAAACAGTATCTATAATGATAACCGATTCGGGCTAAGTCAGTCCTTTAGTTTTCCAACTGTCTATTCCAATCAAAAAAAGGTTCTGAATGAAGAATGGAAGGCCTCAGTTTTAAGTGTCTCATTAAAAGAAGCTGAAATCAAAAGGGCAGTTTCTCAGATCTATCACAGTATTGTTATTCTGAGGGAGAAGGAAAAACTTCTATTGCAGGCAGACAGCATCTATTCAGAATTTGTGAAGAAAGCCAATTTAAGGTTTAAAACAGGTGAGAGCAATGTATTAGAGAAAGCAACGGCGCAAAGTCAGCGGGGCGGTATCTTTCTGCAATTAAAATCCTTACAGGAAGAGATTCAACTGGCAAAACTACAACTACAGCTAGTTCTAAACACTACGAATCGATTTGAACCAATAGTGAATTCTTTAAGAATTGATCTCCCGGTTATGGTGTCATCTCAGGCATTGGAAGAACATCCCCTATTGAAAATTACAGATCAGCAGAAGATAATCACAGCCGCAAATACCACTCTGGAGCGATCAAAAATGCTGCCTGATTTAAGTCTAGGCTATTTCAATACTAGTATTCAGGGTACTGGTGCAGATAATACACTGTATTCTCCATCCAAACGCTTTAATTCGGGTCATATCGGAATTGGGATACCCATATTTGCCGGTGCTCAGAAAGCAAGAGTAAATGCTTCAAGAGTACGTGAAATGATAGCTGATAATGAATATCAGAATCAGCTTCAAACGATTGAAAATCAATATGAAAGTGCCCAATCACAATATGAAAGCTATTTGGAGGCTGCAAATTATTTTGAAAAGAATTCCCTGCCTGAAGCAAAAACAATCAGTGAAACGGCTGATAAACAATTTATAAACGGTGACATCAATTATCTGGATTGGGTAATGCTGAATAACCAAGCTATAGTTATCCGGAATAATTATCTGGATATCATAAAGGCTTTAAATGAAAGCATTATTAATTTAAATTATTTAGGCTCAAAACAATAAATCAAATGAAAAATATTATAATCTTATCTGCTATTTTATTAATAACAGCCTGTGGAACCAAGAGTCCTACGGAAGAGGTTAAAGCAGATGCAAATGCAAACCAAAATATAGTGAATCTGACAGAGGCTCAATTTAAATCTGCAGGAATCGTTTTAGGGAAACTGGAAAATAGAAGTATTGCTTCAGTTTTAAAAGCAAGTGGTACGATAGATGTTCCACCCCAAAACATGATATCTATATCAATGCCAATGGGCGGCTATTTAAAGTCGACAAGACTTATACCCGGTATGCAGGTTAGAAGAGGCGAAACCATTGCAATAATGGAGGATCAGCAATACATACAGCTGCAACAGGAATACCTCACCATCAAATCGAAACTGGTGTTTAGTAAAGCAGAGCTCGAGCGTCAAAGGGAATTAAATCAAAGTAAAGCGAGCAGCGATAAGATCTTTCAGCAGGCTCAGATGGACTATAGTACTTTAACTATAAGCCTGAACTCACTTGCCCAAAAACTGCGCCTGATTAATATTAATCCAAACAATATTACTGAGAATACTATTTCAAGAACTGTTCCTCTGCATTCGCCTATTGGAGGTATTGTTTCGAAAGTGAATGTCAATATTGGACGATTTGTAAATCCGTCGGATATACTTTTTGAAATTATCGACCCATCAAACATACATTTAAACTTAAAAATATTTGAAAAGGATCTTGCTAAACTTTCTAAAGGACAAAAATTAATGGCCTATACCAATAATCAGCCTGATAAAAAGTATCCATGTGAGATTAGCCTGATCAGTGGAGATATCAGTACAGAACGAACAGCAGAGGTTCATTGTCATTTTGAAAATTTTAACAAATCCTTAGTACCCGGAATGTATATGAATGCTGAGATCGAAATAAAAAGCCATGAAACCCTCGCCATTCCGGAAGAAGCAATTGTTAGTTTCGAAGGTCTGGATTATGTATTTGTTAAAAAGGGAGGAACGGAATTTGAGATGAAGGCCGTTGAAACCGGTGTAAAAGAGAATAAATATGCAGAGGTGATCAATAGTGCTGCCTTTGCTGACAAAGAAATAGTGACAAAAGGAGCCTATACCCTACTGATGTCTCTTAAAAATAAATCTGAAGAGTAATATAAAATAGGTCCTTTGTATATTAAAAAGGACCTATACCTTATAGCGAGAGTTCGACATAAAATCTTACCGATTAAATTAAAATTGAAGATTTTTCTCTTGTTTAGAAAGCAGGGTTTGTGCCTCTTCTGTCCCGGTTTCCCGTATTCTGCAATATTTTTGCTGCAGAATTATTAAATATCCTAGCTAGCGCGCGCGCAATGTCATTATTTAAGGGGCAGGAGGTTCTGGCTTCCGCCAGAATCTTCCGCCAGAATGACAATGCATTTTTTTAATAATGGAGGAGATCCTGACTTTCGTCAGGATCACTTTCGTCAGGATCGTAATCCTTAAATAATGTCACCGCGAATACACCAACAGAACCGGGCTGCCCGTCCCAATGAAAAACAGCTCAGGGTAAAATAAACCTTGCCGGAGGAGGTAACTTCCGGCTATTCGTAATTTGAAATAGAACGCGATTTTCTGCCGGAACTACCCCCGGAGGAAAGGGCTGAACTAGCCTATAACACACAAGTATTGCTTTCCTAAATCAAATTATTTACACTCCAGAGCCTTATCTGGATAATTATAACCCTATCTTTTAACCTTCCTTAGATTCGAACTCAGGTCTATAAAAATTCAATATTAAATCAGGAGCTTAACAATCAGGATTTAGTGTATTTTCTCCCCTTCAGTTTATAGATATCTGATACCAATTGTTTTAAAGCGGCTGTAACACATTCACCAATACGAACCCCTTTTTCAGCAGAGGATTTGGTTGGATCACCATAAACACCATTGGGAGTCAACTCCTTCATCGTGCGATAAAAGGAAATTTTGGGGCCGGATAGCAAATCTCCTTCCACCGAAGGAAATGCCGGTACATTGGCTCCAGGCTTTATCAATGATTCCTGAACTAAGTGCGGGCCAATAACCTTCATCAAAGAAGTTTCAAATTCGCAAGCATGGCCGGTGCCCCCAGGACCTGTTTCTGTGATTTTCAGTAGTTCTTCTTTTGCTACATTCCACCAGGAAGCACCAAGGATATGAGCATTCGGGTTGGCAAATCCAAGTTGTTCAATAATGACCTGCATAATGCCCTGATTTCCGCCATGGCTGTTCAGCAGAATAATATTATAAAATCCATGGTTTAAAACAGATTGTATAATTTCTTTCACAACAGCCGCAAATGTATGATGACTGAGTGTAAGAGTTCCGCAAAAGCCCATGTGATGATCTGAACATCCAACTGCAACAATTGGCAGAATCAGAACTTTATCACCTATTTCATTATTAAGCAGGCTTGAAAAATGTTCCCCAATCAATCTGTCTGTAGCTACCGGCAAGTGGGCTCCATGTTGCTCAATGGCAGCAATGTTCAAGAGAACAGGAGTTTGTTTATCCAGAGCAGCGAGCTGTACGGATGTAAGTTGATCCCAATACATAAATTATCAGATTAGGAAAAAATAACAGGAGCCGGGGATCCTGTCGTATTTTTCTATTTATTAATTGTTTTGTGTTTAAATTTAATAAGTTGCTCTTCCACCTGAAAGATCGAAGGTAAATGCCGTAGAAAAACTTGCTTCAGGCGATACGATGAAAGCAGCAGTTGATGCCGCCTCTTCCAAAGTCCCGCATCGTTTCATCGGAATTTTATCAGTCATATATTTCACCTGTTCATCAGGCAGGGATTCAACCATTGCGGTACGAATTACTGCAGGTGCAAGTGCGTTGATAGTAACTCCCGTCTCAGCATATTCTTTACCCTGCACTTTGGTCATACCAATTACGGCAGCTTTGGATGTAGAATAGGCAAGCATTCCGGCATTGCCTTCCTTACCCGAAATGGAGGCTATGTGAAGAACCCTTCCATAATTATTCTTAAGCATTTTTGGTATTGCGTATTTAGAGGTATAAAATGATCCCATCAGATTCACATTAAGAACCAATTGCATATTTTCAGCCTCAACTTCATGACTAAGGATATTTGTTTTTCCAACAATACCTGCACAATTGACCAGAATATCAATCCTGCCAAAATGCTCATTTACTTTGTTAATTGAATCTGCAACTTCTGCTTCATTTGTAATATCTAAAACATAGATTTCTGACTCCCCTGCCAACAGGTTCCTTGTTTTTTGTAAACCATTTGTATCCCTATCAAATAAGGCAAGTTTTACACCCTTTTTTGATAAGTTCAAGGCGATAGCCTGACCTAAACCGGAGGCAGCTCCGGTAATAATTCCCACCTGATCTTTAAATTCAATTTTCATTACTTAATAATTTGTTTTTAATGATCCCACATACATATGCGGGATTTCAATTTCTTCCTAAATATTATTCAACCAATTCCTGTAAACTTACAGTATCTGATTTCCTGGTCAATAAATGAATGATCGTCCAGGCAAAAAGATAGGTCAATCCGCAAATAATGAAAAGCAGATTATAGCCTCCGATTAAATTCCCCGCAGATTTGTAGCTGTCCAAAATATATCCAACGAATAATGGGAACAGCATACCTCCTACCGCTCCGGACATCGCACCTATACCTGTAACAGAGCTTACTGCCTGCTTCGGAAAAAGGTCAACAACCAATGTAAATATATTTGTACTCCAGGCCTGATGTATCGCCAGCGTAAAACTGAGGATTCCAACTACCATCCATGCATTGGTTGCATACTGAGCGGAAAGTACGGTTAATTCCATAATTGCAAAAATAAAAAGTGCAGTTTTTCTTGCTTTTAAAGTCGGCCAGCCTCTTTTGATTAGCCAGGATGAAAAATAACCACCTCCTACACTTCCTAAAATGGTCATAGTATAGATTATCATCAATTCAGGGCTCAAATTCGACATATTCAGCTTGAAAGTTGAAGCGAAATAGGATGGCAACCAAAACATGAAAAACCAATAAATGGGATCAAGTAATATCTTGCCTGTAATAAATGCCCAGGTCTGAGGATATGTAAATAGTTTGAACCATTTTATTTTCACAACTTCTACCTCAGCCTCGGAATCGAGTTTTTGCCCGTCATGAATATAGTTATACTCTTCTTCAGTTAAGCGTTTGTGTTTCGATGGTACATCATAAACATATATCCAAACCAAGAGCCATATAAAACCCACAGATCCGGTAATAATGAATACTTCATGCCAGCCATAATTCCTCAGAATCCAGGGAACAATAAGCAAGGCTATGATTATACCAAAACTGGTTCCTGCATTAAATAAACCGGTAGCTAATGCTCGTTCTTTTTTTGGAAACCATTCTGCAATCGTTTTCATACCGGCAGGTACATTTCCTGATTCAGTCAGACCTAAACCAATCCTGGCTAACCCAAAGCCAGTAACACTTCTTGCGGCTGCATGCAGCATGCCCATAATGCTCCATGCCGCAACTGAAATAACATACCCGGGTTTGGTTCCAATCCGGTCAATCAACCATCCCCATGAGATCAAACCACCCGCATAAGCACCAGTAAATGCCATTACCAGAAAAGCAAAATCTGTTTCAGACCAGGTGAACTCCACTTCAAGGGTTGGTTTTAGTAAACCAAGGATTTGCCTGTCAAGGTAATTGATTGTAGTGGCCGAAACCAATAAGGTTAAGATGAGCCAGCGATAATTTTTTATTTTTCGGCCAGACATAGAATAGGGGTTTAAAAGCTAAGAAAAATGGACAGGATCATTTTAGGAAAGCCGACTCAATAATGAGCCGGCTAAACATAAAGGTTTATTCAAAAATTTTAAAGATTCAGTTTCTTTCTACCAGTATCTGTAAGCAGGTTCACACTCCATAAAGGATACCATGTTTGTTCCATAATTACTTTTTTGACACCCGGAACAGCATAAAGGGCTTCCATCATCGTTTTTGAAACACTGGAATGAACCACGTTGGAACTATGCGTGAAATAAGCACCGAGTGGCCGGCCTCTGTGCGGCATCGCCAGGGTTACTTTTACCACACTACCACGAACCGCTATATCATAAACCAATCCCAGATCAACAATACTGATATCAGATTTATACAGCTGCGGATCTTTTACCAATCCCAATGCTTCCCAAAGCAATGCTTTATTGATCGGACTGTCCTGAGCTTCGGATGCCCGTGCCAAACGACGCGGACTTTCTTTAGCGATTATTCCATTAGGAAGCATTGACCCTGATCTGCTCAATGGATTTAGAAGCTCTTGTCTCAGGTTTTCAATCTTTACAGTATCATCCTTCAAGGTAAATGGTATTGTTACATAGGCATTCTTCTGATGCAATACTGCTCCTTTAGGGATGGTCTTTATTGTTTTTGGAACCGGGTATCTGCTCCAGATTTGTCCATGCCATTGATAATGTAAATTAGGTGATCCATTATGAGCTAATTCAGCCCCTAAACCTTCTGCATGATGCTCAAGGAAGAATCCGAAGAATGAATCCTTGGTATCTTTATTGAAGAAACCAATTCCCCATAATTTCTCACTTAACTCTGCAGGAACATTTCCTGTTTTTAATTTTTCATCTGGTCCCATCCATAACATATCGGTAAATGACTGTCCGGTTATTACCCATTCATCATCTCTTAAAGCTGCAGGTGAGAATTGCTTGACTGCAGTCATATGCCCGAACTTATGGAAATAAGGTAAACCAGCATAAAAGCGATACTCTATATCCATGATCATCCTGGCAGGCGAGAATATAGGATGTACGGGTGAATAAGGGAATCCCCAGCGACGAATAATAGTACATATCGGACCTTTAACAACCTCAAAATCAGGACACTCATCCCATAATGAGATGCGCATTTTTTGAACCCCATCTTCTGAAACATAATCATGAGCCCAATCAATTCCGGCAGGTTCGCCATGACCCTGACCACCGGAATAGATCTCCAGGCCATGCTCACGTTTTAAGATCATTCGGGCAAGCTGTCCGGTTTGTTTGGATAGAATGGCTGTAAAAAATTCATTTTCTATATCCAGTCCGTAGCCTTCACCGGTAACCTTCAAATCAGACTGATAGTTAGGTAATTCTGCATCCGGATTACCGTAGAAAACAATGTATTGTCTCTTTTCCTTACCCTGATTATCAGCAAGGAATAATAATTTACAGATCTTTTCTGACCCTCTTCGTACCTCGGAGAACACCTGAGAAATTACTTCAGTCAAAACACCGTCTTTAATTTCTGCTACCCGTATTTCACGCGTCAGTGATGCAGTTTGAGCTGCCTGAAAACTCAACAAAACTTCAACCGGTTCTGCTTTACGCGGAGTACCAATTTTTTCTTCCAGACTTACAACCTTATAATATTTCCAGCCTTTAGCCCAGGTTTTCCAGGCTGAAGGAAGTGACTCAACCGTTGCAAACTGGCTTGCAGCAACATGAGGGGTTCCGAAATCCTCCTCTTCAGCCTGAGATTGTATTTCTGATATCCGGATTGAATTAGTAAGGGCTCTGGCTGTTCTGTAATCATTCTTTCCCAATGCTTCCTGAAGCAATTGAATTTTTTCCTGAATACTATCAGTCTGACTGGTTGTTTTATCAGCAAAAGGTGCAATGCTCTCCTTTACAAAATTCTCAATAGAATTCTGAGCTTCTGATTTTGAACTTAAAGGTAAGGTCAAACCTGCAAAACCTAAAAGACCCATACCCAAGAATTTACGACGTTTCATCCCGTCAGTGAACTGCGGTTCTGAACCGGCTTTTGTAATTTCTGTTAGCTCTCCTATTCCTTTTTCAGAGGAATTATCATGCATTTTTAATGCAGACTTGCTTGGATTAAATTTCTTCATGTTCATTCTGTTTATGTCAAATATTCATTAGTAAAAAGTATCTTTTTAGATAAACTAATTATATAATCTCAATTCTAAATACCCAATTTTTTGCGTCCATCATCCGTCAGCATATTAGAACTCCAGCCCGGATACCAGGTCTGTTCCATGATCACTTTCTTAACCCCCGGAACCTCATACACCGCTGTTAAAATATTTTTGGAAGTAGTGGGATGCACCACATTAGATCCATAGGCAAAATAGGTCCCAAGCGGGCGGCCCCGATGAGGCATTGCTATTAATACTTTTACAACACTCCCCCTTACTGTCACATCATATACTAAGCCGAGATCTACTATGCTGGTATCTGATTTATAGAATTGGGGATCTTTAACATCTCTAAGAGCCTTCCAGATCAATTCTTTTGAAATCGGGCTATCCTGAGCCTCTGCAAGTCTGGCCAAACGTCCCGGACTTTCCTTTGCAAGACCATTCACTTGAAGCGAACTTGCAGAACCATGCAATGGATTCATTAATTCTTTTCTCAATCCTTCGATCTTTGCGGGACCATCTTTTGTATCAAAAGGAAGGGTAACATAGGCGTTCTTTTGATGAAAAACAGCACCTTCCGGTATTGTTTTTACCCCTTTTGGCACCGGCATTCTTTGCCAGAACTGACCATGCCATTTGTAATAGAAGTTCGGTGATCCGTTATGACTTGGTTCCTGGAATCCATCAGTATGATGGTCAAGAAAGAGCCCAATAAAAGAATCCTTCGTGTCTTTGTTAAAGAAGCCTACTCCCCATAATTTTTCTGCTGATTCTTCAGGCACCGGCCCCAATTGCACCTCACCTTCAGAATTCATCCAGAGCATATCAGTAAATGATTGTCCGGTAATTACCCATTCATCATCTCTTACATAGACCATATCAAATGTCTTAAGCGCCGACATATGACCAAACTTGTGAAAATAAGGTAAACCGGCATAGAAACGATACTCGATATCCATATTCATCCTGGCAGGAGAGAAAATTGGATGTACCGGGGAATAAGGTACTCCCCAGCGACGAATGATTGTACAGATAGGACCTCTGACAACTTCAAAATCCGGGCATTCTTCCCAAAGGGAGATCCGCACTTTTTGAAAATTATCCTCAGTCACATAATCATGTGCCCAATCGATACCGGCAGGTTCACCATGTCCTTGTCCGCCAGAGTAGACCTCTAATCCATGCTCGCGTTTCAAAATCAATCTGGCCAGCTGACCGGTTTGCTTTGAAAGATAAGCGGTGAAATATTCGTTTTCAATATCCAGACCATAACCTTCGCCAGTCACCTTCAGATCCGATTGATAATTGGGCAGTTCTGCATCCGGATTACCATAAAAAATGAGGTAAGTCCGCTTCTCTTTACCCTGATTATCTGCAAGAAACAGAAGTTTACAAATCTTTTCAGCTCCTCGTCTAATTTCTGAAAATACCTGTGATATAACCTCTGTCAATGCTCCATCCTTTATCTCGGCAACACGAACCTCGCGGGCAAGTGAGGCAGCCTGAGTTGCCTGAAAACTCAGCAAAACCTCTACAGGTTCTGCTTTACGCTGGATACCCGCCTTCTCTTCCAGATTCACAACTTTATAATACAACCAGCCCTTCGCCCAGTTCTTCCAGGCAGATGGAAGTGAAGCAACAGTCCCAAATTGATTTGCTCCAACCAGAGGAGTTCCCAAATCCTCATGATCTGCCTGTGCCTGAATTTCAGAGATTCGAAGCGAATTTGTTAATGCCCGGGCCAGACGATAATCTTTCTTATCCCAGGCCTTCTGAAGCATTTTCATCTTATCCTCGAAACTATCCGACTGGCTGGAGACAGACTCTGAGATTGAAACAGATTCAGCCACAAAATTCTCAACGGCGGTATTAGCTTTGGCTGTATTGGCAAGTGGCAAACTTAGACCTGCCACACCCAATAAACCCATACCAAGAAATTTTCGTCGCTTCATTCCTTCCGAATCCCGGGTTTCATTCGGATATGGTCTTGCTGAGGTTGCTTCCTGAAGCATTGATTCTGATTTAGCTGGATTAATTTTTTTCACGGTAAAAATTTAATTCTTCGAAATTATATGCCTAATTTTTTACGACCCTCCTCAGAAATGAGATTGGAATTCCATTCCGGATACCAGGTCTGATCAACAATAACTTTTTGAACACCCGGAATTTCAGTAAGTGCTCCCATTACGGTTTTTGAGACAGTACGATGTACTACACTTGATCCCCAGATAAAGAAACTCGATAATGGTCTGCCTCGATGTGGCATTGTCATCAAAACTTTTACTACACCATCATCATCCATTGAAAGATTATAAATATATCCCAGCTCAACAATATTGACATCTGCGATATACAACTGCTGATCTTTACAATTCCGTAAAGCATCCCACAAAACCTGTTTTGGAATCTGCCCATTCTGTGCTTCACCTTCTCTTGCAAGAACCCTCTTATTTTCTTTCGCCGCTACTCCAGTTGGCAATGCAGCCTGAAAGGTTGATAGCGGACTTAATAATTCTTTTCTTAATGCTTCAATTTTAGCCGGTCCATCAGCTTCGGTAAAACCAATAGTTACATAGGCATTTTTCTGATGCAGAATTGCTCCTACCGACACGATTTGATTTCTTTCGAGCGGATAGCGTGACCATGTGGTTCCATGCCAGTTATAATATAGCATGGAATGTCCGGCATGAAGAAATGTCGGAATTTCTTCTGCAGAATGTTCTAAATACAAACCTACAAATGAATCTTTGGAGTCTTTGTTGTAGTATCCGAAGGCCTTAACACTGTGTTTATTTGCTTCATCTATCTCCCCGAATTTCAACTTTTCATCAGCTCCCATCCACAAACTTCCTGTAAAAGGCTGACCTGTAAATACCCATTCATCATCTCTGAGAGCGGTAGAAACAAATTGCTTGACAGCTTTCATTTTACCAAACTTGTGGAAGAAAGGTAGTCCGGCATAGAAGCGGTACTCAATGTCAATATTTAAACGGGATGGATTATAGACAGGATGCAGGGCCGAATGCGGGAATCCCCAGCGACGGACAATAGTACAGATTGGACCACGTACAATTTCATAATCGGGGCATTCACCCCAGTACTGGATTCTGACCTTCATAAAATTATCTTCAGAAACATAATCGTGAGCCCAGTCGATACAAGGAGTTTCTCCGTGTCCGGGACCTCCTGCATATAATTCAACCCCATGCTCCCTTTTAATTAACATCCGCTCCAATTGACCAGTTTGTTTAGAAAGTGAGGCAATAAAGTATTGATTTTCTATTTTTAAGTGATAGCCTTCTCCGCTTACTTCAAGATCTGAAGTATATTCAGGCAGTTCGGCATCCGGATTACCGAAAAACACGAGATAATTGCGTTTTTCACGACCCTGATTATCAGCAAGAAACATCAGTTTACATAATCTTTCAGCTCCCCTTCTTACAACTCCGTAAACCTGAGAAGTGACTTCCTTTATCTGACCATTACTGATCTCGGCAACACGAATTTCCCGTGCAAGAGAGGTTACCTGTTCAGATTGAAAAGCTAAGAGAACCTCCACAGGCTCTGCATTTCTTTTAATACCTGCTTTTTCTTCTAAACCAATTACTTTATAATATTTCCAACCATTCGCCCATGATTTCCAGGCCGCAGGAAGCGTTGCAACAGTGCCAAACTGGCCCGAACCTACCAAAGGCTTTCCCGGATCTTCATCTTCAATTTGTGCCTGAATACCTGTATTCCGCAATGAATCACTTAATGACCGCACCATTCGGTAATCCTTTTCTGCCCAGGCTTTTTCAATTAATTTTATCTTTGTTTCGAAGGTATCCGACTGCTTCTTATAAAGTTCAGTTTCTGCAGCTATAACTCCTTTTACAAAGTCCTCAACAGAATTATTTTCGGCTCTAGCCCCAAAGGGCAAACTCAGACCAACAATGCCTAACAAACTCATTCCCAGGAATTTTCTTCGTTTGATAGGATCCGAAATCTGAGCTGAGAGCTCATTCTCATTTGCTTTGGAAGGCGAAAAACCTTCATCTAATTTTTCAGAAAATGAGTCATTAAGCATCTTTATTTCGGATTGATTTGGAATATTTGTTTTCATTTTTCTAATTTATATTTCAAATTACTATTGTCATAAAATAAGGTATATCGTATCGGATATCAGGTTAATAATACCAGAACAAAATATTGAATTTGTATCTTATTGCTCATATTCCTAATTTTTTACGACAGTCGTCGGTCATTAGATTGGAATTCCATTCAGGATACCAGGTTTGGTCTACAACAACTTTGCGAACTCCCGGAATTTCCATTAATGCGCCGACAATTGTTTTTGAAACTGTACGATGTACTACACTGGAACCCCAGATAAAGAAACTCGATAATGGTCGTCCCCTGTGTGGCATAGTCATGAGAACTTTAACTACGCCATCATCATCCATAGAAAGATTATAAATGTAGCCGAGTTCAACCAGATTTACATTTGAAATGTACATTTGCTGATCAATACAGCTTTTCAATGCCTCCCATAAAACAGCCTTAGAGATCGGGCTATCCCCGGCTTCACCAGGTCTTGCCAGGGAGCGTTTACTTTCCTTTGCAGAAGCTATAGCTGTTAAGCCGGAAGAATAACTGTCCATAGGACTTAATAGTTCTTTCCTCAGTGCTTCAATTTTGCCTGGCCCATCCTTTTGAGTAAAGGCAATCGTAACGTAAGCGTTCTTTTGCTTAAGAATAGCGCCTTCCGGTATGGTATGGTTTTTTATTCCCACCATGGTTGGATGGCGGACCCATACTGTTCCGTGCCAGTTATAGTAAAACAAGGAACCACCACCATTCAGAAGATCTGGTATTACTTCCGAAGAATGATCTAAATAAAGACCCACAAAAGAGTCTTTCGAATCTTTATTATAGTAGCCAAATCCCCTTACACTGTTTTTATTGGCTTCATCAACTTCGCCGAACTTTACTTTCTCATCAGCTCCAATCCATAAACTTCCGGTAAAAGGCTGACCTGTGAAAACCCATTCATCATCCCGCATAGTCTGGATAACAAACGCTTTTACAGCCTTCATTTTACTGGATTTGTAGAAGTATGGCAATCCTGAATAAAATCGATACTCTACATTAATATTCAGACGTGAAGGATTATAGATTGGATGAAGTGCTGAGTGTGGAAAGCCCCAGCGTCTGACTATTGTACATATTGGTCCACGAACAATCTCATAATCAGGGCATTCACCCCAGTACTGAATCCTGACTTTCATAAAAAAATCTTCAGCAACGTAATCATGGGACCAGTCAATGCAGGGAGTTTCTGCATGAGCCGGACCACCGGCATATAATTCAACACCATGCTCCCTCTTAATCAGCATCCGCTCCAATTGACCAGTTTGCTTAGAAAGTTTGGCAATAAAATACTGATTTTCAATTTCAAGATCATAGCCTTCCCCTCTCACTTCAAGATCTGTTGTATATTCGGGTAATTCAGCATCAGGATTTCCGTAGAAAACTAAATATTGTCGTTTTTCAGACCCATTATTATCAGCCAAAAACATGACCTTACACAACCTGTCAGTTCCTCTTCTCACAACTCCAAAAACCTGGGAGGTAACTTCTTTTAGTAAGCCATTATTAATTTCTACCACACGAATTTCACGTGCCAATGAGTTAACCTGATCAGAACGGAAGCCTAACAGAACTTCTACCGGTTCAGCTTGTCTTGATATTCCGGCCTTTTCTTCAAGACCAATGGTTTTGTAATATTTCCAGCCTTTTGCCCAGGTTCTCCAGGCTAGCGGAAGGCTTGCAACAATCCCAAACTGACTCCCACTGACCAAAGGCTTACCCGGATCTTCATATTCATTCTGAGCCTGAATACCCGTATTCCTGATAGAGTCACTTAGGGAACGCACCATCCTGAAATCCTTTTCATCCCAGGCCTTCTGCATCAATTTCATTTTATCCTCAAAACTATCCGAATGCTTTTTAAACAAATCAGTTTCCGAGGCAACAATATCATTTACAAATTCTTCAACAATTTTATTATCAAATCCATTTGCTCTAAATGGTAATCCAAAACCAGCCATTCCCAGTAATCCCAGGCCTAAGAACTTCCTTCGTTTCAATTGAAGGTTTGCAGAAGATATATTTTCATCAAAAAGTTGACGAGGAAGTGTAGAGATATCATTTTCAGTACTACCACCCGAATGCTCCATATCAGTTAAGGCAGAAAAGTTCTCATTAGATTCTAGCATGATTTGAGATTATCAGGATTATAAGCAATCAAATTTTAAAATGAACATCTGACAAATTCTAACAATGAATCAAAATCCACGCTGTTAAAATCTGGGGACTTTCAGACAAAAAATATCAAAGCAACATCAATACCAATTGATGGGTAAATTAGGGCATACCTGCTTACGCAGGTATGCCCGGGGTATTATGATGATGCATTTAAAGAAATAAGCAACCCGTTAAAAGGGTACTTAATTTGATTTTGATTTATCCCACCACAAACGGGTAGCCACGTTATCGGGACCACCACCCAACAATGGAATTGCTGCCTTAACTGCAACACCATTAGCAATGATCTCCCTGTCGAGGAAGGATATTCTCCGGATCATTTTATCCGGTGTTATATCAGGATTTTGAGAATTCAACAAAGGATAAAATTTAGGATATCCTGACCTTCTGATACTAGCCCAAGCCTCATGACCTTCCGGAAATAAAGCAATCCATTTCTGGGTTCCGATTTGTTCACGCTGTCTTTCAGTAGCAGATTCCCACTTTACAGGAATATCTGTTAATGGGGGAGTAGGGAACAGATTATTAGGTGCGATAGGTAGACTTGTACCATTAACATAATCAGAAATAACTGCCGCACTGGTAATGCCATGCTCACGCAATGAAGTTTCAATCCCCATCTCATATAGTTCTTTGGCGGTTCCACCCATATTCCAGCCATTCAATGCACCTTCGGACCTAAGAAAATATGCCTCAGAGGCATAAAAAACAACCTGTGGAGTTGTAGTCATCGTGGCAGGAGCATACTTCGGACCAACTGCTGAATTATTGTTAATACTATTTGCAGGCAAATTTTGTTGAGCAACGGTCATTCCGTTTCTTACACCACGGAACTTACCATCGGAAAGTGCAGGGCTCCAAAATACAGGTAGCCTTGGGTCATTATAGCCTACTAATAAACTTTCCATAGTGGTACTCATCCGAGAGCCATTTCTACCCATAAAATTATTTAGTCCATTGGTAAAATCTGCATTAGTTGCAAAATATGCTCCATCTGCAACCGCTGTCATTACTCCGGCAGCAAATGCCTTCTCAGCTTCCACTTTGGCTTTAGCAGGCTCTACATCCGAAATTCTCAATGCTAAACGAAGGCGTAATGTATTTCCAAACTTTAACCATTTTGCATTATCTCCATTATAGATACGATCTGATGTTGCAAATGAAGGTTTAGCTAAATTGTTTTTCAGATCCGCTGTTGCTTCGTCAAGCTCTTTGAAGAAATCAAAATAAATACTCTTTTGATCATCATAATTCACAACTGTGGTATCCTTGCCAATTTTAGAATATGGAACTGGACCCCATTCGTCAGTCACACGCATAAAACAGAAAACTTTCCACATTCTGGCAATTGCATTCATGCTAGGTTCTTTTCCACCTTTAGTTGCCGCGATAATATTTACTAATTTAGGCATTGCATTTACATAGGTTCCAGGCCAAATGTCCTGCCATCTTTGCACAATAACATATCTGTGAGACTCCTGAAATGTGTTAGTACTGGCAAAATGTTGAGAGTATACTCCAGGAAACAAGAGCATGGATGTTTCGTTATAACCGATACCACCTCCGGCAACTAATGCACCTGGGAATAAGCTACGTAAATCCGGTGCAGTGAGTTCCTTTAAACCATCTGGTTTTTTATTTATTTCATCGAAATTTTTAGTACAGGCAGTTAGTATTACGATTGGCGCTAAAAATAGCAGAAACCTAACGGCCCATTTTCTATATAATGATTTTTGAGTTTTCATTGTATTCAATTTAATGTTAATAATAATATTTAATTCAATAGCCAATTAGCTATTAGAATGATGCGTTCAGGCTTAGACCAATATTACGGGTTGTAGGTAAAGAAGAATATTCCATACCACCCCTATTAGTCACTGCAGTAGCAATCTCAGGATCGTAAGGCGCATATTTCTTTAAGAATAGCAGATTCCTTCCAACCAGAGATAATCTGGCATTCTTAATAAATCCTGATTTTTGAACAAGCTGATTTGGAATTCTGTAACCAAATACCACCTCTCTTAGCCTAAGGTTAGTCGCAGAAAAAGCATAAAAGTCTTTTGCAGGAGTTCTGTTACCTAATGATTGCCAGTATCTTTCTGCAGTAATTGATGTTGTGTTTTTTACACCGGCTGTAGTATAACCATCCACAACAATCCCGGTTTCTCTATATTGAAGAGAACTTTTCGAGTTACCACTCACATCCATTGCAGCTAAAGTACCGGCTACAACTGTACCGCCATTTCTGTAATCTAATAAGAAACTGAGGTTAAGATTTTTAAACGTAAATGAATTGTTGACACCAAGCATATAATTAGGATTATAATTTCCTGCATAAGCTGTTTTCCCGGTAAGAATTGGAACACCTGCAGGACTAACTAACCTTCTGCCTTGTGCATCTTTACTCCATTCGGCCATATACATTTCTCCAAAGGACTTGCCTTCTTCAACTGTTTCGAGAACCTGTCTGTCATCCCCTAAAACAGCTGTTTTTAATCTCGGTGATAACTCAACAACTTTATTCACATTTTTAGAGAAGTTAGCCATTATGTCCCAAGAAAAATTCTGATTTCTAACTGGCGCACCGCTTAACATAATTTCCACTCCACTATTCCTGATCAATCCGGCATTAATATACTGAGAACTAAAGAGTGTAGCATTTGGAACAGCCAAAGCAATTAACTGGTTTTCAGTATTAGATCTATAATAAGTAACATCAAGCCCTATCCGGTTGGTAAAGAATCGCCAGTCTAATCCGGCTTCAAATGAAGTAGTAATTTCCGGTTGATAATTCCCGAGTGATCTAACACTAGGAGTATTTATGGCGCCACCAGCCCCTACAGAAAAATAATTATCTGTCAAATATTGCTGTCCACCAAAACCAGCTTTTGCGTAGGTAGTCCTGAGCTTGCCATAAGAAATCCAGCTAGGCAAGTCGAGCATATCTGTTATTATAGCTGTCAATCCTACTGATGGATAGAAATAAGACTGATTCGCCTTAGGTAAAGCAGAAGACCAATCATTTCTGGCAGTTACATCCAGATAAAGGTAATCCTTAAATGACAGGGTTGAAGTACCATACACAGACTGTACTTGAGGGGTTTGGCCAACTACGTTTGTAGTTCTTGGATTTTTCGCATTAGACATAAAGAAGAAGTCAAGCTTATTCAGACCATTTGCAAGAGTGTTAATTGATTCATATTTGGTTTCCTGAATTGAACCTCCAAGATATCCGGTTAAATTAAAATCCTTTGTAATGTCTCTTTTAAAGGAAAGTAATGCATCCACATTGGTAAACCTTCTGTTTCCGGAATAAAGTTCATAATAGCTCCCATTTCCCGAAAGTTCATAGGAATCATTATACTGTATATTCTCAGTATTTTCGTCAGTTCTATCCATACTACCACGAACCATAAAATCAAGCCAGTTAGTAAACTTATACTTTGCTTGTAACAGGCCAATCATACGACGCTTTTGCTCATAAAACACTTGCCTGTTCATCTTCCAGTATGGATTCGACAGGTAAATAGAGCCTGGAAGCCAATAGCTTTGTCTAAGGTTACCCAAAACATCAGTATATTCGTAATTCTGCATTTCACTCAGTGGAATGGAAGCCGGAGCATGATATATACTACCAGTTGCATCATTTCTTTCACCAGTAAAGGGCTTATTATCAACATCTTCAACAATATAACTTAGCTTTGTGAAGAATGAAAGTTTGTCGGTAATACTATTATCGATCTTGAAATCAAAATTATGTCTGTCTAACACATGGTTTTGAAGAATACCTTTCGCTTGATTATTACCATATGAAAAATAGGTTTGCATTTTCTCACTACCACCACTAATTCCTATTGTATTTGTCAAACTTGAGCCATCACGATAAAAATCTTTTATACGATCAGGTTGTCCCTGAAGAGAAGTAGTTTTTCCATTCCATAAAGTAACTGATTGCCCGGTAATTTTTGGACCCCAGCTAGTTTCAGAGTTTGCATTATAAACACCACCAGCACCTTGTCCGTACTCTGCCTGTACTTCAGGAAGGATAAATGGGCGATCAACAGTTGTATTTCCGGTATAATCAACGGTAATCTTACCTGATTTTCCTCTTTTGGTTGTAATAATGATTGCACCATTTTGTCCCGCACTTCCATATAATGCCGCAGCTGAAGCACCTTTAAGGATAGTCATGGATTCAATATCATCACTATTCAACATACCTATACCATCTCCACCATCCCGGCTTCCATGTGTACCACCTGTACCTACCTCACGACTAGTATTGTCCATAGGAACACCATCAATAACATATAAAGGTTGGTTACTGCCGAATACAGAGCGTTGACCACGTAAAACCACATTAGAAGAACTACCCGGTCCGGTTGCATTCTTGGTAATAGTTACACCGGCAACTTTTCCAGCCAATGAATTGATCAGGTTTGTTTCTTTAGCCTGATTAAGATCAGCTGTTTTAACAGTCTGTGCAGCATAGTTTAAGGATTTAGAGGATCTTTCGATACCCAGAGCAGTTACCACAACCTCTCCAAGCATTTGTGAATCTTCAACCATAGTTACATTAATGGTAGATCTGCTATTAACAGTAACTTCCTGGCTTATATAACCTATATAGCTAAAAACCAGAGTGCCATTATCAGGAGCATTCAAAACGAAATTACCCTGAGCATCTGTCGTTGTTCCAACAGCTGTACCCTTTACACGGACACTAACACCCGGGAGAGTCTCTCCTTTTGAATCCACAACTTTACCACGGATATCCATAAGCATGAAACTCATGTTCTTCAGGGATTTTCTATCTTTTGCAGATAATTTCTCACTGATTACAATGGTTTTATTCTCAATACTGTAATCCAATGGCTGATCATTAAAAAGAATAGCTAAAGCCTCCGATAATTCGGTATCGACTATTTTTAAGGTTACCGGCTTCGCTGTTTTTAACAGATTCAGGTCATAAAAAAACACATAGCCCGTTTGCTGCTTGATAGTAGAGAAGAACTCCTCCAGCGGGGCATGTTTACCCGTAAGGGTTACTTTTTGTGAATATCCTTTAGAATAGACATTCATTAGTGCAACCATGATTAAAATGAACGTCAGTTTCATAATCCGTCCGATTTGTTTGTAAAGCGACTTTTTTATCAGATTATCAGCAATCTGATGTTGCTCTGTATGGTCTAAGGCGTCTGATTTATGGCAGACTTTTGACCGAGTAATGTCTAAACAATACTCTTTATTAGTTAGAGAATTCATACATTTGTTTGTTTTGTTAATAAATAATCTTTGTGCAACAATTTTTATTTTAGCTAAACAATGACCAGAGGCGCTCCAACGCTTCTGGTTTGTTTTTTAGTTCTTTCGTAGATCTTTATCGCATTACTATAACCTCCCTTCCCTCTAAACGAAAATGAACTTTTGTTTTTTCCAATACTTTAAGTACTTGTAACAGACTTAAATTTCTTTCAATTTCACCACCAAAGCGATAATTGGGCACATCTCCTTCATAAACGACCGATACGTCATACCAGCGTTCTATTTGCCTCATGACTGTCTTTATATCCGCGTCATCAAACTGGAAATAACCTTCTTTCCAGGCAACAGCTTCGTTGGTGTTTTTTAAATTTATCACCTCGATCTGCTCACTCAACTGAGATTGTTCCCCTGGTTTGAGCAATTGAGAAATATTAGTCCGCAGATCAGAGACCCTTACGCTACCCTCCAGTAACGTTGTATTTACAGTTGGTTCATCCAGATATGCATTGATATTAAAATGTGTTCCAAGTACCTGTACGACCTGATTTCTGGTATTGACCTCAAATATTTTTGATTTATCCGGTGATACTTCAAAATAGGCCTCACCTTTTAGTTCAACCTGCCTTTTGGACCCATTGAATACTGTTGGAAAACGAAGTGAAGAGGCAGCATTCAACCAAACTTTACTTCCATCCGGTAACTTAATCTGAAATTTACCTCCCTTTGGGGTTTCTATTGTATTATAAATAACCGGAGTATGTTCATCTACTGTCAGTGGATCTTTTACTTCGCTCAGGAATGAATAGATGACCTCACCTTCTGCCGCCTTCAGAACACTATTTCCACCCTGATTTGCAAGAATTCCATTCTTTGCATCATCCAAAATAATTTTCGAGCCGTCACCCAGTGTAAGTATTGCCTTATTTTCGCCTGCTTCGATATCAATGACCACAACAGGCTTTTGATCTTCAACTTCAGAAACCGGAGATACCCCTCTTATAGGAGAAGCCGTTGTAGGCTCTGAAATTAATTTATCAGCAACATATTGTTTGGTTTCCTTTGTTTCTGAAGAGAAATAAAGGCCCGCAGCGAAAACAGCTATAATTACTGCCGCTGCTGCAAACCATGATTGAATTCTATAGGATGGAGAGAGAATAGGCTCAGAAATATTGTGGTTTATCTCCGCAAAGATTCTTCTTTTTAACTCCTGATCACTTTCAGCATAATCTCTGGGAATATAGATATCATTCTCCTGCCCGCTATTGTACCATTGAAGAAACTCCTCGCTCTCCTGAGGACTTATAGTATTATTGAGCCATTTTTCGGCTAATTCCTGATATCGCTCGTTTGAACTTAAAGGTTTCATGAAAGGGGTCTTTATATACAAGTCCCCCAACCCTGGCCTATCCCTTAGTGGGAATGAAAATATTTTTTGATAAAAATGGAATCAAAGGAAAAGCTGCCCTAAACCTGTTCTTAAAGACTTCAGAGCTTTACTGATATGCGCTTCAACAGTTTTCTCAGAAATTCCGAATTCTTCAGCAATTTGCCTTTGAGAATAACCATCTTCGCGACTTGCTTTATATATCAGGCGGCATTTTTCGGGAAGATTAGAGACCAGAATTTCTAATCTTGATCTTAATTCCACAAACTCGAACCAATCATCAGTTGAATTGGCTGTTATCGGAATAACATTTTGACTATGAACAGCGTACTTATTGTATTGGTTTCTCTTTGCCAGGATCTTTATGACACGGTATTTTGCAGAAACTGACAGATATGCATTGAGGTTTGAGGTAATAACAATTTCTTCCCTTCTGTTCCAGAGAGATATAAAAATGTCCTGAACGATTTCCTCTGCTTCCTCAAGTTGTCCAATTTTATTGGATGCAACGGTAAATACATTCTTCCAGTACCTGTTATATATTTCTGCAAATGCAGACCTGTCCCCTGACCTTAAAAGATCGAGCAACTCGCCATCAGAATATACCGCATACGTAGACATTTCAACTACTAATATAATCGAAATTAATAAATAAAAATCCAATGTGAAAAATAAAAACAAGCAGAAGAAATTACCCGGGTAATATTTTAGATACTGAAACTTAGTGTCCTTTAGACACAATCAGAAGTATTTTCTAAGCTAAGAGCTGACAATTAAATGCCTATAAAAGGATGTAAAAATATCAGAAAATGATAATATAAAACCATACATAATTTCTTAAGAATCCCTGTTGACAAGTTCAAAATCAAATCAAAATTGCAGATCATTTCTTATGAATCAATGAAGGAAGAAATCTATTTCATTAAAGCTTTGGCTTGGCAGAAAAGCGGGATGGTTTTTTTGAACAACAGCTTGGCACTGAATTCTTAATTTTCAAAACTCTTGCAGGTGCATTATTGGCCTGTTTTTCAGAAATAGGACCTGAGCATGATGTGGCTAATAAAATGACCGGTATCAGGACGATTATTATATTCCTGAACAGCATAGAATTCATTATAAAAATTCTTCTTTAAAGATTATTTGGCACATCTGAAACCCAGATTACTCATACCAGAGTCAGGAGAGCTTTTCATTCGGCGGGCAACACGGTACCCGGAACAATAACTTTCATTGCACATAAAAGAGCCTCCTCTTGATACCCTCTTAGGAGTATAGGGTTCATCGGGATCAAAACTATCTGCCGGACCCTGAGGATTTTTGATACCATCGGAATTGTTTATACTCTGGTAATAATCATTCCGGTATTTATCCAGACACCATTCCCACACGTTTCCTGCCATATCATACAATCCATATCCATTTGGAGTAAATGATTTAACCGGAGCAATACCTGTGAAAGTATCAAATGCAGTATTCTTGTATGGAAAGCTCCCCTCCCAAGTATTTGCTTTGGCCTTTCCCTTATTAATATGCTCATCACCCCAGGGATAAATTTTATTGTTCAGTCCTCCTCTGGAGGCATACTCCCATTCGGCCTCAGTTGGTAAACGTTTTCCTGCCCACTTGCAATAGGCCATAGCATCGTCCCAGCTAACATGGATTACAGGGTAATTGCCTTTGCCATCAATATTACTGTCTGGGCCCTCAGGGTGCTTCCAACTGGCTCCTGGAACCCATGCCCACCACTGAGAATAATCATTGAGGTCAACCTCCTGTTTTTGGGGTGTGAATACCAGCGAGGCCGCAACCAGTAAGGACTCATCTGGCTTTGGTGTTCCGGGTGGCAATTGCTTTTTCAATTCCTCCCAGTCGGGTTTGCGTTCGGCTGTAGTTACATAGCCTGTACTTTCTATGAATTTGGCAAACTGATCATTCGTAACCTCATGCTGATCGATCCAGAACGGGTCTAAAATCACTTTATGCTTTGGATACTCATCTTTATCTGCCTGATCATTATCGGCACCCATCATAAATACTCCACCCGGAATTGAAACCATTCCGGTATTAGAGGTATCTCCATTAAAAGTAATCTGATCAAGGGTCTTATAGACTGAACCCTTTCCAACAGATTTATTCTCGATCGAACCTGTTTTTGCTTCCTGATTACATGAACTAAATACAAACAGGCAAAACAAGCCTAAAAACAGACTGAAACAAACTTTTGCCGTGTTAATAAGCTGATTCGCTAAAAATGTTTTAAAAACCCTTATCATTAAAGTCCCCATTTCATCTCTTTAAGATCTGCTATTTTTACATAGCCATCTTTCTTAACACTTCCATCCTTACCGATGGTATATCCCTTAGGTGCCGCATTAGTCCATGACAATCCCGGCACCCGATCCAATAAGAGTTTTCTTTGTTCCTGTATCACTGATTTACTGGAAGCTTTATAAGCTATATTATTCCATTCATTTGGATCAACTTGATGATCATAAAGTTCTTCCAGATTAATAAATGGATAATAGATATAACGATACTTATTGGTGCGGATGGTGTATCCATCACCAGAATTTGCGCCACCCTGCTCATTCATAAAATAAGCTGTAAATGCAGGTTTATGATCAAATCTCTCCAGTTTAAGCATTGGAACTAAGCTTTCCCCATCACAGTATTCCGGAATTTTCTCGCCGGCCAGTTCAGCAAGCGTAGGAAACATGTCCATCATAGAAACCGGAACATGGGTAGTTGAGCCAGGTTTAGTTACCCCCGGTGCCATAATAAACAGAGGAGCTCTCGTAGAACGCTCCCAAAGCGTAAATTTTTCCCAATTTTCCTTTTCGCCCATATGCATTCCATGATCCGACCAAACTACAATAATTGAATTTTTCAGGTAACCTGTTTTTTCCATCCCATCCAAAAATTTCCCTAGCATTGCATCGGTAAATGATATGGTAGCCATGTAGGCTTGCAACACTTTCTTAAGCTGATTATTATCAGTGATAAAGCGATGGAGTGCTCTTCTTCCGTGGATAAATGAATCCTCTAAATCATCCTCCTTAAATGGCAGGTCAGGCACATTGGCAAGTGGGTACATATCAAAATATTTTTGAGGTACCTCCCATGGATCATGAGGTTTAGTCAATCCGACAGCTAAAAACAAAGGCTTATCATGTTTTTGGCTAAGCTCATAATTTGCCCATTCTGCGATTTGAAAATCGGCCATATAATCATCATCCAGTGCAATTGGCCCCCATGTAAAATAATCGGGCTGTTTGCCTTTAAAATTTTTGGGAGAAATAATTTCCTCAGGTGCTCTGACCTGAAACGGAACCGGAATTCTTAAACCAGGGTAATAAAAATCCCATCCTTTGCCTTCCGATTGATTTATTGTTGACCTTGGAGGAGATAAGGTATGGTAGATTTTACCCCCCGCAAGGGTTTTATAACCTTTTTCCTTAAAAAATTGTTCCATAGTTAACAAAGTACTCAGTGCTGGGACTTTTCGCCAGTCAGGATGCTTCCAACCCGTAACTCCAGATCTTGCCGGACTAACACCTGTCATGATAGACACCCTTGAAGGTGCACAGGCAGGCGATGGAATATGTGCATTGGTAAAAGACATTGACATTTTTCTCAACCGATCGAAATTCGGAGTTTTTAATCCTGGTAATCCTCCCAGTCCGGGTGGGTTAATCCAATCGTTCAAATCATCTATTGCAAGAAAGATAATATTGGGTTTAGAACCAGGATTTGGAGACTGAGCCCATGCAAATTCTGAATTTGCAAGTATAAAAAAAGCAACACCTGTAAAAAGTGTTACTTTAAACTTATAGCGAATACTATTTACAGAGAAATTTTTCATTGTGACAAGTTATATAAAACATTCATTTTCGAATGCAAGCCACCAAAGATAATTAAATATTGATGCTAAAATCCTGTAAGTAAGGGAAATTTAGACTACATTCTTAACAAGAATATGAATCTATAGTTTAAAGAGGTTGTATAAAAAGTAAAAATCACAATTTAAAAACAGAATTAAATCTTGATAGTCCCCTATCTAAGACTACCAACCAAAAAAAACGGCAATTTTCACATCGAAAATTATCGTTATATTCCCTAAACTCTGACCTGAAATTTAATTTGTAAACCTATTTTAAAAAATGACTTATTGTCAATTCAATATCGATTTCCCTTAACTGCAGAAGGGCAGGTTGCAAGATTACAGTGCGGCAAGTACATATTTCCTGCTGAGCAGCCTTCCAGCCTGTCATCCAGAACGAAGTGAAGGAACTTCGCTTATTGGAGTCGAAATTTAATCCATAATCGCTAAGTTCCCTCCTGTGTCGGGATGACATCCTGCTTTAATTCAATTCCCCACTCTTAATGAACAGCCTACCTGTTTTAGGAAAGTGTATCCAAAATACGATCGATATCCGCTTGATTGTTATAAATTGATGGAGAGAGTCTTAATTTATTTCCAAAACGCATGGCCACATTAATCTTGGCTGCACGAAGCTTTTTCATTGCCTCATCCGGATCTTTAGCTTTGAAAACAATAATTGGACTTTCATTGCCCTCAGGTGTGATCATAGGATAACCAATCTTTGGCATTTCTATTGCCAGACGGCTTGTTAGGGTACGAACATGGTTCCGGATATTTTCAACCCCTAAAGTGTGTATATATTTCATCGAGGTGATGGCACAGGATACTCCTTCATAAGAGGGGTAGCTAACCTCATACATTGCCGGACCTGTAGTAGGTTTGAAATCAAATTCGCCCAATGCTGAATCCGGGTTATCTGTCCATTCGCCATAATTGAAATTTAAGCTTCCATGGTGTTGCGTTGGTAGAACCCGGGTGTCCTGCAAATCTTTACGGACGTACATAAACCCAAAACCTTTACTACCCATCAACCATTTGAAGGTAGAACAGGCAGCCATATCAATTCCCATGGCTTTTACATCCACCGGCACAGCACCTACACCCTGAATAATATCCACATAAAGCAATGCTCCATTGGCATGAGCCAGATCAGCAATTGCCCGAACGTCTTTAATCAGAAAACCATTCACATTTGAAACGAGCGTGATAGCCACTAATTTGGTGTTCTTATCGATCACACCTTCAAAATCCTTCACATCAAACTTCCAGTCATTATGTTTAATGATTCTCAATTCCAGTCCCTCTCGTTGCTCACGCATCTTGTAACCATATAAACTTGGCGCATAATGAAGATCTGTTGTCACAACATTACCCCCTTTTAAATCCATCCCATTCAGTATATTATTCTCGGCTTCGACAGTAGTCCTTGCAAAAGCGATTTCATCCGGATCTGCATTAATCAGTTTCGCAAAGCTATCCTTACATTCCTGACGGGTCTCTGACCATTTTGGCCACCAGGGCTCACCCACATCATTCTTAGCCCATTCAGCATAGCGATGCAAAGCTGCAGCCGTATAAATATTAATTGGGTGGGTTGATGCATTATCCATATAGACTTCCTCCCTGGTGCGGGGGAAATCTTCCCTGATCTTACTGAAATCCAATGCAGCTCCCGATATATGGGCAGGCATCACATCCGGATTAACAGAGGAAGCAGTGTCTCCGGTTTTACATGAACTTAAGGCACTGAGTCCCAAAGTACCCACACCCACTCCAGCCAGAGATTTTAAAAAGGTTGATCTTTCCATTTTGTTTTTTTTTAAGAATTGAAATTTTTCTATTCAGATATTTTTATTTATCGGGAAGCGAGAAAGCAACATACGTATCAGCCGATTTAGTTCTCATTCTTCCTCCACCGCATGCGATTACCACAAATTGTTTACCATTCACACTATAAACAGATGGCGTTGCATATCCTGCTGCAGGCAAATTCGTTTCAAATAAGAGTTTACCTGTGGCTTTATTGAATGCCCTGAATTTCTCATCCCTTGCAGCAGCGATAAATACCAGTCCGCCCGCAGTTACCACCGACCCTCCCCAATTCTCTGTACCGGAATGAATACCTTTCGCCTTTAATTCAGGGTAGTCACCCAATGTGTTTTTCCAAACTAAGCGGCCGGTGCTAAGCTCTATGGCGCTTAAAGTACCCCATGGTGGCTTAATTCCCGGATAACCTTCTTTAGTCAAAAACTGTTTATATCCACCAAAACGATAAGGCGAACGATAGAAAGGATGACTTAACTTAGTTACCTGAGTAAAAATCATCTTTTGTTTTGATTCAATATTCAATAAATAGGATGCCAGAGCGGTTTTATCTTCTTCACTAAAATGCTTGAAGGCTGGCATCATTCTTTGTCCGGACGATACGAGATCTTTGAATTTGACCTCAGTATACTTCTTTTGAAGATTGATTAATGAAGGAAAATTACCTGAACCTTTAAGATCAGCACCATGACAACCCTTGCAACTCTTATCGTAGATACTTATACCTGCCTGTAAATTAGTTTGATTGGATTTTGGAAGCTTTTCCACCAAAGTATCTATCATGGTTACAACCCAGGGCATTTCAGTAGCGTTGATGTAAAGCAAACCGCTTGAAGGATCATAGGAAGGACCGCCCCATTCTGCACCACCGGTTAGTCCGGGTAGAACGAGCGTTCCCTCCACACTTGGTGGAATAAACATCTTACCCGATTTATGGCTTAAAAACCTCTTTTTCAGATCCTGATAAGAAGAGTCAGGTATAATATTATTAAGATCAGATTCTTTGAATTCCTGTCTCACAAAAGGAGGAAGCACTGTTGGGAAGGGCTGGGTTGGAGAGGTTTGCTCACCGGTAAGATCTGATGCAGGCACTGGCTTTTCCAGAATCGGATGCACAGACTTACCTGTCTCCCTGTCAAGCATGTAAATAAAACCCTGTTTACTAACCTGTACTACGGCATCGATATTTTTGCCACCTTTTTTTATTGAAACCAGAATCGGAGATGTAGGAAAGTCATAATCCCAAAGATCATGATGAACAGCCTGAAAATGCCAGATATATTTTCCGGTTTCTGCATCGAGTGCGAGAACACTATTCGAGAAAAGATTGTCCCCTTTTCTTTTACCTCCATAAAAATCAGGCACAGCTGCCCCGGTTGAGGCAAAAACCATTCCTCTCTTTTCATCTAAACTAAGTCCGCCCCAGGCATTTGCCCCTCCTACATATTTATGAGCCTCAGGGTCTTCCCAGGAATCATATCCAACATCACCTGGTTCAGGGATTGTCCTAAACATCCATTTCAATTTACCTGTATGAACATCATATGCCCTGATATGACCCGGAGCAGATTCCTCTTCCTCCGACAAACTGGTTCCGATGATGATAAGATCCTTATAAATTACTCCCGGTGAAGTTGCTGTGACTCTTAAATTTGATAAATCCCTGTCCAGGTCAAGGCCATCGTGAAGTGGGATTCGACCCTTATTCCCAAAAGAAAGTACCGGTTTACCTGTGGCACTGTTTATGCAGAATAAGGAAGAACCTACAGTATAATAAAGCAGATGTTCTTTGTTTTTACCTTTATAAAGTGCAATCCCGCGGCAGGCATTCATTCCATAACTTTGTCTGCCCTGAATATCCACCATCATTGAATCGACTGGATTAAATACCCATTTTTCCTTACCAGTCAATGCATCCGCAGCGAACAGCTTTAATTTAGCTGAAACGCCATAAAGTACTCCATCAACGATGAGCGGGTTTGCCTGAATCTGACTGCCTGGTTCTGCATCTTTAGTATGGTAAATCCAGGCCAGTTGTAAATTAGCCACATTGGAAGTATCTATTACATCAAGCTCTGAATACTGAATACGTTCCTTGCTTCCACCGTAAACATCCCATTCGCTTTTATGGTTAGCATCGTTACAGGAAACACAAAAGAGAGTAAGAATAATGATGAAGGAAAGAGAGAATTGTTTCAGATTGATCATTTTTATATGGCGACTACAATGCTTCATTGTATAAAGAATAAAAATTCATTAAATTCTGATCAACAACTAATGTTATTTTACGAAATCATGAACATAATTTCTGAAAAAAGCCTGTTAACCAGATTATTACTGCATAATGATCGAACAGGTATAATATTAATTTATTTAATGGCTACATCCCAGACTTTTGATAAACGTGAAGTACCAGCCGGACCATTGATTGATAAAGTCACCACGAAGAGCCCGGGTTTTGAATAAAAATGCACGGGGTGTTGTTGATCTGAGCTCTCACCATCACCAAAATCCCAATTCCATGACGAAATTTCACCATACGACTCATCAGTAAAAGAAACCATCCGACGATTCATATCTGTAATAACAAATGACCATTTAGCATCTATTGGCTTCTGATACTTTTTCTCTAAAGGCATTAAACGAAATGGAAGCAAGTAAGATGCATTACCATACATCTCCCTCACTTTACTGAGATTCCAAAATCCATTGTACCTGGGTACCTTTACATCGTCATAATCAAGCACTGCCCAGCCAAGGCCAATTTCTTTATTCTCTGTTAAAACTGATTCAACCGCTCTGCTAACACCTTCTGGTCCGGCATAATCAAAAGGGGTAATCCAAAACTCAAGAGTCAAGCGTCCTGACTCACCTGGTTTGAAATTGTAATTATAGGCAGCATTGGCATAGGGTAAATCTTTAATCCAGGGTTGGCTTCCCCAAACCATTGCCCAATCTTTTTCTTTAGCCGGTGTGAAAATATGATAGTTCTGAGCATGTACACCATGGTATGAAAAATAGGTATCCATTTGATTCAGTACTTTATTCGGATGAAAAGAACTGATAAATGGTCCACCAGACTGATCACCGTCTACCACCACCTCGAATATATCATTATGTAAATCTTTTAGTGAAAAGTCCCAGTAATTATCATAGGCTTCATAGAGAAAATACAGTCTGTTCATGCCTTTAACCCAACCAACCTTTACATTAACGTCGAGGTTTTTAGGATCAGCAAATCGATGCCGGATACTATCATCCCTGTCATCCCATAATTGATCTATACCAATATTGTAAGAAGCATCAACCATTTTCCAATCTTCAGCTTTACCATCAATACTTGGGATCATATTTGCAGGAAACTGAAAGATCTTAAATTTTCGCTTATTCTGGGCATTTGAAAAACCCGCGTAAAACAGGAGCAAAAAAAGAAGACAAATGAATCGCGAGGAGAGATGCATAGTTAAATATTATAAAAATTTAAGGCTTTTAAATAAAATAATTTTTTTGAATTTTAGGTGACCTGTTAAAAACCAGGATTTTCATAATAGTTGCCCAAGTATGGATGACCATGATTCTCAATACCCATGGACAGGCTGATGCAAATAAAACTCTATCTGAATCAAAAATATCGAGGTATTGATATTAAACCGAATTAAGATTTAGGGTATCTACTAATAATACTGGTATCTATGTTAACCTAGTTGAGCATTGACTTTAAAACAAAATTAAATCGAAAATTGATATTGGTTTTGATCAGCGGATTCATTTTTCTAAAATCAGGATACTACAGGTGGTTTGGGATCGTGAATAAATATATCCGGTTTATCTACGGCCTCTATTGATTTATGTTTAGGATCGAATAAGACAATATTTGAATCACTGTATTTACTGGAGTTGTATCTTATGCCGTTGTATTTTGCTTTTTTAGCACAATCTGCAATAAAATTGGTCAGCAGGTAGCCAGGTTTCCAGGTCGAATTATCTCTTGACATCCTACGTTCTAACACATTATTATTAAGCAGAGCAGTAAATAAGATACTTTCGAAATTTAAAAATCCTCCCCAATCAATTTTAAGATCGAGTATATTGTCAATCCCATCAATATGGTATTTCTGAACCCATATTAAGGCTGGCTGATGATAATCATCCAATATTTCTGCAACAGAACAATCACGACTTTCTGAAACATACAGCACACTTTGACCTGGATGATTATATCTGCCTATTCTTGCTATTCCAACCTCTGGAGCCCCTAAATCTACACTATTAAAGACTTTTGCGTCTCCAACAATTCTACTTCTAAAACAATAAAAATTATCTAAAATGCAGATTGGCAAGGTCTGACTTTCAATTTCCTTTTGAATTTTTCTGGCGAGAGGGTTATCCAAAACCAATGAGGGGTAAAATTTAATATATTCCTGGAGATCAATAATCTTCTTTTTGAATTTTCTGTCCGCCTCAACTAGTTTCACATGAATTTGATTGTTTTTGTCATCTTCTGTTCCAACAAAAGATTTTAAATTAAATTCATTATTTCCACAACTTTTACAAACCAAATTGGCAGCAATATCAGCATGGTAAATTGCGGGGATTTTATACGTATTTAACAAATCAACCAGGCCGCGCTTTTGACCATAAAGCCAAATAACATCACTACTGTCATAAGGTTGGTCATAAGAGCAGTACTTAATCAGATCCTTTACTTTTTGAAAGTGATTTTTGGCTTGTTTTGAAAGTCGGGGCTGTCTAAATTGTGGCATATGTAATTTTTACAAACAATATCATTATATATTCTGTAAAAATAAACTTTAACCAGAGCTAATTCATTAATAAGGAATCCATTCCAATAAATTAGTTAACTATGACCAATAAGATAACTGGCAGACAATTGATTACGAAATTAAGGCAACAAAGGTCCTTTTAAATTAAGATTCTAGTTCAAAGATAACTTCAATCTCAACAGGCTTATTATTGGGTAAAGAGTTGAATCCAACTGCACTTCGAACACCTATTCCATTATCGGTTCCCCAAACTTTAGCAAAAAGCTCACTACAACCATTTATTACATAAGGATGTTTTTCAAAATCCGGCAAACAATTTACCATTCCTAAGGTCTTAACCACGCGCTTAATCTTATTGAAAGTGCCCATGTTTGCCCTAATTGTAGATAAAATATTGAGACCTGTCTGCTGAGCAGCCAATTTCCCCTCATCCAGATCCAGATCCTGCCCAACTTTCCCCTTAGTAAGAGTCCCGTCATTTTGAATAGGTCCATGACCCGAAACATATAGAAATTGACCAACAATGAGAAAAGTAATATAAACACCAATAGGCTGTGGGGTTGGAGGTAAGCTCAAACCTATTTGAGCAAAATTTTCATCCGGAGTTAAATTATTCATGCTTATTTGTTTTAAAATTTAATTTATCAATTAATCTTGGTTTGTTAAAGAACTTTAATCCTGCTAATGTTAAATTATGTCAGCCATTTCTGATCTGATATTCTTATTGTATTCCTTTTCATCGAACTCATTTTCACTTTTGGCTATCACAATTGCAGCTATTCCATTACCGATCATATTCGTGATAGATCTTGCTTCAGACATGAACCTATCTACACCTAATAGTATTGCAATACTTTCTACGGGCAGAATTTTTAAAGCAGCCAATGAGGATGCCAATACAATAAATCCTGTTCCGGTAACGCCGGCCACTCCTTTTGAGGTAATCATTAAGACACCAATTATTGTAATTTGTTGTCCAATTGAGAGATTGACATTAAAAACCTGAGATAAAAAAATCACAG
The DNA here is from genome assembly GCF_030684675.1 of Daejeonella sp. Taxonomy (GTDB): domain Bacteria; phylum Bacteroidota; class Bacteroidia; order Sphingobacteriales; family Sphingobacteriaceae; genus Daejeonella. The sequence continues at coordinate 31,841 of NZ_JAUXXZ010000031.1, read as the reverse complement.
CCATAGAAAGGTAAATAGATGTGCCGTCCTGATTGAAAGAATAGCCTGTAGGAATAACCAATCCGACAACTGATTTTGAGCAGCCCAGCCTTTCCATCTTCAGCATCATACTGGGAAGAACGGATTCCGAAGAAGAAGTTCCCAATACAATGACTATTTCCTGACGGATGTATTTAAGATATTGCCATAAACTAAATTTATATGCATAGCAGATGAGATTCAGAACACCAAAAATAAATAAAGCCATGGTCAGATATACAGCGAGCATTAATTTACCCAATGGATATAAAGTCTCCAGCCCATAAGTTCCAATAGTGTATGCCATGCCGCCAAATGCACCAAAGGGTGCCAGCATCATGATTACCTTCATGATATTAAAAAACACTTTAGACAATTTTTCAAATGTATTTATAAGTGAGGTTCCTGATGAGCCCATTCTGCTCAAACCAAACCCGAAAAGTACTGCAAAAAACAATATTTGCAGTATGTCACCTTTTGCGAAGGACTCGAAAATATTTTTAGTGACAATATGAGATAAGAAGTCACCCCAATTGATGTTATCGGCACTGTCCTGATAAGTCTTAATTTTCGAACCATCTATATTTACCGCCGAAAGATCAAATCCTTTTCCAGGCTGAAATATATTTGCTACCAATAATCCAATAACAATGGCTAAAGTAGTTACAAGTTCAAAATAAATAAGTGCCTTGCCCCCAACTCTTCCAACCTTTTTCATATCACCCATTTGAGCAATACCAAGTACTATAGTAAAAAAAATGATTGGTGCTATGAGCATACTTATCATATTGATAAAGGTTTGGCTGATCAATTTTGCTGTTGGGGCAAAGCCAGGATAATTCAAACCAACCAGGACGCCGATAATAATAGAAACCAATACTTGAAAAGAAAGATGTGATACTACGCGTTTCATAATTTTATTAAAGGATTACGGTTTACCATAATTATCAACCGGAATATTTACCAGGACATTTATGTTTATATAAGCTTTTACAGCTTGATTGATAATATGTGTAAGCTTGATTTTTTATTTATTTCCATGGATCATTTCTGATAATCAAGCCATAGTCCAGTTCTTTGCTTTTCAGATTTATCCTAAGGTGAAAACCTTTCACATGATTATTTTACAGGTGTGAGAACCGCGGCAAAACCTTTTAAAGAAGCAGGACTAAATCTGCATCAGAATTTTAGGGATTGTTTGCAGTAATCGAATTAAGTTCATAAACTACTTTTCCGCCCTTGATGGTCATTTCACATTCAAGTCTTTGCTTTCCTTCTATCCTGTTACCATCGGCATCTCTAAAACCGAATTTACCTGTCCGGATAGACAAAACAGTGACGTCTGCAATTGCCCCCACAGAAAGGTTACCCAGTTCCTCACGTTTGATAGCCTGTGCCGGCGCCCAGGTACTGCGGGCAATAACTGATGGTATATCCATACCAATAGCAAGGAGTGTTGATAATACATTAACCTGATCTTTCATTCCTGCGTTCATACTACCTGTATGAAGATCGGTACTGATTGTGTTTGGAAGAAATCCGGACTTAATGGCTATTATAGCCTGATTGAAGTTAAAACTAGCCCCCCCGAATCCAACATCAAACAAAATTCCTCGCTTCTGTGCCGGAATAATAAACGGCCTTAATTGCTTTGTTTTAATGTCCGTAACAGGCTCTCTTCTAGCAGCTTCTGTAAAAACATGAGTATAAATATCTCCGGGGCGCAAGTACTTAAAAAACAACTCTTCAAGTGGAAGTCTATACCCTAAATCTATAATAACAGGCATATCAGCCAGCTTGCCTGCTTCAACAACCCGCTGAACAGGTACCCATGAAAATGTATTGAAGTGTGCAAGCTTAAAACCAACAATGTAATCCTTGTATTCAAGAGCAGTATTAGCTGCCATTTTAGCATCCATATCGTTAATATCTTGTTCATAATCCGCACGTCCTCTCATTCCCTCACCTACTATATTTAAAAATGACAAAACCCTGGTCTTGGACTTGTCGATTATATTTCTCTTAAATGTTGGGAAGGATTTCCATCCGGCATCACCACAATCAACCACAGTTGTTACACCAGAACGAAAGGTAAATCCATCTGGTGCCACAGCTGTATCCCCATTGCTTAATGCACGATTGACTTCAGTTCCCGCAAAAACATGGGTATGTAAATCAATAAATCCAGGACTAACATACATTCCTTTGGCATCTACAACCTGGATAGCCAACCCTGGATTGATATTTTTTGCTATTGCAGCAATCTTGCCATTCTGGATGGCAACATCCATTAATTCATTGATTTTATTTTTTTTGTCTATAACATGCCCACCCCGGATAAGAATGTCATATCTGGTTTGAGCATGGACAAATCCTGTTAGCATCAATACATAAAAAAACAGGAGGAATACTTTTTTCATAATTCAATATTTTAAATTAATTCAAATTAAACATTAAGTGATTTTAGACTTAATAATTTTACTTCCCTTTAGCAATATCACCACCGATTGCATTCAGGTCATAAACTATTTTTCCGGCTCTGATAGTCATTTCACATTCAAATCTCTTTGTGCCTTCCTGTCTTTTATTCGCCACATCTCTAAAACTAAACTTTCCTTCTCGCAAACCTAAAACAGCAATATCAGCTACCGATCCAACAGAAAGATTCCCAAGTTCTTCACGTTTTATAACTTGCGCAGGTGCCCAGGTACTGCGGGCAATAACTCCCTGAACATCCATACCTAAAGCCAGAAACGTAGATAAAACATTTAGCATATCTTTCATTGCACTGTTCATGCTACCGGTATGAAGATCAGTACTCATTGTGTTTGGATAAAATCCAGCTTTAATAGCTGGAATAGCCTGACCAAAGTCAAAAGCAGCTCCACCGAATCCAACATCAAACACAATTCCTCTCTTTTGTGCTGGTATGACATAAGACTTTAATTGTTTGGTTTTCGGATCTACAATCTGATCTCTTCTTGCTATGTCGGTGAAAGTATGGGTATATATATCTCCGGGGCGTAATAACTTGAAAAATAAATCATCAAGAAGAACTTTACCGCCAGGCAGCTCGCTTCCTCCCAAATCAATGATAACAGGCATATTAGCCAATGTACCCGCTTCTACAACTTTTTTAATAGGAGTCCAGTCGGGTTTGGCAAAATGTGCATGTTTGAATCCCACAACATAGTCCTTATTTTCCAGAGCAGTTTTAGCTGACATTTTAGGATCCATATCACTAATATCCTGCTCAAAATCATCACGGCCTCTCATGCCTTCACCAACAATATTCAGGAAAGACAACACTCTCGTTTGCGACCTGTCAATTACATTTTTCTTAAATGTAGGAAATGACTTCCACCCTGCACTTCCACAATCAACTACAGTCGTAACTCCTACCCGAAATGTATAACCATCCGGCATTACAGAATTACTTCCATTACTGTAAGCATGATTTGGCTCAGTACCATAAAAAACATGTGTATGCAAATCAATCAATCCGGGAGAAACAAACATCCCCATTGCATTTACAATCTGTTTTCCCAGAACAGGATTAATATCCTTTGCAACCTTAGCAATTTTGCCATCTTGTATTGCCACATCCATTATTTCATCGATGTTGTTTTTGGCATCGATCACATGACCTCCTTTGAGGATTATATTATAAATCGGAGCTGTTACCTGTGCTTGAGTATAAGAATCTAAGAGACATAGTACAGATAGAAAAAATAGAGAAATTTTTCGCATAGTTTTGATTATTAAGATTAAAAAATACCTGATTTATAAATTAAATAGTAAAAAATATCAGCGTTAAATTGTCCTGAATTCAAATTCTATCTACTGTTTGGATTAAGTAAAATGGGTTCAGAAATAGCGTTCAACTCGTAAACAATTCTTCCTCCTTTTATGGTCATTTCACATTCAAGCTTTTGTGTACCCTCCTGCCTGTTGCCTGCGACATCTTTAAAGCCAAAACTGCCTTTCTGCAAACTTAAAATTGCAACATCAGCTATGGCTCCTTCTGAAAGGTGACCAAGTTCTTCGCGTTTAATAGCCCCGGCAGGTGCCCAGGTGCTGCGTGCAATCACCCCTGGAACATCCATACCCATCGAGAGAAAAATGGATAAAACATTTAACTGATTTTTCATCCCACCATTCATACTACCAATATGGAGATCGGAACCCATTGTGTTTGGAAAAAATCCGGCCTTAAGAGCTGGCCTTGCCTGATTGAAATTAAAGCTGGAACCTCCAAATCCAACATCAAACAGAATTCCCTTATTCTGAGCTGGAATGATATATGACTTTAGTTGTCTGGTTTGGGGATCTACAATGGGATCTCTTCTGGCTATTTCGGTAAACGTGTGGGTATAAATATCACCAGGCCGTAATAACTTAAAAAAAAGATCATCAAGAAGTACTTTGCCTCCGGGTAATTCATTCCCACCCAAATCTATGATCACTGGCATATTGGCAATTGTTCCGGCTTCTACAATTTTTTGTATGGGTCTCCAATCGGCTCTAAGAAAATGAGCATGTTTAAACCCAACAATGTATTCCTTATTGGCCATTGCCTTTTCCGCAGTTTTTTGAGGATCCATATCATCCAGATCCATTTCATAGTTACCACCACGCATTCCCATCCCTACGATATTTAGAAAAGACAATACTCTGGTCTGCGACTTGTCGATGATATTTCTCTTAAAGGTGTCGAACGATTTCCAGCCTGCCCCACCTGCATCCACTACCGTTGTTACTCCTGAACGAAAGGTAAATCCATCAGGGGATAATGCAGCATTCCCGTTACTATAGGAACCATTTTCAGTACCAGCAAAAACATGGGTATGCAGATCAATCAGGCCGGGAGTAACATACATGCCCTTTGCATTAACAATTTGCATCCCCTTGGTGACATCTATATTCTTTGCCACTTTTGCAATTTTACCATCATGAATTGCAATATCCATTACTTCATTGATGTTATTTTTAGCATCAATTACATGTCCACCCTTTATAAGAATACCATAGGTTTGAGCCTGAGCATAACATGTCAGAAGAATAAATCCGAAAATTAACATGAAGGAAATTCTTCTCATATATTCAGTTTTCTTAAAAATTCAAGGCTTTAATATACATCAGCTAACAGAAGCCTTAAGTAGCTCTTCCTGAATTCGTTTGGCTACAATTTTCTCTTCTCCGGGTTGCAGCATCCATACCGTAATATTAAGAGCCCCGCTCTGACTTGGTACTGAAGCGCTGCGAATTCCTACTTCAATGGATGGATTACCTTCCCGCAATTTTTCGGTCATTTGTTTGGTTGTCAAATTGATTGAAGCAGATTCCCAGGAAATACTAAGATTTGGTGTACGGTTGTGAATTGGAGGAATGACAATTTCAGTTGTTACCCCCTTAATCTTTTTCACAGCATTGTCAATAACTGCCACCTGGCTTTCCCATGTCTTCCATTCTTTATCATGATCCTGATTTACATATCTTTCCAAAGCCGCATATAGTCCAAAAATTTCTTCTTTATTTACCTTCATCCCCCGGCCAATATTTTGGTTATCAGGAGGTGCACTTAAACGGGCGGCGGCTACCAGGTGTTTTCTACCCATAAGAATACCCGTGCTTTGAGGTCCCCTGATTGCTTTTCCACCTGAAACACATACCATATCAAAGCCCATATCATTGAACTTCCAAAGATTTTCGACCGGAGGAACATCTGCAGCTATATCAATAATGGTAGGAATATTATGCTTTTTTGCTACAGCCAACCATTCCTGATGCTTGATTTTACCGTCAGGAGTATGATCATTCAAAAAATACATCAGTGCAGTTTTGCTACTGATCGCTTTCTCCAACTCCTCAGGAGTATCGATTAATACCTTCTTAATTCCGGTATTATTAAGCACATGGATATAGCCGTAATTATGACTTTTTTGAACTATCACTTCGTTCTTGTCAAAATTTTCGACATCTGGCAGTTGGGCTACTTTTTTCTTGTCCATACCGGTAAGCGCTGCTGCTGTACCTAATAATAAGGCAGAGGAGCAACCAGCTGTTACCATAGCTGCTTCTGAATGGCAAATAGCTGCAATTTTTGCTCCAACCTTATCCTGTACCTCTCCATACATAACAAAGCCTTTAGAAGAACTATTAATAGCTTCCATTACTTCATCATGCATCAGAGATGCAGATATCGCAGTATAAGGTCCAGAAGCATTAATGAATCTTCTAATTCCCAATTCATTAATCAGGTCGCGTTTAGGTTTTGTAATAGTTGCAGCATTTGCACTAAATGGTATCCCTGAACCTACAACAGCTCCTGAAAGAGGTGCTAATGACAGGTATTTTATTAGATCTCTACGTTTCATATTATGAATATTTATTTTAGTTTTATCAATTAACCTGACCTGTCCCCGGGCCTACATCCCACCACATTCTTCCTTGTAATAAGTCTATCTGATCTTCTGAAAAGTTTTGTCTCTTAATAGCTTCAAAATAATTAACAGGGTTTAAAGTTTTCTCTGCAATAGGTATTGAGAACCTCCTCCACATCTTTCCACCGGTAACATTTCCAGGATAGTAGGAAAGGGTGCCATTTGGAAGTTTCCAGTTTTTATAATTAAAAACAGGAAATTTTGTACGACGCCAATTTGAAAAAATTTCAAAATCATCGCCTAACATTGATACCCATTTCTGAGTTGAAATCTGCTCAAGTTGATTTTCAAATGTCCCACTTATTAAATATGGATTGTTTGCTAAATATGTATCGACTGCGGCACCAGAAATTACACCGGAATGCGGGGCAACTGTTGGCCATAAAGCCCATTGAGCCATTGCTGCACGAACACCATTGTCATATGCAGCTTTTGCTGTTGTACCGACATTCCAACCTCTTAGCGCTCCTTCGGCCAAAAGAAAATATGCTTCTGCAGGCCCCATAGTAATAATTGGTGATCCACGGTGAAGATAAAGTAAGGAAGGCTCTGAATAAGTATCAAAATCTGTAGGCTTGGTGTTTAGACTTCCGTTTACCATACCCCTCTGTTTTGCAACGGAATTGTCTGCTGTATAAGTATTCCCGGAAGGTACCCACACTACTGAAATTATTGGCAAACGTGGATCCTGAGTATTCTTCAAATGATCGATAAATTTTGCCGACCATTTTCCTCCAAATACATTGTCACCACCAGGAGTAACAAAATCACCTGCAATCAAACCATCAACTCTTGGATTAGTCTGCCCTGTAATATTTGCAAATTTACGGTAAGCAATATCTGTAGATGCAGTCATAACACCTTCCGCTGCGGCCTTCTCAACCCATAATTTCGCGGTAGCTGGCTCAATATTAGATAATCGCATTCCCAGACGCATCATTAAGGTGTAACCAAATTTTTTCCATTTGGTGATGTCCCCCTTAAAGTAAGGATCAGCATTACCAAATACATTTTGCTTACTCAAATCCATTGATTTCAAAGCAATATCAAGCTCGTTTAACATTGCTGTATAGATACTTTTCTGGGTATCATATTTAGGTTTGAGAATAGTTAAGCCTTTCATTGCTTCAGTATATGGCATGTCCCCTATCACATCTGTTACCGGATGGACTGCAAGTATCCTCAGAATTTCTATTGCCGCCCTTTTGTTTACATTTTCCGGACCAGGTATTTCTTCTTTAAGCTGTAAAAGCCTGTTCCACTGATTATTATACACATCAAAACTACCTGCTGTACCCCCAAAATCATAAAACTTATCACCTGATCCATTTACTTCCCTGTAGACAGCAAAATATTGTAATCCACCACCTAATGCCCTGTAACTCTGTCCCGGAATACTATTATGTATAGCTGCTGTAAAAGTGTAATCAGGAATGACATATTCAATTACATTGGGATTTTTATTCATATCCGTTAATTTCTCGTCATTACAAGACTGGAATGTGAACAATATGATAACGGCTATAGACACGCATACCATCCTTTTATATAATATTTTCATCTTATTTGAATTATGGTTTAGAATCTTACATTAAGGTTAAATCCGATATTTCTGGTTCTGGGTCCGGCAACTCCCTGAGTACCTTGTGCATTCCCTACAGTTGATTGCATTTCGGGATCTACACCTGCTTCCTTAATACGCTTATCCTGATAAAGTGTTGCCAGATTTAATCCCGTAATACCTAAGGAAGCGCCCTGAACCCTAATGTATTTCAGAATATTGGGAGGGAAATTATACTTAAAGACAACTCTACGCAACTTGACAAAATCTGTTTTATATACAAACTGTCCAGGATATGCACTTCCAAAATTATTATAGTAGGTGTCCAGATCAACAACTGACCATACTTTTGTATATGGTGCCCCAGTTGCATCAACTCCGCTGACAGTCAAACCCGATTCTCTTCCTGGCAGGGTCAATGGAGTGCTGCCAAATCTAGTTGCATATTGAATAAGGTTACTATAACCTACAGCACCAAATTTTGAATCAAAATCAACTGTCAGTGAAAAAGCTTTATATCTGAAATTATTCCCTATTCCCATAAGATATGGAGGATTTCCAACACCCATATCCTGCTCAATCCTTTCTTCATATCCGGTTGCTTTATTATAGATCAACATTCCATTTTCATTTCTCTTCATTACAAAAGAACGTAATGTAGAATATGGAAGACCAACTGCATTAATCATGTTTGTACCACCAATTCCAGTTCCTAGAGATAATATCGAAATTCCTTCAGCGAGCTCTACAATTTTACTTTGATTATACCCGAAGTTATAATTGATATCCCAACTAAAATTATCCTTCCTTATTGGAGAACCATTCAAGCTTATCTCCCAGCCTTTGTTTGTAATTAGCCCCATATTTTGTCTCCCGGCAGAATACCCGGTGGTTTGGGATATTGGTGGTGAAAGTATATCATTAGTAGTTCTTCTTGAATAATAATTCACATCCAATCCCATCCGGCTATCGAGCATTTGAACTTCGAAACCACCTTCAAGTGTCGTCACTGTAACAGGCCGAATATTTGGATTTTGTAAATCATTGGGTGTACTCAAAACAGGAAGACCGTCTGCATTGACAGAATTAAGTGCATATGTACGATTTATACTGCCTGCGCCAACTGTTGCACTACCTACCTGAGCCCATGAAGAACGAAGTTTGGCATAATTAAAAAACTTAGGAAGTTTAATCACATCAGAAAGAATTAATCCACCTCCTACAGAAGGATAAAAAATAGAATTAAAGCCTCGATTTAAAACAGAAAACCAATCTTGTCTTCCGGTAATCGTTAAATAAAGAACATTTTTATAGTCAATATTAGCTTCTCCAAAAAGAGAATTTATCCCTTCAGATCCTTGTCCGACGTTTACCAGTTCTCTGTTAACAAGGTTTGAAACACTATAAAAATTAGGTACAACCCACTCTGTACCATTCGCCGTATTCATTTGAGCATAGCTTTTTTCACTGTTTCCACCTGCCATCAGATTAATACCGATTTTCTCTGAAAGAACCTTGGTATTATAGTTGACTATAGCCTGGAAATTTGTTTTATTAGTCTGATCGGTTGAAGAATTAAAATATCCAAGAGGTCTAAATCCATGACCCTTGGGTACATAATTTGATTCTGTATAATAACTGAAATCTCTTGCAACGGTTCCTTTAATGAAAAGCTTTGGAAGAATATTAACCTGAACACTGGCCCTACCAATTAAGCGCTGTTGATCATCGTCGTTTCCCATTTGATAGGCAGTAAAATATGGGTTAGTTGCCTGAAGAACCGGATTCCATATTAGCTCATTGCCGGTTGCGATATTAATTCCCGGTCTGGCAGGATCCTGACCTCTGAAATTCCTTATATCAACCGTGCTGGCAGCGAGATAAACTGGCCAGGCTGCACTTTCGGCATAACCTACATTGGGTCTGTTTATCCCCTCAACAATATTATACTGAACACCTGATTCAATTTTTATAAAATCGTTTTTACCCATTTTAGCCTGAACATTTACGTTCACAGTTTTTCTGTTGAATTTAGAATTAGGTTGATTATCCTTTGAACGCAGGTCACTTACAGATAATCTCATTTGCATGTTTTGATTACCTGCATTGAAAGCAACAGTATTGGATATGTTCTGGCTTGTTTGGTAATAACTCAAAATATTCTGTTTAACATAAACAGGAGAATATGGCCGAGCTACACCATCAAACTGCATCACCATAGATCCATCCATTTTTGCACCAAAAGAAATACGGCCTGCACTCAATGCAGCGGCTACAGTTGCAGGTTTTACACCATCGTTCCCTGAGCCATATTCATATTGAAAATTTGGGAAAACAGATGGAGCGCCGAAATTTGCATCAGAGCTTACTTCAATACCAACTCCTTTTTGAGAAAAACCCTTTTTCGTTGTTATTAGGATAACTCCATTAGCAGCTTGGCTACCGTACAAGGCTGCAGCAGCACCGCCTTTCAACACAGAGATGGTGGCTATATCATCAGGATTCATACTTGAAATGCCATCTCCACGGTCAACATTCAGGCCTTGTGCATTTGTAGCAGCTCCCCGATTTGTATTATTAATCGGCATCCCATCTACTATATATAAGGGCTGCTGATTACCATTTAAAGAGGTGTTACCCCGTATAATAACCCGACTTGAACTTCCAGGACCGGAGTTTACCTGGGTTGCATCAACACCGGCAATTTTACCCGTTAATGCACTGGCTACATTATTCATTCGGCCCTCTGTAAATTCCTCGCCACGAACTTCTTGAACTGCATACCCTAATCCCCGTTTGGCTTTTGTAACACCAAATGCAGTTACAACAACTTCTGATAGAGTCTGACGGTCTTCAAACAATGTAACATTAATACTCGCCCTTCCACTAACAGGAATTTCTTGTGTTACATATCCGATATAGGTAAATATCAATGCACTGTTATCCGGGGCGTCCAGTGTATAGTTACCAAGAGCATCTGTTGTAGTACCAACTGCGGTTCCCTTGACCCGAACACTAACCCCTGGTAAAGTTTCTCCTTTAGAATCAATTACCTGCCCTTTTACAATTGCTTTAATATCCAACAAATTATTATTGATCAATTTTACCACGACAACCTGATCAACAACTTCAAAAGTTAGTGGTTGGTTTCTTAAGACCTGACCCATTACATTTTCAATGGTCCCACTATTTATTACAACATCAATTTTTTGATCAAGATTAACCTGATCCAAACGATAGAAAATGGAATACTTGCTATTCTTTTCAATCTGTTTAAACATTTGTTTAACAGTGGTATTCGTCTCATTAAAATTGAAGGACTGAGAATGAACCTCGGCACGGAGCTGAAAAATGGCGGCTAAGGTAAATAATGCTATTAGTTTCATTGTCCTGATAATTTTTCGCCGCATTAGACAGACGAATCCTGCATTTTGATAAAGAATTTTCATAATTTTGTATGTTTTTAGTTAATACTGGCTTCCCAAAGCATTGGGTATTAGCTATTGCTCTTTTACCGAAAGTGTTAGCGCACTTTCGGTTTTTTTTATGTTTGATTTTAAATCATAGGCTTTGGCTTTTAAAATTAATACCTTTTCGAATCTTGATTATTCTGCCTTGCTTTTCATAGGCTATATCAGTAGTTTCCTTCATTATCTTTAGTGCCTTATCGATATCATCTATATTCTTGAAACTTCCGGTATACTTTAGATTTTTTACTTCTGAATTGTCCACAATGATTTCAACATCATATCTTCTTTCCATTATTCTGGTTATTTCTTGAAAAGTAATTCCTTCAAAAACAAGTAGATCCTCAGTCCATCCTGTATAGACTTCAACCTGGGCGGGGCTTATTTTCTGGACCTTAACCTCAATTATCTCAGAAAAATCCTTGTCGGGTTGAATAACATGATTTAGAGAGGATGAATAATTTAATTTGAGTACCTGCTGCTGTTTCACAGAGATCATTTGTGACTTATCTGAGTCTATTGACAATTTGCCTTCAACCTGAACCTCTCCTTCAATAACCATTGTTTCAAAAGAGAGATCATCAGGATATGCTTTCACATTAAAAATGGTTCCTATATCACGAATAGTATAATTATTTGCATTTACTATGAATGGGATTTTGCTTTTCGAGATATCAAAATATGCTTCTCCATTTAAGTGAACAGTTCGAGTTCCTTTACCAAAGTCGGATTCAAATTTCAAGGTACTTCCTGCATTGATAGTTACTTTTGTTCCATCCGGCAAAACTATCTTGCGCATAGCCCCTTTTGGAACATTGATTTCGGTAATGGTATGTACCTTATCAGGCCTGTATGCCTTGTAAAAATAAAAAGCCACACCACAAATAATTAAAAAAGATGCTGCGATGGTTAAGTATTTCAATCTGAATATAGTGCCCATTTTCCTTACAGTAGATTTGTCAAGAAAATCTGAATAAGCCTGTTCAGAATCTATAAAACCTATTTTATAATAAATGGACCTTTGCCATGTTTCATAAAGCTGTAAATAGAATTCTTCATGAACTTTACTGCTGCTAATCAAATATTTTGCCATAGCAATCTCTTCTTCATTGGCTTGCCTGGTTACATATTTTGTTATTAAAACTTTGTCTATTTCTTTCATGCTTCTAGATTTAAAGACAACTATTTATACCTATACCCCCAATACACGTTAAATTTTTGTTAAGTTTTTATAATCCAAATGAATTCTGAATTTTTTAGAAGTGGAGAAGCATTTATTACATAAGCATGGAAAGTATAATACCAATCGTATATCCTAAACTTTTTCTAAGCTTTTCAAGCGCTATGGTGATGTGTCGCTCAACTGTATTTTGGGAAATGTTTAACCTTTCAGCGATTTCTTTATTTTTTAGATACTCGAAACGGCTCATCTCAAATACAAGCTTACATTTTTCAGGAAGAGTATCTATTGCTTGTCTGATCTGCTCTGCAAGTTCCTTTTCATGGTATGGATTTGTGTCATGCTCTGGAATTTCATCAATAAGTTTATTCCTGATCATATAGTTCACATATTCATTCTCTATTCGTTTATGCTTAATACGGTTCATACACTTATTCTGAACCATTTTATATAAATAGGCAGTGACCGAAGTTGTAAAAGATAGTGATTCCCGTTTTTCCCAAAGAAAAGTTAATGAATCGGAAGCTATCTCTTTAGAAATATCGATATCATTTAAAAATCTATTCGCATAGAGGGTTAACTTCACGTAATGAAACTTGAATACTACTTCAAACTCCTTTGCGTCAACATTCCAAATGTTTGTATCTGAAGTATTATCATTCATATTTCAATAGCCCTTAAATGTGCTTTTCATGAATAAATTTTAATTAAAATAATATGATAAAAAAGATAAAGCACAAAGTGCCGGGAATCCACAAAGAAATCTTAGTTCAATCTGACTGATTTTATATAAATCCATTGTCAGAAAGCAAAAAATTGAAACTGGATTCTGAAATTCAATAGTTATGAGATGGAAAATAAAAAATAGAGAATTAAGGATGAATCTCAAATCTCATATCTCACATCTCACTCCTAATAATCCCATATTCCAGTCCCCTCAACTCTGCCAATCCGCGGAGGCGGCCAATTGCTGAATAACCAGGGTTGGTTTTCTTCTTCAGATCATCGAGCATCTGGTGTCCGTGATCAGGGCGCATTGGAATGGAAACATTTCTTGCATGGGATATCTTTACCAATTGCTTAACAACCGCATACATATCTACATTACCATCCAAATGGTTATCCTCATAAAAATCACCCCACTCATTGCGGCGGGTACTTCTTAAATGTATAAAGTTGATATGATCGGCAAATTGTTCTACCATGGCTGCTAAATCATTATCAGCCCTCACACCAAAAGAACCTGTACAGAAACAAAGTCCGTTAGACAATGAAGGAATAGCAGTAATCAGGGCTTTAAAATCTGCAGCAGTGCTCACAACCCTTGGTAATCCAAGTATTCCATAAGGCGGATCATCGGGATGAATGACCATTTTTACTCCACTCTCATGTGCAACAGGAATAATTTCGCTTAGAAAATAGATCAGATTCTGGCGAAGACGATCAGCATTAATGCCCTTATAGGTATCCAAAGCCTGCTGGAATTGCTCGATGGTAAAACTCTCTTCACTGCCCGGTAAACCGGCAATGATGTTTCTTGTCAGCAAGTGCTTCTCTTCATCATTCATTCCGTCAAACCGAACTTTCGCGCGACTTATTTCTTCTTCGGTATAATCAGATTCAGCCCCTGGACGCCTTAAAATGAACAAATCAAAGGCAATGAACGCTGCTTTTTCAAAACGCAGGGCTTTCGATCCATCCTCCATGGTATAGGCCAGATCAGTTCTGGTCCAATCGAGAACCGGCATAAAATTATAGGTAATGCACCTGATCCCACAGGAAGATAAATTGCGGATACTTTGTTTGTAATTATCTATATGTTTCAGAAATGGACCGATTTGGGTCTTAATATTTTCATGAACAGGAACACTTTCAACCACGCTCCATATCATGCCGGCATCAGCGACTTCCTTTTGTCTTTTTTTAATATCCTCAATAGGCCAAACCTCTCCGTTTGGAATATGGTGTAATGCCGATACAATTCCGGTACAACCAGCCTGACGAATATCCGAAAGACTTACAGGATCATTCGGGCCATACCATCGCATGGTTTGCTGCATTGCGCAGGATCCGTCTATTTTATTATTTGTATTCATTAAACTCCAGCAAAAATTGAGAACCCACCATCAACACATACCATAGAACCGGTAACAAATTTAGAGGCATCACTTAATAGCCATACCAGTGCGCCCTGCAATTCATCCGGATGACCAAACCGCTTAAACGGAGTATTTCTGATCACCTTTTCGCCCCTGTCGGTAAATGTTCCATCAGGATTAGTTAATAAATTTCTGTTTTGCTCAGTAAGAAAGAAACCAGGTGCCAGTGCATTCATGCGAATACGATCACCATAACGATTTGCTAATTCTACAGCAAACCATTGATTATAACAATCGACCGCTGCCTTACCCATATTATAACCCAAAACCCGGGTAATTGCACGCTTCGAATTCATAGATGAAATATTCACGATACTACCCTTCTCAACAGAATTAACCATTGCTTCACCAAAGATCTGGGTCGGAATCAGGGTACCCCAGGTGTTCAGATCCATCACGCGCTTCATCCCATCTAAATTCATCTTAAAGATATCATCACCAGGCAAAAGTACACCATGCGGCTGATTACCACCTGCTCCGTTTACCAGTCCATCAATCCGTCCAAAAGCATCTAATACCTTATTTTTGGCATCAATCAATTGACCCTCATCCATTGCATCTGCAATGAGAGCGACTGCACGACCACCGTTCTTGTTGATTGCATCTGCACGCCCATTGGCAACATCCTTATTTCTGCCTAAAATCCCTACTGCACCACCGGCTTTGACTATTCCCTTAATAAATGAATCGCCAAGTATGCCTGTGCCTCCTGTTACTATGATTACTTTGCCTTTTAATGAGAATTCTTCCATTTGTATTAGTTTGTTAGTAGTTGGTTGGTTAGTTGTTAGTAATTTATCGTTATTGTCAAATGAATTACTATTAGTTAATATCCTTGAGCACAAATTTAAAATGAACTAGGTTTCAATCTTGATTCCTCGTTCTTGATACCTGATTCTCGAAATCCTCCCCCTGCAATCGCTCAAACCTTACCCGCCCCCCTCCAAAGGGGGACAATAATCCTGGTTCATTGTCTATTATTCTTCCAAAACACAAATTTCAAATGAACGCGGATTAAGTCTTGATACTTGGCTCTTGATACTGTTATATTAACAAGCGACTGACGAATTTATCTTGCATGATGCCTATGTAAATTCGTAAGTCTGAAAACCAAATTTCAATTGAACCAGGATTAAGTCTTAGTTCAGTTGTCTGTTGCCAGTTGCCAGTTGTCTGTAATTTATCCTAAAAATTAAATGACTTAGTAATAGCTAAAATCCTCGAGCACAATTTTCAAATGAACAAGAATAAGTCTTGAATCTTGGTTCTTGGTTCTTGCTACTTAAAATGAACCCGGATTCAATCTCAATACTCTATACTCTATACTCAATTCAATTAACCTTAATCACTCCCTCTCCCGCCTGCACTTCCAATGATACCTGCTTCTTAGAAATATCATAAGTAAAATTACGGGTTGCCTTGCCATTCAAAAGTACAGATTTCGGTTTTGATGCGGAAGAAATACTCAGTTTTGCAGTTTTTCCTACAGCATATTTAATACCATCAGCCGACCATTCGAAAGTTAAAACTTCTGATGAATTTAGTGCTTTTGAAGCACTTTTATTACTGAAACTTGTTGCCAGTGCAACAAAATATCTGTCGCTGCTCCAGGTCATCGAAGCTGCATCAGTCTCTATTCCACCAGTTTGATAAACTTTACCCGGCTTTGTGCTGAAAGCAAACTTCTTACCGGATGCCACACCACTCACAAATCCATCACCTTCTTCTGTAATCACTTCAGAAACACCATTGCTTCCATCAGTAGTTATAAGATTTGCAATTACAAGCGGCTCTCTGTTTGTAGTACTGGCAGATACCTTTAACATGCCTTCCTTCTTCAAATGACGCACACGCTGTAAGGTGTACAGATAATGCGGAGTTTCCTCTGCTTCTGTTTCAACAACCTTCGGTGCAAGGTGCATGAAATTAAGCGTCACGCCTCCCTTTGTGATATTTGAAACATCTTTTCCAGCCTTGATATGCTCAAGTTCTGCAGTCTGATAAAGCAGGGTTACTTTCGCATCCTTCTCAGAAGGAATAGCCGTATCCAGCATTAAAAGGGTGCGTGGCTTGATAAACAATACATTCCGGCTCAAATCTTTTACTTTATCGAAATAAATACGTCCGATATTACCGGAAGAAAATGCGGCATCTTTCCCATCCAGGAAATTAGCAATATAAGCATGATCATCAAAACCAGGTGCATGATAAAGGTGGTCTCCGGTACGCTGACTCTGCTCATTTCCATCGATAAGTATGGTTGAATGTGCGACCGGCTGAATCAGTTTTGACTGATAGATCGGATCATCATAATAAGTAGAATTTTTGAGGTGACGTTCTTCAATGAACAAAACCCCCTTATCAGCTAACCAGATACTTCCCTGATCAATGTGCTGGTGGTTATAGAATGCACCGGTACGCATTACGAATGAAAAATCATCCTTTTCCCAACCGCTTTTGAATACCGTAGTTCCTATCTCTCGGAAAACCTTTACCGGATTCTCATCAAAAGGACTATCCTCAGGAATATTTTTGGTATTGAAAATTACATCCTCATAATTCTCCTGAGTTTTCATGTAATTATAAAACCAGCTTAAACGTGGTTCTCTTCTTTTTTCAAGCAGAAAGCTCCAGAATGTTGCAGGCACCATTGCACCTCCTGAATCACCGTATTCAAACCAAAGCTTGTCTTTGATCAATCCGCCCCAGATAAATTCATTGTAACTTCCAACTAAAGGTGCAGTAAGATCGATCTTAAATACATTATTGAGTGAAGGAAGGCTGTATGCCATATTGGAGAATGAATAGCTGTTGTATCCATATCCTTCACCCCAGGCACCATCCTTCTGATCTATCACACGATTAATAAATCGGTAATATTTTATCAAACCACCGGTAAAATATGGCTCCAGGTTTTCAGTTTCTGGCCCGTCTGCATAAACAGCAGCCATATTCATTAATGATCCACCTAAAATCATTGCGAGCCAGTTTGATGTAGCGGCAGTAATATCATCATTGTAAACATAGGTACGGTGAGCACCATCAACGATATTTGCCATAATCGCTTTACGGATAACACTACTCTCAGCAGGTGTCATTACATCATAGGTCAGGTCATAAGCCTCAGCAACCCGATGTGCCCAGCTACCTGTGCGATGCTCACTGTAACGACCGCGATTAGTTTGCCATGGATGCGTCCAGTTTGGCCAGCCGGCTATCTTAACCAGAACATCTTTAACATAAGTACCAGCTTCCTTATCCCCATGAAAAGCATAAGCTCTGGCATTTAAACGAAGGGCTTCGCCGGTATGATAAATTTTATCGCCCCAGGCCGACCAGGTTGGAAGCCAGTCCTCTTTTGGAAACTGGTCCAAATCAAAAATCAGACTGCTTACCGGAATCTTGTCACGCTGTACTTTTGCATTCTTAAGGATATCATCATATACTTTCTTATACTCAGGCTGCTTAATTTTAACATCCAGTTCTTTCTTCTTTTCAGCATCAAACAATAAGCGGGGGTGTTTTCCAGCCATGTTCTGAGGTGCGATATGAATCGTGAATTCTGTATGAGCCAATTCCTTAGCACCATCCAAAGCCTTTATTTTTCCGATATAAAGTCCTTCGGGAAAGCTAAGCTTTAAAGGTTTAAGCGACCAATCAGTACCCGACTTAGTTAAATCGCCCTTAAAAAAAGATTTAGACTGATCTGTAAATGAAACAATTTCAAGGTTAACATTTTTCGCATCCAGTGGCCATTTACCGCTCAAATTGAAATCATCTCCGGCGGCATAATGCTTTTTTGGAATATACTGGGCATACTCAGGTAATTTAAACATTTCCGGAGTACTAAATTGAAAAGTTGATTCACGGGCGGCAGTAAAGGAAATGTCATCAATTCCAAAATAGATCGGCATATCCGGATCTGCTGAGGGGAATTTAGTAATAAAAGCTAAGGCATAAATTTTGACTTTATCTTTACCTGAAATCTTCGGATTCTCAGACACAAGTTCATTAAAACTTACAGTAGCTGTCACCCACTTATTCCGTTCGGGATTATTGATCGTATAATCCAGCTTGCCAAGATCACCTGCAGCAAACCTGACCTTATAATATTCTGAAGGAGTATTTGACTTCAGATAATATCTAAATTTTACACTTGCACCGGGAACAAGATACATATCGAGCAATTTCTGTGCACCGGCATAAGCATCCACATTGGTAAAAGCACGAACCTTCTGAACCACCGAAATATTAGGATCGCCGGGAACAATTTCATTAGGGCGAAAGTCCTGATTATAGGCAATATCCTGCCAGTGAGGGTATGATGCCCATGCTCCTAATTCACGATCCTCGAAGTTTTCGGTATAGGACCATGGTTCAAGAACAACATTAGGGTTGGATATGACTGGTGGAGCTAGTTGGGCATTGGCAAAAGCTGCAGAAAAAACTGCTCCCAGAGCAAATACATTTCGTAAATGATTCATTGGTATTAGATTATGATAAGAAAATTTATTATTGCTTAATTTAAGACATCATCAATTAAAATGATCGGCAAAAGAATTGCTTACAATACCTGCTTATTCATTGAAATCAACAGTATTTAGAATTAGCTGGTCCATTTGCGTAAACGATAGCCTCTGAATGCATAGAAAATCAGATACAAATAACATGGCATTAAAACCCAGTATGCATTACGGGCATCCCATACATCTACGAAATATCCGTAAATAAGTGGGAGTATTGCATTACCTGCTAATCCCATGACCATCAATGATGCTCCGACTTTAGTAAAACGGCCTAAACCATCTAATGCCAAAGGCCAGATCCCCGCCCAAACTAATGAATTAGCCAGACCAAGCATCACGACAAACCATAGAGAAATATCATTGGTATGTCCAAGGAAAGTAACATCCCCTTTTGCGTAGATAATCATCAGGGTCAGAATTGCACCAAATATGGTACTTGCCTTCAATGCCGTTAACTGCGACATAAATTTCGGAATAAAGAATATACCAACCAGATAAGCACAAATCTGAGCAGTAAGGGTATAAGAAGGGAAAACCTTGGCTTCAATCAGATTGAGGTTCATTGTTGCCGCATAACTGATTACCGTATCAATTGAAATTACCTGGGTTCCTACATGCAGAAATATCGCAAAAGCTCCTAAAACAAGGTGTGGGAACTGCATAATACTGCTTTTTGAGGAGTTTGCCTGAGCCAGTTCTTCGCTTTCATGCTCAGTATCAATTTCAGGAAGTGGTGAATAACGAATAAACAGTCCAATCAGAAAAAGAAAGGTTCCTACACATGCATAGGGAATAATTACCCTTTGGATAAGTTCATGAAAAACAGCATCCTTTTCAGCCTGAGACATGGAGCTGATATTATCCAGCATCGCACTATCCGTGGCTTTGAAGATTACAGCAGCAAATAACAATGGCGCCAGAATACCGGCACCCTTATTACAGATACCCATAATACTGAATCGCTGAGCAGCACGCTCTGTAGGCCCTAAAATGGTGATGTAGGGATTCGCGGCCGACTGGAGTAATGCCAAACCGGCTCCAATTGAAAATAAGCCCAATAAGAACAATTCATAGGTCATCGTAATTGCAGCCGGAACAAAAAGAAATGCTCCTGTCGACATGATCCAGAAACCGATCATCATCCCTTTCTTGAAACCTACATTTTTGAGCAGGTAAGATGCCGGAACAGAAAATAACAAATAGGAAATATAAAATGCGAAGGTTACCAAATAAGACTGAACGTGTGAAAGCTCAAATGAAATCTTAAAATATGGGATTAAGATCGCATTGATCCAGGATGTGAATCCAAACATGAAAAACATGAATGCGATAATCACCATGCCTGTGATGGTATCCCGCTGACTTAATGATCCTACTGATACTGTTTTATTACTACTCATATTTTCTATTTTAATTTCCGGATTTAAAGCCCCAATTCTTAAATATAATATTTTAATCGTTCTACCTTAATAATTACAATTTGGATGCACTGTCTTCATCAATAAATAAGATTGCATTGTTGTGCCTTCTGAGTATTGTTGAAGGGTATTTCTCACTAATCTCGCTGTTGATGGTGTGATCAATAGCATTTGCCTTAAACTTACCCGGTACAATAGCAATAGCATAAGTTGATTTGAATAATGCAGGCATGGTGATCGTAAGAGCATGGGTAGGAACCTCATCAATCGCGCTAAAACAGCCATCATTTACCTGTTGAACCCGGCAATCCTGATCAAGATCAACAACCTTAACAATTAATGGATCATTAAAATCGGCAACATGCGGATCATTAAATGCCAGATGGGTATTTTCACCTATCCCTAAACAAACGATATCTGTCGGATATTTAATTAAAAGGTCTGAATATCTTTTGCACTCTTCCTGAGGATCTGTATTTCCATTCAGATAATTAACAGTATGACAAGTCACATGACTAAACAGTCTGTCTTTGAGGAAATTACCGAAACCCTGTGGTGCATCCGGATGCAAACCGATATACTCATCCATGTGGAAAGCATTGATCTTCTCCCATTGGATATCCTTTTTCAGCAATTCGGCAAGAAATTCATTTTGTGAAGGAGCAGAAGCGAAAATGATGTTTACCTGCTCTTTCGTCTTTAGTAATTCAGCAATTCTGGCCGTCAGAGTTTCTGCAGCTGCAGCACCTAATTCAGGTCTTCCGGCGTATATATTAACCTGTAATTTATCCTTTTTAATCTCTCTCATAATTGTATTCGTATTAATCTAATTTATTATAAACAATTCTTCCCTGCACAATCGTGGTACTGACATTGATATTTGAATCAAAAATGACAATATCTGCATCCTTGCCACAAATCAATGAACCTTTACTGGCTCCCAATCCCAAAATATTTGCTGGTGTAAGTGATGCCATTTTAACTGCTTCAAGCAATGGCACCTCGGCCATATTAACCATATTCCTCACCAGACGGTCGCAGGTTGCGACACTACCGGCAAAAGAAGTACGATCGAGCAGTTTGGCCACGCCATCTTCAACGAGGACCTTTAATCCGTTGTGCTTGCTTCCAAGGATGCTATCTCCAGGAGGCATACCTGCAGCCCGCATAGAATCAGTAATCAAAGCAATGCGGTCCGGGCCTTTAATCTTATAGATCAGCTTTAATAATGGTGCCGGAAGGTGAATACCATCAGCAATGATCTCTACATCCATCTCATCGAGAAGATAAGCGGTTTCAATCACGCCTGCATATCTGAAACAATTTCTACGGCTAACTCCCGACATGCAGGAGTAAAAGTGTGTACCTAATGTAAATCCAGCCTCAAAAGCCTCCAGAGCCTCCTCATAAATAGCATCGGTATGCGCCATGGCCACCAGGATGCCTTTAGAACGAAGATGGTTTCCAAATTCAATTGCACCTTTCAATTCAGGCGCAGCACTCCATCTTTTGATATCATTGGAGCGCGACAAAATTTCCATATACTCCTTAGGATCAGGATTTCGAATATATCTCGGATCCTGTGCACCACGTTGAGACATCGCAAAATAGGGTCCTTCAAGGTGCATTCCAAGAAACTGAGCACCCATTTTATTCTTTTTATCTGCTTTTTTGTATAAGTCGAGGGTATTGTAAAGCTCATCCAGTTCACTGGTCAGGGTAGTCGGCATCAGACCGGTTGTTCCATATTTGGCATGAGTCTCGGCAATCTTCAGGAAAGCTTCTTCCGATCCATCCATGAAATCATGGCCACCACCTCCGTGAACATGGATATCAATAAATCCGGGAGCAATATAATTACCCTTTGCATCAATTTCAACTGCACCGGGAACCTCAATATTTCCTTCCCCAACTTCCTTTATCTTCCCGTCAACAACAACCACAGTACCGCTGATGATGCGATAAGGGGTTAATATTTTACCATTGTATATTTTAAGTGTTTTTTCCATAATTGAATTGTATTCTATAAAAATCGGGGATCTAGCCCCGGGGTAATTTTAGTAAAAAATAATTGAGTTTAACACTAATCTCATAAATATTACCTCTGTTTATCCAGAACAGAAGTATCCTATATTTTAGGACTCCGGAAAGCGGAAATGTCCTACCCTGTTGCAAAATAAATCTGATTTAAGGGAACCGAAAATTATTATCCGGCGACAGGGATATAATTAATTTTAATCCTGCTTTTTGTACCGGAATTGCCCATAACATCAACCACATAAACTTCAATTGCATTCATACCCGGACTCAGTCTGACTGTGCTTTCCTTTGCCTTTACTGGACTCTGAACCCCATTTACCACAATATTAAAATGATCAAAGCCCGGGGAATCAGTTGCCAGATCAAATTGAATTTCCCCATTCTGTATATAATGTGCAGCAAAATCTACCTGGAACAGGCTGCCGTAAATGTCTGAAGGTCTGCGGACATAAAATCGATGCTCAGGAGTTTCGGGAGTTTGTGCATCTGTCCAGGCATAATACCCATCCCAACCCCAATGGGTTCTTCCATGAGTTACCGGCAAAGGGGATTTCTGACTCAACCAGTTGCTACGGGGTAGCCAGCGGACTTCAGCAGTATTATAAAACCCATAACCACCGGAATATCCGGGATTGGCTTCATTAAAAGTCACCTTCCACCAGACATAATCCTTGTTAATTTTACCTGAAAAAGCCTTCCCTCCTGCTTCCATAGCAATTGGAAGATCTTTGGGATCAATTCGGTTTGCACGCCTGTCGCGATCTTCAAATGACCATTTATCCCTGTCAATAATTTCCCCACCCTGATAATAGGTCTTAAGAAATAAATCATGCAACTCCAGAATATTTAGAGGGATTCCTGTTTTTTTATCGTAGAACATGGTATCAAAATTAGGGTCTGCCATGATCCACTTTTGATAATCCCGCGACCATACTTCAACCAGTTCATGACCACCCCAGATTGCATAATTTGTATTTACAATCCTGGCAGGGATACCAAAACTCTGGCAAGCTTGAGCGAAAACAATTGCATAATGCAGGCAATTCCCTCCCTTTTTAGACAAATTTCCTGGCGCCGCAGGACCGCTGAGTATTTTACTCGCATCCCAGCTCAGCAAATCTTCAAATTCAGAATTTGGAAGAAACCAATCCCAATTTGCAGCTGTCCATGCCCGCAAAAGTTTAATCTTTTCCCTTTCTGTTGTTGCACCCTCTACTACCTGGTCAAGTTTAAATTGCTTCCTGAATTCCTGAAGTTCAGGCAAGGCAGGGTTCTCATGAACAAAATCAAAGGAAGACCTGATTATAGGGTAATTCTTTACCTCAGTTATAAAAATACCTGCGCCTTTTGAATTGCTACGCCATGCACTTTTCAAATCCAGTCCCGTAATTTTGGGCGTACTGTTTCCAATACCCGGATCAATACTATATTCAAGTTGA
Source organism: Daejeonella sp. (assembly GCF_030684675.1). Classification (GTDB taxonomy): domain Bacteria; phylum Bacteroidota; class Bacteroidia; order Sphingobacteriales; family Sphingobacteriaceae; genus Daejeonella. Next base: position 7,590 of record NZ_JAUXXZ010000031.1, on the reverse strand, counting down.
ATGAAACGATGATTATTCCCTACTGGCAAAGTTGAACCCTCAAAATTCTGCCAGGCTGTCCACCCTCCTGCTTCAGGCAGATGCGTATTTCCGCTTCTTATCCGCGTTTGCCATTTTGAGCCTTCTGCATTTAAAATGCGGGGCTTGATCTCTACAGCTTCCAAAGCAACAGGAAAATACATCACTCCTTCTAAGGCTTTATCAGCAAGATTAATGACCGGAGTTTGCAGCCAGGCCTTTTTGGCATAAGCCTGCACCTTTAGACGGATTGGATATTCGGCTATATTGGACGAGCTACCTGCATACTTCCAGGTTTTTCCATTATCAATACTCCGCTCACTGTTACCTGTGAATGAAGAAGGCTGTCCGATGACATTACGAATAATCGAACTCAAAGCCATTGGAATCCTGAATTTTTCATTCTGATTGTGCACCTTAAGCTCAATAAAATTTCTTCCCTTTTTTAAATAGGATACCGGAACCGGAACAGAAGTCCAGAAGTGACGTAGTTCATAAACAATTGGCTTATTCCCGTTAACCCTAAATTCAAGCTTTCCACCACTCATTGGTTCAGCAGGAAGCATAGGGTAAATGAGCATACTAATCCATGCATTCTTAGCAGGCAATACCGGTAATTCAAGAATTTTCCTGATAATACGGCCTTTAGACAGTGTATCCCAAGCTTCTGAACGTATAGAACCTAAGGTAACAGCATCATTTTCTATCAGAAGATTATCTTCAAGCACAATCGAATTACCTTCCAGTTTTAGATTCTGAGAAACAGATTTAGCCCATAACTCTGCTGCCGTCCAGGTTTCAACTTTAGATTTAAGGGTATCCGATTTAAATGATCCTTTTGTGTAAGAATTCTCAAAATCTGCAGAAAGACCCTCCATGATTCCGGCAAGGCTTGATATAGCAATTAAGACAATTCTGAAAATGGGTTTTAGTGTCATAGTATAAATCCTTAATTTTTAACCACATAGTACACATAGATCATTTCTTTAACAGCTATAAACTCTATGTTTCTATGTGGTTTTTTAATTTTTAACCACATAGTACACATAGTTCATTTCTTTAACAGCTACAAACTCTATGTTTCTATGTGGTTCCATTAACCTTAAATCTCCCTCACGTTATTTAAATTACCCATTAACAAAAATACCGGACCTCCATCATTAGATGAAGATCCGGAATATTTAAAATTGGAGGAAAATTGATTTCTTTTAAACAGAAAACAAAACCCTTATTTGTTGATTTTTAATGAAACTGTTCCAGCCGGTAATTTCACTGCAACAGTATTAGTACCTGCGTCAAAAGTCCAGTCTTTTATAGTCTGTCCGTTAACCTGAACAGAAGCCGGTTTTCCGGATACCATAATTTTCAGAGAACAACCTTTCCAGGATTTGATTTCGGCATCAATACCAGTAGAAACTAATGCCATAGTACCTCTTGTACCAACATCAGCAATAAGAGACAAACCATTACCGGAAATCGAGCTTCCTTCATAGTAAATTTTCTGAAGAGCACCTGATTTATCATAGCTGGCAGTAAATCGTTTTGCATCGGTTGTAAAACCAGCTGCAACCCCATTTTCTGTTCCGGTTCTGAAGAAACCGATATCCGAACCATTAGCATGTACCATTTTAGCACCGATCCATCCCGGAGCTTCCATTTTTGTGGTTACCGGAGCAGCTCCTGCAGCTGGTTTAGATTCCGGTAAAATAACTGCAAGGAAATTAACCTGATTCAGATCTGGTTTACTTGCAAGATCAAGGAATGACTCATAGAATACTTTTCCAACACCTTTATCATAGATCTTTGAGGCATCAATCTCCGGACTAACAACATCCATAGTTAATTTTGCATTAGGGCGATCGATTACCATACGTCCTTTATCATAAGTGATCGCAGTTGCATTATTCTCTCCCGGAGGGGCATGAAACAACCAATCGTAAACATGTCCTTTAGGTGATTTGCTTTTAACTTCATCAAACAGGAAAATAGGTCCAGTCTTGGTGTAAAGTAAGGTACGTGAATAGTTTTCAAGTTTACCCTTGTACACTGAACTCAAGTCACTCTCCATTCCATCAGCATCTTTACCATTGAATAAATGCTTTACTCTTGGCCATTCGGTCAGCGCTTTTATACCATTATCGTAATGAGCAGGTGCCTGACTTTCAGGATCATGATCAACAAGCATTACGTTATGAGCATTCGCCTGAACGTGATAGCTCAGATATTCAAGGTTTGCATAATAGCCCAATGGACCGTATGCAGGATCAGTAAGTAACGTTTCACCATTTTTCATGATCTGAAAACTTCCCTGATCATAATGATAATGATTGGAGTTTGGCCCAACACGGGTACTCAATACCATGGATGCATCATCCCAACCGGAACGCATCACCATCCCTTGTGCGGTAAAGAATTTAGATGGGGGCAATGTTTCTCTCGATACCGGAGTAATATCATCCCTGTACCATACATAACTCAAATAACCTCCTTTTCCGGATTCCCAGAATGGTTTTACATAATTATAGAGGAATGGATTTTTTGTACGGTTTACCAACCACCAGGAGTGAATCTGTCCGCCAATATCAACTTTTGATCCTTTTGCTCCGCCACCATCACCATAATCCTGCATCAAACCATTTGAATAGCTCGCCTGAATGAGGTATTTGTAAAAATCTTTAAAACTGGTGGTTGTAGAATAATCAACTCCAAAATTACGTTCCAAAGCCGGAAGCAATTCACCCATATCCCTGCTCGCCATATTCATATAGCCACTTTTTGGCTCACCATAACTACCATCCTCATAATAAGTCCGGTCGATAAAGGTTTTAGTTTTGGTGAGGATACCAGAAATGTATGGTTCCAAATTTGGATTTGAGGGATCATCACCATAAATAGCGGTAGCAGCTAAACCCATACCACCTGCTAATACTGCAATGTGGTTGGTCTGGTTAGAAGGCATACGATTCATTTCAACCATATCGCGGTGGAACATTTTCAAACCTTTTTCCATAATGGCAGTCCGTACAAATGCACGCTCTGATTCAGAAAGCAGATCGTAAAGCATATCATAACCATAAGCTACAGGCTTGATCGTATAACCTACCGGATAATAAGTCCAGAACTTACGTTCAAGCATCCAGTCGGCATTCCATTTTTTAAATGAGCAAAGTTTAAGTAAAGCTTTTTTAGCCTGCTCACCCGCAGCACGATCACCTTTAAAAGTGTACTGGAAGCTACCTTCCTCAATTACATTTCCAAGAGTCGAATTAGGATTATTCCAAAGTGCATAGGAATTGAAACCCACTGAAGTTTTTGAATGCGGACCACCAACAAGGTTCTCGGCAGTAAGATCCCTTCCTTCATTGATTGCATCAACATTCACTTTCATGAAATCTTTATGAGCAAGAGCATTATCAAGAATCTTTTTAGCAACAGGCGATTTTTCATTTGCCAGACGGTTTTTAAGCTCCTCAGCAGAGAAATATAGCCTCGGGTGACCATTGACCTGTTTACCCGGCATCAGAAAGCGTATAGCCCAGTTTACTGATCCGCCCTGATTATCCTCGCCTTTCAGACGGATCTCCCACTGACCACGGGCATCCTTTTCTGAAAGTTTATAAATAGCTGTATTTGCCCATTCATTACCACTGCGGCTGAATGAGATATTATCCTTAACAATTTTTCCTTTGCTGTCTACCAATGTGCCCGTAACCTGTTTCAGACTTACATTTCCTTCGGGTGCAACTTTAAGACTGATATTGTCACCATAAAAAAAGTGCTTATTCAAGATCGTCACATCGAACATATCCAGATTAGTAGAGCTGGGTGTAGTAGCTATAAATTGTCTGTCGCGCTCACCATTGATGCTGAAATCATCCATCAGAATAGTATAGGTCAACAGATAATTCACAATCGGGTATGATCCCTTCAAAGTGATCACCTGAATATGCTCATTAGCACCAAGGGACTTGCCATCCAGCTTAAATGCTGAGATCGGTAGATCCAGTTCTAACCAGGAATTTGCCTTTGGATTATTGATCTTGTGGAAATAACGCTTGCCTTCGAAAGTTCCTAATGAAAGTTCAAGCGATTCAGGATTACGATCTCCCTGAAAATATACCGCAGCTTTCACCCTGGTGTCCGAAATCGTATAAAGATTTAAACGTTTTGTAAATCCCTGATATAACTCATTGACATCATGGGCTTTAAACGGACGAGCAAGTGCATACTTGCTATCTTTATAAGTCGGGGACTTTACTGCAAAATACAGCGCATCAAAGGCTATATCCTGAGCATAGGGATAAGTTTCCCAGGCAAAAAGCTCACCGGTTTCAAAGTCGTTGAACAAAGTGTAGGGAGTCCTGCCGGGGTTTTGAGCATAAGCAAGATTAAGAATCATGCAAATGGAAAGCATTTGTAAAAGGAATTGTTTCTTCATTTGAATATAATTTATTTTTATTTTCCGCTTCTGCGGGATGTTTATATTTATGTCACGCTACTGCGGGATAATACTTTTAAGTCCCGCTACTGCGGGATAGCATTCTCATCGCATTCCCCGACCATACCTTTTCCTTTTCAGTCTCGTTGATAGCTTTAAAAGCTCCGAGTCTTAAAAACGGGGAGGTATAATCCACAAAAGGAGTCTCCGTTCCAAAGGCCAGTTTATCAACTCCAAAATTCTCAAGTAAATAAGTTAAACTTTCACTATTCGGGCCTTTTACGACCACTCCACTGCCTCTTGACGTGTCGAAAAGGACATCAGCAGCCTTAAGTATTTTAACAGACTCAGCTGTAGTGGGTTCCTGTCCGTCAGTGATCCGGGCTTCAAGAATCATATATTTTGCATCAGGCACTTTACTTACCAAAGCAGCAACATCATTATAATTGATTGCCTTGTCCACATCCAGCCAGGACCGTTCTCTCAAATCAGTCATACGGAGTGGGATTGAAACCGGCATACCCAGATCTCTGGCAGCTTTAACCATTTCAATACAAGCCTCATCAGTCAGCTTGTAATGATGATAATGTGGAAAGATCCGGATCCCTTTCATTCCAAACTCTTTATGGCAGGTTTCCAAAGCATCCCTCCACCAGGGAAGAATCGGATTAATGGTAGCAAACAGAATAAAGCGATCTTTAAATGAAGCATCGGAGTTCAGTTCAGCAAATAACTCTTCATTTGCAATTTGTCCATCTACATAAAAAATCCCATTGAGATTGGATACTAGTGCTTTATCCACCCCATAAGTATTCATACGTTTCAACAGGTCTTTGAGGTTATTCCCTCTTAAGTTCCGGTATGGCCAGTGACCAACGAATGCATTGATATCAACCAGCATGATTACCCGCCTTTCTCAATAAATTGTTAAAGTTTTCGAAGAAGATCTTTTTCCTGTCGGCCTCACTCAGATCAGCCCATATAATTTTACCGACACCAGTTTCATAGTTCATATCTGTAGCAAATAACAAACGATCTGCGCCAATATATTTAACCGCCATATCGATCATACCTTCATCACTAACACTGCCGCTCGTATCCAGAAATAAGGTTGGAGCCTTCTTTAAAATCCGGCACATGTATTCCCAGTTACCACCCCCACCAATATGACCACAAATGATCATGGCTTCTGGATAGCGGTTCGCTATTTCAACAAAATCTTCAGGAACAGAGGAATTGGGGGGATTAGTTGGTAAATATCCAGGGCGCCAGTTTCCGAGTGTGGTCACGCCATGAAGCATCAATGGGATTTTATGTTTGATACAACGCTCAACGATTGGATAATACAGCGGATCAGAAATTTTAACCGCATCATAAAGTTCGCCAAGCATCACCATACCATTATCAACGCAACGGTCGATCTCATCCAAAGCTTCTTTTTTGAATAAAGGATTGATATAACATTGTCCCATGATCTTTTTGGGATGCGATTTCATTGCCTGAATGATAATATCATTATTGGCACGAATTTCTGCTACAGTCTTCCCTCCCGGTATAGAGCAGGCTGCTTTTGTAATACCCAGCGCCTCGCAACTTTCATCTACCTGGGCTGCATTACTGCCCGACCAGACATGATTATGAGCATCAAGCTTGGGATATTTCTTTGCCGATTCCATAATGGCTTTCCAGCCATCTTTCTGAAAGGTATTGGCAGCCTTTTCAGTTTCTTCTTTCGAAGGAACATTACATAAAACACCCGACATGGAAGCCCCTAAAAGTCCGAGGCCGCTGGTACTTAAAAATGTTCTCCGGTTTAAACCAAAATCAGTCCGGTTTTTCATGAATGGAATTATAATTCTCTTTTTTAACGATTAAACAAATAAATGACCCGCAAAAAGAAAAAAGCCCCATTCGGAAAATAAAATATGTTGAAAAAGATGGAAGCAGGCTAGATGATTGTCATAGGATTCCAGTATATTTCTAATTGTCTGAACTGTAATTTTTGGAGTTTATATGATTCGCTTGATTTAAGTAAAATGTATAACAACCATTCATTATCACCATTAAACTCATCGGATGACTCAAGTCATCCGATGAGTTTAATAATGTTGTGCTAAAAAATCAATTTTCGTAATCGCTGGAAACTATACGGAAAGTGGTCCGTATTAGCGGTAGTTTAAATATTTAAGTCAGGCGAATAATTAGAGTGTTTGCTAATCCAACTTTTAATTTCAGTCTTTAAGTCGTCAATAATGTTTAGAAATTCAAAAATTGTCATGTCTTGATGGTTAAATCGTCCAAATTTGGCTTCTATTAGAGATTGACCTGAAACTTGAACAGTTGCATAATTATCAAGGTCTTCGTCCTTCACATCCATGACAAGTACATGATACCTTAGTTTGTCCACTTTTCTATAAATACTTTTAGGCATAAAAGGACTTTCGGATATTTTCATAAGTCTATCAAGTCCCGAAAAATATTCAGTTGAGAAAAGCAATTTCTGACTGTACCAATCTTCAAAATATTTATGATGTTGGTCTTGCATTCTTATAAAGAACCCGAAACTTTTTCCTTGAATTTGAAAACTTGTCTTTTAAATTCCTCCAGAAATGAAAAAACTACATCTGTATTCTTTTGTAATAAAGGGGTTTCAATTCCAAATTTATTGAACAGAATAATTGCAATTAGCAAAGTCAAAAACCCAGCTATTGAACTAATCAATGTCCCAATAATATTTAGGGTTTGGTTAAAGCCTTCTGTTTTTTCTCTGAAAATTACAGGTAATAAGACTGCTAAACTAATTGTCAGTATGAGTATAAATATTATGTTTCTCTTGTTCGTCATAAATTACCGCTAACTTATTATACAAGCTATAAACCCTCCCAAACCACCAAAATAGCAAGGTTTGGATTTTTTATATCCCTTTATTAAATATCCCCATTCTGTCCCCAAATACCTAATCCAAACTACAAATAATAAAAGCAAATAATATAGAAATGAATGACCCCGAAGCAGAGCTTCGAGGTATCGCGTTATTCGAATAACCGTAATTGTGCCCTATGAAACTTCTTATAAGCAGTCTTTTCTTGGCCTTGTTCATTTATATATTTTTGAATAGTCTCCTCATTTGCGTA
>NZ_JAUXXZ010000004.1 GCF_030684675.1 Daejeonella sp. | reverse complement strand
GACTTTACTAACAGTGTAGCTCTCTTTTACAGGGGATGGTTTAATCTGCTACCTATCACCCAATAATATGCTCACTAACACCTACAATGTTGAATCTTTCAGCGCAGGGTTGCGCAACAAGCACTAGAGCACCGGGCTATTAAACGTTACGGCTATCCCGGGGCTTCGTCAAAGAATTTATGACATGACCAGTACGGTCGCTCAATAGGCCCCAGCTTTAGCTGGGGTTAACGTTTTGTTCGTTTTCGGGCCAGTCCGAACGGAGTTCATCCGGGCGGGCTTCAGCCTAATATTCAGCGAGATGTGAGGAAAATTACATTGGGCTTTAGACCAATCCGAAAACTGAATCTTCATCCGGACCTAAAGCACCGGGCTATACCGTTGTACTGATTTTCAACTCTTTCAATTGCTCATCAGCAATCGTAGAAGGGGAATCAATCATAACATCCCGGCCAGAGTTATTTTTAGGGAAGGCGATAACATCGCGGATAGAATCCAATCCGGCGAAGATTGAAACCAGCCTGTCAAATCCAAAGGCAATTCCGCCATGCGGTGGAGCACCATATTCAAAAGCATCGAGTAAAAATCCAAATTGTTTTTGAGCCTCCTCTACACTGAAACCAAGGTGCTTAAACATCAATGACTGAAGTTCCCGGTCGTGTATACGAATTGAACCACCACCGATCTCAGTACCGTTTACCACCATATCATAAGCATTTGCACGTACCTGTCCCGGATTGGTATCCAGCATCGCAATATCCTCAGGTTTTGGCGAAGTAAAAGGATGATGCATCGCATGATATCTGCCACTCTCTTCATCCCACTCTAAAAGAGGAAAGTCCAGCACCCATAGCGGGGCAAAGGTATCTTTGTCACGCAGGCTCAAACGATTTCCCATTTCCAGGCGAAGTTCACTTAATTGCTTACGAACCTTATCGGTTTGTCCTGCCATAATCAGGATCAGGTCACCTGGTTCAGAATTAAAAGCTTCAGACCATTTCTTCAAATCATTCTCATTGTAGAATTTATCCACTGATGATTTTAAGCTTCCATCAGCGCCATGACGTAAATAAATCAGGCCCGTAGCACCAATTTGTGGGCGTTTGATAAAATCAGTGAGTTCGTCAAGCTGCTTTCTGGTATACTCAGCGCAAGCTTTGGCATTGATGCCTATAACAAGTTCTGCATTATCAAAAACTGGAAAAGTGGCCTCTCCCCCGCCTCTCCAGAGGAGAGGAGCCTCAGACGGAGGTAAATTAATATTCTTAAGCTCCACAAATTTCATGTCGAAGCGGGTATCAGGCTTATCAGAGCCATATAAACGCATCGCATCAGCATACTGCATTCTGGGAACTTCTGCAAGATCAATACCTTTGACATTTTTGAATAAGGTTCTGATAAGTCCTTCAAAAACATTTAAAATATCTTCCTGCTCAATGAATGCCATTTCGCAATCTATTTGAGTGAATTCCGGCTGCCTGTCTGCACGAAGATCCTCATCCCGGAAACATTTTACAATCTGAAAATATCTGTCGAAACCAGAAACCATCAGCAATTGCTTAAAGGTTTGAGGGGATTGAGGCAAAGCATAAAATTCACCTGGATTCATACGACTGGGAACCACAAAATCGCGTGCACCTTCAGGCGTTGATTTAATTAATACCGGGGTCTCTACTTCAATGAAATCCATGCCATCGAGGTATTTTCTTACCTCCTGAGCCATTTTATGTCTTAAAACCAGGTTATTTCTAACGGGGTTACGGCGTAAATCCAGATAACGGTATTTCAATCTCAGGTCATCACCACCATCAGTTTCATCTTCAATCAAAAAGGGAGGAAGTTTGGCTGCATTAAGAAGTTCAAGTTTCGAAACCTTAATCTCAACTTCACCTGTAGCTATTTTCAGATTCTTGTTTGAGCGCTCAATAACTTTACCGCTAACTTTAATGACATACTCCCGACCAAGTTCACGTGCCTGCGCTCTCATTTCCGCATTATCGTCTGAATTGAAAGTAAGTTGCGTGATTCCGTAACGGTCGCGCATATCAATAAAAGTCATTCCTCCAAGATCGCGCGATTTCTGCACCCATCCGGTTAGAGTTACTTCCCTGTTCAAATCAGCTATGGTTAGTTCGCCGCAAGTATGTGTTCTTAGCATAATTTTGTTCTAATCCGCAAAAGTACAGTTTTTAGAAAAATGATAAGTAAATTATTGATTTTTTGTAAAAACGATATAATATCTCGTCCAAAAGATGGTTTTCAAGCTATTTTTTATGAAAAACTTATAAAAAACGCAAATAAAAGAGTAATCAAAACAATTGCCGAAACTATACTTTGAAGCAGTAATGAGATATTCATCGTCAATCTCAGGCTTCCTAATCCAATTAGAATTAGCTTTTGAATACCAAAGAATAAAAGAACGTAAAATCCCAGAAAAAACAGATTGTCAAACTCAGAAATCCCGGCGAAGTTGTATTTACCTTCGTCTATATAAAAAAAATAGAGCGTTAGAATGACTGAAATTAATAAAGGAAAGACCAGTTCAGGCTTGATTCTTAACATTATTGATTTCATCATACATTATTTGATTTGCACTAAAATATCAATTTTTCTATATATTTGCCTCATCAACAGGGGTGCCTTGTTTGCGAAATCAAACACAAAAACAGGCTGAGAATATACCCATCTGAGAAGTTGAGAGTTGAAAGTTGAGAGTTGAGAGTTTCCGTACGGAACTTTTAGCTTTACGCTTTTTCCTTTCAGCTTACAGAGCACCTGATCCGGATAATGCCGGCGTAGGGAGGTACAAGTTAATAAGCTGCATATAACCCCATTATGCAGGATTTTTAACTAAAAAAATAATTCAAATTGAAAAAGTTATTAATTATCGCTTTAGCGATTCTGATGCCTGCTTTGGCTTCAGCTCAATTTTCTATTACAGGAAAAATTTCAGAAAAAATTTCAGGTTCGGCACTCAGAGCTGCCAGTGTAAGTTTAGAAGATCCGGGCTTATCAACACGTACAGATGCGAACGGAAATTACATTTTTAAAAATTTAAAGGCTGGAAATTATCGGATCAAAGTTACTTATCTAGGCTTTCAAAAACTTGAAAAATCAATCAGCATAAATGGGGATATCAATCTTGATCTTGAATTAATTTCCAATAATCTGCTGGCTGATGAAGTACTGGTCAGAGCTACCCGGGCATCCGAAAATTCGGCAAGCACCTACCGGAATATCAGTAAGGAAGAGCTTGAAAAAAACAATCTCGGACAGGATTTACCTTTTCTGTTAAATCAAACCCCATCGATTGTTGTCAGTTCGGATGCGGGGAATGGAATAGGTTATACCGGCATCCGCATCCGTGGTAGCGACCCAACCCGTTTGAATGTCACCATCAATGGTATTCCATATAATGACGCTGAAAGTCAGGGTACCTTTTGGGTGAATCTGCCGGATTTTGCCTCTTCGGTTGATAATATTCAAATCCAAAGAGGTGTAGGAACATCTACGAATGGTGCAGGCGCCTTTGGAGGCAGTTTAAATATACAAACTACCACCAAACAGGATTCGGCGTATGCAGAGCTTAATAATACTTTTGGGTCATACCAGACTGTGAAAAATACGATCAATGCCGGTACCGGCCTTATCAATAATAAATTCAGTTTTGATGGCCGATTATCCAGAATCAAGTCGGATGGGTATATAGACCGTGGTTCATCCATGCTTAAGTCCTATTTCCTAAGTGGAGCATATTATGGAAAAAAGGATCTGCTCCGTGTCAATGTTTTTTCAGGATCTGAAAAAACCTATCAGGCATGGAACGGAGTACCCGAAAACCTGCTTAAAACAAACCGGACATTTAATGGCTTCAGTTATGATGATCAGACCGATAATTATACTCAGGATCATTATCAATTCCTATATTCTCATACCTTTTCTGATAAATTTTCAGCCAATACGGCCCTACATTACACCTATGGAAGAGGCTATTACGAAGAATTTAAAGAAGATCAGAAGCTTGAAAATTATGGTATTAATCCACAAATAGTTGGAGGAAGTACCATTGCCAGAAGTGATCTGGTCAGGCGCCGTTGGCTGGATAATAATTTTTATGGCCTCACTTATTCTCTAAATTATATTCCATCAAAAGAGCTTACATTCACTTTAGGTGGAGCTTATAATGAGTATAATGGTGATCATTTCGGCGAAGTGATCCGCGGCCAGTTTATACCGCTGGCTAATACTATCACACCGTATTACAAGGGTAATGGTTTTAAAACTGATTTTAATACCTATGCCAAGGCAGATTTCGAACTTGGAAAATTGAAGTTATTTGCTGATCTACAGTACAGAAGTGTTAGTTACAGGGTGAATGGAACTGATAAGAACAGGATGGTTTTGAATCAGGAGGATCATCTGAACTTTTTCAATCCGAAATTCGGCCTGAGTTATGCTCTCAACTCCCGTAATAATTTATACGCCTCAATTGCGGTTGCCAATAAAGAACCAAACCGTGATGATTATATTAATTCTACGCCTGCTAACCGACCATCTTCAGAAAATTTACTTGATCTTGAAGCTGGGTATCGGCTTGGAGGAAACAGATTTACTGCCGGTATTAATGCTTATGCAATGATTTATAATGACCAATTGGTTCTAACAGGAAAAGTAAACGATGTGGGCGAATATATCCGTCAAAATGTCGCAGAAAGCTCTCGTTACGGTATTGAAGCTGATACCAGAATACAGATCAATAATAAATTATCCTGGGCACTTACCGCCTCAATAAGTGATAATAAGATCAAAAACTTTACAGAATATGCCGATGATTATGATAATGGGGGGCAAATTGTAAATAATTACACAAATACGGACCTCGCATTTTCTCCAAATTTCATCGGATCAGGGGAACTGAGTTTTCAAGCTTTCAAGAAAACTGAAATTGCTTTATTAAGCAAATATGTGAGTAAACAGTACCTGGATAATACCTCCAATTCACAAAGAAGCCTGGATGCGTTTTTTGTAAACGATCTGCGTTTAAGGTATAATACTTCGTTTAAAGGAATAAAAAATATCGGACTGACCCTGCTGGTGAATAATGTGTTCTCTGAACTTTACGAAGCGAATGGATACACCTTCAGTTATATGTACGGTGGTGCATTTACAACCGAGAATTATTATTACCCGCAGGCACCGCGTAATTTTTTACTTTCACTAGGTTTGAAATTTTAACAGAACGCAGACAGGGTTTATCCCGGATCAGGTCCGGGACTGTCAGCCTTAATCGGATCATCCCGGATCATCCCGGATCATCCCGGATCAAGTCCGGGACCGGGACCGGGATCGGGACCGGGACTGACAGCGTTATATCCAGATTATGAAAAAATACATCTCCAAATTCCATTACCTGACACAGGATCTTCCGCATCGAAGCCATGTTGAGCAAACGGCAATTGCCTGTAAAGCTGGGGCTAATTGGATACAGTACCGCTGTCTGACAAAATCCGATTCTGAACTTATTGAAGAACTGCATCAGGTAGCTTCGATCTGCGATGACTGGGGTGCCACCCTGATCCTGACCGATCATTATCATTTGCTGGGACAGGTTGATGCTCAGGGTGTCCATCTGGAGGATATGCAGACAGATTTTAATGAGATCCGCGAAATTATAAGTGATGAGAAGACCCTCGGAGCATCAGCAAATACCTTTGAGGATATTGAGCGTGTTTTTTCATCAGGTGTGGTGGATTATATTGGTTGTGGACCATTCTCGCTGACTAAAACCAAACCAAATGATTTCCCCTTACTGGGAATAAATGGTTATGTAGAACGGATAGCGAAAATGAAAGATACTGGCATTGAGATACCCGTTTTAGCTGTTGGAGGAATTAAAATTGATGATATAGAGCATCTTCTCAAAACCGGAATTCATGGAATTGCCGTTTCAGCAGCTGTGAATCTGGCTGATGAACCTGCAGAAGTATTCAGGGATTTTTATAAAAAGATCTATTGAAATTGAACAAGGATCAAAGAACAAAGATTAAAGTAACGTGAGTTCGAATTAAACTATCTAAGGATTAATATTTAACCACATAGATTGACTTATATTATGTTTTAAAGGAAACATAGAATGTAAATTATATAGATTGAAGCGAAGCTTCAAGGCTATCTTTGTCTAAAATGAAGGTTGGCAGCTATAAAATGCTATGTTTCTATGTGGTTTTTAAATATTATGTCGAGTTCACGTTAAAGTAATATCCCGAAAACAGACAATTCAACCAAGAACCGCAATCCTGGCTGGATTTGTCTTGAATCCTGGCTCTTGGTTCTTTACTCATTGTTCTTTGCTCTTTATTTCTATAAAATATCTAAGTTTGATGTATGTCATCCCATCATATTGTTCGCGAAAAGCAGGAACCGGCATTGCTGATTCTGAGCCTCGAAGGTTTTGAATACGAAAACCTCGGACAAATACTTGAATGGAGCCCTACAGTAATCGTACAGCAGGGTATTTATGAATTAGCCGACTCTCTTGCGTTTAAAATTGATGCCGTAATTACCCCTGACCCTCATTTTTATGCTCAGGAAAACACAAAATTGATCATTACAGATACCGATCCTGTCGAAGATGCTTTTAAATTCCTGCTTGGAGAACAATACAGTGCCGTTAATGTAATAGCCAGTGAATTTATATTAAAGGATTATGCCATTTTTGTGGATGATATTGATATCGTGGTCTTTATAGGCAATAAAAAAATATTTCCTGTGAGATCCGGATTTAGTAAATGGCAGCCCGCAGGTGAACAAATACAGATTCTTCACGAGGTTCATAATCTTCATACCAGCGGATTAAGAAGACTGGAAGATCATAAATTTGAAACCGAAAAGGATGGTTTTTATTCCCTTACTTTCGAACAACCATTTATTTTTATAGCAGAATCGATTTAAGATGAGAATCAGAAAAGCGACCGTACAGGACATTCCAGTGATCTCGGAGCTTGCAGAAAAAATCTGGTGGCCTTCCTACAGAAATATTATTTCTGACGAACAGATAAGCTTTATGTTGAAGGATATGTACTCTGAAGAAAGCTTAAAAGAGCAGATGGATTTGGGTACTGAATTCATCCTGGCTGAACGGGAAAATACACCTGTGGCATTTGCAGGATTTTCACTTACGGAACCCGGAATCTATAAACTTCATAAACTCTATGTCCTTCCTTCTGAACAAGGTAGCGGAACAGGCAAAAAACTGATCGGATATATTTCAGATTTATCCAGGGAGCAGGGTGGAAAAATCCTTGAGTTAAATGTCAACAGGGGCAATCCTGCATCGGGTTTTTACAAAAAGGCTGGATTTGATATCTACCGAACTGTAGATATCGCATACCATAATTTTGTGCTTAACGACTATGTGATGAGGAAAAACCTCTGATTTTTCAAAAATTACGGCCTGCCGCTTAATTTCGGGATCCTTTTTGGTGTATCTGTTCCGGCAACAATGCTTCTTGCACTCAATGCAATCGCTTTAATTGTTGCGTGAATATTTGTGACCTCCAGCGTTTCAAACTCATCATTCACAGTGTGATAAAACTTATCCGTATCAATCTGGTCAGTTGATATGGTATGCGCCGGAACTCCCAGAGCTGCCAGTGTAGCATTATCACTGCGGTAAAATAGATTCTGTGTTGGATAAGGATCAGGATGAAACTTAAAATCGGTTCCGGCGAGATTTTTCTGAAGAATCTCTCCAAAATCAGACCTTTCATAGCCAGTAATAAAGGCCGCATTTTTTCCGAATTTCGATTCCTTACCGATCATTTCTATGTTGAACATCGCAACAACATCATCCGGATTTAAGAGGGAAGAGAAATGACGGGCACCGAACCCTCCAACTTCTTCTGCTGTGAAAGCAACGAATATTAAAGTCCGTTCATTATTGTTCAGTTTCTTGTAGTATTTGGCCAGTGAAATTACAGCAGTAGTTCCTGAAGCATCATCATCTGCACCGTTTGCGATGGCATCACCATCAACTTCCTTAACTATTCCTAAATGATCGTAATGTGCAGAAATTAAAACCAGTTCTTTTGCTTTAGATCTGCCCGGTAGCATCCCCGCTACGTTAAACAGGGGAAGTTCTTCAATCTTATTGCTGAAACTGACCTTATATGATGCTGCATCCGATTCTCCAAGGATGAATACCGCAGCCGCAGTTTGATTTTGCTTTTCAACAATACGTCCCCGGCTACTATTATCCTTAAGGCGCTTAAACATCTGAGCATGCTGGTTATCAACCAGTACCAGAACCGGTGATTTCATCGCTGTAATTTCCCTGTATTTCTGAATGAACTGATCTCCGGAAGCAATAAGTATAACCTTGTTCCCGGAGCTTTGATCAAAACCTGAGGATGGCAGATCTGAAATAAGCAGTACATTTTGCTGATCAATTGTTTTTCCGTTTACTGTAGCCAGAATAGTTTCAGGCTTGATTCTCCTGACCATAAAATCCTGCCTGAAATCATTATCTCCATCAAGTGGTTTAAGACCAATCTGCTTAAATTCATTTTCTATAAATTTTGCAGCCTTGTCAATGCCAGGTGTAAAAGTACCCCTGCCTTCCATTTCATCAGAGGAAAGGGTTTTTATCAATCTGGCCACATCAGCCTCTTTAATGATTTGTTCAGGTTTCTGAACTGCACATGCCGTCAGAAATAAAATGGCAATAAAGCCTGATAGTTGTTTTTTCATAGTCATTTATTCAACATTGGAAGAAAAGGTCATCGCCTGAGTATTGTTAATTTCTATTTAATTTTTGATGATAGCCAGTTATTTCTAAACCCGATTTGCTTTCGGCTGCTATTGCTAATTTCTACCAGTTCAAGGGTTTCGCTTTCTTTAAGGTTTACTGTTGAATTTTTTACCTGCCCCTTACTTTCAAATACAATCGGAATATTCTGTCCGGGTTTATATTTCCTGAGAATATCATTCAACTTAACTGAATCGGACAGTTTTTGGTCCCCAACTTTCAAAATATAATCTCCCTGCTCCATCCCAGCTTCGTAAGCTGCGGTTCCTTTTAGAGTTGCGGAAGAAACCCAGTACTTACCATCTGCAGGATTAACATTTAACCTGAGATTTCCGATACTTGCCATACCGGGATTAGCTTTTCGAAGTTCCAATCCGGCATTTGCCAAAAGCTTTACATAATCATTCTTCTCAATTCCATGAATGTACCTGCGGAAAAAATCTTCAGCAAAAGCTGCATTTGTCAAATTGGCGAGTACATTTTGCAGATCCGGGATACTGTACGGAATTTCAGGTTTACCGTGGCTTTTCCAGAGTGCCTGCATATAATTATCGAGTGTTAAATCGAATTCTGAACGCAGGCGCAGATCGAGCCCCATGGCTATAAATGCCCCGTACGTATAATAAGAAGTAAAGGTATTGGCATAATTATTCCTGTCGACTGAAACTCCGGCATCCACAAAAACCGCCCGGCGGCTCATTTGAGTTGCAGAGAAACTCGCGGCACCGGGTGAATTGAGTACCCCATTCAGAATCTCCGACAGGACTTCCTGATATTGCTTTTCAGTAAGAAAACCTGCCCTTTTTAATATCAGATTCCCATAATATTGAGTAAAGCCCTCAGCAAACCAGAGCTCACTGCTCATATTAGCATGAGAAAAATTGAATGGTTCTAATGTCTTAGGACGAATCCTTTCAACATTCCAGGCATGAAAAAACTCATGAGAAAATGTACCCAGTAGATCGACCTCATTTCCGTCGATTCCCGCTTGGGTATCAGTGATTATGGTTGAATTTCTATGCTCCATTCCATCTCCTGCATTTCCGATATTCACATCTTGTAAAAAAGTATAAGTCCCATGATCAAATTTTGGTAGTTCCCCAAAGACAGCCTTAGCTTCCTTAACCATACGCTCTACCATTTTTGCATAATCGGATACAACATTCTTATTATCACCACTATGTGAACTGAGCTGAATAATTTGTTCAGTATTGTCAGTATTTCGATCTTTCCAGCTTATTAAATGATGATTCGAAAGTTCCACCGGACTATCCATAAAATAGTTCAGATCAGGTGCTGTAAAAGAATCCGTATTTTCTGTGGATTTTAATTGTGTGGCTACTTTCCAGTTATATCTGTTCAAATCATTAAACTTGATTTGGATAGATCTGTCTTTCAATGCAGGAATCCACATAAAGGTTGCAGGCATATTCAAGTGGGCATGTGTTTCATCAATTGCCATGTACGTACCATCAACCCAATTTCCGAAAATTGTGTATGTTATTTTAACAGTTTCATCATGGTTTTCCACCTGATAAACATCTCCCTCGGTTTGCCGTACTTCCAGAACACCTCCACTTCCATTGAATGCCTTTACATCATGAACATTTTTACCGAATTCATGAGTTGCATATCTTCCGGGTGAAGACCGGCTCATACGAAAGGTCAGAGCACCTGCCGGAACATCCGGAATCAGCAGTTCTACCTCAGCTTCATGATGAACAGCATTTGGAAATGAAATTTTATATTTAAGTGGTTTTTGGGCTGATAGAGTCAGTGCATTCAAAAATAACAGGAACAGAAGTATTGTCCGCATTGTATAATAATTGGTTGCTGTGAAGTTATAAAAAATAGTATTGCAATAACAAGTCCTGAATATGCTAGTGTTAAGTTAAATATATTATGACGTAATAAAAATATATTGTATATTCGTAAAACAATCAGTTATGATACGATATACAATTAAACTCAGTAAAGGAGAAGTTGAGGAATTGATGGAGATCGTAAATAAAGGTTCCCATACCTCACAAACATTCAGAACTGCTTATATTTTGCTGAACTGTGACGAGGGCAAGTACTCCGAAAAGGTGACTAACGAGCAAATTAGCAAGATTTTGAAAGTTGGGATGCGAACAATAGACAGAGTTAAGAAGAAATTTATTGACGAAGGATTTGAACCATGCCTGGAGAGACGCCCCACGACAAGGGAGTATGAAAAGAAAACTGATGGGGATGTTGAAGCAAAATTGGTAACGCTCTGTTGCAGCGACCCACCGAAAGGATTTGCTAAATGGTCCCTGCGACTCCTGGCAGACAAGATGGTTGAGTTAAAGTACGTTGAAAGTATCTCACATGTAACAGTAAGGAGCATACTAAAAAAAACGAACTTAAGCCTTGGAAAGTAAAAGGATGGGTGATCCCTCCAGAGAAGAGCAGCGAGTTTGTAGCTAATATGGAACATGTGCTGGATGTCTATAAACGACCTTATGACAAAAATTATCCGGTGATCTGCATGGATGAGTCACCAAAACAGTTAATAGATGAAACTCGTGCTTCGATTCCGATGAGGCGCGGTCAGGATGCCAGAGTAGATTATGAATACATAAGACACGGAGTAGTCAATATATTTATGGCGAACGAGCCTTTAAAAGGTAAACGCGTTGTTCGGATAACGGAATTTAAAACAAAAAAAGACTGGGCGATTTTTATGAAGGAAATTGCCGACAAACATTATCCCAAAGCAAAAAGAATAACATTGATCATGGATAACTTCAAAACGCACGCTGCATCATCCTTCTACGAAACTTTCGAACCCAAGGAAGCGAAGAGGCTTTGGGATCGGTTCGACTTCGTATTCACCCCTAAACACGGGAGCTGGCTAAATATGGCAGAAATAGAATTGCATGTTTTAAATGGTCAATGCTTGAACCGGCATATATCCTCTATCGAAGAAATAGCCGCGCAAGTTAGTGCCTGGCAAAATCAAAGAAATAATAAAATCTGTAAAATAAATTGGCAGTTCACAAATAAAGAAGCACGAGTGAAATTGAAAAGACTTTATCCGTCAATTGAGAATTAACATAACACTAGCTTAAATCACTCTCCAATTCAACAGATTTCTCTTCGCGTTTAATTTAATTCTAATAATAACAATTGTTTTCGCTCATCGAAATGACGGGTAGGATTTGTCCGGATATGATCCGTCATTTCGAACACATCGGTAGTATTTTCTTCTTAAGCTTGGAATTCGCGGTGTGGAGAAATCTGTTGATGGTGGGCAGTGCTTTTGACTTTGAGATTTCTCTTCGCGTTTAAAATATTTCTAAGAACAATAATTCTCTTCGCTCATCGAAATGACGGGCTCGGATCCGTCATTTCGAACACAGCGGTATTATTTTCTTCTTAAGGTTGGAATTCGCAGTGTGGAGAAATCTGTTGATGTCAGGCAGTGCTTTTAACTCTGAGATTTCTCTTCGCGTTAATAGTATTTCTAAGTAAAACAATTCCTTTCGCTCATCGAAATGACGGGACTATGCTTTTGCAGGCTCCGGATTTTTATTTCTCGTTTCTGTATAGATCGCATAAGCCAATCCCAGAATAAGCAGGATAGAAGCTATAAGTGAAATAGTCTCTCCTGTATAATAGGATGTCGGTTCGAATTTAAATTCGAGTTTATGGTTTCCTCCGGGCAATTGTGCAGCTCTTAAAAGATAGTCCGCTCTGAAATAAGGAATTTTTTCTCCGTCAACATAAGCATTCCAGCCTTTATCATACCATATTTCTGAAAATACCGCAAGGGCATCACGACCGGAGGAGTATTCATAAGTCATATGATCAGGATGGTAATTTGTGAGTCTGATGAAAGCATTTCCATCATAACCAACCTTTTTTATATCGATTAGCGGCTTAAACTCTTCATGAACAACCATTACCTTTTTTGGATCGAAGCTGCTAATAGCGAGCATTTCTTCATCAGCACTTTTGACATATTCTACATTCTGAACAAACCAGGCATTTCCCGCAGCTGTAGAGCGGTTTACCATGGTTTCTTTCTGGCCGTTTTGATCAGAAGTAATCAGATATTTGGTATTCAGCATATCCAGAACATCTTCATTGATTGCCCCATTGAATTGTTTATCCAATACTTCCTGATATCTCTTCAATTTTGCTGCATGATAGCCACCGATACTTTTATGGAAGTAAGATGGAATGGAATTCGAAAATGGATTTCCGGAGGCAAGATCAAGGACACGATAATAAGATCCATCCCGTTGAATGAGTTGATCTACATCCCTTGTCTTGAACTGTTGAGCTAGCACACTCTTATCTACAAATTTTTCATTATTCAGATAACGTCTGTCGATATTCCACATATCAACCAAAATCACTGCAGCCAGAATTATAAAGGTGACCTGTGGGTTCATTTTCTTTCTGATCAATGCCCAGATTAACCCTGCCCCAACCAGAACGAAGAAAAGAGAACGTAATGCATCCATTCTTGCCAGACTTATTCTGTCATCAACCAGGGCTTTGGCAATTGAATCTGCAAATGCCCGGTCTCCATTGGTTACCTGAGTTAGTTGCTCAATAAACGCATTATGATTCTGTGTTTTGAAATCCAGTAATACCGTTGGAACGGCAATAAGGATTAACAAGAGTCCGCCGGTGATGTATAAACTATTTAAAAGGCTTTTGTTCAGTTTTTTAGGATCTTCTGTGTGGAATGCAACTTCTTTTACAGCAAGAATAGCCAGTACCGGGATTAGAAATGCGGTAATAACCAGGATAGATTCAACGGCCCTGAATTTATTGTAGAGCGGGAAATAATCAAAAAACAGGTCAGAAAGGAAGGGAAGGTGCCTTCCAAAGGATAGTATCAGACACAAAAGACTTGCACTCAGGATCCACCATTTTATTCTGTTTTTTACGATAAACAAACCGAGAACGAAGAGGAAGCAGATGATCGCTCCAAAATACCAGGGACCGGAAGTGAATTGTTTATCTCCCCAGTAGGTACTTAGCCCAATCTGCGATAATTGCTGCATAGCAGGTAAAAGCTGTTCTGCAGGAATACCTTTAGTAGTTAAAGTTTTTGCAACTTCTGAATTCTCATCCAGATTTCCTGCCCCGGATGCACCTCCATAAGCGTTTGGCACCAGAAATGTCAGACTTTCACCAAGTCCCTGACTCCATTGATAAGCATATTCACGGTCAAGTCCATTATTAGGCTCCGACTTTTCAGTTTTTAAATTTGATTTTCCGCGGATAGTTTCTGCCCCATATTCATAGCTTGTCAAGAGCATCCCTGCATTTACAGCAATTGCAAGCAAAGCTGCTACAGCCAGGTATCCAAAGGATTTCAGAAAATCCTGAGTGGTTTTTGTTTTAACTGCATGATAAAGTTCAATACCAACATAAATAAGCAAGGCAATAAACAGATAATAGGTCATCTGAATATGGTTGGTTCTGATCTCAATAGCAAGGAATAAAGCTGTTAAGACTGCACCAGTAAGGTATTGCCTGCGAAAAGCCATAATAATTCCCGCAAGAATTGGAGGAAAAAATGCAATTGCCATAGCTTTATTGCTGTGACCGGCATCGATGATCTGGAAATTGTATGATGAAAATGCAAATGCGATAGCGCCAGCGGCTGCAAGCCATGGGTTCATTCTTAAAACGCAGAACAATAGATAGGCACCTAAGAGATAAAGCAGAACGGTATCAATCGGATTCGGGAAAACAGTTTTAAAGAATGAGATCACATAGGTTGTCACATTGTTTGGATACTGAACCCATATTTGAAAGGCTGGCATACCGCCAAACATGGAATTGGTCCACAAAGGTCCTTTTCCATCCTTTGCCCTAACGTCCATGATCTCTTTTTGCATTCCCTGAGCCATGAGAACATCGCTCTGATAGAGGGCTTTACCCTGCAATGCCGGACTGAAATACACAAAACATAAGGCGATAAATATTCCTATAATGGCCAGATGTACCCCATTGCGTTTAAACCAGTTATTCATTCTGCTTAAATTAGTTGAATGCCAAAAATAGAAAAAAGCTTAAACCTGCAAGGCTTGTTATTGAGCTTTATGAAAATAAATCTCAAATATTGGGTAATTCGGGCAAAATAGGAAGCAGAACGGTTGAATAAACTGATCAGGAATTAAAAAAATAGCTTAGGTAAAAAGAAAATCAAGGAGTTTTGATTTCCTCATATTCTACAAAGTCTCCAGCCTGATCACCGCGATTTTTTTCTTTTGGTGGCATATAATCTACCTTGATGCGACCATCCGGATTTTGGTTATGTTGTTGCTGATAACGTTGATTAGCCTGATTTTGTGCTTTTGTCATCATTTTTTGAAATGCGATTGGTAAAAGCACACGGGCTATCATTTTGATCAGCCAGAGAATACAAATGGTTATGAATAAAAACTTTAAAATTGCCATGATAACAAAATATAATACTCAAATATAGACGTTAATTTTTTTAAAATGTTTCAAACTGAAGTAAATGTTACATTGGAATTACGCTTAGAGAGAATTAGCAACCCGATAGCTATCGGGTGGGAATGGAGTTTAAATTGAGCTCAATGGGTTTAACAGATTTATGGGAATATCTCCACAACCCTGCCTACCTGTCCGTCTTCAAGTCTCACTTTAATGCCTCTGGAATGAAAAACTGCACTTGTTAGCAGTGCCTGAACAATTCCCCTGGTTCGGGCTCCGGAGCGTTGGTCTTTTTTAAGGATTATGTCAACTTCCAGTCCGGGATAAATGTCTTTTCTGTTTTTGCCGTCCATTATTAGTTGTCTGTTGCCTGTTGTCACCCGATAGCTATCGGGTTGTCCGTGAATTGGTGGTTAATAGAAATTTGATAGTCAAATGGAAGTTAATTGTCAAAAATTAACTTTTCAACTCTCTACCAGATTTTATCGGGTTTCAACTTACTAAGTTCCCTCTCCGCGAAGGGCGAATCGGGATGACATCCGTTTAATATCAAATTTTTAATTTAAAGGTTTCAATTTTTTCATTTTCAATTCTCCACTCTCCCCTCTCAATTATTTAAACCTCTCCTCCATCACCCTCTCCAGTGCAAACATCTCATCTCTTAGTTTAGCTGCGAGAAGGAAGTCCATTTCTTTGGCGGCAAGTGCCATATCCTTTTTCGTTTTATCAATAGATTTCTGTAATTCGGATTTGGTCATGTATTGAACAATAGGATCAGCGGCTAGATTGTCGGTCATTTCCTTCTCGATGTAAGCTTTCTGAACACCACCTTTAAAATCCATTACTGAAGTCTGCTCGATGATGGCTTCACGGGATTTTCCAACTGTTGTTGGTGTAATACCATGTTTAGTATTGTATGCGATCTGTTTCTCTCTCCTTCTATTGGTTTCTTCAATGGTGACACGCATACTATTGGTGATTTTATCAGCGTACATGATTACCCGACCGCGGTCATTTCGGGCAGCGCGGCCAATTGTTTGAATCAAAGATCGTTCAGAGCGAAGAAATCCTTCTTTATCAGCGTCCAGAATAGCTACTAATGATACTTCCGGAAGATCCAAACCTTCACGCAGCAGGTTTATCCCAATTAAGACATCAATTACTCCAAGCCTCAGATCTCTTAGAATCTCAACCCTTTCCATTGTTTTTACCTCAGAATGAATATATCTTACCTTAATTCCGAGACGGTTCATATACTTGGTAAGCTCTTCAGACATCCTTTTGGTCAAGGTGGTAACAAGTATCCTGTCACCTAGTTTGACGGTTTTATCAATCTCATCAAGGAGGTCGTCTACCTGATTTACAACTGGCCGAATCTCAATTTCCGGATCCAAGAGTCCAGTGGGCCGGATCACCTGCTCAACAAATACCCCTTCAGTTTGCTCCAATTCGTAATCGCCGGGAGTGGCACTTACATAAATGGTCTGTGGGGCAAGTTTTTCAAATTCATTGAAGTTTAGGGGACGGTTATCCAGAGCCGCCGGCAAGCGGAAACCATAATCTACCAGAGAGATTTTTCTGGAACGGTCGCCTCCATACATTGCCCTGATTTGTGGAACGGTAACATGACTTTCATCAATCACCATCAGATAATCATCCGGGAAATAATCCAGCAAACAGAACGGGCGCATTCCAGGGGTTCTTCCATCAAAAAAGCGGGAGTAATTTTCGATTCCACTGCAATAACCAAGCTCCCGGATCATCTCCAGGTCATAGTTAACCCGCTCTTCGAGTCTTTTAGCTTCTAAAAATCGTTTTTCATCTATAAACTGCTGTTTACGGTTTTCAAGTTCTTCCTGAATAGCCCAGATGGATTGGGTAAGCCTTTCTTTTGGGGTGACAAATAAATTCGCCGGGAAAACGGCCAGATGATCCATTTTCTCTAATGTTTTTCCTGATGCCGGATCAATTGTGCTCAGCTCTTCGATATCGTCGCCATAAAAAGAAACCCGGTAGGCAAAATCCATGTAGGCCGGGTAGATATCTACGGTGTCACCCTTCACCCTAAATGTCCCGCGACGGAAATCCACTGTTGTTCTGGAATACAGTATTTCGACCAGGCGGTGAAGAAAAGCATTCCGGCTGATCTTTGTGCCAACAGCAAAGCGGAATATTGAATTTGAAAAATCCTCCGGATTTCCCATACCATAAATGCAGGAAATGGATGATACCACAATGATATCACGCCTTCCCGACATAAGTGAAGAGGTAGTGCGCAGCCTTAGTTTTTCAATCTCCTCATTAATCTGAAGATCCTTTTCAATGTAGGTGTTCGATGAGGCTATATAAGCTTCAGGCTGATAATAATCATAATAGGAAACGAAGTAATTCACCGCATTCTCCGGAAAGAATTGCTTGAATTCTCCATAAAGCTGGGCTGCAAGGGTTTTATTGTGGCTAAGTACCAGCATTGGCTTTTGCGTTTGCTGCACCACATTGGCAATGGTAAAGGTTTTACCAGAACCTGTCACACCCAGCAGGGTCTGATAATGCTCTCCTGCATTAACACCTTCAACTAATTGTCTTATCGCCTCAGGTTGGTCGCCAGTGGGATAATATTCTGAAGTGAGTTTGAATTCCATAGGATGGCGCAAAGATAGCAAAGAAGTGTTTTAATTAGAGAACCGATTGCTATCGAGTTGAGCTAATGATTAAATTAGCAACCCGATGGCCTTCGTGTGGAGGATGTTGCTTATGGTACGGTGATAACACCAACCAAAGGGAATTCTTAAGCAATCGAAACCTGTCATCCTGATCCGCCCTGGGCGGAGAAGGAACTTAGCAGACTGAAGCAAAATTTGACTAACTCAGCGAAGTTCCCTCCCGCGAAGGGCGGATCGGCCTTGCCTGCCGGCAGGGATTACATCCTACCTCGACAAATTGACAAATCAACTCATTGACAAATTATCCATGATTTGGTAAGTCAGGAATTATATGAATCAAACTAATCAAAAAAATCTTCCCTGGCGCAGGTCTATGCATTTCAATATTTAATTACTATCTTGCTGATAACCAGTGCAAACCATCATGAAAAATCTTTCGGGTAAATCAGGGATAATAATATTTACGCTATTAATTGTTGCTTTACTATTCCTTGTGTTCCGTCCGATCCCGGTCAACAGAGAGAACTCTATTGTTATCAATACGACAGTAGACAGAGTTACTGAAGGTTCCGGGGATAATGTAATCCTTAAGCTCAATAACACGAGTGGAGTTTTTTATATCAATCATGGACTGCAGAAGGGACTCAATCTGGATACCCTGCAGAAGGAATTGCAAAACCGTGAAGTCAGCGTACTTTATTTAAAATCCAATTTCTTTAGCGGTTTTAGTCCGGTGAAAGGCACCAAATATATAACCGAACTAAAATTAGGGGATAAGGTAATTTATTCGGAATTATAGTATTATCTTTTGTCTGAACTGTGATTCAGGTGATTTATATGATTATTATGATAGCATGAATCAAACAAACAATCACTCTAATCATAAAAATCACAGTTCAGACAAAATGAGGTATATCAAACCCCCTCCCTCAACCTCTCTCCAAACTCATCCGGCAGCGGACTCTCTTCAATTCCTTTTACTGCTTTATCAACATCATAATCAAAACGAATGAATTCTACATTAATGGGATTAATATCATCCAGAGTAAGCATCACATAACATCCCTGCGGATTCCCATCTTTGGGTTTTCCAACCGAGCCGATATTGATCACCTGTTTATCCCGACTGATAATCCGGTGATAGGGTTTATGAGAATGCCCGACACATAAGATATTGGCACCCGATTCATTCATCAGTTCTGTCACATACACTGAATCGGTATTTTCAAGAACATATTCATCAACACTTCTGGGACTACCATGAACCATCAATACATTAAACTCCTGATCATGTAGTTTAAATTCCAGTTTAATATGCGATGGGAGGTTTTGAAGATAGGCTCTGTTTTCGGGTTCAATGATATGATAGGCATAATCTTTTCCGGAGGTAGCCAATTCCTCTTTTGTGATTTGAGGCAGTGCTTTAACTTTCAGATCATGATTTCCAATCAGCGTCGCAATCCCCCGCTTCCTGATCTCATTGATAATTTCATTTGGCCATACATTATAGCCCACCAGATCGCCGAGGCAGTAAATTGCATCCGCTTTTCTGCTATCCAGATCCTTTAAAAATGCGTCAAATGCCGGAAGATTGGCATGAATATCTGAGAAAAGGGCAATCTTCATTCAATACTAGCTACAGGTTTGTAATATTTTTTCCGAAGCCAGAATGCGACATTAACCAACGCGATCAATGCCGGTACTTCTACCAGCGGACCGATTACTCCGGCAAAGGCCTGACCCGAGTTAATTCCAAATACCCCAATTGCGACTGCAATGGCTAACTCAAAGTTATTGCCGGCTGATGTAAAAGCAATGGATGCATTTTTAGAATAGTCAGCTCCCAAAGCCTTTCCGAAAAAGAAGCTCACAAGGAACATAACGGCAAAGTAAATGACGAGAGGTATCGCAATCCTGACAACATCAAAAGGGATTTGTACGATTAATTCACCCTTTAAACTAAACATAACCAGAATTGTGAAAAGTAAGGCGATCAGCGTGATTGGTGAGATGAATGGGATGAACTTCTTTTCGTACCATTCTTCGCCTTTAATTCGAATCAGGCCATAGCGGCTGATTACTCCTGCTGCAAAGGGTAAACCAAGATAGATCCCGACTGATTTAGCGATTTCTCCGATCGTGATATTCACTTCTGAGCCCTCAAAACCAAAGACCGGGAGCAGGAGTGTGATAAATACATAGGCATAAACACTGTACAAAAACACCTGGAAAATGCTGTTTAAGGCAACTAAACCGGCGGCATATTCCCTGCTTCCATCTGCAAGTTCATTCCACACAATCACCATTGCGATGCAGCGCGCAAGTCCGATTAAGATTAAACCAACCATGTATTCAGGCTTATCAGCGAGAAAAGTTATCGCAAGAAAAAACATAAGTACCGGTCCGATGATCCAGTTCAGAATCAGGGAAGCACTCAGCACCTTTGTATTACGGAACACTTCTCCAAGGTTCTCATATTTTACCTTCGCGAGGGGCGGGTACATCATCAGGATTAATCCGATAGCTAAGGGAATGTTTGTTGTCCCGCTCGAATAGGAATTAATAAACCCGGCACCCGAAGGGATAAAATAGCCTATCCCTACACCTGCTGCCATCGCAAGGAATATCCATATGGTTAAGTAGCGGTCGAGAAAGCCTAGTTTCTTTCGTTGATGCGCAGGAGCGCAGTTTGTTGCTGACATGGTGGTTTTGGTTATGGATGCATTTACTAATTACCATCCCGATAGCTTCAGGGTCGGGATTTCCGTGTAAACAATTCTATAAACATTTGACCGCCCTGGGCGGTCAGTAGCAAAATTCCTACAGTATATGTTTCCTGAGCATTTGCTCATTATCTAATTTGCTCATTATCTAACTGGCTCATTTTCCTAAATGTTTCTGTATAAACTCCGCTGAATACACCTTAATCATCTCCCTCACCCTCCTAAACTCCTCCATTATCTCTTCTTCCGTTCCTTTTGCTTTCGCAGGATCGGGGAAATTAAAATGAAAGCGTTCCACATTTCCCGGGAAGTACGGACAGGCTTCATTCGCATTATCGCAAACGGTGATCACATAATCGAAGGGGATATCAAGGTATTCATTGACATTATTGGAGGTATGTTTTGAGATATCGATATGATCTCCGGCCATCACTTTAATGGCTCTCGGATTCACACCATGAGTTTCAATTCCGGCGCTGTAAATATTCGCTTTTTCACCAGCATAATGTCTCAGATAACCTTCAGCTATCTGGCTTCTGCAACTATTGCCTGTGCAGAGTACGAGTATGTTTTTCATCTGTTATTTTTATCAATTTCTCCCGTAAGTACGGGATTGTTTGTACTTACTTTTTATACATTTCTACTGGCAGCAGATCGTTTTTCCTTTATAATTAGCCAGAAAATCCTTCATGACTGATTCCAATACCTTCCATGTATCCGGGTCAATGCAATAGCATACGCTGGTCCCTTCGATCGAACCTTTGATCAGTCCGATGCTTTTTAATTCTTTAAGATGCTGTGAAATGGTTGCCTGCGCCAGACCTAATTCACCAACCAAATCCCCGCAGATACAGGTATTTGAGATCATGATTCGTTGAAGAATCGCAATCCGTGCAGGATGAGCCAATGCTTTCAGGAGCATAGCTAATCTGTTTTGTTCTTTGCTGAAGATATCTGCTTTTGTTAGTCCCATAATTGTATATTGCAATATTACGATTGATTATTGTATATTGCAATATTATTTTGAAGGACTTAGTAAACTATCCGGGTATTTATTTTAAAGTTTTTCGGTAGGCAGGTTACTCTTGTTATTGGCCCTGATTTTCATCAGGGTGACATTCAAAGCAAAGGCCTGGTGGATCTTAGGTAAAAAACTATTGCGAAGGCTAAGAGTGGGCTGGCGAATAGCCCAATCATAATTGTACCCCAGTAGCCTAATACTGTATGGCGACCATAATGCCCGGCCCAAATGATCAGCAAGAAATACAAAATGATCAAAATGACTTCAGGACCTGATATATTTAGATATGCTAGGGTCATCATTTACAGTGCTTTAGGAATAAAGATAAGATAATTTTGGTGCGGTAAATTATGCTAGTACGAGGGGTTTCTATACATTCTCTTGACCTTAGAAATAATACTTATTGACCCCATATTAACCACAGCACTCAGCATCATAATGAAAAAAAAGTCTGAATAGTAGTGTTTATAGATCATGAATATCATAAAAGAATAAAAGATCGACATTCCGATAAGCGATTCCTTCAATTGATTTTTGTCGGCCGAAAAAATAGTTGGAACATACTCAGCAACAAAAGGAATCAGGAAAAACCAGCAAAATAAAGCCGTACCTATATTCCATTATTCCATCCAGTCAGGAACGAGAATGGAAGCAAGAGAATAAAAAGGATAACAGGCACACATAATATCCTTAATCCATTGTTAATGAGTTCCCTGGACATGTTATTGAAAGAGTTTTATTAAAGATACAAATTCTCTTTATAAACGCTCATGATTTCAGACCAGGATTACATCTTAGCCACATTCATTGTCTGAACTGTGATTTATTTGATTTTTAAGATTTCTATGATTTCCCTTATTAGGTTTGAATCCTACGAATCATTTAATCACAAGAATCTCAGTTCGGACTATAGAGCTAAAAGAAAGAGGAAAAGGAATATTCGCATTTGCTTCTAATTGTGGTAGAGATTATGGTTTGTTAAACACGCTGTTACAGCACTAAATGTCTGCCTTTTTTCCAACAATGTACTAAGATTACGTTAGCCTAGTAATAGAGCAATCATTGATTGAATTAATTCATCAGCGAAACTAAGATAACCATCTTTTGTAAGGATGATATTCTAAAACTCAGGATGCTCTGTTAAGCTGGATGATCTTTGCTTGCCTTTTAAATTAATAGTGACTAAACAAGCTGTAATCCTGCTCTGGTAGAATATTTACCTTGTTGCGTGTTTCTAATAGTGTAATACAATGATATAGTAAACAAATTTTAAGTTATATTTAAATGACGATCTACCCCGTTAGCTATGCCTTTATTGCAATTACTATCGAATAAGCCCGCCCGAACGGTTTGGCCGGCCGGGCTATTATTGACTATGCTTATGTTGGCGAATATGAGTTTTTCCTATGCCCAGGATAGTATCCTGTTAAAGCAGCAGGCAGCCCATAAGAGCCGGGAATATATATCCATTGACGTTCAACCCCTGTTCAGAACGGGCACTATCATCACCAGGACAACTGATAAGGACGTCATGAAAAGATTGAATTCCCCCGGATTTTCGGCTGGCGTAGACTACCATAGAGTGAGCCAGAGTGGCTTTACTTTTGTCTCAGGAATACACTTCCGAATGATTCCGGTTGCTTACAAGTTCAATATTGACTACAATGATTTTCCTGCCGGAGGTCCCAGTATTTCCAATTTTGGGCAAACAAATGTCAACCTCGTAAACGGACATATCTATTTTCCGATTCAAGCTGGCTATACCTCAGCAAAAAAGATCGGCAAATGGCATCCTTCAATTATGGCGGGAGTTAGTCTAAGTCAATTAAATGATTACGGTTTACAAAGCGGCTCCTCTTATTACGATGATTCGCATGTTAATCACCCAATACAGAATATCCGTGTAGATTTTCCTGAACATAAGCCATGGTTAAGCTATACGGCGAATGTGCGGGCATCAAAAACTTTGAGGAACGGCAATCAGATCTTTTTTGGAGTCAATGCCAGCTTTTCAGGTGTAAGGTATAACAGCGGACAATATAACCTTTACCAGACTAGCGGGAAACAAAGTGGGACATTCAGTGATACAGGCAGTTATGTGGCTTTACAGTTCGGCTACTCGCTGGTGAGAAGATATAAGGAACCTGAAAAATTCAATCGATGAACATGTTTAGATTATTGGCTTTTATGCTGCTGATACCCTTTCAAATAGTCAGGGGCCAAAGTTCTATAGAGTTTCGTATCACGCCGAACCTAAGTGCTAAACCGGAAATTGTGAACCCATCTCCTGCAAAAATCAGCAGTCCTACGAAAATGGGTTTTGATCTCGGAGCAACTTATACTTATATGCTTAACCAGAAGTGGGGGATCGGTGCAGGACTTGCCTTAGGCTCGGTTGTTTATGGTATTGATTTCGTTGCACCAAGTACAGCCTTCGGTACGAAGCAGGACAAGGGTGACATATGGTGGAGTAATTATTTTGATCCCTATCATTATCATGCGCTGTCAGCTCGTGCCTTACGCCAATTCAATTTAAATGAACGCACCTCTGTCCGGATTGTTGCCGAGCCTTCCCTGCGGTACTATAGTTACAGCGCAGATAACTATGACGGTTTCCAGGCTGGGTTTAACCGTGCTGTTCGTTTTGATCCCGATGTACCTTCTACTTTGCCGGCTGATCTGCTGGTGGACATCCCCGCAACAGGTCATAGGTTCGATCTGAACATCGCTTCCTCCATAGGAATAGAAAGAAGCTTAGGTTCAGGGAGTAGCTTAGTGTTTGGTATAAGGAAGAGCTTTGGATTGAAACCAATTGGAGCAGGGATTTTAAAAGTTCAGATGAATGACAAAATGTATAACGGGACGTTCAATACACGTCCTGGTTTTATCGGTCTGGATCTGATTTATAAATATAGTTTTTCAAAAAATATTGAAGAACCGGATAAAATCCAGGCTTCGCCCTTAGACGGAAAACACCGGAAAGTCGTTTTTGCCGAATTAGCTGGAAATGGCTTGATATTGACCGCGAACTACGATATGCGCCTTAAGCGAAACAGAAATGATGGTTTTGGTATCAGGGCAGGAGCAGGCATGGTGCCGGATAAATATTTCGACGATTATATAACTGTACCTCTGGGGATCAACTATATTGTTGGCCAAAGAAAGCACGGTTTTGAAAGCGGCCTGGGAATTACTCTTCTGTATAATGTTTCCGGTAACGAAAATTTCTTCATTGATTTGGATGCGGATGAAGCTCATCCCAAATTAACGTCAGCAGAAATACTAACTATAGGATATCGTTATCAGGCAACAAGAGGCTTGATGCTTAGAGCAACCAATTCTTTTATGTATATCGGGAAGGGCTATTTTTATCCTCCATTTTGGCCGGGCATATCGATCGGGTATAGTCTTAATAAACAATTGATCTTACCCTCTCCGAAGGAAAAGAAACAAAAAGAGTTTGTAGCTAAGGCACCGCCCGGAAAATATCGGAAAGCGATTTTTGTTGAGGGAGGGGGCAATGGCCGCGGGCTCTCCGGGAATTTTGATATGCGTTTAAGGCCCGGAAGAAATGACGGACCGGGTTTCGGGATAGGAGTGGGTTACACAGGTACATCCTACGAGAACAATGAGCCTGGTACCCATTTGTCAGTTCCGCTTTCTTATAATTATATCTTTCGGAATGAACGTAGCGGCATTGAAACAGGCCTGGGTCTTACTCCCTCGTTTATAGTAAATAAATCTTCTCAGGGACCCGACCTGGATGTTGCTGCCGTTTTTAATCTTGGTTACCGCCTGCAACCACTCAGGGAGGGCTTACTCTTACGTGCAATGTGGACACCAACTTACCTTGACCGGCGCGTGAGATCGTGGGCGGGCTTATCTCTTGGTTATAGTTTCCGATAGAAAAAAATATTATAGCCCTATTACTTGCAGATCAAGACCGGTTTATTTAAGGAACTCACTTTGATCGGTCATTGATTTTTTGGGACATAATTTTACGCGTTTCTTTATAATAAATTTAAAGCTCTTTAGTTTCTCTTTTTTTTCGAAATGACTTTCATTTCCCTATAAGAGGGATTGTTGGTAATATTTTAGGGTACCTGGACTCGCCTATAAAAAGATGGCTTGTGATAGATTACTGAGCAGTCCGGGTAAAATTATAACAAGCAGCTATGAGTAATTTAGCACAGTTCAGTTCTTCTTTTCAAAAACCCCTGCATTATCTATGAGCAAATTCTGAGCTTGAATATTAATCCGGTTAAATTCAAGTATATCTCCTTTGATTTTGAATTTATAGTGTTCTATAAAAGGTTTATCATACTTCGTGATTTTAGCCTCAACCATATAAGCCTTATCCCACCATTCAACCTGATGCGCTGTCAAATATATATTGCTTCCATCCAAAATGTATTCGCCTGTATAAACCTGATAACCGTTGTTGAATAGAGGATAATCGGTTTTGGCAGTGAAATTTCCATCTCTGAATGTTAATTTAATATCTGTTGTACTTGATTCCCAAGAGCCATTCAGATTGGGATTACCAGCACTCTCTTTGTCGCATGAACTGAAAATGAAAACTAACAGAATAAGGAAAACAGATGCGGATCTCTTCATTGATAAGATTTTAATTATCCGCAATCTATTAAAGTATTGGTGTGCTACTGTGACTCATTCGATCAGTTCTTTTCCGGCAAATTTATAATAATTGCGTTTATTACTTTTTCGTTTAATTCATCAATCACACTTTGTTCAAAGCTGTCTAGATAGATATTAGTGATCTTATTCCCATATTCATGCCCCATAGCCTCAGCAATTAGTTCATTTGAGTATCCGAGACGTTTTGCCGTAGTTGCCCATGTATGACGAGCAACGTAGGTTGTCAGCGTTTCTGAAATTTCACAGTCCTTGGCAAGTTCCTTCATCCATTTATTTGTTGTTTTGATCCACTGATGTATTTTCTGATTTGCAATCAATGAATCTTCGATTACAGAAACTGGTAGGATTGGTAAGAGGTACTTTTCATTCTTTCTTTTGTATAAATTGATAATTCGCTGCGCTATTGCGGTTAATTTAATGCTGTATTCTTTTCTGGTTTTTCTTCGCTTGTAAAAGATCCTTCCTTTCACGATATTGATTGGTTTCAGATAAGCTAAATCAGTAAACGAAACACCTATAAGTGAGAAGCTCAGAAGGAAGTAATTCCTTGCATGCCATTCTCTTGTATTCTCCTTTAGATCAAGTTTATAAATCCTTGCAAGGTCGGTGGCCAGTATAGCACGCTTCGCAGTTCTTTCAGACTTAATGGGAACATCGGTAAAAGGATAAAAGGATCTATCTATGATCTTTGCTTTTATTGCTCTGTTGTATATAGCCCGGATGGTCCTGAGATAGTTACTGACAGAATTCTGTTTAACACCTTTGCTAATGAGATGGCGTTGGAAGTTTTCAAGAAACGTGTAGTCAATCTCCGCAAATCTCAGCATCCGTCCCTCGGCAAATCCTATCAACCGATTTGAAGCTGTTTGATACACCAAGGCGTTACCCACCTGGTTGATGGATAACATGCTCTTGACTAGATCAGCAGAATATTGATTAAAGGTCATTTCAATCCTCGGAGCTTTAGCAGGCTTCGCTTTACCTGCTAGGTATTCTCTCAAAGCAACAAACGAGAAAGTTCCATTGTCGTCAAGCTCATGAACGATCTTCTGTACCTTCAGGTAGATCTCGCTTATCGACTGATTAAGCTTCTGGAAATTGGGGGTCTTGCGAACCTGTTGGGTTTGGGAATCCCACTGTTCTTTCCTGACGCGAATGCCCGTTGTAATAGTTGTGTTCTTCCGTAAGTAGGTAATTCGTATCTCAACTGGATACGTACTATCTTCTCGTACTCTTTTGTCATTTAAAACTAGCTTATAGTAGACCATAGTAATGATTTATGGCCACCCGCTTGTACTAACAGTGTACTAACATGTGCGCTATTCGACGGTACTAAAACCTTTCAGGTTTTGTAGCTCTACGCCAATTGCCTGCGTCGAATAGGGGATATAGTAAGATGGATTGCGCGCTTGGGATTGTTGCAAGCTGTTCTTTTCTAGCATGTTACAGCTATTTACAAATTAATTTTGCAATCCACCTCTCTACTCCTATATTTGCAGTCCCAAAGCGGGAGATTAGCTCAGCTGGTTCAGAGCACCTGCCTTACAAGCAGGGGGTCACTGGTTCGAACCCAGTATCTCCCACGGAAGAAAGCCCTTCAGATTAAGTTCTGAGGGGTTTGTTGTTTTTCGGCATTTACTCAAAATTCCAGTCTGTTTCCGCTGGTATTCTTTTTATCGATTAATAATGGCTCAAACATTATAAATGTTTTGGTAAATCGCAACAGACTTTTACTATACATCAATTTAGTAGCGTCAATGAAATTTTTATTTTCGCTTAAAAAAATTCCTTCCTCCCAAAAGCTGTTCATAATCAATATACTTCAAAACATTGTCACTAAATCCTGCTCGTTGTTTTACGACAAAGGGATCGCAAACTATGAACTTACCTTTAGCTGCTAATTGCCTATCCAGATCGCCTAAATCCTCGCATGATAAAAATCTATTGTAAAACCGCTTATGTATTCTATATAAAGTCAAGCCAGAAAAATCAGGAACTGAATGGTCATGTTTGATATATCCATAATAAATACCCCCTAAATATAGATCATATTCTTTGGGAGTTTGTTTTATGAAATAGTTATAGGCTCCTTTATCCGTAAATATAATATCGTCTTCTGCTATAACTATGGATTCTAAATTTAACTTCTTTGCCCATTTGACAATCTGTTTATGTGCCTTAGCTATGCCAACTTTGGGACCCTGAATATCCAAAACCCCATCCCATATCTTGTAATTCGTTATTTCCTGGATAGCTAATTCCTGTTTCAGTAGATAAAGTCTATCAGATCTGTGTTGAAGATTAATAATTTGTAATTCCATTATAATCTAATTAATCCGCATTCCGCATTTTGCGGAATGCGGAAAAGATTGTTTATATTTGAAATATGAGAAAGCATAACGGAATGCGCCCACAAGATATAGCTATACTGTTAAAACTCATAGCTATAAAGGAAGATCAATTAGGATTATTTTACCTGGCAAATAGTTTATCAATAAGTACGTCCGAAATTTCAGAATCCTTAAATCGAAGCCATTATGCTGGCTTGCTGGATGATAGACGAAAGGTGAAAAGACAAAACCTTATGGATTTTTTGCAATATGGAATATCCTATGTGTTTCCTCAGCATCCTGGTACAATGGTTAGAGGCATTGCAACCGCACATTCACATCCCTATATAAAGAATCAGCTTTTGAGCAACGAAAACTATGTATGGGCCGATATAAATGGAGATACGATTGGATTGGCGATAGAACCGCTTTATAAAAATCAAATTGAAGCAGTAAAGCAGGATGTAGTTTTCTATAAGCTATTAGCCTTGGTGGATGTTTTAAGAGTAGGACGTAACAGGGAAAAAACTATTGCAATAAAGCACCTTAAAGAAATTATGGATGAACCATCATAATAATATAATTAGAATTAAAGCTGTAAATGGAGCTTTAGGGGAATTGAGGGATAAAGTAGTATTTGTAGGTGGAGCCACGATTTCGCTTTATCCTGACCGGCAAATATTCGAACCCAGACCTACAGATGATGTAGATGTAATTGTTGAAATTTTTAATTATACTGGAAGAGTTAAGCTGGAAGAAAAATTACGAGCGATCGGTTTTCATAATGATCTTGAATCTAAGGTTGTGTGTAGATATAGAATTAACGGTATTATTGTAGATATTATGCCTACCGACGATGACTCTATTGGCTTTAGAAATCAATGGTACCCAGAGGGCTTTCAAAATGCCATAGAACAAATAATCGACGATCAAACGACAGTAAAAGTCTTAAGCGCACCATATTTTATAGCAACAAAGATGGAAGCTTTCAAGAGTCGCGGGAAGAGCGATGGACGAACCAGTCATGATTTTGAAGATATTATATATATACTTGAAAACAGGAGTACTATTTGGAAGGAGATGAAAGATGCTCCGGAAAATGTAAAGTCATATTTAATTGAAGAATTTAATAAACTAGCGCAAAACAGGAATATTTATGAATGGATTGATAGCAATGTGGAGAGAGGATCACCTCCGGCAACATATCGTATCCTTGAAGAGTGGGAAAGATTCGCTGCTTTAGCAAAGATCTGACTGCTATAAGAATGACAAGTATCCGTAGAATGTGATACCTAAACCCTAAACCCTAAAACCCCTCACATCCATAATTTTTTATAACAGATTTTTAGCTACTCTGCTGAGCATATTCAGTGTAACATTCACTATAATATCCCTCCACTTTACACTTATTCCTTCTCTGTATCTGCGCCGCCTCTAAGCAAATCCCATGACCCAAATCAATCCCATCAATGACCAATGTCATTATTATCAGACGTTTAAATAAGCAAATTTACAAGGTAAAAGCTTTCAGGTATGAAGCAGTCCCGCGAGGAGGAAACAAATTTAACCCTGATCAAAATTGCACATACCTTAATATGGGTGTTTTTCAATTTTGTTATTTTTTATATGCTGTATGCTGTAATTAAAAATAAATTGGATGTATGGCTTTGGCTGGGTTATGGAGTCATATGTTTAGAAGTCGTCGTCTTGGCGATCTTTAATAAAATGTGCCCATTAACCATTATGGCCCGTAAATATTCCTCATCTCAAAAGTATAACTTCGATATCTATTTGCCCGAATGGCTGGCAAAGTATAACAAGCAAATCTATAGCATCATTGTACTCATTACCCTGGTGCTTACAGTTTATCAACTCTACATCAAATGAAAAAAAGAGCTTTATATTTTTTAATTCCTTTGCTGGCTTTTTTGGGTTTGGGCGCCATTGGCGGTGGGGGAGTGCTGATTCTTTCACCATCCGGCCAATTAATGGGAATGCCGCTGTCTTTGCTGGATCATTTGCCTTTTACTAATTTTTTGATACCGGGCATTATCCTGTTCAGCGTGCTGGGCCTCGCCCCATTCCTGCTGATATTCGCCTTATCAAAGAAACCCAAAAGCAGCTTCGCTGAAATGCTCAATTGCTTTGATGATATGCACTGGTCCTGGACTTTTAGCGTCTATATGGCCTTTATTTTAATTATATGGATACAAGTCCAAATGGTATTTATACAGGCGGTCAGCTGGCTGCATGCCTTTTACATCTTTTTAGCCCTGCTTATACTTTTTGTTTGCTTATTACCGGGATTGAGGCAGGAGTTTAAAAAGGCAGATTAACAAATATCAAGATCATATTTTCTGGTTAAAATCAGGTTCATAATAAAATATGTTTTTATTTATTGAATGATTTTTATCCGGTCTTAAAAGGAAAGCCATCCTTCAGTACTGTATTAATTTTTATAATTTCACTTACTTGAAACCTGCAGAATTTTAACCTATTCTGACAGGACTGTTGATAAGCTTTGGCCTAAGCACAAAATCTCCGTTTACGTTTTTTTCCTCCGCCCAGGGCGGATGGTGCGGTACGCACAGACCAAGCCAAACCATTAACTTTAATAGCATTCCCGAACCTTCGGGACAGCGGCGGCATTTATTCGTTTTTGTCTATTGTTTTTAAGGTACTCATGGTCTCGTCGTTCCTCCTCGGCATGTTTCTTTTCTGCTGCAGGAAAAGAAAAGAGAATAATTATGAGTTAAGAATTAGATCATTATTCCGACAATTTCAATTTTCCCTGGACACTAGTGATTATCAACACGATAGTTATATCATGTGTCAATTGGTTTAAGTATGCCTTTCTATCCCATTTCAGCCATCCCACCTAAATACATTCTTTGAAACCTATAACCAGTATTGAAAATAATTTAAAATAATTTGAAATGTTTTAATACCTCAATCGTCTACTTAATAAACCCGCAATAAATTGACAGCAGTCGTAATGCCCAAAGAGCAGCAGCAGATATTCATCTGGCAGGAGCTGGACAATATCCCCTTCCAGAAAATAGCAGAAACTACCGGGGAAAACATTCAGACCCTGGTGACACGGAAACGCTATGCTGTGCTGCACCTGCGCAAACGCTTAAAACAATTGTATAAAGAGATTAATGATTATTAAATTTTAGAATTATGAAGAAGATATTTTACAAAGGCCGGTTTGTATTTTTCCCCCTGATCGGGATTGCCTTCCTTTCACTGGTAAGCTATGTAGTGATGCTACTCTGGAACAATTTGCTACCCGAGATACTTGGCGTAAGAGCCATTACATTCTGGCAGGCGATGGGAATATTTATCCTGTCCAAGATCCTTTTCGGTTTCGGCAAGGGCGGCAAAATGGGCCCCTCCTGGAAGCGCGGAAGAATGGCCGAACGCTTTAAGGAAATGACCCCCGAAGAGCAAGAGCAGTTTAAAGAGAAAATGCAGCATTGGAAATGTTGAATTTTAAAGGCAGAGTTTGCAAAGTTCAACTCAGAGTGCGCAGAGAAAAAATAATCCTTCAAATTAATAAGCTTTATTCTTAATGCAACCAGAGGTAAAATCTTTAAGCATCCTCAAAAGAGGATAAACATCGAAAATGGAAGTTTTGATATTTAAAACCAATGCAAGCAAGCAATCCGAAGTGAGCAGCCTTCAAAATCTGCTTAGCAGATTTGCTCACATTATACAGGTAAGTGTAGATCTGGAAGATTGCGATAAGGTGCTAAGGATAGTGGGGAATAATCCTTCGCCCGCACAGATTCAATTATTGGTTAGCTCATTGGGCTTGACATGTTCGGAGATGGAAGATTAAGGTTGTCCGGTACTATATTGATCCCAAAACCTCTATTGATTGCTTAAGTGCATCATTATCAGGATTTAATTCCGGGAGTTTAGCAAGAATCGGTCTTGTAGCCACAAAGGTCGCGGGTTAAACCCGCCATGATTGCAATGAGAATGAGAATACGATTCCGGCCTCCGCGCCGGAATCTCCTTAATTTTTAATTTTGAGCTGTCATCGTGGCGGAAGCCACGACCCCATTTTTAAATTAGATTTTGCCCCCTTCTCTTAGATAAGGACATTGCCCTTAAGGGTCAAAAACAAAAGCTTTAACCGGACACCAATGAATCAAGAATTTGTACAAAGAATCAACTAGCTTAAACTGCTATTATGCGTTTTAAACTGGTTCTTCTTATTTTTTGACCAATTTGGTAATTTTCAGAACACCGTTGGTGATAGAACCGGTAATGGTTACCTCTTCACCGACAAAGTTTTCGGCTTTTTTGGTGTCTTTAATCGCATAAACCTTGTCGCCACTTACGAAAATAATTTTAGCGCCTTTCTTTACGCAATCTTTTGCGCAGGCTGCGTGGCCTTTGTTATTGCCTTTTGCACCGCATTTATCATCACTGATAAATCCGGTCCATTCACCTTTGTCAAAGGCATTGGCAGCTGTGAAGAATAGAGCTACGACAAGAAGCATTAGGTACTTTTTCATATGTTTTGTTTTTTTGCATACTAAATATAGTCCTTTTTCAATTATTTCCAAAATTTACATTCCCAAAGTCAATTCATTCTCTAAGTTCCACCAGTAAGTTCCCTCCTACGTCGGGATGACATCTTCCTTTGATCAACTTCCCTATTTCCAATTCCCTATTTCCAATTTCCTATCTTTGCTCCAAATAAAACAATTATGTCAAAAACAAAACTTACAATCAATAGTAATGGTTCGGTAAAAATAGAAGGCGATTTTGAAATCGTTGACCGGAATGGTGGGGTATATGGCTTGCAGGGTCGTACGGTTCTATCCATTTGCCGCTGCGGACTTTCGAAAAACAAACCTTTCTGTGATGGATCGCATAACGGGCACTTCGAGCACGATGCGATCGCTTTTGATCTTCCTCCAAAAAAGGTTTAAGATAATTTAATTGTTGCGGCACCTTTTTTGCTATGCTTGTATTTTAAATCACTTGGAAATTGAGTATCAGACCATTGGTCTGATCTCATTTTTGATTTTTTTAAATTACCTTTGAACAAAGTATAAGAAAATGCGCTCCACAGTTTTAATATTTTTTCTGCTTCTTTTCTCTATAGAAACCTTTTCCCAGGCTCCGGTTCTGGCTGTAAACAGGGTTGATAAACGGACTAATGAGCATATCCGGCAAACCTCAATGTACCTGTTTAAAGATGGTGGGGATGTAACCAAACTGAGTTTCTCAATCAGGGCACTTGATGATACTTATTTTTTGCTTTTGAACCTGCCGATTGCTGCAACAGTAAAACGTGGGACTGAAGTTAGTCTGATTATGGATAACGGACAGATCATTAAATTAATTTCAAACAATGATGTCATCTCTTTGAATGAGGCGGATATCAGTAAGCGGATGATGGTGTTTGATCTGGAACCTGATAATGAGATTAAAGAATTATTAAAACAGCCTGTTAAATCTATTTCTATTCCTACAAGTAATAAAGGGACGGTTGTGGTGAGTTTATTAGCCAAAGATAAGGGACTGATCAGGTCCGGAATCATGCTGGCACAGAAGAAATAAAGCTTCTTTTTTTAATTTATCTATGCTGTATCTCTTTTTTTAAAGGTTTACTCAATGACTTGTTTAAACCCTGATCTTCAAGCTTATTAATCAATTCTGAAATTTCTTTTTTCAT
This sequence comes from Daejeonella sp., assembly GCF_030684675.1. GTDB lineage: Bacteria > Bacteroidota > Bacteroidia > Sphingobacteriales > Sphingobacteriaceae > Daejeonella. The sequence goes on along the minus strand of NZ_JAUXXZ010000004.1, from coordinate 2,004 downwards.
AAAAAAGCCAACCATCCTTTGCAGCTTTTTTAACATGCTAATTGCGGCTTTGATTTTTTCCTGATCAGTCATGAAGTAAAATTATGCTAAAAATATTAGTATTGCAAGGGTGATTTTTCTTTTTGTGTCAATTGCGATCCACCCAAGGTGGAGAAGCAATCTCACCACTAAGACCACTAAACGTCATTAAAAGTACTGTCATCCCGAAAGCTGCCCTTCAGCAGCTGAGGGAACTCAGTGCTATGGGATGAAAATATTGCTTCATAATGGCTAAGTTCCCTCCTGTGTCGGGATGACAGGTGGAACGTTTGGGATGACATGTGGAACGTTCGAGCAGGAAATCGTTATGGATAAGTTTCGTAATTCTTTAGTAGTAATTCCAATTGAACAACGTGTCATCCCGAAAGCTGCCCTTCAGCAGCTGAGGGAACTCAGTGCTAAGGGATGAAAATATTGCTTCATAATGGCTAAGTTCCCTCCTGTGTCGGGATGACAGGTGGAACGTTCGGCAAGACAGATTGGAAGGCTGCTCGGCTGGAAAAAAGTATAAGAAATATCATCACATAAAAGCGTAAATTGACATCTCTATTTCTCAGTTATACTAAACACAAAACATGAAAACCCTCTTAATTCTCGCCTTCCTTTTCATCATCGTCCTCATGCTTGCCAGGCTGAAGAAATTTCCTTTTTAGCGCCATATCAGTCAGATTACCCTTCTCTCAGTTTCTGTTTCAGTAAAATGTTGATAACGTAAGTAATTTATTATCAATTAAATAACTTATCGTATTTTCATTATATCTTAGCTTATTAACAATTGCTTGTATATTTATTCCTTAATTAACCAATTAATTATGACAGCAGAAGTAAATATCCCGCGTCTTGATCTTGACGATTATATCAAGGGTACGCCTGAGCAGAGAAAGCAATTTTCGGATAATATCGGCAAGGCTTTTAATGATACCGGTTTCGTAACCATTGCCAATCATGGAATGACTCAGGAGCTCATCAATGAGCTGTATACTGAAGTAAAGCAATTCTTCAGCATGCCTGATGAGCAGAAGTTAAAATATGAAATCCCGGAACTTGCCGGTCAGAGGGGTTATACCTCTAAGGGCAGGGAGAAAGCAAAAGATTCAAAAACCCCCGATCTGAAGGAATTCTGGCAGAGCGGACAGGTGGTTACTGATGGCGATTATGTCAAAGAGGAATACCCTGATAATGTCCAGGTGAATGAGCTTCCGGGTTTCAATAAGGTAACCCGTGAGGTGTATCAGCGCCTGGAATATGCCGGAAAGCATTTATTACGGGCAATTGCAGTATACCTGAACCTTCCTGAAAATTATTTTGATGATAAAGTGCATAATGGCAACTCCATTTTAAGGGCTATTCATTATTTCCCGATTGAAAATCCCGATAGCCTTCCTGCTGATGCGGTCCGCGCCGGAGCACATGAAGATATCAACCTGATCACCCTGCTGATTGGTGCCAGTGCTGATGGATTAGAGGTTTTAACCCGCGATGGCCGCTGGTATCCGGTAAAGGCGAATGTAGAAGATATTGTAGTAAACGTAGGGGATATGCTGCAGCGCTTAACGAATAATAAGCTAAAGTCCACTACTCACCGGGTGGTTAATCCTCCGCGTGAATTGATGAAAACTTCACGGTTTTCAGTTCCTTTCTTTCTGCATCCAAAAGCAGATATGGACCTGACTGCCCTGGGCTCTTGTATCGATGCGGAGCATCCGAAAGCGTATACGGACATCACTGCCGGTGAGTATCTGGATGAGCGCTTGAGGGAGATTGGGTTGAAGATGTAAGTGGATTTGAATGGTTTTTAAGGGGAGGGTGTGTCATTGCGAGTGTAGCGTTTTGTCATTGCGAGGGGTAATTTATTGTATAAAAATCAATATTAATGACGTTAATTTTGCATAAGGCAAAAAACCTAGAGCAGTATAACAGTCTGAACACTAGTGTTCCAACCTGATTGCGAGTTTTGTTTTAGGG
>NZ_JAUXXZ010000083.1 GCF_030684675.1 Daejeonella sp. | reverse complement strand
TCCTATATTTTATCGGACAAACCAAATGGTACAACAGCAAATTCTTATTATGACGTTTATGAATATGTTCACTCATAAAACAAATATAAGATTAGGCCAGAACCCCGAAGCAGAGCTTCGAGGAATTCTTTTGATTAAAATCTTAAATTAATTTACTGAAAAGAATCAGTCAAATCTCCTTCCTCCAATTCCCTCAAATTCTGCTCCGGCAAGCTAAAACCATTACAAAGTGTATATTTTAATAATAATTTCATTCCATGCTTAACGAATTTTAGTTGGAGTTTAGACGGATTTTAGTCGGACGTGTGACAATTGTACCCGACTAACATACGAACTACCTACGTCTAAGCAAAGTCTAAAATTTGTATTATTAATAATATTTAACTATCTTTAATATAGACACTTATCCTATCAGTATGGCTATTTTAAATGGTGGTCCAAATGGAGGCTTCAGCGGCAAGGCCGGAAGCATTGTCGGTTATCAGCAATACGGTAAATGGGTAATTCGTGGTTTGCCCAAATACTCCAAAAAGAATAAAAAAGGCTCGTTTAATCAGAATATTTGCCGTTCGAAGTTTTCGAAGATGCAGAATATTCTTAACCCGCTTCTACCCTTCATTCGTGTCGGCTTCAATCTGGAAGCAAAGCGCAATGGCAATTCCGCGCATAATTCGGCTAAGTCATGGAATATGCTGAACGCATTTAATGAGGCTGGAGAGATAAATTACGCTGCTTTCCGGTTCAGCATGGGTGATTTACCGGGGGCAGTTGATGCGGCTGTTGAAGAGAGAGAAGATCAACTTATCTTTTCCTGGAGGGATAATTCTAAGGAGGCAGGCGAGGAATGGAATTTGCGTGAAGATGATCAGGTTATGATTCTGGTTTATGATAACGAATCTAATTCTTTATGCGGTACTATAAGCGGTGCCCGACGTTCAGAAGAAAGACAACTTATCAGCATCAGCAAAAATAAGACGCCTGTTGATCATCCTGCCTGGATTTCCTTTATTTCTGACGACAGGCAGCGTATTGCTAATAGTAGTTATGTAGGGATGGTTAGATTTTAGGAATTGGACATTTGCTCCCGCTTGTACAGACTTAACAATGTGAAGGAAATCGTGCTCATGAAACAAATTTCGATCTAAGATCACTAAGTTCCCTCTCCGCCTTGGGCGGATTCGGGATGACATGCGTTTTGGATCCCATTTCTTCCCAGTAACCTTTTAACCTGCATGTGCGGGACTCAATCCTGTAGTTACGGGACTTATTCCCTCAATTTTTTTACCAACTCAGCCACCTTTTTACTGATCTGCTTTTCAACCGATTCCGTGTAAGGTGCGCGATGCCCGTATTCAGCCATACCGCTTGTTCCTTCATATCCTCCTTCTTTCAAAACCCTCAGGCTTGGAACATAGCTTAGAAGATCATTGTTATACCCAAAGACCCAGGTATCGTTCCAGCCATACAGGCCTTTGAATTTGAGGGAATAATCGACAACGGTTTCGCCGGTTAAGGCAATAAAGGTAAATCCGGAGCCAAATCTCCAAACCTGAACAGGGTATTTCACACGATCGGGCGGTGCACCAAGTGTTTGATACTGATTGATCTGATGTTCAACTTCAGTTTTTGCCATACCGCTCAAACCCGGCAGTTGTTTCTTTAATTCTGGAAGAGATAAGCCCGGTTTAAGGTAGAGTTCGGTTTCACCCATTACCGCTTTCAGCGGACCGTTAATCGCTTTCATTGGTGCTTCAATCACCTGCTTAACGGATTCTGCAAGGATATGACCGTACATCGAAGTAAGTTTCACAGCCTCTGCCTCATTTCCACGGATTCTGGGCAGTGGATTTGCATCGCCACCACAATTCTGAACAAACATAGCCAGTGATCCCGGATAGTGCTTTTCCAGTTCAATCTGAGCAAAACCGGCATAATCGCCGCTGATGCTTAAGCCTCCCAAAGCAGTGGTATGGCATGAATAACCGAAAAGAATGCCCCTAAGCTGTCCCCCCGACTTAATAGTCAATACCGGAACATCTTGATCCACCTGTCCACCGAAGGCTCTGGTCTCCGGACCGCGTGATCTCCTGCGGTTCACTGCGATACCGGCTAGTCCGTGTTCAAAGTTGATCTCTGCGGGAGAAAGATCTTTAAGGGTCGCAGCTATTACTTCATCATATCGCTGATAAACCATTTGGGTATACCGATCCTTTGCCGCCCTTTCCTGATCAATAAATTCATAATAGATCCATAATACATCTTCCGTTACCGGACAGGAATGATTATGAGAAGTATTTAAGATCAGGCGTTCTCTGGGTATTTGATACTTTTTGAGTGCATTAGCTGCAATAATGCCTACCATTTTATCACTCAGACCAACCAGATCGGCAGTCACCATGACTGATAATTGCCCCGTTTCATCGCGCAATGCCATTGCTTTTAGCCAGATCGGATGTACAACCTCCTGCGACATCCGGGTTTTGCCTCCATAACCTGCCAGTGGAACCGATTCAGTCGGGGTAATATCTGCTTTGGCAACACCTGCCTGCCATTGGGCAAGCGCAGGGCTTGATAAGAACATACTCGCTACGATAATTTTGCTCATTAGTCTTTTCATTATCAAAAATAAATTACTGTCATCCAGTTAATTCGCGTCTCTGCGTCTTTGTGAGAGTCTTTTTAATATTTTCTATTTCCAAGGGTCGATACCCTCACCGTTCCAAAAGAACTTAACATTTTTTTCTCTACAAATGACAAAGTTAAACTTAGCAATATACTCAATAGCATGTCATTGCGAGGAGGCACGACGAAGCAATCTTCTATTGTGGGAGATTGCTTCGCTACGCTCGCAATGACAAAACGCTTGTCATTTCTCCTTCAGAATTGCTTAAATTTTATTACTCGCTAAGACACAAATAGCTAGTGATTATCCAATTTTCACTTCTTTAATCCTGGTTACTGGATCGTGGTACTCAATTCGTAACCCGTAATTCATATTTCGTAATTCCGTAATTCGTAATCCCGTAATCCGTAATTCTTCCCTTATTTTCTGAATACTACAGGAACATTATACTCCGGCATATTCCCAATACACGGCTCAATAATCGTATACGCATTTTCTCCCAGGATCTTTTTCTTACTTGCCAATGGAAGATTCGAAAACACCAGCCATCCTAACTGCTGACGCGGGTCACGCATCGGAAGGTCGGAACCATACATAATCCGGTCGTCGCCCACAGCATCAACCATGTATTCTATAATCCCTAATGGAACCGGGGTAAGCGTAATTTCAGCAAAAACATTTTTATGTTTTTTCATTACCGCAATTGCCATATCCGCCATTTTATAACTTCCGCCGGCATGAGCAATTACCCAGCGTACATTCTTATACTTTTCAGCCAGTTTATCAACCTCCAACAAATCGGCTCTGGAAGGATGAATCAGTGCATACAAGCCGTTTTTATTACCATATTCCCACCAGATATCATAAGCGGGGTTATGGTATTCCATTCCGTAGAAATGGTAAGGCTTCATTCCGATAATACGCTTATCTGAATAAACCTGTGGGATCATTTCTGCTAATTGTTCCTGGGTATAATGTGTCGGACTGAAAGTCGCCAATCCCCAGAAACCTTTTGGAGAAGCATCCAGAGCCTCCCTTACCAGCTTATTTCCCTGTACCGAATCATTACTCACCACCCCATTCCAGCTCATGAAGCCTCCTCCTACGCAACCCAGTCGTTCCATCATTTTAAATATCCCCTTCGGACCACCATTTTCCATATGATAGCCTGTCCCTCCTGCACCGTTAATTCCTTCATGAAGCATATGCATATGCATATCGATCACTGGAACTGGCAATGGTTTGCCATTCCTGACTGAGCTCATTAAAATATCTTCAGATCTGTTGGTATGAACCTTAGGTGGTCGCTGACCACCCAAAAGACGGATCAGATTTCCACCAGCAACTTTTGCTTTTGCTTCATCGGGTATATCAGCATAATCGATATAAGTTCGATGTGCCCCGGCCGACATCGTAGGCGCATCCGTCGCAAAAATTAACTGATTGATATGTCCTTTTTTGTAAAGGAATTCCAATCCCTCATTGATCTGCATACGGTCAAAACTGATGTGAAAATTAGGATGGTCTTTCAGAAGTCCGATTGCATAACGCTGCTCCCCCCAGCTAATACCTGAAACCAACAGCGGAATTGATTTATAGCGTGTAAGAAACTCATTCATTTCCTTCCAGCCACCTATTTCGGATACTGTAGTAATGGTAAAGACTTTATTATCATTCAGATACTTCATTAATTCCTGACTTGATTGCGCGCTCCAATCCCAGCCATTTGAAGCCGGATGTATTGTAACTGCCAGCACATTATGCTCAGCCATCTTTAGCTTTAACTGAGCCGGAGGAAGACATTCATTCGTATGATGAGGCAGCACATTCCATATCCCGAATAAATTGGGATAGGGCTTGAGATTATTGCTTAATTCAAGATTGGAATACATTGCATCATAGCTTAATGACAAGGTAGATGCTACCAGGGCCCCTGAAATTGAACAATGATTCAATTCTTTGATCAGATCTTCCAGTTGCCACTTTTCAGCCGGATGCTTATACCTTCTCGGACCAATCCGCGCAAATGCATCAAAAAACAAAAGGTCTTTAGTCTGCGGCATCAAAAAATCAGCTGTAGAAGCAAGAAGGCTGCCTGATGTTGTAGCTAATACTGTGGTTCCTAATAAGGTGATTGAATTCTTTTTGATGAATTCGCGTCTGGATTTATACATTGAATATTGTTTTAATAAGTTTTGATTGGCTTTGTCAATTTGCTATTTGCATTCTAGATTTGAGTTTTGAGAGGCTACTCCCTATTCCCTATTCCCTATTTCCTTTTCCCCACCCCTTTCATTTCTCTCACAGAGTTCGCAATTTATATAATCGGGATGTCATCCTACTCCAATTAAATGAATGACCCCGAAGCAGAGCTTCGAGGTATCGCGTTATTCGAATAACCGTAATTGTGCCCTATGAAACTTCTTATAAGCAGTCTTTTCTTGGCCTTGTTCATTTATATATTTTTGAATAGTCTCCTCATTTGCGTA
>NZ_JAUXXZ010000082.1 GCF_030684675.1 Daejeonella sp. | reverse complement strand
GTACGCAAATGAGGAGACTATTCAAAAATATATAAATGAACAAGGCCAAGAAAAGACTGCTTATAAGAAGTTTCATAGGGCACAATTACGGTTATTCGAATAACGCGATACCTCGAAGCTCTGCTTCGGGGTCATTCATTTTCTATACCTAATTTACTAATTATCAATGAATTTGAGTTTTTTTATTCTTTCCTGAAAAAAGTATCATTAAAAGAGCTCCGGAGCTTATTAATGCCCAGCCAATCCATCGGTAATGGATCATTCTGCTGGCAACACCCGCAAGCTTTTTCAATGGAATGAAATTAAAATAATTGCTTACTTTAAAGTATACCGCCCCAAAAGTAAAGGCCAGAACCAAAAGTAAAGTCCATCCACAAAAACGCAGCAGACCTCTTTTATTGCTTGCTGCAGCTATCAGTGAGAGAATAGCGAGCGAATAGACAATCGAAGCCAGTACCGTATCAAGATCCCAGTAATTCCAGTTACCGATAATTGGTATATGCAGCATTGGCATCATTCCCCCGGCAATAACCAGAAGAGCACCAATGATTCCGATGTAGTTTTTCAAGGTCATAGCATTTAGAATTAGCCTTTTAGTGCTGATTGCGGATTATTTCCTTCAGTAAGCTCCATTTTTTCAGCAAAATGAGCACAATAATCCCGAAGATCTTCTACAATTGCTTCTTCACCTGTTGCCCGTAAAAAACTGTCGCCCATAGTCTGAAGGGTCTCATAAAAAAAACGTTTCATTTCATCAACCGGCATATCCTTGGTCCAGAGGTCTATGCGAAGTGAGTTCTTATAATTATGATCCCATAAAGCCAGCATCATTGATTTTACAGGTAATGCTTCCTTATTTTGTGAGTCTGTAGATTCCCAAAGGATATTTTCGGGTACGTTTTGCTCGTCTAGTTCTATGGTAAGTTTTATTTCGGCTTTTTTCATTCTTAAGTTGTAAGTAGTAAGTTATAGGTTGCGCCAGCCTCATTGAGGCGCTAATTATTGGATTGTATTTCTTTGCGTTTAATTTTTTGTCTTTATCTGTTCTCAGTGATTCGTTATTTAAAGGTCTCAATATCTCTGCACTCAATTCTCTGTCATCCCGACGCAGGAGGGACCTTATCTAAATTAATCTCAACCCGATAGCTATCGGGTGTCAACTGAAAACATACAATTTAATCAATACCATCAAAACAGTTACAAAGATGAGAAATAGAAGTTCAATTAACCAAATGCGTTTTAGCTCTGCTATATATCTACGGAATACCTGATCGGTGATAAAACTCAGAATGAGCAGAATAATGAGCGGAATACTCCCTAACTCACGAAATCCGTTTTCATCCGGGAAAAGGAGCAGGTAGGCAATGCTTACAAGTAAGAGGGAAGAAACTATATTAAGCGGAGTTAAACGCAATTTCATTTTTTCCGGTCTTTTTTATGAACAGAGTCAAATTTGACACTTTTCTTTCTTCGTGCAGCACCGGGTTTATTATTTCTGACTTTGGCTTTAGGTTCTACCTTTGCTGATTTTGCCCCTTTCGAATTCTTTGCCTTTTTCTCATGGAATGCTCCTTTGAATTCGGGATCTTCTCTACGTTTTTGCAGATCAATTTCCCGGGCAATATTCTGACGTTCCTCATAGGGAGTATCATCGATGAATACATTTTCAGGCATTTCGGATATTGGGATGGTCTGACGGATCAGTTTTTCAATCTTTTCAACGTAATATTCCTCCGAAGGGCTGCAAAAAGTGATGGCATCGCCTGTTTGAAGGGCCCGACCGGTACGTCCGATCCGGTGAACATAATCTTCAATGATAATCGGAACATCAAAATTGATTACATGGCTTACATTGCTTACATCCAATCCGCGGGAAGCCACATCAGTTGCAACCAGAATTCGTATTTCCCCTTCCTTAAAGGCATTGATTGAATTAATCCGGGTGTTTTGTCCCTTATTGGCATGAATAACCCTTACCTGATCAGCACCATATCGACGTTCGAGGAAATGAAATATATTATCAGCTACGGTTTTTGTTTTACAGAAAACGATCAGGCGGGTAAAGTCCTCTGTATCTTTGAGTAAATGCTGAAGCAGGTTTAGCTTGGTTTTTAGATTTGGAACTTTATACAAAACCTGACTTACTGTTGCTGCAGGAGTCGCCTGCTCTGCTACCTCGATCACAGTGGGATGCTTCAGGAAATCGCCTGAGATCTTATGCACCAGTTCACTCATGGTAGCCGAAAACAGCAGATTCTGACGTTTTCTTGGCACCACTTCCAGGATGCGGTGTATTGAACCGATAAAGCCCATGTCCATCATTTTGTCAGCTTCATCCATCACAAGAAATTTCAGATTTTGAGTGTTGATATTTCCTTCAAGATATAAATCCAGAAATCGGCCCGGCGTTGATATGATGATATCCACTCCTTTTTTTAATTCAGCGATCTGAGTTTTGGGACCTAATCCCCCATAAAGCACAACAGTTCGCAGATCAGTATATTTAGCAAAGGTTTTTACATTTTCTTCGATCTGCATCGCCAATTCGCGGGTAGGGGCAATGATTAATGCCCTTGGATCATTTCCCTGAGCATATTTCAGCTTCATCAGAATGGGCAACACAAAAGCTGCGGTTTTACCGGTTCCGGTTTGCGCAATCCCCATAATATCCTGTCCGGATAAGATCGGCATGATCGCTTTTTCCTGTATTGGAGTTGGCAGGGTATAACCTGCATCCGCAACAGCATTCAGGATCTGCCTGTTCAGCTTAAAATCTTCGAAGGATAGTGACATCGTGCAAAGGTAGGGATTTGGAATTTAGATTAGGGCTTAAGAGGTCAGTTGTCTGTTGTCAGTTGTCTGAAAAATCAGCCAATTCCAAATCAGTGATTCTCTCTTATTAATCCTTGATTCATTATTTTTACCGCTTTCCCGAATTCAATGTGTATTTCCACCAATGTTGACAAAGAACTAAAGAAAATTATTCCGAAATTCGCATTTGTATATAAATCAAAACTCAAAGCATGTCCTCAATAATCATCAAATCTGCGACAATTGTAAATGAAGGCCGGACATTTATAGGGGATGTATTCATTAAAAACGGACTCATTGAACTGATCGGATCGGGCCTCAATATGGCTGCTGATAAGGTGATCAATGCCGAGGGGCTGCACCTTTTCCCGGGATGCATTGATGATCAGGTTCATTTCAGGGAACCCGGATTAACCCATAAAGCAGATATTTTTATGGAGAGCAGGGCGGCAATCGCCGGTGGGATTACCTCCTTCATGGAAATGCCCAATACTGTGCCCAATACCCTGACACAGCAATTGCTTGAAGATAAATATCAGATCGCAAGAAGGACATCTGCTGCCAATTATTCTTTCTTCATGGGAGCCGCGAATAATAACCTTGAACAAGTACTAAAAACAGATCCGAAAAATGTCTGTGGCATCAAAGTATTTATGGGTTCTTCTACAGGTAATATGCTCGTGGATAATGAAAAGACCCTGGATGGGATCTTTAGCCGGACATCCATGCTGGTCGCTACTCATTGTGAGGATGAGGCTACCATTCGGACAAATGCAGAGCGATTCAAACTTCAGTATGGAGATAATTTAACACCCGAAATGCATCCGCTGATCCGAAATGCTGAAGCCTGCTTTATTTCAAGTTCCCTGGCTGCGGGACTTGCAAAAAAGTACGATACCCGTTTGCATATTCTGCACATTTCTACAGCGATAGAGACCTCTCTTTTTGACAATTCTATCCCTCTTGAAAAAAAGCGGATTACCTCTGAAGCTTGTATTCATCATTTGTGGTTTTCAGATGCTGATTATGCTAAAAAGGGAAATTGGATAAAATGGAATCCGGCTATCAAAACTGCTGCCGACCGGGATGAGATATTTAAAGCGGTACTAGATGATCGGATTGATGTTATTGCTACAGATCATGCTCCGCATACAATAGAAGAGAAATCACAGCCATATTCCAAAGCACCATCCGGCGGACCATTGGTACAGCATGCACTGATTGCAATGCTTGAATTTTACAAGCAGGGTAAAATATCATTGGAGAAGATTGTTGAAAAAATGGCTCATAGTCCGGCAATCTGTTTTCAGATTGAGAATCGCGGATTCATCCGTGAGGGCTATTGGGCTGATTTGGTATTAGTCGATCTCAATAAGCGATCAACAGTTAACAGAGCGAATGTGCTTTCTAAATGTGGCTGGAGCCCATTCGAGGGACAAACGTTTGCATCATCAGTAGTAAGTACAATCGTATCAGGGAACCTGGTATACGAAAATGGTAAAATTACCGATGGGGTATTTGGGAAGAGGTTGGTGTTTAATAGATAAATTAAGGCTGACAGGGTTCCAAACCCTGTCAGCCTTCTCTCAAAAACATAATGAAATCACTTGCCGAATGGTCGGTATAACCCACATGCCTGAGCATGCACATCACTTGTCCGCGGTGAAAAGTTGAGTGATTCATGCAGTGAAGAATAATTTCTGCATTGTTTTGACTGAAAGTCTTGCCTTTCAAATTGATATATTCTGTACCAGAGAGGAAGAATTGATCGTCTTTTTCGGATATAAAATCGATAAAATCTGCTGAATTGGTTCTGATTCTTGTACAAATATCAGCAAAGCTTCTGGCAGCATCCAGATTATGCATATGAGGAATATTCTTTCCATTCAGGCGGGCAAGCCAGGTTTGCTCGGCATCTGCAATATGAAGTATGACTTTTTTGATGGTCTGATATTCAGCTTTTTTATTCGCAACGATTTCGGCCTCATCAACCCCCGACAGATAATTACACATTTTCTCATTCGCCCAATGATTGTATTGCAGGTAATTTAAAAGAAGTGTTTTCATAGTCCGGCTTTAGGTTAATTTAAAAATACGATTATTTAGATAGAAAACTGCCCCATGCTTTCTCAAAAACTAATCAGATTGTAATAAAATTTCAAATTAAGGGGAATAGTTCCGTATTGTGGCTAAACTGCATACCTTTGCGCCTTGTTGATAAGCAATTATGGCTAAAGTTTCTATTAATATTGCAACAGGTTCTGTACAGAAGGAAGAAATAATTGTTGGGATAGACCTGGGCACAACAAACAGTCTGGTCGCGTTTATTAATCCTGAGGGTCAGCCACAGGTAATAAATGATACCGGCAAAGGTGTGCTTGTTCCCTCAGTGGTACATTTTCAGTCGGAGGGGGGACTTATTGTAGGAAATGAAGCAAAAGAATTTTTAATATCCGATCCTCAGAATACCATCTTTTCCGTAAAACGACTCTTAGGTCGATCCTTTAAAGATATTCAGGAACATAGTAATTTATTTTCCTATAAAATTATTGACGACGATAGTGAAAGTCTGGTTAAGATCAAGGCTGGAGATAAATATTTTACCCCGATTGAGCTTTCGGGGATGATTCTGAAAGAACTGAAAGAAAGGGCTGAACATGCCCTGAAAACCTCGGTTAACAGGGCTGTAATCACCGTGCCGGCTTATTTTAATGATAGTCAGCGTCAGGCAACACGTGATGCAGGTAAACTTGCAGGGCTTGACGTTTTACGTATTGTTAATGAACCAACCGCAGCAAGTTTGGCCTATGGTATTGGCCTTGATCCTGAAGATGAAAAAATCATCGCTGTTTATGATTTAGGCGGCGGAACCTTCGATGTTTCTATTCTGAAAATACAGAACGGAATTTTTGAAGTCCTTTCAACCAACGGGGATACATTTTTAGGAGGAGATGATTTCGATAGGGCAATTGTGAATTACTGGATTGAACAGAATCAGTTAGGAGATAGGGCAAAGGGTTCTTCGCTTAATCAGGCGCTGCGTTTGAAAGCTGAAGAAGCAAAAAAAGCACTGACTACTCAGAATATTTTTAACGGTTTTGTTGATGACATTCCTTGTGCAATAACTAAACAAAAATTTGAAGATCTAATTCTTTCCCGTGTTGAGCAAACCATAACTTGCTGTAAAAATGCTTTGAAAGATGCAGGCCTGAAAACAACTGATATTCAGGAAGTTGTGATGGTTGGTGGTTCAACCCGGACGCCATTGGTTAAACAGATGGTTGCCGCATTCTTTGAGAAGGAAGTTCATGATCAAATCAATCCTGATGAGGTAGTTGCATTAGGTGCCGCAATTCAATCGGATATCCTTGCCGGGAATAGAAAGGATATTTTGCTGCTGGATGTCACGCCACTTTCACTGGGGATTGAAACCATGGGTGGACTTATGGACGTGATCATCCCAAGAAACGCAAAAGTACCCGCTAAGGCAGGACGGCAATATACTACCTCCATTGACGGGCAGATCAATATGAAAATCTCTGTTTTCCAGGGTGAGCGTGATCTTGTGTCTGAGAATCGGAAACTGGCCGAATTTGATCTGAAAGGAATTCCGGCAATGCCTGCAGGTTTTCCAAAGGTGGATATTAATTTCAGGTTGAATGCCGATGGAATTCTGACTGTTGAGGCCGTTGAATTGCGCTCGGGAGTAAAACAGGAAGTTGAAGTTAAACCAACCTATGGCCTTACTGACGAGCAGGTAGAAAAAATGCTGATCGACAGTATTGAAAATGCAAAGGATGATGTAAGCAGGAGAATGCTGATAGAAGCCCGTACAGAGGGAGAACAAATGGTCTATACCGTAGAGCGCTTTTTGGAAAAGAACAGCGAACAGGTTTCTGAACAGGAGGCAATTGATACTCAAAAATTAATTGGGAATCTCAAATCTGCTTTAGGCTCCGGCGATAAAGATCTGATCCATAAAAGCATTGATGAGCTAAATGAATTTACCCGGCCATTTGCTGAGAGACTGATGAATACAGCTATTTCTTCTGCCATGAAGGGGAAGGCGATAGAGTAGGATTGTTGTCTGTTATCAGTTGTCTGATGTCTGATGTCTGATGTCTGATGAAATACTGAGAGATTGAAATTTTAATTATTGTCATGAATCTTGGCTCCTGATTCTTTGTTCTATCAACTCTATTGAATAATTGAACCATTTCGGAGGTTTTTCTATGAGAATCATAGTATTGTTATCCATTTTACTCCTTTCACTGAAAGGTTCTGCCCAGAATGCAGCAGCGGATAATTTGCTGATACTTGAGCTTCTACAGAATCAGCGTTATGATGAAGCAGCAGAAACCCTAAAGAAGATCTATCCTGAACCTATTTATGATACAAAAATTCTATCCCGGATCGGCTACAGTTTAAGGATGGCAGGCAAATTATCTGAAGCAGAAACCTATTATCTGCGCATTCTTGAACAGGATCCTGCGGAAATTTCTTCGCTTTTCAGCATGGCAGGTATCAGTCAGCGTAAAGGTAATTTTGTAAAAGCAAAAGAGTATTACAAGCAGATTCTACCAATTTGATTTTGTTGCGGGGGAAAGCTGAGCTGGCTTATGCTATGAAAGACTGGAATGGAGTAACCGACATCTGCAGTGTCATCATCAGGGATGGTGACCGCAGTCCAAACATTGTTAAAATGCTTGAGGAAGCTTATTACTCAATCGGGAAGTACCAACAGGCAATCGATATACTGGAAGGCATGGAAGCCAATGATATGAAGACTGAGTCGACCCTGTATTTCATTGCAATGAGTTATAAAGCACTCAAAAACTATAACAAATCGGTTGATTATCTCAATAAAACGATAAAGGAATCAATTTCGACAAACACGGCTGGATATTATGCGCAGATAGGGGATGTGATGGAGAAAAGTCAATTGACCAGTAAGTCGCTCGAAGCCTATCAGAAAAGTCTCTTTTTTGATAATAAACCTCTGACTCTTTATACAATCGCAACGATTTACGATCAGAAACTGAAGCAGCCTAAAACTGCCCTAAGCTATTATAAAAGGTATATCAACTCAAAGCCTCCTGTTGAGCAGAAGGCTTATATTGAGTATTGTAATTACAGAATTTCTCAGTTGAGTAAATAGTATTAAATCAACAGATGAATTCTGTGCATTACCGCATATTCAGTCATCTGATGAGTATTTAATTAGTTTTTTGCTCCGCCTTCCATTGCTTCCCTGATCGCTTCCTGTTCTTTCAATCCTTCAATGTTGTTTTCCTTGCCATACACATCTTTAGCTTCTTCAAAGCTGATTAAGATCTCAGCGATTTTATCAAGATTGTCGGCAACATTCTGGTGCATTTCCGGAAGAATCCGCTCAAGTGTTTTATTCCCCAGGTCAAAATTGTCGATCTCAATTTTACCGATCTTTTGAACCAGTGCCGTCTGACTGTTTTTCAGATCTTCCAGCTCGTTCGTAATTTTCTCCATCAACTCAAATTTTTTCAGCTTATCCATAGTATTTCTATATTTTAAATATTAATACTGGTTAAGCAATTATACTGCCATTAATTTCGAAAAATTTAAGAGTTTGAGTCATAGATGTAATTGAGTTCTCAATGAGGATTTTATTTTAACCTGAGTTGGAAAAGAGAGGGTAAAATATTAAGTTAACTTGAACTCGACATAATATTTTAAAAACCGCATAGAAACATAGCATTTTATAGCTTCTAACCTAAATTTTAGACACAGATAGCCTTGAAGCTTCGCTTCAATCTATGTGATTTACAATCTATGTTTCCTTTAAAGCATAATAAATTCAATCTATGTGGTTAAATCTTAATCGTTAGATAGTTTAATATCGAACTCAGTTAAGTTATAATTGGTCATATAATGCCTAGGAATCAAGATAATTTGTTTTTTGAAACCAATACCCGTGTATTATAGGCTAGTTCAGCCCTTTCCTCCGGAGTATTTCCGGCAGGAAATCGCGTTTTATTTCAAACTACCAATAGCCGGAAGCTACCTCCTCCGGTAAGGTTTATTTTACTCGGAGCTGTATTTCATTGGGACGAGCCTGGCAAAAGGATCATTTGCCATTTGATGTAAACTCTAAGGGGGTGGCCTTGTTTTATGCTCAAGAAATTTTATGTGATTGGAGATGCCTCACGCACGTGTTCTGTCTCATATCTCACATCTCCCATCTCATATCTTTTTGACGGGTTAAGCGGGCAACGTATTTTCCGATAATATCGAATTCTAAATTTACAATATCACCAATCCTGAGGCTGTTCATATTGGTATGTTCATAGGTATAGGGTATTATCGCTACAGAAAAAGAATTTTCTTTTGAGTTAACAACTGTCAAACTAATACCGTTTACACAGATTGAGCCCTTTTCGACAGTGATATTTCCGATTGCCGCATCATAGCTAATTGTATATTCCCAGCTACCATTCTTCTCGATTACTTCAGTGCAAATACCTGTCTGGTCTACATGGCCCTGAACAATATGCCCATCAAGCCGGCCATTCATCTGCATACAGCGCTCCAGATTCAACAGATCTCCTTCTTTGAGTTTTCCCAGGTTTGACTTATTTAAAGTTTCTGATATTGCTGTTACGGTATGTGTGCCATCAGCGAGGGCGACCACAGTTAAGCAAACACCATTGTGAGAAACCGACTGATCTATTTTCAGTTCGTTCGAAAGGTCAGATTCAATGATAATCTCTAGATTATCCTGATCCCTTTTCAGATTAGAGACTCTGCCTATTGTTTCGATGATGCCGGTAAACATTTTTTATATTTTAAGATTTAGTACGATTTTCTGTTTTTGTGCCAGGAAGATACTACAGGAGTTTGATTGGTATTTGTTATGGTAATGCTTTTTTGCATCATAAACTCCGCCCCGATTAAAGCTGCGATCATTGCTTCTTCCTCATTTTCAGTGCTCAAATATTCAGGACGGAAGTACTTGCCTACGAAATGTGTGTCAAACTTACCCGAAATAAATGCTTCATGCTGCATCACAAACTTCCCAAAAGCCAAAGTGGTCTGAATTCCGGTGATGTGGTATTCATCTATCGCTCTGATCATCCGTTCAATAGCTTCAGTCCGGTCTTTGCCATAAGTTACCAGTTTCGCAATCATCGGATCATAATAAATAGGTATTTCCATGCCCTGTTCAAAACCATCATCTACCCTCACTCCCGGACCTTTTGGTGTGATATAAGTTTGGAGCCTGCCAATATCAGGGAGGAAATTATTTGCAGGATCTTCGGCATAAACTCTTACCTCAATTGCATGACCCCTAATCTTCAGATCTTCCTGTTTGAAACTTAATTTCTCGCCTCTGGCTATTTTGATTTGTTCCTTAACCAGATCGATGCCGGTAATCATTTCAGTTACCGGGTGCTCAACCTGCAAACGGGTGTTCATTTCCAGGAAGAAAAAATCAAGGTTCTCATCCAGAATAAATTCGACGGTCCCGGCTCCTGTATAATTGCAGGATCTAGCCGCATTTACTGCGCTTTCACCCATTTTTTGTCTTAATTCTTCGCTCAGAATGGATGATGGGGCTTCTTCAACAACTTTCTGATGTCTTCTTTGAACTGAACAGTCGCGCTCAAACAAATGAACAATATTGCCATGATTATCACCCAAAACCTGAATTTCTATGTGACGTGGAGAGGAGACATAGCGTTCAATAAATACAGATCCATCTCCAAATGCCGAAGTGGCCTCAGATACAGCGAGATCCATTTGCTCGACAAAATCAGCAGGCTTTTCTACAATACGCATACCCTTGCCACCACCACCGGCAGCAGCTTTGATGAGGATAGGGAAACCGATTTTCTGAGCTCTGTTTTGAGCGATCTGAATATCTGTTACTGCTTCCTCTGTCCCGGGAACCATAGGGATATTGTATTTCATTGCTGCAGCTTTTGCCGACAACTTATTTCCCATGATCTCCATCGCTTCCGGAGATGGTCCGATAAGTGTCAAACCGGCTTCTTTTACCATTCTGGCAAAGGCAGCATTTTCAGAAAGAAAACCATAGCCCGGATGAATACCCTGAGCACCTGTTCTGATACAGGCTTCTATAATTTTTTCTCCCGAGAGGTATGATTGGGAAGAGGGGGCCGGACCAATACAAATAGCTTCATCGGCATATCTTACATGCAGTGCATTGCGGTCGGCTTCTGAGAAAACCGCCACGGTTTTGATTCCCATTTCCCTTGCTGAACGCATGATGCGCAGCGCTATCTCTCCCCGGTTGGCTATCAGGATCTTTTCCATGTACAAATGTAAGTTTTTAGGCGCTACGCTGATTGGGCTAATTCGATCTCAAAGAGTTCAGTGCATTTTCTTCAAAACATCAAGGGTGTATCCTATTTGATCATCACTGATATCCAGGTGCGTAACGAACCGGATCATTTGCTTGCCGAAGGTATTACACTTTACTCCATGATGTTTTAATTTTTCAACAAATTCATCCGGATTATGTTTTTTGTCGAGTTCAAAGATCACAATATTCGTGTCTGCGGGCATAATACTGCTTACAAATGGTAAACTGATCAGCGTTTCAGCCAGTGTTTTAGCATTCTTATGATCCGTTTTCAGGCGATCAATATGATGGTCGAGAGCATAGATTCCGGCTGCTGCCAGATAACCTGCCTGCCGCCATCCACCGCCCAATGCTTTGCGAATCCTTCTTGCATGATAAATGGTTTCCCTGCTTCCTAAGAGCACAGATCCAACAGGGGCACCCAAACCTTTTGATAAACAAACGGATATCCCATCAAACATTCTTCCATACTCTTTGGGATCATCCAACGACTCAGCCAGAGCATTAAAGATCCTGGCTCCATCCAGATGCAGGTAAATGTTTTTTAAGCGGCATAAATGGTAGATTGGTTCAATCTGATCCAGAGTATAAAAACTTCCACCACCACGGTTTACTGTATTTTCAAGAATAACCAGGCTGCTTTTT
Organism: Daejeonella sp.; assembly: GCF_030684675.1. GTDB lineage: Bacteria > Bacteroidota > Bacteroidia > Sphingobacteriales > Sphingobacteriaceae > Daejeonella. Next base: position 24,085 of record NZ_JAUXXZ010000082.1, on the reverse strand, counting down.
GGATAATGAACATTATCAGGATTTATATGTGGTTCGATCAACTCGGCACTAAGTCTGCCCCGGTCGCCGTATAGCAAACGGACAGAAGCCATTGAATTATAGGCAATTCCACCGCCCTCATACCGATATACATGAGCGGTTTCGTCACAGATTACCTCTTCCATTGGATTGGTAAAACGTTTGATCGCAATCTGATTCGTCATGGTCCCGGAAGGACAAAAAAGGGCATCTTCCATGCCAAAGATTGCTGCAGTTTTCTCCTGCAATGCATTGACAGTTTCATCTTCTTCAAATACATCATCTCCGACCTTTGCACTAAACATAGCCTCCAGCATTCCTGGTGTTGGCCGCGTAACGGTATCACTTCGCAGGTCAACGATCATTTTATTCTCATTCATGCCTAAAATTATATTTTATCCTTGTGATAAGGAATTTTTTTTGTCAGATTAAACATTTTCTACTCCAAATTTTTCATTACCATTGAAAAAGAGGAGATTGCCCCGATATTTAATTGTGTACTCTTGACAATTAGTATAAATTCATACATTTAGCTTTTTAAAAATATTTATAATACTATGATCATTATTGCAGATGGAGGGTCTACCAAGACCAATTGGTGTTTATTGAATAAATCTGGTCAAAAAATCTATTTTAATACCGAAGGATACAATCCATATTTTGTAAGTGCTGAGTATATAATTAATTCACTCAGGAAAGGATTACCAAGCGATCTCGATCTTTCTGATATTCATGAAGTGAATTATTATGGTGCCGGTTGTTCTACTGAAGATAAGGTACAGATAGTTGAAGAGGCTATGTCTGCAGTATTTAATAAAGCCAGTATTTATGTTGGACATGATCTTCTTGCTGCAGCACGGGCATTACTTGGTTTAGATAGTGGTTTTGCCGCTATTTTAGGAACAGGAACAAATACTGGTCTTTATAATGGTAAAGAGATTTCATTAAATATTGACTCTGCGGCCTATATTCTTGGTGATGAGGGTAGTGGTTGTGATATTGGTAAAAAATTACTCACTGATTATTTAAGGGGTTACATGCCCGAAGTGGTCAGAGAGCGCTTCTGGGAAACTTATAAGCTGACTCCTGATGAAGTGACTGACAATGTTTATACCAAACCATTGGCAAATCGTTTTTGTGCCAGCTTTGCCAAGTTCGTATACGATAATAATGTTCATGCAGAATATTCACGAAATATTGTAAAAACATCTTTCGTTGATTTCTTCGAAAACCTGGTTACACACTATCCTAACTACAAGGATTATACATTTAATTGCATAGGTTCTGTCGGATATAATTTCAGAAACGTACTCGAAGAAACTGCTACAGAGTATGGTATGAAAGTGGGTAAAATTATCCGATCACCAATAGATGATCTTGTGCGTTATCATGTTGAATTGGCACCAAGGGGCGGTGCGGATCGAGTCCGCACTGACATCGGATCAAGTCCGCACTGAATCGGATCAGGTCTACGCTGACAATGGCTTTAGGCCGCATTGAAATCGGACTTAATTTTTAACGTTGTCATTGCGGACTTGATCCGCAATAACACTAATATTACCATCAACTTCAAGGATAGCAAGTTTGACATCTTTGTAAGAATCAATTCCATGTTCTCTGATCGCTTCTTCCAACTCATCCATGCCGATGCTTTCCTGATGTAGGTGAGCTATATCAATCTTGCCCTGATAAACGAGTATGACAGGTTTGCCCTCGATCAGCTCCTTTACAGATGATGAACGGTACATTATAAGCTTCATCAGATAGTTTAGGCAGAATAAAACACTTGCCGCAACGAGTCCTCCGGGTAAACTTGAGTTGGAACCTACCATTGAGTTCTGTACCGAGTTACTGATCAAAACAATAAATACCAGGTCTGTTGTTGAAAGCTGCGACAATTCTTTTTTGCCAAAGAATCGTATAGCTAATACCATAAAGAGGTACACTCCAATGCACCTTAAAATTATATCCAGGTAAGGATTGATATCCATTTTAGAAAGTTAAAGTTGACTGGCCAGTAGAGGTCATTTTTGCTTCATGTTCAAGCAACCATTTTTTACGCCATAATCCTGCTGAGAAACCAACCAGATCGCCGTTGCTGCCAATTACGCGATGGCATGGAACGGCAATCATCAGATTATTGCGGCCATTTGCCGATGCGATGGCACGTATGGCTAAAGGGTTTTTCATTCTTTTTGCCAAGGCTGCATAACTTATGGGTTTGCCGGCATCGATTCTCCTGAGTTCATCCCATACCTTTTGTTGAAAATCAGTGCCGGGTTGAGCCATTGGAAAATCGAAATCTTTTCTTTTTTCCTCAAAATACTCTCTGAACTGCTCTTTTGCCATTTCCGAGAGTTCATTCGGATTCTCCAAAGGCAGTTCTGATGGAAAACCTATGGCACATATCTCAAGCTCACTGGCCTCAATGACCATTTGTCCGATAGGGCTATCAAATATTGAAAAAAACATGACACAAAATACAAAGAAATATTCGATTCATTTATTGCACCTGAATGAATACCCGAAACTGAAAAGCAAATTCTATATTTGTTGCAATGGATTTATTGAATCAGGTTAAATTTCTGATCCGTAAGGAAATCATGCTCGAATGGCGTTCAAAATATGCATTGAATGGCATTTTACTCTATGTAGTTTCAACAGTTTTTGTGTGTTATCTGGCTTTTCGCGAGATAACAAGTCCGCCAACCTGGAATGCCCTCTTCTGGATCATTATGCTTTTCGCTTCAGTGAATGCAATTACCAAAAGTTTTATACAGGAAAGCAGGGGAAGGCAATTGTATTACTATACGATCACCAGTGCGCAGGCGATCATCATCTCCAAGATCATTTATAATATCTTTCTGATGCTTTTGCTCTCTGCTATCGCACTGGGTTTTTATACCCTGGTATTTAAAAATCTGCTGGGAGATCCACTATTTTATTTTTTTGCAGTTCTTTTGGGCAGCATCAGTTTCGCATCTGTCTTTACGATGATCTCGGGGATTGCCTCCAAAGCAAACAACGCGGGGGGGCTCATGGCCATATTAAGTTTTCCGGTAATAATACCCCTACTGGTTGTCCTGATTAAGTTATCGAAGAATGCAATGGACGGTTTGGACAGATCAGTATCTTATAATGAAATCGGTGTGCTGATAGCCATAAATATCATTGTGATCACTACTTCTTTATTGTTATTTCCTTACCTTTGGCATGATTAATTCAAATTCATTATGAATAAAAACTGGTGGAAAATCCTGGCCACAGTTCTTGTGCTTTACTCAATTATTGCGGGGTTTTTATTTCATGTGCCGGCAAAGCCGATTTTAAACGAAACTATTCGGAATATCCATTTTCATGTACCAATGTGGTTTGCGATGATCGTCATGCTTACCGTTTCCTTCATTTACAGTATCCGCTATCTGAGCTCAGCTAATGAAAATGATGATCTGATGGCCGTAGAAAGTGCCAATGTCGGAATCATTTTCGGTATTCTGGGTCTGGTTACTGGTGCAGTATGGGCTAAATATACCTGGGGTGAAGCCTGGAGCAATGACCCGAAACAAAATAGTGCGGCAATTGCCCTGCTTGTTTATCTGGCTTACCTCGTGCTAAGAAACTCACTTGAGGAGGAACAGAAAAGAGGCAGGATCTCAGCAGTATATAATATTTTCGCATTCCCTATCATGGTGGTACTGCTGTTCATACTTCCGCGCATGACCGACTCGCTCCACCCTGGAAATGGAGGTAACCCTGGATTTAATACCAAGGATATGGCACCAGAGTTACGCCCGGTATTTTATCCGGCAGTATTGGGATGGATTTTGATCAGTACATGGATTACAACCATCAGGTATAGGATACGGAAGGTTGAGAACAGGCAAAACTTAATTAATTGAGAATTGAGAATTGAGAGTGGAGAATTGAGCGTGAAATACAGTAGGATGTCATCCCGATGCAGGAGGGAACTTAGCAGCTAAGTTGACAGGTTATAATTGGATAACATATTTGATATTTAGTAGAATTTGAGAATTGAGAGTGGAGAATTGAGAGTGGAGAATGATCGTGAAATACAGGAGGATGTCATCCCGACGCAGGAGGGAACTTAGCAGCTAAATTGATACCCGATAGCTATTAGGTTGACAATTGGAGAACATATTTGATGTTTAATTTACTGACAACAGACAACTGATAACAGACAACCACTTTTTAGAAGTGTTAAATACAAAAAACTAAGAAATCAATTTCGGTACGATGAAAAAATTTATCCTTACACTAGCCTTAATTCTGTCATTTACTTTAAACCTTCTGGCACAGAATTCCAATGGGGTTGAGATGGCTGATTCCCTGAGAAGTTCCGGAAAGATTTATGTTGTGGTACTGGTTATTTCAGTCGTCTTCATCGGATTGGCTATTTATCTCTTTTCCATTGATAGCCGATTGAAAAAAATTGAAAAACAGAAGCAATAAATATACCTTGTTTAAGTTCTTTAAATAAGGTTTATACCTGCTTATTAGATATTGTATCCTATACACTAAGTAATTTTCATTTTTAGTATCGGTTTATTTCTATCAACTTTGCAGCAAATAACCAATTATTCAAATTAATTTATTTTCTTATGGCTAAGTCTATAGACGCAGCGCACTCAGAAACTTCGTTTTTTGGTGACGTTTGCCAGTTTTTTGATCATGCAGCACAATTTACTTCCCACCCGGAAGGATTACTTGACCAGATCAGGTCATGCAATAGTGTTTATCGTTTCCGTTTCCCAATCCGTCGTGAGAACGGTTTTGAAGTAATTGATGCCTGGAGAGTAGAGCATTCTCATCATAAATCACCAACAAAGGGTGGTATTCGATATAGCGAGATGGTGAATGAGGATGAGGTGATGGCACTTGCAGCACTCATGACTTATAAGTGTGCGATTGTAAATGTTCCTTTCGGTGGTGCAAAGGGGGGGATTAAGATTAAAACGAAAGATTATTCTGTTGCAGAACTTGAAACCATCACCCGGCGATATACTGTTGAATTAATTAAAAAGAATTTTATTGGTCCCGGTATTGATGTTCCTGCACCGGATTATGGTTCAGGTGAACGTGAAATGAGCTGGATTGCCGATACCTACCAAACAATGAATCCGGGGCAGCTGGACGCATTAGGTTGTGTTACCGGTAAACCGATTGCATTGCATGGTATTGCCGGACGAAGGGAAGCAACCGGTCGTGGGGTAGCTATTGCTGTGCGCGAATGTGTTGATATAACCGAAGATATGAATAAACTCGGCCTCAGTACAGGTTTGTCAGGTAAACGGGTAATCGTTCAGGGATTGGGAAATGTAGGTTACCATACCATCAAATACCTGATTGAGTTTGGTGCTACAGTTGTTGGTATCTGTGAGTTTGAAGGAGCGATTTACAATCCTAACGGACTTAATCTTGATGAGGTATTCTACCATCGCAATACTACTGGTTCGATTCTGGGATTTGCCGGATCAACAAAAGAATTCAACAATTCTGCGGAAGGTCTGGAACAGGAATGTGATATTTTAGTGCCTGCTGCGCTCGAAAATCAGATCACGATAGCGAATGTGGCTAATATTAAAGCAAAAATTATTGCTGAAGCTGCCAACGGGCCAACTACTCCGGATGCAGCCGATTTTCTTATCAAAAAGGGCTGTATTTTAATCCCTGATATGTATTGTAATGCCGGTGGTGTTACGGTTTCTTATTTCGAATGGCTTAAAAACCTTTCGCATGTAGCATTTGGACGTATGGATAAGCGGTATGAAGAAAATGCCAATCAGAATCTGGTCAATATGGTAGAAAAGATCACAGGTATTTCCCTTGATTCGGCTCAGAAGAGCATTATTGTTAAAGGAGCTACTGAGCTTGAACTAGTTAATTCCGGACTCGAAGACACCATGATCCGATCTTATCATGAGATACGAGATATACAAATGGCAAACCCTAAGATTGACGGACTCAGAACTGCGGCATTCGTTGGTTCTATCGATAAAGTTGCCATTTCTTATATGAATATGGGAATCTGGCCCTGATCAGAGCTGTTTAAGCATGCAAAGGGAGGCCGTAAGGTTTCCCTTTATTATTTAGAATGATTCTAATATAGAAACATTCTTGTTATATTGACTAATAATTGAACTATTTAGTACTTTTGTAATCGCATTTAATTAGGATTATTTAAAAGCATTATATGAAAAAGAGTTCCATCGCCGGCATTGTTATCATCGCATTAGCAATTGGTATTATAATCAGTACATATGCTGATTCAAGTACCTATGGATCATTTGCTGATGCCACAGAAAGCAGTTCAGAGTTACATGTTGTTGGACAACTTAATAAGGAAAAAGAGCTTTTTTATAAACCACAACAGGACGCCAATTATTTTGCATTTTATATGAAGGATAATGAGGGGAAAGAGTGTAAAGTGGTATTTAATGGCTCCAAGCCGCAGGATTTTGAACGTTCTGAACAAATTGTATTAACGGGAAAAATGATTGGTAGTGAATTTCATGCTTCAAAAATATTAATGAAGTGCCCTTCTAAATATACCACGGATGAGGTGGAGGTTACTGAAGTGACTGCTACATCCGCAAAAATCTAAATCTTAATGGAAATACAATACATTGGAGAAAACCTTCTTCCGGGGAAGTTAGGTCAGTTCTTCATCATCCTGTCGTTTTGTACTGCTCTTCTGGCAACCCTTGCCTATTATTTTGCAACTTCCACGGCACTCTCTAAAGACCAGTCAAAGCAGGCAAGTTCTGATGGCTGGAAACGAATCGCAAGAATTGCATTCCGTTTAAATACAGTTGCCGTTATTGGAATAGGATCCTGCCTGTATTATATCATCTATAATCACTTGTTTGAATACCATTATGCATGGGCTCATTCATCGAAAATACTTCCGGTTTATTATATAATCTCTTCCTTTTGGGAGGGGCAGGAAGGAAGTTTTTGGCTATGGATGTTCTGGCAGGCATTTTTAGGAACAATCATTCTTTCAAAAGGCAAAACATGGGAAAATTCAGTCATGACCACCATCATGCTTTCTCAGGCCTTTATCGCATCAATGCTCGTTGGAGTCGAGGTTTTCGGATTTAGAATCGGGAGTTCTCCCTTTATTTTATTGAGAGATGCAATACAGGGGCCAATCTTTGCACGTGGCGATTACCTGAGCATGGTCACAGATGGTAATGGATTGAACCCACTGCTACAGAACTACTGGATGGTCATCCACCCGCCAACATTATTCCTTGGTTTTGCATCCATGATTGTTCCTTTTGCCTATGCAATCGGCGGACTTTGGGAGAGAAGATATTCAGAATGGATTACACCAGCTTTACCATGGACACTTTTTGCAGTAATGATTCTGGGAACAGGTATCATTATGGGATCATTCTGGGCTTATGAAGCCTTGAATTTTGGAGGTTTCTGGGCCTGGGATCCGGTAGAGAATGCCTCAATCATTCCATGGATGACTTTGATTGCAGCCGTTCACGTCCTGATTGCTTATAGAAATTCAGGCCATTCTTATTTTACAGCCACTTTTCTGGTACTGATCAGTTTTGTACTGGTGCTTTATGCCTCCTTCCTTACCCGTAGTGGTATTTTAGGTGAAACATCTGTTCACGCATTTACAGATTTAGGAATGTTCTGGCATCTGGTTCTTTACGTAGTGGCATTCCTTTTCATCGCTGTTTTGTTTCTCGTTATCCGCTGGAAAGAACTTCCGATAACTAAAAAGGATGAAGAAACTTATTCGCGCGAGTTCTGGCTTTTTATAGGTGCTTTGGTATTATCAATCGCGTGCGTTCAAATACTTGCTACTACCTCAGTGCCGGTATTTAATGCCATTTTCGGAACTGAGATCGCACCACCACCCAATGTTATTGCGCATTACAATAAATGGCAGGTTCCTTTTGCTGTAGTAATTGCCTTCATCTCAGCATTCTCACAATTCCTGAAATACAAAAAGACAGATCCTAAGAAATTCTTTGTCAGTATTTCCATATCTCTGCTTGTTTCAGTATTCATAACCGCAGCAGCCGTTTATGCGATGAATATCTATACCAATGTAATGTATATCATCCTGACCTATGCTTCCGTGTTTTCGATACTGGCCAATGCCAGGATTCTTGGTGAAGCATTTAAAGGAAAGTGGAGACTTGCAGGATCTGCAGTTGCACACATTGGCTTTGCCTTATTACTTGTCGGAGCACTTGTTGCCGCCGCAACAAATAAAATCATTTCAATCAATAATACCGGGATTGGTTTTGGAGATGAGTTCGCAAAGAGTAATAATCCCCGGGAAAATATTATTCTGTACAAGGATGAGCCTACAAAGATGGACCGTTATACGGTCACTTATATGGGCGACTCGACACAGGGTGTAAATACCTATTACAGAATCAATTATAAGGTAATTGATGAGAAGAGCGGAGACGTTAAAGAGAACTTCACACTCTATCCAAATGCACAGCAGAATGCCAAAATGCGGCAGATTATCGCTTCTCCTGATACCAGGCATTACCTGTTTCATGATGTTTATACCCATGTAAGCAGCGTACCTTTGAAAGAAGAGGACCATGAAGATCATGAAGGTCATTCTGAGGATGAAAAATATGAAAAGCCTGCTACTTATGAAGTGAATGTTGGGGATACAGTCCGTTTCCGAGAAGGTTATATATTGGTTAAGGGAATTAACCGTGATGCTAAGATTCAGAATATTCCTGTTGGTGAACGGGATATCGCTATTGGCTTGCAATTAGATATTGTTTCAGATGACAAAGTTTACCCATCTGAGCCAATCTATTTATTAAAAGATGGTTCTAAATTCGATTTTGGAAAAACAGTTGATGAAAAAGGACTGAAATTGCGTTTTTCAAATGTTTATCCCGATAAGGATAAGCTTGAGCTAATGGTTTATCAGAAACCAAAAGCAGAGAAGGATTGGGTAGTATTAAAAGCCATTGAATTTCCATATATAAATTTATTCTGGGGGGGAACGATCATTATGGTGATCGGATTTATTCTATCCATTTTCAGGAGAAATAAGGAAATCAAACAAGCCTGATGAATATTGTCATTTTAGGTAGTGGTAATATAGCCACTCATTTAGGTCGCGCATTTAAAATGGCCGGGCAGGATATATCGCAGGTTTGGAGCCGCGATATAATCCATGCGAGAACATTGGCTGATACTCTGGCAGCAGAACCAATAGACAATATGTTTGATCTGGATCGCTCTGCCGACTTGTTTATCATTGCTGTTAGGGATGAAGCAATCAGGGAACTTGCTCTTGAATTAAAGCTCAGTGATCAGGTGCTTGTACACACATCCGGTTCAACCGGACTTTCGGCGCTTGCAGGAGCTTCCACGAAAATTGGTGTATTTTACCCCCTACAAACCTTTTCAAAGATCAAGTCTGTCGATTTCAGGCAGATTCCGATCATCATTGAAGCAAATATTCCCGAAGTATTGGCAACTATTCGGGCAATTGCCGATCGCTTATCAGAAAAAGTAATTGAATTAAACTCAGAACAACGTAAAACACTTCATGTTGCCGCTGTATTTGCCTGTAATTTCACCAATCACCTCTTCGGGCTTGCTCAGGAATTACTGGAAGAAAAAGGGCTGGATTACGAACTTTTGAAGCCTCTGATTGAAGAAACTCTCAGTAAAATTAAAATGAATGATCCTGTTTCTGTTCAGACCGGCCCGGCGATCAGGGAAGACCAGGCTACTATTAAGGCACACCTCGAACTTCTCAAGCATAATCCTGCTTTATCAGAACTTTATACTAAACTTAGTCAAAGCATAGTCAATTTGCACAAGCGCTCACAGGGCTGAGTTTAAAATGCTATTTTTGCACTAATGAACATTTTTAAATTAAAAATCAATTTTGAAGAGGCTTCAAAGCCAGCAGTAGAGCTTCCGATAGCAGAAGGCGAATCAGTTCTTGATGTTTGTCTGGATAACGGGATTGAATTACAACATAACTGCGGTGGAGTTTGCGGATGCAGTACCTGTCAGGTTTATGTTAATTTCGGGATGGATAATATTCAGGAAATTTCTGATAAAGAAGAAGATTTTATCGATCGTGCGGTCAATCCAAGGATTAACTCCCGTCTGGGTTGTCAGTGTGTGTTAATAAACGGTGATCTTGAAGTAACACTTCCGGATCAGAATCAGTTTTTAGGACATTAATAGAATTATACAAGAGAAATGGCGAAAGAAAGTTTTGAATTACCGATTTACTGGAATGATTATGAAGATATAGCTATGGGCCTTTATGAAAAATTTGGTGATGATTTCGGAGAATCTCAGATTTATAGAATTCGTTTCACCGAACTGCTTGACTGGATTTTAAGTCTTCCGAATTTCGCAGGTACCCGCGAACAATCCAATGAAGGTCATCTGGAGCAAATCCAGACAGCCTGGGTTTACGAGTGGCGCGACAATCAATAGGAGGTCGGAGGACTGAAGTCTGATGTCAGAAGTATGAAGTCTGATGTCCGAAGTCTGACCTCCGACCTCATACCTCGGACTTCATACCTCAATTCTTACTACCATGTTCTTAGAAAAACTAAAGCATATTAAAGCATTTATTCTTGATGTTGATGGTGTCATGACCAATGGTATGCTTTTGGTTACTGAGTCGGGGGAATTTTTGAGGCAGTTTAATATCAAAGATGGTTATGCCTTGCAACTGGCAGTGAAGCGGGGATTTAAGATAGCAGTTGTTTCCGGTGCCAGATCAAAAGGGGTAGAGCACCGCTTAAGAGGTCTTGGTATAACCGACATTTATCTCGGTTTGGATTCGAAAACTGCTGCTTATAATGAGTTCATTGATAAAAATGGATTATTGCCGGAACAAGTGCTCTTCATGGGGGATGATATCCCCGATCTGGAACTCATGAAGATGGCAGGTCTTGCAGTTTGTCCGGCTGATGCGGTTGAGGAGATCAAAGCTGTTGCCCACTATATTTCCCCGAAAAATGGCGGTGATTCATGCGTCAGGGATATCATTGAAAAAGTATTGAAGATCCAGAATCTATGGATTAATGCAGATCCTTCATCTGCTGACGGTAGCAAAATTTGATTATTTCCTTCAGCTTTAAACCTTTTGTTCTATTATCAATCAAAAGGGAAAAACCAGCAAATATGAAAAGATTAATTATTGCCATGGGGTTGATTCTCTGTATGGCAACATTCGCCAATGCACAGGGCGGCCGACAAATGGGTACACCTGATGAAAGAGCCGAGCGTCAGATTGCTCAATTGGAAACCCTAAAGCTTTCAGCTGAACAAAAAACTAAATTAAAGGAAGTATTTATCTGGTCGGCAAAGCGGACCGACAGTGTGAGAACAACTTTAACTGATGGTGGTGATTTCCAGGCTTTACGTGCTAAAATGGCACCTTTGCAGGCAGAAACCACAACAAAGGTGAATGCTTTACTGAATGATGAACAAAAGAAAGCCTACGAAGCTATTCTGGAAGAGCGTCGTGCCAGAATGAGGAATAACTAATATAACGTGAGTTCGAATATTAAACAATCTAAAGATTAATATTTAACCACATAGATTGAATTTATAATGCTTTAAAGGAAACATAGATTGTATATCATATAGATTGAAGCAAAGCTTCAAGGCTATCTGTGTCTATAATTTAGGTTAGAAGCTATAAAATGCTATGTTTCTATGTGGTTTTTTAAATATTATGTCGAGTTCACGTTAATATACCCATTTTGATTGAATAGGGGATAGATCAGGTTTTAATTGTACTGTCTGATGTTTTTAAACCCGATTGTAGCGAATACCGGCCTGTGCTTAAGGCCTGTGGAGTATGAGCGAAAAGCGGGAATGCATTTAAAAAGAGCACAGCAGCACATTTCCAAACGATAAAAACTTAATACAAGTCGCTTTTCTTATTTTTGGCAAAGTCCAAACAGATGATCAAACAATTTCCACCAATTATTCTGGCTTCCAAATCACCGCGCAGACAAGAACTGCTAAAACTCATGGGATTTGATTTTCAGGTTGTCCTGAGGGAGGTGGATGAAAGTTACCCTCCCGGATTATCACCATCTGAAATTGCTGTTCATATATCCGAAAAAAAAGCAAAAGCCTTCGATCTGCTGATTGAAAATGAAATAGTGATTACCGCAGACACAATTGTCTCCCTTGATGGTAAAATATTGGGTAAACCCGAAAATGAAGATCATGCATTTGAGATGCTTTCTGAATTATCGGGTAAAAGACATGATGTGATTACAGGAGTGAGCTTGCTCAAGGATCATAAACTTAGCAGTTTCTATGAGCTTACTGAAGTGTTCTTTAAGGAGATCAGTGCTGAGCAGATACGATATTATATTAATACCTGTCAGCCGATGGATAAAGCGGGAGCTTATGGCATTCAGGAATGGATAGGCTTGGTAGCAGTTGATAGGATAAATGGTTCCTATAGCAATGTAGTAGGCCTTCCCACTCATCGTCTTTACGCTGAGTTGTGTAAGTTGTCTGAATAATTAGAATTCCTATTTTTTATGAATTCAAATAACAGGCCTTCTTTCAGGGAATAAGTTGACAATTTAAGTGCTTTAAAAGCAAACTGATTCAGGACATACTTTGTGATCAGTGTGGACATTACGATCATATCAACTCTGACAGGAATAATAGCAGGATTTTTGCTGCGCTCTGCATGTGAGCTTTTTGAAATGAGCTCTGATACTTTTGCAAAATCCCTCAACTCAATCTTTATTTCAGGATTTGTAAAACTGACCTTAAATTGGGTATCAATGAGTGTTGCAAAAGTTTCAAATGCACCTGCTGAACCAATGAGTAGATCGGGTTTGTGGATTTTGGTCTGGGTTTTGAGCTCAGAAAGCGTATTCCCCAGATATAAATTCAGCTCATTTATATCCGCTTCAGAAATGGGGTCTGAATGATGAAACTGTTCCATGAGCCGGGCCGCCCCGATGTCATAACTCCTTTTCCAGAAAACTTCTTCCTGATTGCAGATGATAAATTCAACGCTTCCACCGCCAATGTCAATGATAAGGCATTTTTCATTGCCCAAATTAATAGCTGCCTTAACACCAAGATAAATTAGATCTGCTTCACGCTCTCCCGTGATAATTTCTGGTACAATTCCGGTTTCTGATTTGATTCTGTCCAAAAACTCTGCCCCGTTACTGGCAGATCGGAGTGCTGATGTTGCTGCAGCCCTGACCAGCTTAACCTGATACTGATCTATTGATTTTTTGAATTGTTTGAGAGCTGAAAGTCCACGATCAAAAGCTGCCTCACTGATATAGCCTTTTTCGATTCCACCTTCACCTAATTTTATAGCAATGCTTTCCTCAAAAACAAGCACAGGCTTATTATCAATGATGTTTGCAATCAATAATTGAAAAGTATTGGTGCCCAGATCGAGGATAGCAATGGAACTCATTATTTAGGGAATGGGGAATAGGAAATAGGGAATGGGAAATAAAAATAAACATATCCCCTCTTACAATTTTTAGCTTTCTTCTTTTAGCTTTTAACTTTCTGCTTTCACCTTTTAACTTTCCGCTTTTAACTTTCCGCTTTTAACTTATTCTTTATACATAAACCATTTCCCCAACTCCGCAAAACTTACCTTTTTGCCATACATCAGAATACCTACACGGTAGATTCGTGATGCTACCCAGGTTGTAAATATGAATCCGCCGATAAGCAGGACTATAGACAATGCCAGCTCCCAGTTTGGTACTCCGAAGGGTAATCTAACCATCATAGCGATTGGTGAGGTGAATGGAATAATACTCAACCAGAAAGAAAGGCTACTGTCGGGATTATTAACAATAAAGCTGAATGACATGATATAGGTAAACAGCAGTGGCAGGGTAATGGGCAACATAAATTGCTGGGTTTCAGTATCACTGTCGACAGCAGATCCTACCGCCGCAAAAAGGGCGCTGTACAACATGTATCCACCAAGAAAGAAAATAATGAAGACTGGAAGAATATAGGGCCAGTTAACGGTTTGAACAGCCTTAATGATGTCCATTCCGGGGCCATCACTATTTACAGCAGCAGCCTGTTTGCTCATAGGCATTTCAGATTTTATCTGATCCATTTTGCCTTTAAATATGATCTGACTTGCAATGGTCATCAGGCCAATTGAAAGGGTGATCCAAAGCAGGAACTGTGTCAAACCTACCAGTCCGATTCCGATTATCTTTCCCATCATCAGCTGAAATGGTTTTACGGATGAAATAACAACCTCAACGATTCTGCTGGTTTTTTCTTCAATAATGCCCCGCATTACCTGAATACCATAAATGAAAAGTGACATGTAGATTAGAATAGCGGCAGCAAACCCCACGGCCATTGCTGCGCCTGAGCTGCTGTCTTTTTCTCCCTCGAGAGTTAATTCTTTCGAAACGACAGATAATTTTGGTTTTATCTTATCAAGTGTAAGGGCATCAATTCCGGCATCTGCTAGAAGTTTGGTCCTCATCTGATCGTTCAATTGATTTTCTATCGTGCTAATCACAGAAAGCCCTGCCTTTTTCTGCGAGAACATTTCAATCGTTCCTCCGCTGGCAATATCCGCCGGAATGTAGAGCACAAAGGCATCTTCGTTTTTAATAACTTTCTGTTTAGCCTCTGCCAGTGTGAGTTCAGATTTGCTAAATGTTGCCGATTTTTTATTTTCGAGACCTTTGTTAAATATTCCGCTATCATCAATGACTTCGACTGCGGGGATATTGTCGCCACCTTTCATGGATAGTGCAAAAATCAGCGCATACATCCCAATGATTAACATGGGTACCAGAAAGGTCATGATCAGAAATGACTTCTTTTTTACCCTGCTGAAATATTCTCTTTTTATGATTAGTAGGATCTTATTCATTTTTCGGATTAGTTTTTTACGTTTTGAATGAAAATGTCGTTCATGCTGGGCACAATTTCGGTCAGTTCGGTGACCTGAACCTGTGGTATTAAGAACTTCAATACATCATTTGAAGAATAACCCGGATTGATTTGAATGGTCAGATGTGTGACTTCCTCATCTTTCTTTTCCTCATTGATGTTAAACAAGGGAGTCTCAACCGGATTCAGAATTCCTGAATAAGCTATTCTGTAGGTATTATTTCTATAGAGATTCTTTATGTCCTTCACCTTTCCATCAAGAATTTTCTTCGATTTATGGATCAGGGCAATGCTGTCACATAATTGCTCCACAGATTCCATCCGGTGTGTTGAAAAGATAATGGTAGCACCTTTTTGGTTTAATTCCAGGATCTCATTGGTTATTAACTGGGCATTAACCGGATCAAATCCGGAAAATGGTTCATCCAGAATGATCAGTTCAGGATCATGAACAACGGTAGCAATAAACTGTACCTTCTGCTGCATGCCCTTGCTCAGATCCTCCACTTTTTTATTCCACCAGCTCTGAATACCCATTTTCTCAAACCAGTATCTGATCCTTGCTGTGGCATCAGTCTTTGATAAGCCCTTTAATTGTGCCAGGTACAGCATTTGTTCACCAATCTCCATTTTTTTATACAAACCCCGTTCTTCAGGCAGGTATCCTATTTTAGAAATATGGGATGGATTGAGCTTTTCGCCATTCAATAATATTTCGCCCTGATCCGGTGCAGTAATCTGATTGATGATCCGGATCAGTGAGGTTTTTCCGGCACCGTTCGGACCCAGCAGCCCGAAAACTGAGCCCTGTTCGATTTCAATCGAGACATTGTCCAAAGCCCTGTGATTAGCATATTGTTTTACTATATTTCTGATGCTCAGCATATTGTTTGATTATTCATAATTAGAGAAATTTTCGAAATTTTTGTTACAGTTTTCTCCCGATATTCATCGGTATTAATTAAGTATATGCAGTTTTTTGCACCAAATTGTATTTCCGGTTCTATGAGTTTGTTGCTGCCTTATCATTCAGGCCTAACCAGTTTTGCAACTTTATGATTATCCTTGGATGCTTGTCTGATCTTGCGCGGCCAATTAGAAAACCATAGGGTTTAAGCGGTGTCACATGATCACAAATGATTTTGACGATCCCAAGCATGGGTATAGCTAGAATCATACCCGCAACACCCCAAACAATCTCCATGAAAACGATAATCAGGATCGTAAATAATGGATTAATATTTACTTCCGAGCCTACCACCAGTGGTTCAAGAAAATAAGTCTGAATAAACTGGATTATTAAGTAAGTGACAATCACACCTATGATCATTCCGTTACTTCCACCCTGTGAAATTACTGCAAGTGCAGTTATTACAGTACCTGTGAAGTTTCCTATGAATGGCAGGATCTCCAGAAGACCGCATAAAATAGCAAAGAAGAGTGCATTTTTTACTCCAACAATTGAAAATCCTGCAGCATACATAATCCATAAAATAACGATCATGCTGCTAAGCCCCGAAAGATATTTCTGCGCCACTTTTCCAGCATCTGAAATGATCTTTTCAGTTTCGTCTGTTTCACTAAGAGGAACCAGCATCAGGATGAATTTTTTAAGGTGAGACCGGTAATAGATGAACAGAAAGAGGTAAACAAGAACAAGAATAAAGTGGATGATAATGCTCATCAGCGAACCTAGCATTAGCCCAGCAATACCTAAGGTTCCGGAGGATCCGTTTGTTTGGTTTAACATCCATTGTTTTTGTTTTTCAGCAGATATGCCAATATTTCTGGCTATAAATTCCCTGAGATCGTCTGCAATCATACTGATACGCCGGGTAATCTCCGTAATATCCTCTGATATTCCGCTTGCCTGCCATGAAAGTAAACCAATAATAGCACCCGTACCCAGCAGAAAGATCAATACACAGATTACTCCAGCAAACATCCGGCTTATTCCTTTGTTTTCAAGCCAGCGGGAAAGAGGAACAAACAGCATGGCCAAAAGTGCACTGATCGCTAAAGGGATCAGGAAATTCTGCGCAAAATAAAGTCCGCTAATCACCAGAAATGAAAAGAATAATATGTAAATGCTTTTTTGTAAAGATGGAGATGATCTAATCATGCTGGTTCAGTGGATCATTAGTCATAAAGATACCTGAAAATTTATTTTCCTGAAGTTTTCTTAAATGTTTCGTACCGGTCTTTTTTTTGAGTGAAATTTATATCTTTAAAATAAGGATAGACAGATGAAGATACTTTACTCCAAAAAAATTATTGTATTGCTTGCGCTGCTGCTGGTGATAAGCGCCTTGTATAAATTGGCTTTGTCAAATCAGAAGGTTGATTATAACACGCAGGTTAAGCCGATAATCAATAAAAAGTGTATCTCTTGCCATGGCGGAGTGAAGCAGGAATCCGGATTTAGTCTTCTTTTTCAGGAAGAAGCTTTAGGACTTACCGAATCCGGAAAACCAGCGATTATACCAGGTGATCCCGAAGGCAGCGAACTGATCATAAGAATTACTGAAAAGGACCCGGATGAAAGGATGCCCTACAAGCACGAAGCACTTTCCAAAGATGAGATCGAAGTTTTCAGACAGTGGATTAAAGAAGGAGCAAAGTGGGGAGAGCACTGGGCTTATGTGTCTGTTAAGAAACAAGATATACCCGATCTTAATAATAAGTGGATCAGAAATGATATTGACCGCTTTATCTACGAAAAGCTGGAGGAACAAAAATTAGAGCCCTCAACAGAGGCTGATAAGGCAACTCTGTTAAGAAGACTTAGCCTTGATCTTATCGGACTTCCGGCTTCATCCGGTATTTCAAAAAAGTATCTTCAGGATAATTCTGACAAAGCATATGAGAACCTTGTTGATGACCTTTTGGCCTCGCCCCGGTACGGTGAGCGCTGGACATCCAATTGGCTTGATATTGCCCGTTATGCAGATACCAGAGGCTATGAGGCCGACCGCGGACGTATCATCTGGAAATATCGTGACTGGTTGATTAAAGCTTATAATTCAGATAAACCATACAATGATTTCCTGATTGAACAGCTTGCCGGAGATCTGATGCCAAACCCTGATGATGCGAAATATATTGCAACAGCGTTTCATCGAAATACAATGACCAATGATGAAGGAGGAACTGATAATGAAGAATTCAGAACCTCTGCCGTGATGGACAGGGTGAATACAACATGGAGTGCTACTATGGGCACAACTTTTAATTGTGTTCAATGTCATAGCCATCCTTATGATCCATTTAAAGCTGATGAGTATTATAAGTTTATGGCATTTTTCAACAATACCCGCGATGAAGATACTAATGCTGATTATCCATTATTGCGGCAATACAATACTCAGGACAGTTTAAAACTAGTGCAATTGACTGGCTGGTTAAATAGCAATACCTCAGAAGCCCAGGCAAAAAAATACTTTAACTTTCTTAAAACCTGGCAGCCTACAATTAACTCATTGCAATGTGATCAGTTTGTGAATGCTGCCTTGATCAGTAGCTGGTTTGCCGGATTGCGAAATAACGGAACATGCCGATTGAAGGATGTTGTGCTACAGGATAAGACCCAGCTTATGTTCCGATATAAAACCAATTTTGATGGAGGTAAATGGTCAATTTACCTCGATACATTGAATGGAAAACTATTAAAAACTGTTCCGCTTGCAAATACAAAGGGAGAATGGAAAATTGTGACTGTAGCGATACCTGCTGAAAAAGGAAAACATAACCTGTTTTTTAAATATTATAGTCCGGCGATAAAAAACCCTGATGATACAGGCGTCCTGTTTGAATGGTTCCAGTTTGATATTCCATTTCCCGGTAAAGGAAAAGCAGGCTATGAACTTGCATTGAGTAATTTCAATCAATTGATGCAGGCTAAAGTAGATGAAACACCGATTATGATCGAAAATAACCTGGAGCAGCTCAGAACTACACATATTTTTGAACGTGGTAACTGGATGGTTAAGGGAAATAAGGTGGAGCCGGGTGTGCCCGGTATTATGAACCCAATGCCGGCAAATGTGCCTAAAAACAGATTGGGGATGGCAATATGGTTAACTGATAAAAAAAATCCGCTTGTAGCCAGAACCATGGTGAACCGTTTATGGGAGCAGTTGTTTGGATTTGGAATTGCTGAAACTCTGGAAGATCTTGGTTCACAAGGAATTGCACCTACTCATAAGGAATTGCTTGATCATTTATCCTGGCAGTTTATGAATGAGTATAACTGGAGCATGAAGCGTCTTTTAAAAGAGATCGTAATGTCTGCGGCATATCGGCAAAGCTCTGCAGTTACTGAGGAAAAGTTAAAAACTGATCCCAACAATAAATTTTATTCCCGTGCATCCAGAATCAGACTCTCCGCGGAGCAACTCAGGGATCAGGCATTGGAAGTAAGTAATGTATTAAGCAAAAAGATGTATGGGCCAAGTGTTATGCCATTTCAGCCTGAAGGAATCTGGCGCTCCCCATATAATGGTGAAAAATGGATGATGAGTGCAGGTGAAGATCAGTACAGAAGAGCAGTTTACACTTACCTGAAGCGAACAGCACCATATCCCTCAATGATGACCTTTGATGGTAGTGCAAGGGAATCATGTCTGCCCCGGAGGATTAGGACAAATACTCCATTGCAGGCATTAACCTCTCTGAATGACTCAACCACTCTGGTCATTTCCAGAAGTCTTGCTCTTCGCATGAAAGAACTGGGAGGCAAGGAAAGCAATAATCAGATCAGTAAAGGCTATGAAGCCATGATGTTTAAGCCTATTTCAGCGAAAAAGTTAAAGGCACTATCCGACTTGTATGCAGAAGCCCTCAGGAAATATAAAAAGGATAAAACAGCCATGAATCAATTAATGGGAGCAAAAGATAAGCCTGCAGATCCTGAAACGGCATCACTGGTCATTGTTGCCGGCGCGATGTTGAATATGGATGAATGGCTCAATAAGAATTAGAAAGGGTCAAAGTATTGAAATATTATCGATTATGAAGAGAGATGCTCAGGCACAAAGGTTAGCAAGGGAAGCAGAACATGCAGCCTTGCAGTTACATACCCGTCGTCATTTTTTAAAGGAAGGGGCTATGGGCTTTGGAGCTCTGGCATTAGGTTCATTGCTTGGTAGCTGTGGTTTTAGTGGCTCTTCTGCTCCGAATGCAATGTTCGATGCTTCCAATCCGCTAGCACCAAGGCCTCCAATGTTTCCCGGAAAAGCCAAATCAGTCATTTATTTACACATGGCAGGAGCACCTTCACAACTGGAGATGTTCAGCTATAAGCCGGAACTCGCAAAACTCGATGGACAGGAATGTCCGCAGTCTTTATTGGAAGGCAAAAAGTTTGCCTTCATCAGGGGGGTACCTAAAATGCTTGGTCCGCAGGCCAATTTTAAACAGCGTGGAAAAAGTGGCTTATGGCTTTCAGACAATTTACCCCATCTGGCCACTGTTGCCGATGAGATTGCGATGCTGAATGCGGTAACAACCGATCAGTTTAACCATGCACCAGCCCAATTATTGATGCAAACTGGTTCATCACGTCTGGGAAGACCAAGCATAGGTGCATGGGTAACCTATGGAATGGGATCAGAGAATAAAAATTTACCGGGTTTCGTGGTATTAACTTCAGGAGGTAATAATCCCGATGCGGGTAAAAGTGTATGGGGAAGTGGCTTTTTGCCGAGTGTCTACCAGGGCGTTCAATGCAGGGGGGAAGGAGATCCGGTTCTGTTCATAAAAGATCCTGCAGGGATGGACAGGGATTTGCGCAAGGCATCAATTGATGCAATCAATAAAATAAATCAGGAACAGTTCGAAGAATATAAAGATCCGGAAATTCTGTCGCGCATTGCACAGTATGAAATGGCTTATAAAATGCAAATCTCTGTACCGGAGGTCATGAACATTAATGATGAACCGGCATATATCCATGAAATGTACGGTACAGAACCTGGTAAGACCAGCTTTGCAAACAATGTACTGCTTGCAAGAAAACTTGTTGAAAAGGGTGTTCGTTTCGTGCAGTTATTTGACTGGGGATGGGATACTCATGGTACTTCTGCCAGTGGTTCAGTTGATATTGGTCTGGTCAATAAATGCCGGAACGTAGATAAACCGATCACAGCATTGATTCTTGATCTGAAGCAAAGAGGTTTGCTCGATGAGACCCTGATCGTTTGGGGTGCTGAATTTGGCAGGACCCCGATGCAGGAGAACCGTGAAGGTAAGGATATGCCATTTAAAGGCAGGGATCATCATGCCGCTGCGTTCAATATGTGGATGGCCGGAGGCGGTATTAAAGGTGGTACTACTTATGGTGAAACAGATGAGATTGGATACAATATTGTGAATGGAAAGACAGAAGCATTTGATATTCAGGCTACTATTCTTAATCAATTGGGCTTTGATCATGAAAAATTCACTTATGAATCGCAGGGAAGACCTTTCCGTTTAACGGATGTTGGAGGGAAAGTGATCACTGATATTTTAGCATAAACGAATTTTGCAGCAATTATATGAGACAAGACAGAAGAAAGTTCATTAAAACATCTGCAGCAGGTTCGGCTGCCCTACTATTATCCTCATTAGAATCTTTCGCATTACCCGAAATGACTTCAACTTCTGTGAATAAGAACTACGATCTGAAAATCATGGCCACCAGCTGGGGCTATCAGGGAACGATGGATTCATTCTGCGCAAAGGTTAAGAAGGAAGGATATGATGGAATAGAATTATGGTGGCCTACGGATAATAAAAAGGCACAGGATGAAATATTTGCTGCTCTGAAGACTTATGATCTGGAAATTGGTTTCCTCTGCGGGGGATCTCAGTCCAACCCTCAGGAACATCTTGAATTCTACAAAAGAATGGTAGATGCAGCCGCAAAGCAAAATATCCAGCGACCACTGTATATTAATAATCACTCCGGAAAGGATTATTTCAGCTTCGATGATAATAAAAAATTCATTGAACATACGCAGGCATTGGCAAAAGAAACAGGCCTGTTAATTTGCCATGAAACACATCGCGGCAGAATGTTGTTTGCCGCACATATCACCAGAAACTTTCTTGAAAAATATCCCGATCTGAGACTGACTCTGGATATTTCGCACTGGTGCAATGTACATGAGAGTTTACTGTCTGATCAGAAGGAGACCATTGATCTGGCATTAGCCCGCACTGATCATATTCACGCCAGAATCGGCCATCCCGAAGGCCCGCAGGTGAATGACCCCCGTGCCCCTGAATGGGAACAAACTATGAAACAGCATTTCGAATGGTGGGATAAAATTGTGGATAGGAAAAGGAGAAATGGAGAGCGGGTAACTGTTCTTACGGAATTTGGTCCGCCCGATTATATGCCTACATATCCATATACCAGACAGCCATTGGCTGATCAATGGGCTATTAATGTGCACATGATGCATTTGCTTAGAAAACGATATTCCTGATTTCATACTCCCTGAATGAGCACACTTTCTATTTTTTTGTTTAGCCTGGTTGATTTTGTGGGGAGTTTTCATCCCTTGCTTGTACATCTCCCGATAGGGGTATTGCTGCTCGGCGCCTTGTTTCAATTTTTATCCCAAAAAGAAAAATATCAGTCGCTGGCTTCAGCAGTAGGTATTTCTTTGTTCATTGGTATGCTCAGTGCGATTACATCCTGTATCAGTGGTTATCTGCTATCAGGTACTGGTGATTATGACGAAGGCCTGATATTTAATCATCAATGGTCTGGTATCGCGCTCGCTATAATTTCAATTGTTGCATGGTATTTAAACTGGAAGGGAAAACAAATCACCTGGATTACCGCCCTTATGGTGTTCATGATTGTCCTTACCGGGCATTTTGGCGGTTCCATAACTCATGGATCGGATTACCTGACAAGGGCATTCTCGGCGGAAGGTTCAGGGCAGGCTGAAGAGAAAAGAAAGCCTATCCCGAACGTTCAGCAAGCCATGGCTTATCAGGATGTGATCAAGCCAATTCTGACTTCGAAATGTTATAAATGTCATGGTTCCAATAAGCAGAAGGGAAAACTGCGACTGGATATGCCTGATTTTATTTTAAAGGGAGGCAAGGGTGGGAAAGCGATTATTGCCGGAAATACCGATGAAAGTGAATTGATCAAACGAATCTTATTGTCAAAAGAGAGTGATGATCATATGCCACCTCTTGAACAGCCACAGCTTACTAAAACCGAACTGGATCTGATCCATTGGTGGGTAAGCAGCGGAGCTGATTTTAATAAAAAAGTGGCCGACCTTGCCCAAACTGAAAAGATAAAACCTGTTCTTTTATCCCTTCAATCTGAAGAAAAAACCGAAGCAGCATTGATCTCCGATATTCCGGAAAAGACTGTCGGACAAGCAGATGTGAAGATCGTTCAGGAACTGCTCGCTCGCGGAGTTGCAGTTATACCGGTCGCACTAAATAGTAATTACCTGTCTGTAAATTTTGTAGCGCTGGATTCAATCACTGCAAAGGATCTGCAACTACTGGAACAATTAAGCAAACAAGTGATCTGGTTAAAAATCGGGGATACCAATCTGGATGATAATAATCTGAAATCAATTGTGAAATTATCTTCTCTTACCCGTCTTTCCCTCGAAAAGACTGCCGTGAGTGATGCGGGTATTGCATCGCTGAATAGCTTGTCAAAATTAACATACCTTAATCTGGTTGGAACCAAAATAACAGCAAAGGGACTTATACAGTTGAAATCATTGAAGGATCTGAGACAGATTTTTTTGTATCAGACGGCGATTTCGGAAGCTGAGTTCAGTCTGCTTAGCAAACTATTTCCGAAGGCTGTTATTGATACCGGTGGGTATAAACTTCAGTTCCTGGAAAGTGATACGGTGGAGTTAAAATCTGCAAGAGTTAAATAGAGCAATACGATTGAATCTTAACAGGAAATTAATACGCATACAAACATTAACATGCACCTTTGGATAAAGGAATTTTAATCAAAAGAATTCCTCGAAGCTCTGCTTCGGGGTTCTGGCCTAATCTTATATTTGTTTTATGAGTGAACATATTCATAAACGTCATAATAAGAATTTGCTGTTGTACCATTTGGTTTGTCCGATAAAATATAGGA
>NZ_JAUXXZ010000079.1 GCF_030684675.1 Daejeonella sp. | reverse complement strand
TAATTTGTCTATAGCTTATCAACATCAACAAATTAAAACAGACATAAACAAACAGATGAAAAAAGTAATTATAACATTCGCAATTGCAGCAGTATCCTTATTAAGTACCAAATCATTTGCACAGACTGCAAATTTGAACATTACCATTTCCGATGTCTTATCATTCAGTGTAACTCAGCCGGCATCATTGGATGTGAACTTCGATACAGAAACAAATTCTACAAACAAATTCAATATTTCTTACCTGATTGGTGCAGGTGGCGCATACGCAGGTAAAGCAACAGGTTTAAATGTGGTACCGGTAGTTTATACAGTAACACAGCAATAATATTAATACCGCTAACCAAGAAAGAAAGCTCCGAAAGGGGCTTTTTTTGTTAGTATCAAGTATCAAGAACCAAGTATCAAGACAAGGCGGAAATATTATACTACTTACGAATCCCAACTGTCAATTAATTTCCCGTTTATTTCCTCAAAAATATCCATATAATTTCCCAGCAAATTTTGGTGGTAGTCGTTCAGAATATCTCTAAGGGCAAGTATTTCGCTATCATTGAGTGGGTCTTTCCATACCCGCATACAGATTCTGTTTAAGGCATACATGATATTATGGCTCTCACGATAGCTTTCGAGATAGTTGGATTGGATGAACTTATCGAAAAAAATGAAAAAATAGCTTGTATCCTGGACATCATTCAGTTTAAGAAATCTGTTGATCGCTTCCCTGTCGGATTGTTTTAGATGAGAATAGAAATCCACGGTTTGAATGTGGTTCTCGGTCAGCAATGTACTATCAAGCATCAACTCCAGCGAGATATGGGCTAAAAATGATGGGCGAACTACCGAATTTTTTAGTGCCGGGATGATCGCTCTTTTGATACCTGCGGTGTGTTGAGCAAAGAATTCTGAGTTATGAAAATTACGGTCTACGATCATGTGTCGTCTCCAGCCTTCTAAAATGGAGCTTTCGAATCTGCTACTGAACTGCTCTGCATTTCTTTCCGGATGCAGATTCCAGTCCTTTCTGGCATTTTTTACCAGATCAGGCAAAACTGCACCCAAAACCAGATGCGGGTCTTCGCTGTGCCTGTCAAAGTAAAAATGAGAAAGGAAGTTCATTTTACTGTTTTTATCGAATTGAATTTGTATTGATTAATTCAAGCTGAATAATAGCTGTAGAACATAAATCTACGAAAATTTTGACATGCAGAGGTTTATCAATTCTGCTATATTTGCATTCCAAACGATCCTTAAGATAAAATGAACTTTGTAGAAGAATTACGCTGGCGGGGAATGCTGCATGATATCATGCCCGGTACTGAAGAAGAACTTAACAAGCAAATGACATCAGGTTATATCGGGTTTGATCCTACAGCAGATTCATTGCATGTGGGGCATCTAACCCAAATCATGACACTGATACTTTTTCAAAGAGCCGGGCATAAGCCTTTTGCACTTGTTGGCGGAGCAACCGGAATGGTGGGTGATCCTTCAGGTAAATCGGCTGAGCGTAATCTTCTTTCTGAAGACGTTTTAAATCATAACGTAAAATGTCTTGAGAACCAACTGAGGAAGTTTCTTGATTTCAATACCGGCGCCAACAGTGCTGAGATGGTAAACAACTATGATTGGTTTAAGAATTTTACCTTTCTTGATTTTATTCGTGATGTAGGTAAACATCTGACAGTCAATTATATGATGGCTAAGGATTCAGTCAAAAAGCGGCTTGAGGGTGAAACCGGGATGTCTTTCACTGAGTTTAGCTATCAGCTTGTTCAGGGCTATGATTTTTACTACCTCTGGAAAGAAAAGAACTGCCAGATACAAATGGGCGGATCTGATCAATGGGGAAATATCGTAACCGGAACTGAATTAATCCGGAGAAAGGCTGCAGGTAATGCCTTTGCAATCACCACACAGTTAATCAAAAAAGCAGACGGAACGAAGTTCGGTAAAACAGAAAGCGGTGCAGTATGGTTGGATCCTGCAAAGACTTCCCCCTATAAATTTTATCAGTTTTGGTTGAATACAACAGATGCAGATGCTAAAAGCTGGATCAGAATCTTTACGCTGAAGACCAGGGATCAGATTGAAGAATTAGAGCGTGAGCATGACCTTACCCCTCATCTCAGAACCCTTCAAAAAGCACTTGCTGAAGAAATTACAATAAGGAGTCATTCTGCAGAAGCACTTGAAACTGCCCTGAAAACTTCCGAATTTTTATTTGGAAACGGCTCTCTGGAATTTATTAATTCTTTGAGTGACGAAGAGGTACTCGATGTTTTTGATGGCCTGCCACAGTTCGGGGTGTCTGCCTCAGAATTTTCTTCGGGTATCAATCTGACAGATCTTCTGGCTGAAAATACTCAGGTTTTTCCATCCAAAGGAGAAGCACGTAAAATGATCAGTGGTGGAGGAGTATCGATCAATAAAGAAAAGGTAGCAGACCCTGCACAGGTTTTTACTGAGAAAAATCTGATCAGGGGTAAATTTCTGGTTGCCCAAAAAGGTAAAAAGAATTATTATCTGATCATTGCCAATTGAGACTGCCTGATTCCCTGAAATCCAAATAATTAACCCCAATTATTATCAATAAATTTTGCTGAAACCTGTCAGAGAGTATTATAATGAAAAGCAACATGAATGTGATGCAGAGATAAAAAGATTTGAACGTCAAATCAATATTTATTCCTTTTTGCGCCTTTTTGTGCTTATTGCGGGGATCTTTCTGTTCTATCAGGCGATCAGTTATAATCTGATCTGGCTTTCTTTTCTTTTAGTTTTCTTACTTATTCTTGGCTTCGCATGGCTTGTGGCCCGGCAGCTGCGATTTCAAAAGCAAGTTGATTATTTCAGGAATCTGAGCATGGTTCATTCCAACGAATTAAACAGCCTTGACCGAAAGCAAAATATCTACTCCGAAGGTTCAGTATTTAGCGATGACCTTCATCCGTATTCCTCCGATCTGGATATTTTCGGTAATGGTTCTCTTTTCGGGATGATTAACCGCTCTGCTACAAATGGGGGGATTGAGAAATTGGCCGGTTGGCTAAAGGAACCTGGTAGCATCGCTGTCATCAGAGAAAGACAATTGGCTGTGATTGAATTGGGTACAAATTTAATCTGGAAACATCATTTTCAGGCGGTTTTACTCTTTGCTAATAAGGCCGCTGATGACCAATCGGCTGAACTTTTTAAATTTCTGAACACAAAACTTGTAAAGCCCGCCTTCTGGTTAAAAGTATATGTTCGCTGGATTCCAATATTATTTCTAATCATAGCAGTCGGGTGCTGGTTCATTCCTGCTCTTCTCATTCTGCTCACAGGCCTGATTAGCTTCAATTTAATCCTGACGCAAAATTATTATTCAAGGATCCTCAAAACCGATAGTATGATTGGTAAGATGAGCAGGATTCTGAATCATTTTTCTGAAGCCATATCAGCAGTGATGGAGGAAAAATGGGAGTCGACAATGTGCAGGCAGCTTGCAGAAGATTTGATAGGAAATGAGGAGAAGAAACTTTCGGAGCAGATCAAACGTTTCTCTTTGCTGATCAGTCATCTCACTTTCGGGCTTACAGCGGTAGGGGGCATTCTGAATGTTGTGATGTTATGGAACATCAGGCAGTTATTTGCAATAGAACATTGGAAAAAAGAGAATCATGAAGGACTGAAACAGGCTTTTGATGTTCTGGCTTCTTTCGAAGCTTTAATCAGTCTGAGCTCTTTGAATACAAATTATCCGGAATGGTGTTTTGCGGAAATCAATGAGCAGGAAAATTATACTTTAAAGGCCAAATCCATCGGACATCCATTAATCCCATCACAACAAAGGGTTGATAACGACTATCTGCTGGATAATCAGTTGAAAATAGATATTATCACCGGCTCTAATATGGCAGGGAAAAGTACTTTTTTACGTACTCTTGGGATTAATACGGTTCTGGCTCTGAGTGGTGCACCATCATGCGCATTATCTATGGAAGTTAGTTGGATGCTGATTTTTACCTATATGCGTATCCGCGATTCTCTGAATGAAAGTACTTCAACTTTTAAAGCAGAACTCGATCGTTTACAGGCTCTGATTAAGATGCTGGATAATTCAGGGAAGGTCTATTTCCTGATTGATGAAATGTTGAGAGGTACCAATTCTGTTGATAAATATCTCGGATCAAAGGCTGTTATCGAAAAGCTGATCGCCCAAAATGCGGTAGGTATTGTTGCTACCCATGATCTGCAAATAGCCGGACTAGAGCAGAAATATCCTGATTATATCCGCAACTATTACTTTGATATCCAAATGGAAGCCGATGAAATGAGGTTTGACTATAAGCTGAAGGAAGGGGAATGCAAAACCTTTAATGCTTCTTTATTGCTTCAGAGAATCGGAATTTATCCTGAAAATCAGCATCAGCAGGATTAAGAAAGCTGTTGATGCTTAATTCATTATTCTTCAGCCAGGTTCTTTAATTGCATAAGCAGGGAGTATTCTCGCTACCCTGGAATCAGTATTCCTCAACTATTTGTTTTATCGCAACAAGGCTGTTTTGAAAATAAAGTCGGGGATTATTGATTGAAATGAAAGTATCAACATTGGTACATAAATTTTTGCAACAAGCGGATTACTAATTCATGCATTTATGGAGTTGGATGTTTCGACCTGTTTTCCTTTAAAATACAGTGGAAACATAATGAATTATAAACTAATCTGCCTATTATCTATTTAATATTATTTAATTTATTAGATAATTAATTAAATAAATAGAAATTTAATTTCCCTATTTTAATTCTTTAGGATTGATATTTTTTCGAATCTGCTCTCAGCCAGGCAGGTGCCTATTATTGATTATTTTTTTTTACATTTAAAACAGAATCTTAAACTAATTTTAAATTGTGAACAATGTCTAATTCTTTCAATCGCCGAAAATTTTTACAGGCAAGTGCTTTTGCAGGAGCCTCTTCCTTGTGGTCACCTAACTTAAGTGCTGAGACTTTAATTGATGTCAAATCATCTGATATTGGCAAGTCAAAATGGGACCTCGACACTCCGGCTCTATGTGTCGATCTTGATAAAATGGAAAAGAACATTAAACATGTACACACCCGGTTGCAGGGTACAGGTACAGGTGTTCGTCCGCATGTTAAAACACATAAATGTCCGGCCATTGCAAAGATGCAGGTTGCTGCAGGTGCGGTAGGAGTGTGTGCTGCAAAGCTTGCAGAGTCGGAAGTGATGCTTGCTAACGGAATTCAGAATGTATTGATGACCGGAGTTAACATCTCAGTATCGAAGATCAATCATGCAATGGCATTAAGAAAGAAGTATAAAGGCTTCATTCAGGCGGTAGATAATATGCAGAATGCCAGGGATCTTCAGGATGCCGCTAAGGCTGCAGGTATTATTGCAGATATTGTTGTGGATCTGGATGTTATCAACAGATCAGGGATTGCAAATGGGCAGCCGGCATTGGAACTTGCCCAATTTGTAGATAAAGCACCAAACTTGAAATTCCATGGTGTACTGGCATATGACGGAGCTGTTCAGCATGTTGAAGGTTTTAAGGCCCGTAAAGCACAGGCATTTAAAACTTTTGAACCGGTTGTCGGGAGCTATGAACTGATGAAGAAATCCGGATTAAATATGGAGATTTTCAGTGGTGGTGGTACCGGTACTTATGATATGATGTATGAAATTCCTGGCTTTACTGATGTACAGGTTGGAAGCTATTTGTTTATGGATCATCAATACATGATTATTGGTGGTGCAAACAACGAAAAAATAATGGATGATTTCGATCCTTCTCTAACAGTAATGGCCACAATTATCAACGATTCCAAAGCAGGGAAATATGTAACAGATTCAGGATCAAAAGCTTTAACACTAAATGTACCTCACGGAAAAATTATCGGAGAGCCTGATTTTGATTATAATGCAGGTTCGGATGAGTACGGATCAGTAAAAATCATCAATCCCAACAAAACCTATAAAGTAGGAGATAAATTCGAGGTAATCGTACCACACTGTGATCCTGTAGTTAACTTATATGATTTCATGTACGGTATCCGGAATGGTAAGGTTGAAAAGATTCTGCCTATTCTTGCACGTGGGAAATCGCAATAGAGTTAAGAGTGGAGAATTGAGAGTGGAGAATTGAGAATCCGCATTCAATTCTCCATTTACTAATTAGTTGACACCACTTAATAATTTTCATTCAAAAAATTTAATATTTATATCTACACTCACACAGTTTATATGTTTTTGAGCCTTGAGTGTAGTTGCAACCAAATCTTATTGTTTTGCCATAAGAGTAGTGGCCATCTATAAACTTCTTGTTGAGGATAAAAAGGAATATGTTATATCCAAACAGCTCCTTAGAAGTGGAACGGCTATTGGAGCACTAGTCAGAGAAGCACATCATGCCCAATCCCGGGCTGATTTTGTACATAAGATGAACGTTGCATTAAAGGAGGCCAATGAAACCGCTTATTGGATCAGCCTATTGAATGATACCGGATATTTGTCAATAGAAATCTTTTCTTCCTTAAGTAATGATTGTGATGAATTATTAAGACTATTGGTCAAAATTGTCAAGACAGCTAAAGGGATCAAATAACACCCTTTTTTAGACGGTATAAAGAAGGTCTGAATCAGTTAATAGAAAAAAGCCAGCTAAGTTTAATCCTAACGGGCTTTTTAATTCTCCACTCTCCACTCTCAATTCTCCACTCTCAATTATTTACAGTTTCTTAATCTCAATATTCCTGTACCAAACCTCATCACCATGATCCTGGATTGCGATTTTTCCGGATTTGTAGATGCTGAACCCTGGCATGGTATTGAACTTACTTCCGGCTACCATTTTTTTCCAGTCATCATCCCACATGGTTGTAGAAACAATGTTTTTGCCGTTCATGAAAAAGTCAAGTTTGCCATTGTTGGCAATGATTTCCACTTTATTCCACTGTCCAACCGGGTTTACGGGTTCAGAACTACTGGCAATAAGATCATAGAGATCTCCGGCGCGATGTTTATGAATTTTGCCGTCTGCATGGCCGTCATTGTCCAGCACCTGCATCTCGGGACCTGTATTATAGGATGATTTGTATTTTGACAAGTCCTCATTTACATAAAAGATGATCCCACTGTTTCCATTTTTGGATATTTTCCATTCCATCCTGAGATGGAAATTATCGAATGAATCATTGGTGGTTAAATCCCCCCCTTGTCCGGGCTGTCTGTTTTTAGCGTCGAGGTAAAGCACACCATCAACAACTTTCCAATCAGTTCCGGCGCTTGTTTTACCATAGCTATGCCATCCGGTAGTTGTTTTACCGTCAAATAATTTCTGCCATCCTTTGGAATTCATGCTGTTTTTGTTTGAGCCACAGCCGGAAAGTAGAACTGCGCTGAGAATAATCAGACTGATTTTTTTCATATTATTTAGTTTTTAAGGAAAGAATGTATTTAACCATTTCCTTTGCATCATCTGTACTTAGGGCTGCGTGTGGTGCCATTGGGATTTCACCCCATGAACCGGATCCGCCATTAATGATTTTGCCGGCAAGCATCTCAATGTTTGCTTCAGAAGCTTCGTATTTATTGGCAACATCAGCATAAGATGGGCCAACAATCTTAGCATCAACTTTATGACAAGTCAGACAATCTGAACCACTGATCAACTGCTCACCTTTTGCAGAGCCTGCGCTTGCCGGAGCAGCACTGGTGTCAACGGCAACTTGTTCAACTGCGGCTGTTGTGTCCTCTGTACTTTCTGATTTTTCAGCACTATTACATGCCAAAATTACGCTGCAAACCCCTAAAACGATTAGTATTTTTTTCATATTTTTTTGATAAATTATTGCTTGAAAATAATGATTAATAATTAAATACCGAGAATTTTTCGGTTAAACTCCTCATTGCTTCCGGTACCTGCAAAATCATCAAATGCCCTTTCAGTTACTCTGATGATATGATCTTTGATGAATGCTGCTCCTTCGCGTGCCCCATCTTCAGGATGCTTGATACAGCATTCCCATTCCATTACAGCCCAGCCTTTAAAATCATATTGTGTCAGTTTGCTGAAGATCCTTTTGAAATCAACCTGACCATCGCCGGGAGAGCGGTACCGGCCAGCTCTGTCAGCCCAGTTCTGGTATCCACCAAAGGTGCCCTGTTTGCCTGTTGAATTGAATTCTGCGTCCTTCACATGGAATGCTTTGATGCGCTCATGATAATGGTCAATATATTGGACATAATCGAGGCATTGCAATACAAAGTGGGAGGGATCATAAAGCAGACAGGCCCTGGAATGATTGTTTACTTTCTCAAGGAACATTTCATAGGTTACTCCATCGAAAAGATCCTCACCAGGATGGATTTCATAACAAACATCCACACCATGCTGGTCAAAATGATCCAGGATTGGAAGCCAGCGTCTTGCCAGTTCTTTAAATCCTGCATCAACCAGTCCGGCTGGCCTCTGCGGCCATGGATGCCAGGTATGCCATAATAATGATCCGCTGAATGTAGCATGTGCAGTGATGCCCATGTGCTTTGAAGCAATTGCAGCATATTTTAATTGTTGAACGGCCCATTCTGTACGGGCTTTCGGATTGTTGTGCACACTGGCAGGAGCGAAGCCATCGAAAAGCAGATCATATGCCGGATTCACAGCGACCAGCTGTCCCTGCAGGTGAGTAGACAACTCCGTGATCTCCATACCGCATGAATTCACAATCCCTTTGATTTCATCCGCATAGGTTTTACTTTCTGCAGCCTTTTGAAGATCGATACAGCGCGGATCCCAGGTTGGGATCTGTACGCCTTCGAATCCAAGACTTTTTGCCCATTTACAAATTGATTCCAGGCTGTTGAATGGTGCGGTATCACCTAAAAACTGTGCAAGAAATATTGCAGGTCCCTTTATTGTAGTCATAATCTATTTTTAAACTTCAAAATTTGTCCATTTATCATTACTTAAGCTGCTGTTTACCACATTATTGATAAAAGCCATTCCTCTGATGCCTTCATCAACTGAAGGGTAGTCGTATGCTTCGGGAGCTGCTTTTATACCTTCATTTTTTGCCGAAACACATAGAGCAAAATTCCGGTACAGATTAGCAAATGCTTCAAGATATCCTTCAGGATGACCTCCCGGTGTACGGCTGTTAAACGCAGCATAGCTTGAAAGCTGATGCCCACCCGCCCTTAAAATTTGAACCGGAGCATCCAGCCATTTCAGAATTAGAGTATTAGGTTCCTGTTGTGCCCATTCGAGTCCACCCTTTTCACCATATACTCTGATCCGGAGTGCATTTTCTTCTCCCGCTGCAATTTGAGAGGCAATCAAGACCCCATTTGAACCATTCTCAAATTTGAGCAGCACGTTGCCATCATCGTCCAAAGCTCTTCCATCAACCACAATGCTGAGGTCTGCACATAATTTTATAATCTTTAATCCACTGATATATTCAGCGAGATGTGCGGCATGGGTTCCAATATCACCCATACATCCGCTTTTTCCTGATCTTGCGGGGTCTGTTCGCCATGCAGCCTGAGGGTTGCCATCCTTTTCAGATAATCTGCTTAACCATCCCTGAGGGTATTCTACAATAATCTTTCTGATCTTACCCAGTTCGCCAGCTTTAACCATTTCCCTGGCCTGTTTAACCATAGGATAACCAGCATAGGTATGGGTCAGCAATAAACTAAGTCCCGTTTCTTCGGTTTTTTTCTTCAGCAGTTTAGCTTCCTCAAGTGTAAAGGTGATTGGTTTATCAATCACCACATGAAAGCCATGTTCCAGAGCCATCATCGCCGGTGCAAAGTGGGCATGGTTTGGGGTTACAATACTAACAAAATCCATCCGCTGTCCGGCAGGGAGACGACTCTCCTGAAGTATCATTTCTTCATAATTCGGATAAATCCGGTCTTCCGGAAGAAACAGGGTTCTGCCGCTTTCGAGGGCCTTTTCCGGACTGGAACTGAGGGCTCCGCATACAAGCTCAATAAGGCCATCCATATTGGCTGCAATGCGGTGAATGGCTCCGATAAAGGCATCTTTACCACCGCCAATCATTCCCATTCTTAATTTTCTTTTCATCATTTAAGGCTAAAAATTATTCGTGTCAAATCGACATTAAATATAAAATTTTGTTCTTGTCTGCCGGAAATAATCCTGAATTAAATTCAGGATTATTTGTTCAATGAGAATTTATAAACAGTATTTGTTTTGTAGACTTCTCCGGGATTCAGAACAGTTGTTGGAAATGCCGGCTGATTGGGCGAGTCGGGGAAATGCTGTGTTTCGAGGCAGAATGCTGTTCTGAAATCATCCTTACTGCCTCCTTTAAAGGTGTTTTTACCCTGCATAAAATTCCCGCTGTAAAACTGAAGGCCGGGTTCCTGAGTAAATACTTCCATAACAATCCCTGATTGATCACCTTTTGCAATTGCAGCAGATTTCATCACGCCGATTTCAGCCAGATTTAATACATAATTATGATCATAACCTTTCCCGTACTTCAGTTGAATATTATTATCTTCAATTCTGTCGCCTATTTTTACTGCTTTTCTGAAATCAAAGGGACTGCCCGCTACAGATTCTATTTTTCCCAATGGAATAAGAGTTGAATCTACCGGTGTATATTGCTCTGCATTGATCTGCAGGGTATGGTTGAGAATGCTGCCACTACCTTCACCATTTAAATTGAAAAATGCATGGTTGGTCAGATTTACAATTGTTTTCCTGTCGGTTGATGCTTTATAATCAATCATAAGCTCATTATCATCAGACAGGGTATAAATAACTTTCACCTGCAGGTTCCCTGGAAATCCCTCTTCCATATCTTTTGACAGATAGCTAAACTCTAAAGTTTGATCGTTTACTTGCCGGACATCCCAAACTACATCCTGAAAGCCTTTTTTTCCGCCGTGCAGTGCATTCGGATTATTATTGATGAAAATTGAATATTCCTGACCATCGAGTTTGAATCTTCCGCCTGCGATGCGATTGCCGTAGCGCCCGATTGTGGCTCCAAAATAAGGCTCAGTAGATTGCTGATAGGCTTCAACACCTGTAAAGCCCACTACCACATCTGTTAATTTACCCGATCGGTCAGGTACGCTAAGGCTCACGATCCTTGCACCATAATTTGTAAGAGCAGCCTCTGCATTGTTCTTGTTCCTTAAAAAGTATAAATCTGTTTTCTTACCATCAATGATTTTTTGAAATGCAGTTTTTGATTTCAGATTAAAAATGGAGGAACTGTCAGAATTTATTCCGGAATCTTTATTTGTTGTTGAATTGCAAGCAAACAAAGCAAGCAGACAAAAACACGGCAGAATGAGTGTTCGGTGCAATATCATATCCTGTTTTTTATAAATTTATTCCGGCTTGAAAGTAACAGCTTTAAGGAGTGGCCTGGGTTTTAAATTTTTAGGGTCGGATATAATAAGCACAAACAAGTTACTTATCTTTTTGTCGGCGGGAATATTAAGCTGAACAAGGGTATTGCTTTGCTGGTCCGGAATTTCTCCATCCGTAAAACTGCTTTTTCCGATAAGCGCCCCGCTCTCTGAATTCGCACGGACCTCAACATTATAAATACCCCCGCCGCCTTTTGAAAGATTAGCAAATTCTAAATTCCTGATGCCTGATAAATCCATATTGCTCAGTTTGAACCATCCATTGTTTTGTGGATAGATCAGAAAACCGGTATTGGTTGAGTCTTTCAAACCAATTCTGGTTCTATCAGTGATTTCTCTTGCATTAATTATATTGCTTCTAAGATAAACTGTAGCAGAGCCTGTCAGGGGTTTCAGTCCAGCTTGTCCCTGATCTGTATAAGAAGCGTAGATGCTAAAAATATTATTTTCAGATTCCTGTGCAGGGATAATACTTCCCTGAATTGGCAAAGTGGCCTTATTTACAGCTTTATTCTCAAGTGATAAAACCCATTGAGCTATTTTCTTTGCATCATCATCGTTCATAGTTGAGTGAGCTGGCATTGCTACCTCTCCCCATGTTCCACCACCCCCTTTAATGATCTTTGCAGCCAGATAAGTAACTGCGTTAGGATCACTTTGGTATTTTGCAGACACCTGGGTGTACGATGGACCAATAGATTTGGTACTTACCTGATGACAGGACTGGCAATCTGATTTAAGCATCAAAGCCTGCCCGGCCTGTACTTCTGTAAATACCTGATGCCCCATTGAAGCTCCTGCAAGGTCTGTACCTTTAGTATAATTATTCGCTACATAAATGGTGTTTTTATTGACCGTAGAACCCTCATCACTGACTGTAACATCGTACTCTACCGGTTTTCCGGCAAAATAAAAAATCTGATTTCCCTTTAACTGAATACTGACCTTGGGCTGGGCATTTCCTGCAGAAATGGTTACCGGACTGCTATTGGTACTTGCAAAATTTTTGTCGATTGCCAGAACGCTGATTGCATATTCTCCCGCTTTAGTAAAGGTATGTTCGATACTTGGCAGTATAGTTGATTTTTTGATCCCATTGCCAAGCTCCCAGACATAATTCATTTTATCCTTATCGGGATCGCTGGCTTCAACTTTGGCTTGCAATTTAAATGGAAGTACTCCGCTTGTTTTGCTTATGATTAATTCTTTAATCTTTGGAGGGCGGTTGCCGGCAACGAAATCAATTCTGGATATACCTGCATCAGGATTTTTTGAGAACCAGCCTTTTCCGTATTCCAGAATATAGATGCGTCCATCAGGTCCCAATTCCATATCGATCGGAGAGGAGAAGTTTGTCATCGGCATAAAGGCCTCCATATTATCGTAATCACCATTAGGTTTCATGGTAACCGCCTTTATCCAGCCTCTGATCCAGTCGTAAATAAATAGTTTATTGTTATAATAATCAGGATAACGAGTTTCCTTAGGATACAATTCAGTATGATAAACCGGTCCTGCCATTGCATTTCTGCCTCCGGTACCAACCTGAGGAAATTCCTTTGAAGCCGCATAAGGATACCAGATAAATGCGGGTGAAACTGGAGGAAGATATTCCAGACCAGTATTGTTTGGCGAATTATTATAAGGCTTAGCCGGATCAAATGCCTCACCGATTGTTCCATTGGTATAATCGTATGCCCGGTATGGGTAATTATTCCCTACGAAAAATGGCCATCCAAAAAAGCCCGCCTTTCTTGCCTGGTTCAATTCATCGTAGCCTCTCGATCCTCTTTCGGGACTATCGGCATTCGCATCAGGGCCTACCTCACCCCAGTAAAGGAATCCTGTTTTCTTGTCGATGGAGATTCGGTAAGGGTTTCTGTTTCCCATTACATAAATCTCTGGTCTTGTACCAGGTGTATTGGGTGGAAATAAATTTCCCTCCGGAATGCTATAGCTGCCATCCTCATTTACCTTTATCCTCATAATTTTTCCACGAAGGTCATTGGTATTACCTGAGGATCTTCTGGCATCATATTGTTGAAGCCCCGGGCGGTTGTCCATAGGCCCGTAGCCTTTATTTACAAAAGTCTGTTTTGGTACATCAAACGGGGTTGCATTATCACCAGCCGAAACATATAAGAGTCCATCAGGGCCAAAGGCAATTGATCCTCCGGTATGGCAGCATATCTCTCTTTGCGAATAGAACTCCAGAATTACTTTTTCAGATGAGTTATCCAGCCTGTCGTTCACAAATTTGAACCGTGAGAGACGGTTTACTGAGGTATCTATCGGACTGTAGAAAATATAAACGTAATTATTCTCTTTGAAGGCCGGGTCAGTTGCAATTCCAAGCACTCCCTCTTCAGCGTTCACACCCGCAACTGCGGTTTTGTGATAGGCATTTAAAAAGCCAACCTGTGATATACTTTTGCTTTTCTCTTTATAAAGCATTATCTCTCCCCTTCTTTGAACTAGCAGGATGTCTAGATTCGGAAGGATCGCCATTTCAGTCGGTTCAAACAAGGTTCCTGTAGTCAGAACTGTTTTTACGAAACGGTTTTCTTCAGGTACTGGAGGTGTTTTGGCTTTAACATAATTTAATGGAACATTATTTCCGATCGCATATTTTATACCTCCAAGAAGATGTTTCAGGAAAAGCTGATCAGAGTATGATTCATTAGTATGTCCCATACCAGTATAAAAGGCTCTTCCTCCTTCAAATTCATGATGCCATGCAATAGGATGATAATCTCCATTTTCTCCACCTGTATAACTCTTTTCATCCAAAGAGATCAAAACCTTTACGTCCTGATTCAAATTTTTGTAATTATACCATTCATCTTTATGAACCCATTTTTCATCAAGGTGTTTTGTGGAGAGGTGTGTGCGGTCATTCACAATCATCGTAGCTTCCTGAATCTTTGGATGGCTTTTGAAATATCCGCCCACCAATTTTCCATACCATTCCCAGTCGTATTCAGTATCAGCTGCTGCATGAATTCCGACATAACTACCACCGGCCTGAATAAACCTTTCAAAACTGATTTGCTGCGGACTGTTCAATATGTTACCGGTGGTACTCAGGAAAATCACTGCAGAATAGTTTTTCAGGGAATCATCATTGAAATAATTCTCGTTTTCGGTGGTATCGACAATAAATCCGTTTTCCTTACCCAATTTGATCAAAGCCGTCTTACCTGCTGCAATCGACTCATGCCTGTAAGCTGCAGTTTTACTAAAGACAAGGACTCTGGGTTTAACTGCTTGTTCCCATTTGGTGAAAGCAAACAGGGCAAGTATCAGCAAAGAGAATGGCAACAGTTTGTAAATTCTTTTCATGGTTATTTTTATGTTCTGAGGATGTTATCAGCCTGTTAAAAGATCAGGATGGTATTTAATTGAGTATGATTATTAAAAATAAAAATATACATTTATTTTAAACACATTAAATCTGAATTTCATTTATTTTAAGATTTTATATGAGTCATCTGATCCGCAGGTCATCTTTTTTATTCAGCTCCTTATTTTAGTTCAATCAAGCATTTTATGAACCTGTTCACTCGCATTAAATTATCTTTCATGATGTTCCTCGAATTTTTTATTTGGGGCTCATGGTTTGTTACACTTGGTACTTTCCTTGGCAGAAATCTCCTTGCAAATGGTTCAGAAACTGCTGCGGTATTTTCTACTCAGTCCTTTGGGGCCATAATTGCTCCTTTCATAATTGGTTTGATCGCCGACAGGTATTTCAATGCCGAAAGGATACTTGGGATTCTTCATCTGATTGGAGCCGTTTTGATGTCTCAGATGTATTATGCAACTGACTTTGCAGGGTTTTATCCTTATGTTTTTGGGTATATGATCCTCTTCATGCCTACCCTTGCATTGGTTAATTCAATTTCATTCAACCAGATGAAAAGTGCCGAAAAGGAGTTCTCTTCGATTCGTATTTGGGGTACTATTGGCTGGATCGTTGCTGGTTTATGCATCAGCTTCCTGTTTCACTGGGACTCGTCAGAAGGCGTAACGGACGGACTTTTAAGGAATACCTTTGCTATGGCAGGGATATCTTCTGTGATACTGGGAGTTTTCAGTTTCAGCCTCCCAAAAACTCCACCCACCGTATTTAAAGGAGAAAAGGTGGCTTTATCATCTTTATTGGGACTTGACGCCCTTAAAATGCTGAATAATAGAAATTTTTTGATTTTCTTTATTTCATCCATTTTAATCTGTATCCCTCTTGCATTTTATTATCAGAATGCAAACCTCTTTCTTTCCGAAATCGGAATGGAAAATCCTACCGGAAAAATGACCATCGGGCAGGTATCAGAGGTATTATTCCTGCTGCTCCTCCCCCTTTTCTTTAGCCGATTTGGGTTTAAAAAGACCATTTTAGTCGGGATGATTGCATGGGCTATCAGATATACGTTATTCGCATATGGAAATGCAGACGAACTGATCTCCATGCTTATTGTTGGAATAGCATTGCATGGTATCTGTTATGACTTCTTCTTTGTTTCGGGGCAGATATACACGAATTCAAAAGCAGGTGATAAATATAAAAGTGCAGCACAGGGTTTAATTACACTGGCTACCTATGGTATAGGAATGTTGATTGGCTTCTGGGTTGCTGGAATAGTTAGTGATGCTTATAAACTCTCAGATACTCAGCACGACTGGGAAAAAATATGGATGCTTGCTTCAGGCATAGCGGTGGTAGTTGCGGTGTTGTTCTTTTTTACTTTTAGCCAGAAAAAGGAAAATTCTGAAAGGAATATGGATAAAAGTCCTGATGTAATATGATTGGTTATTTACTGTTCTTGTTTTTAAATAAATGCTTAGTATTCAATCATTAAGAGGTAATATTAATCAATCAGTTTGCCGCTGGTGCTTTGATGAACTTTCGATTGAAGAACTATGCAAACTTGCAAATGAAATCGGGTTGGTCGGAATCGACCTGCTTGGACCTTCAGACTGGCCGATCCTGGAAGAATATGGACTCAAGTCTACCATGTGTAACGGAGCAGAGATCAGTTTGGAGAAGGGCTGGAATAACAAGGTTTATCATTTTGAATTACTGAATAATTACAGGGAAATGATTCCTCTGGTTGCCAAAGCAGGACATAAGAATTTGATTTGCTTTAGCGGGAACAGAGCTGGTATGGATGATGAAACCGGACTGCAAAATTGTGCGGAGGGTCTGAAGCAGATTATGTCTCTTGCAGAAAAGAGTAAAGTAACCATTGTCATGGAGCTACTCAATAGCAAGATCGATCATATTGATTATCAGTGTGACAGAACTCATTGGGGTGTTGAACTGGTAAAAAAAGTAGGATCTGAAAATTTTAAACTTTTATATGAT
Source organism: Daejeonella sp. (assembly GCF_030684675.1). Taxonomy (GTDB): domain Bacteria; phylum Bacteroidota; class Bacteroidia; order Sphingobacteriales; family Sphingobacteriaceae; genus Daejeonella. Next base: position 22,878 of record NZ_JAUXXZ010000079.1, on the reverse strand, counting down.
ATTTATCATATGCAGATTGATGAGGGCGATGTAATCAGAACGATAAAGGACAACAATCAGTATATTGCTCATTATCATACTGCCGGAGTGCCCGGTCGTCATGAGATAGATGAATCGCAGGAACTTAATTATCCTTCAATCATGAGGGCAATACTTGATACGGGGTTTAAAGGCTATGTTGCACAGGAATTTATCCCATTAAATACTGATAAAGCCTGGTCGTTAAAGGATGCTGTCAGGATATGTGATGTTTAGAGAAGAGATTAAAGAGCAAGAAGGATTAAGTCTTTGTTCCTTATTCTTTGCTCCTTTATCAAAAAGGAAACAAGAAATAGAAAATAAAAAATAAAGAGTATGGCTGATAATACGTATGATGCAATAGTGATTGGTTCGGGGATCAGTGGTGGCTGGGCTGCCAAGGAACTCACAGAGAAGGGTCTGAAAACTATCATGCTTGAACGTGGTCGCAACGTTGAGCATGTAAAGGGCTATGAAAATGCGACAAAAGGTCCTTGGGAGTTTCCCCACAGAGGCGGACGAACCCAGCAGATGATCGAAGATTATCCGGTATTAAAAAGAGACTACCCGCTAAGCGAAAAGAATTTAAATTTTTGGGCGAGTGATCAGGATAGCCCTTATACAGAAGTAAAACGTTTCGACTGGTATCGCGGATATCATGTAGGTGGGAGATCTTTGATGTGGGGGCGCCAAAGTTATCGCCTTAGCGAAATGGATTTTGAAGCCAATGCAAAAGATGGTATTGCAGTCGACTGGCCAATCAGGTATAAGGATCTGGAGAAATGGTATAGCCATGTAGAACGATTTGCAGGGATTAGTGGTACCAGAAATGGTTTAGCTCAGCTTCCTGATGGTGAGTTTCAGCCTGGTATGGAAATGAATGTGGTTGAGAAAGAGGTAGCTGCCCGTATCAAAGCACATTATAAAGGTGACCGTCACATGGTCATAGGCAGAGCAGCTAATTTAACAAAGGCGCTTCCCGGACGTACAAATTGCCAGTACCGCAGTAAATGTTCCTTGGGTTGCCCTTTCGGGGGATATTTTAGTACACAATCTTCAACCCTCCCTGCAGCAGTGGCGACAGGTAATTTAACATTGCGTCCATTTTCAATTGTCACAAAGATCCTTTATGATAAGGATACTAAAAAAGCAAAGGGTGTCGAAGTGCTTGACGCAGAAACAAACAAGACTTACGAGTACTTTGCAAAAATAATCTTCCTGAATGCCTCTACTTTAAATTCTACGTGGATTCTAATGAATTCGGCAACAGATATCTGGGATGGTGGACTTGGGAGCAGCAGCGGAGAATTGGGACATAACCTGATGGATCATCATTTCCGTCTTGGGGCATCCGGTAAAATGGAAGGTTTTGAGGATAAATACTATTTTGGACGAAGACCAACTGGAATTTATATCCCACGCTTCCGGAACATAGGAGATGATAAACGGGATTACATACGTGGATTCGGTTACCAGGGCGGAGCGAGCCGCGAAGGCTGGGGCCGAAATGTTGCTGAAATGAATATTGGAGCTGACTTTAAAGATGCTCTATGCGAACCGGGAGCATGGACGATGGGTATCACTGCTTTTGGCGAGACACTCCCTTATCATGAAAATAAAGTCACTATCGACAAAACCAAAAAGGATAAATGGGGTTTGAATGTTTTGGCAATTGATGCCGAGATTAAGGAGAATGAGCTGAAAATGAGAAAGGATATGATGGAGGATGCGAAGGAAATGCTCGAAAATTCAGGACTAAAGGATGTTAAGACATTTGATACAGGTTATGCCCTGGGACAGGGAATCCATGAAATGGGTACTGCCCGTATGGGATTGGATCCGAAAACATCGGTGCTAAATAAATTTAATCAGGTTTGGGACGCGCCAAATGTATTTGTTACCGATGGTGCTGCAATGACTTCGGCTGCCTGCCAGAATCCATCATTGACTTATATGGCTCTAACGGCACGTGCTGTTGATCATGCGGTAAGCGAACTGAAAAAGGGAAATATTTAATTCAGGAAATCATGAACAGAAGAGAAGCAATACAGAAAGTTAGCTGGATTTTAGGCGGAACTATTATCGGTTCAAGTATATTTCTTGAATACGGATGTAATTCAAGCACTCAGCAGACCTCAGATTTTTTTGATAAGTCGACCACTGACCTGCTCAATGAGATAGCAGAGACCATACTGCCAAAAACCAACACCCCCGGAGCTAAAGAAGCTAAGGTGGGTGAATTTATGAATGTGATGGTTAAGGATTGTTATACTAAGGCCGATCAGGAAATTTTTAAAGCAGGGATACAGAGTCTGGATAAAGGATGTAAGGATAAGACCGGAAAAAACTTCATAGACTGCAGTCCGGAGGAACGTACTTCATACCTTAGTACACTGGATGCAGAACAAAAGGCCTATACTGAAAAGAAGTCGACAGAGGATCCTGCTCATTATTTCAGAATGATGAAGGAATTAACCCTGCTAGGCTTTTTTACCTCTGAAGTTGGAGCCACAAAGGCCCTGAAATATGTTGAAACACCGGGAAGTTATAATGGAAATCTGCCCTATAAAAAAGGCGACCGTGCCTGGGCATAAAAGGAACAATGATCATTAATAATCTGAACTATATTTATGAAGGAAGAAAGAAAGTCTGGTAGTTCCAGAAGAGATTTCGTGAAAACTACCGCTTTAGCTGCGGCAGGTTTTATGATTGTACCCCGCCATGTTTTGGGTGGTAAAGGTTTTATAGCACCTAGCGATCGTTTGGTAATCGCCGGTGTAGGTGCCGGTGGTAAAGGAGCGAGCGACCTTACCGGTTTTGCGAGTGGAGGAAAGGCAGAAATCGGATTTTTATGTGATGTAGATGATCGCAGGGCTGCCGGATCTGTTAAAAATTTCCCAAAAGCTAAATACTATAAAGACTGGCGCGAGATGTTTGATAAAGAATCAAAACATTTCGATGCGGTTTCGGTTTCGACTCCCGATCATAATCACGCAATCACCACGCTTGCAGCAATGCAGTTGAAGAAACATGTTTATGTTCAGAAACCCCTCACTCATGATATTTATGAAGCAAGGATTCTAACAGAAGCTGCTGTGCGTTATAAAGTAGTAACTCAGATGGGTAATCAGGGTGCATCCAGTGACGGTACTCGTAAACTAATAGAATGGTATAATGCCGGAGTGATTGGTGACGTGCATACAGTTTATTGCTGGACTGACAGGCCTGTTTGGCCACAAGGTGTTGCATGGCCTGCAACAAAAAGTGATATTCCAAAAGAACTTAACTGGGATTTATGGCTTGGTACTGCTCCTCAGACAGATTATGTAGATAAGCTGGTTCCTTTTAACTGGCGTGGATGGTGGGATTATGGTACAGGAGCATTAGGGGATATGGGTTGTCATCTGGTTGATGCACCATTCCGGGTTTTAGGTCTGAAATATCCTACTGATGTTGAGTGTAGTGTGGGAAGTGTGTATGTGGATCAGTTTAAACGAGGATACTTCCCTGAAAGCTGCCCTCCATCTTCTCATGTAATTATGACTTTTAACTCCGGCAAGCAAAATAATGCAGAGGTTAAAATGCACTGGATGGATGGTGGAATACAACCTGCCCGTCCGCAGGAGCTGGGTTCTGATGAGATATTTGGAGATGGTGGTAATGGAGTATTATTTATCGGTACAAAAGGTAAAATGCTTTGCGATACCTATGGTAAAAATCCAAGACTTTTACCAGCATCACGTAATGCTGAAATCAATGTGCCTGCAACACTTGCACGGGTTCCGGGACAAGAGGCAGGACATTATACTCAATGGGTTGATGCTGCAATTGCGGGATATGGAAAACAGGAGGTTAGTTCTGACTTTTCTATTGCAGGTCCTCTGACTGAAGCCCTGCTGATGGGGAATTTAGCAATCCGGGGTTTTGATATCCGTAAAGCAAATGCTTCAGGGAATGGTTTCACCTATCCGGGAAGATATAAAAAACTGCTTTGGGATGGCCCTAATATGAAAATTACCAACTTTGATGAAGCCAATCAGTTCGTTAAGCGGGAATACCGTAAGGGCTGGACGTTGGGAGCTTAGAAAGTTATAAGTTGTAAGTTTTATGGCTGCTTCATTTAATATGTAGCAGCCATAATTTCTTTGATCTTTTCTCATATCTCACATCTCTTTCTTAATTACTGGACAAGTAAATTGCAACCTCTGATATCGCTGTGATCGAATCTGCCCAAAACTTCAAAGCTACCATCGGCATAACATTTCCCAAGATCCTGGGTAGCTATAAAAGAACAGGAGTGGACATTTGCAAGATCGATAATGTTAAGTCCGCCGGTAGATTCATTTCCCAGAAGGGTTAGTGGATCGTTAGTATCCCTGATTCTGACTTTTATCCATGGTGGAGACTGAAAAATCCCTGATCCTTTAGAATAGGCCTGTGAGAGCAGTTCAGTCATCCCATATTCTGAATGAATCCCTGGCACTCCAAAACCCGCACACAAGACTTCATGGAGCTCTGTTCTAAGAATTTCACGGCGTTTTCCTTTCATTCCTCCTGTTTCCATCACAATCAGTTCCGGAAACTCAATGGAATGGTTTTCTACAAAGTCCAACAGAGCATAGGTCACACCGATCAGGATGGTAGGGCTTTCAGAAGCCTTGAGTTCCTGAAGTGTCTGCTTCAAAAGATCATGATTATCAAGAAAATAGCCACTTTTTTGATGTTTGCTTAAGCTGATCAGGTCATTGACCATATAAATTAATGATGACCCATCGCGTTCAAGGTAGGAAGGCAGCAATGCCAGTACAGTGTAATTGCTGATCTCACCATAAAACAGGCTAAAAGCCGTTCTGTAGCTTTGAATATAGAAATCAATATTATGTACAAAATGCCTGCTCTGGCTTAGTGCGGTAGTACCTGAACTGCTGAAAATAATACCAGGCTCGTCTTTAGAACAGCTAATTTTCTGGCTTTTGAAGAATTCTATTGGTAGAAAGGGGATACTGTTGAGGTCTTTTACCTCCCGGATGTCAATCCCAAGATTGCTGACAAAGCGTTCGTAAACCTCACATTTCCTAACCTGATAGTTGAAGATATCAAGAGACAGTTTTTCAAATTCCAGAGAATCAGAAACAGAGAAAATACGATCCGGGCTAAGATTTTGCACGTACAAAGATAGGAAATGTGTTGTTAGTTGAGACCCGATAGCCATCGGGTTGAGAAGGGAGAGTTGAGAATTGTATTGTTAATTGAACCAGTCATTGTGCTATTCCCTATTCTATATAGTACTAATCATCAAATGAGCCCTGACACCCGAGAGGGTTGAGCCTCGCTTAAGCCTTGTTATCCTATACCTATATCGGTATAAAGTCAGTATAAGGGTCCTATAAGGTCGGTATAAGGTTTGCATGAAATTCTTTGGAAGAAATATTAACTTGAAGCAAATACTAATTCTAAGTATAATAAAAAATCAAGGGAATGTCAACAAAATCTACAATGAACCAATTATCAACTTTTGTCCATTCTCCATTCTCAACTCTCCACTCTCAACTCTTCTTCACCGCTTCTTTGAATAAAAATCCTGATAGTCCTGAAAACCCGGATGCAAGTCCCCCGATTATTCCAGAAATCAACAGAACAATTATCCAGTTAAATGAAGTTTCCGGCAGGCTTAGCATGCTCCCGACTCTGTTCGCCAGGATATTTTCATTTGGGAGAGTATGGATTAATCCCATACCTATCCATAAGAGGAATATAGCCAGGAATGCAGAGCCAAAGGCCTGTTTACCTGATCTGGCCATCCAGAAAGAAAGGCCAAAAGCAATGGGTGCAATGATCCACCAGGGAAGAAAAAATTGTAAGATCAGTGAAACTATGGCGATAATAAGTATAAGCATGATTTTTCTATTTAAGATTTTAGCCGGTTTATTTTTTACTTAGTTTCCAGGAAGAAATGATGCGTTTTGACTTCTCATCTTTCGCTTTCAGGTAAACCAATTCATTTAGTTTACCATCCGACCAGGTATCGATCATATCATCATAATAATGGCTGCCCGGATTTCCTGACTCACCCCCGGGGAATACACCATAAGCCTTTACATCCTTGCCAAGCGCAACGATCATTCGCCATGAAGGGCCATTGCTTTCGCTTGTTGCATTAACCGACGTTTTTGATCCTCCATTATAAAGGAACTTCGATCCGAATCCTGCGACCTTGGCCAGATGGGGAACATGGGTCTTTTTCAAGTTAGCCCATGCCCAGTCGCTGTCTAAAGGACCGAATTTTCGTTGGAGGCTGTCGATAGCAAATTTAAAAGAGGCATTAACCAGATCAGCACGGGTTTCTTTTTTTGCAGTTTTTACATTATCCCACCATACTGCATCGGGCTCATTGAGAAGTAGCTCCACATTCCTGTCGCGCGAAGGATATCGCATTGGTGTTTTCGGATCACCAAAATCATCCTGCCAGATCTGGATCCCCAGATTCTTATGCCAAAGTTCAAAGATGCTTGCCCCAATTTCATCAGCATCGAAAAATTTATTCCATTTGCTGACTATCTCAAATCCTTCACGTTCACTGGCATTCAGTTTCTCGGAATCAATCAGGCTGACCAAGGTTGATAAAATATTTTCAGCCAGGATACTGTAATTATCATTCTGTAAATTTTGAAGGCTATCAACATTTGCCTGAGTCATTACCGATAGTCTTTTGTTGATGCGGTGTGAACGCTCGTAACCAGAATATTCCCAGTTAAGGTAATATGGATAGCTCTGATCAGATGGAAACTGATTTGCCGAGCTTACAAAATTCCGTTCAGGGTTTTTGACGGTTGGGTTATGTTCTGCCGGAATCCTGTCTTTCCAGTCATTTGCAGGATCTGTTCCATCCAGTAAAAATTTGCCCTGTCCCTTCCATTTCAAAGGGAAATAGCCATTTGGTGTGATCGCAATATCATTTTCAACACTTGCAAACACAAAATTCTGTGCAGGAGCAGAAAAATAAGTTAGCGCTTTACGATAGTCGTCGTAATTCTTTGCCTTGTTAAGGGAGATGAATGTCCTGACATCATTTGAGCCAATATGGGCAACCCATTTTAAGGCATGACCGGTCGGTATATTATTGATCTTAGAAAAATTATCAGGTCTTTGTTCGCTGGTATAAACTACAGGTCCATGATGGGTGTACAAAACAGTATCGGTCAATGTTTGACCATTGCTGATTTTTATGTTCTCAATCCGCTCCTTTACTGGATTCCATTTGTTATCGAACCAGTATTCCTTTTTTGAAGCATCTTTAAACTTAATGTTGTACCAGTCAAGAACATCAGCACCTACATTCGTTACCCCCCATGCCACATCCTTGTTAAAACCGATAATAATTCCCGGTGAACCAGGAATCGAAACTCCGCAGGCATTCATATCGGTCGATGCAAGCTGGATCTGATACCAGATAGCAGGCAGGGTAAGGTCTAAATGAGGGTCGTTGGATAGTAAAGGAAAGCCACTGGCGGTTTTAGATCCCGAAAGTGCCCAGTTATTGCTTCCAATACCTTCTTCTTTTTCTTTTGTTTTTATATTGGAAGTAGTTTTATTTTCACTTATGGCAGGTATTTGTGGGATGTTAATCGGATCAAAATCCCATTTTGTTCCAACAGGTATGATCGGATCCTCTCTGAAAGGATAATCCGGGAAAAGATCTTTGGTAATCTCCGGTCCATATTTCTGCAGGATATTATTCATATAGAATTCATTGGAACCTCCGGCAAGGGTGGCCGACATGAGTTTCAATAATAGGGCAGAGTATAATGGTTTCCAATCTTCGGGTTCATAATTTAAAAGCTTGAATTCAATTGGATAATCGGCAGGTTTCAGAGAATGTATATAGGCGTTTACACCTGCAGAATAGGCGTTCATTATAGCCTTGATCTCAGGATCCTTCATCATTACTTCGACCATGTTCTCGGCTCCGAAGCTCATTCCCATACGTCGCTGGTATCGATCGAGTTCAATTGCTTTTGGACCAACCACCTCCGAGAGTCTTCCGGCAGCAAAACGCGTCTGAAAATCCATTTGCCATAATCTGTCTTTTGCAGTGATATAGCCCTGAGCAAAATACAGGTCATGATCATTGTCAGCGAAAATATGAGGGATCATCTGATCATCAAAATGGATTTCAACCAGACCGTTTAAGCCTTCAATTGTCAAATCCTTTTCAGGGTCCTGCACTTTGTTTTCAGCATTTGCCCAGAAACCATTGAATGGATCAAGGAATCTGGCAAGTGGTGGAATATCCCCGAATTTATTATTGAGGGCATAGATCAATGCAAAAGCAAAAAGACCTGAAAGGACTGCTTTACCTATTTTCATGAGATTTTTTAAAAAATTAAATATGTTAAAAATTAATAGTTAATTCAAAATTATGTTTGCTTTGGCGCAATTTAAAAAAGGTCCGAATTCCTTGATATTTGTGAATGGAGCGGGAATTTTACTATGCAAGCATAAATAAATATCAAAATCCTTTGTTTGAATTAAAATATTACAGTATTTTGTATAGTTAAAATGTTTTTAACCAATATAAATCTGAGAATTATGAACAGAAACTTTACTCGTTTTGCCTGTTTTTTAGTCCTGCTTACACTGACCATATCAATGGCATTTGCTCAAAGCATTACTATTTCGGGAACTGTTACCGACAAACAAACAAATGAAACCTTACCCGGAGTTTCCATTAATGTAAAAGGAAAATCAATTGGGACATCCACAAATGCAGATGGTAAGTTTACTTTCAGTACCTCTGAGAGTACCCCATTTACAATTGTGATCAGTTATCTTGGTTATAAATCAATCGAGCAGGAAGTAAGGGCTTCAGTTTCTGATTTGGCATTTGCTATGGAATCACAGTCGATTCTGGGACAGGAGGTTGTAGTTGCCGCTTCACGTACCCCGGAGCGGATTTTGGAATCTCCGGTTTCAATTGAGCGTTTCGGACAGGCTGCAATACGCGAAACTGCATCACCAACCTTTTATGACGCCCTTAATAATCTGAAAGGTGTTGAGATGAGTGCACAAAGTTTAACTTTTAAATCAATCAATACCAGAGGTTTTAATGCCAACGGTAATACCCGATTTAACCAGTATATAGATGGTATGGATAATCAGGCTCCAGGTCTGAATTTTTCAGTGGGTAATATTATAGGTATATCTGAACTGGATGTTGATAATGTTGAGCTTCTTCCAGGTGCTTCCTCTGCTTTATATGGTGCAGGTGGTATCAACGGAACAATGTTAATGACATCTAAAGATCCATTTACATCAGAAGGTGTCAGCTTTTCGATCAAGAAAGGAATAAACCATGTAAATGATCCGTTACGTGATACCCAGCCATTTGAGGAAGCTGGAGTTCGGGTTGCCAAAGCCTGGAATAAATTTGCATTTAAGACTACATTTTCATTCCTGCAGGCGGACGACTGGCAGGCATCAAACTATTCTAACTTTGATCGTACCGCAAGAACCTTTAAAAACGGTAACCGGAGCACTGATCCAAATTATGATGGTATAAATAGCTATGGTGATGAAGTGAGTCAAAATATGAGAATTATTGCAAACTCAGTTCAATCGGCAACTAATGCCGGTGTTGCAGCAGCAACTGGTGGTGCAATTCCAAATATTATCGGGATGATCAATGCCTCTCTACCTCCAACGGCTACTCCTGCTCAGATTGGTGGATTTTTGAGTGCTTTTCCGGCTGCATTAAGACCTACTATTCAAAATGTTCTTCCTTTCAACTTCGGTTTGAGGGCAGGAATTATTCCTGATCAGGCTGTTTCAAGAACCGGATATAATGAGGTTAATCTTGTCGATTATAATACCAAATCATTGAAAACATCGACTTCATTACATTATAAACTAAGTAACACAGTTCAAGCCATTTTTCAGGCTAACTGGGGTTCTGGTACATCCGTTTATACTGGTTCAGATCGTTATTCACTACGAAATTTCAGTATCGGACAATACAAACTGGAGTTGAAGGGAGAAGACTTTGTTGTTCGTGGTTATACCACACAAGAGCGTTCCGGAGATTCTTACATCTCTTCAATCCTTGGTAGTTATATTAATGAAACATCAAAGGCAAGTACCACATGGTTCCCTCAATATATTGGTAATTATGTAGGTGCACGTTCTGCCGGTTTACCTGATGCTCAGGCCCATGCAATGGCCCGTTCTGTTGCCGATCAGGGTAGATTTGAACCCGGTTCTGCACAATTCGCAGCTGCTAAACACAAAATCATGAACACTACGATCAGTTCAGGTCTGGGCGCAAAATTTGATGATAAAAGTAATCTTTGGCATTATGAGGGAATGTATAATTTCACAAATGCTTTGAAAGGTGCTTTGGATCTTCAGGTAGGAGCATCATTCAGAAGATATGACCTGAATTCTGCAGGTACAGTATTTGATGATCTTAACCGCACAATTGATATTGATGAGACTGGTGCCTTTATTCAAATGGGTAAAAAGCTAAGTGAATCATTCAAACTTGCTGTTTCTGGTCGTTATGATAAAAACATGAATTTTGAGGGCAGGTTTACACCTAGAATTACAGGTGTTTATACCGTTGCACCCAATAATAATATCCGCTTATCTTACCAAACCGGTTACCGTAATCCAACCACACAAAATCAGTACATCGACCTTTCTGTGGGTGGCGGATCAACCCGTTTAATTGGTGGTTTACCTGAGATGGTTCAAAAGTATAACCTATATACTAATAAACCGTTTACAGATGTCAGCTACAGGAATTTCCTAGCTTCAGCTTCAGCAGGAGCAGCAAACCCTGCTTTACTTCAGACCTATACATTCGATCCTAAAGGTGTAAGACCTGAAAGTGTAAAAGCTTACGAACTTGGATATAAAGGATTACTTGGAAGTAATGTATTGGTTGATGCCTATGGATATTATAATTCTTACAAGGATTTCATTACTGCTATCGAGGTATTCCAGCAAAATGGCACAGCATTTACCAAGTTTGGTGTACCGGTTAATGCTGCTGGTGATGTTTCTGCTTACGGAATGGCACTTGGACTGGATTATTTAATCGGAAAATTCAATCTGAATGGTAATGTTTCATATAATCAGATAGGGGATCTTCCTGCAACTTATGTAAATGATTTTAACACTCCAAAAGTACGCTATAACCTGGGAGTCAGTAATCGCAGTGTTGCAAAGAATGTAGGTATGAATGTTTCATACCGCTGGCAGGATTCATTCTATTGGGCATCATCTTTTGCCTCAGGAGCGGTTCCATCTTTTGGAACTGTAGATGCTCAGGTGAATCTGAAAATTCCTTCAGTGAAGGGTATGGTTAAGATCGGAGCATCAGATATATTCAATAAGTACTATGTAACATCATACGGAAACCCTGAGATGGGCGGTATGTATTATATTGGCTTTACATTTAATCAATAAGATCAGGCATCAAATAGGACTCTATTTAAATGATCTGAAAATTTTATACTAACCAATTTATAAGTCTCGTTCCATGTAATGGAGCGGGACTTATTTGTATAGAAATATGGCAGATTCGATTTTTATTTCTAACTATGTGGCTTAGTATTAATTTAAGCAGTATACAGAATTGTTTAAGCTAAACTTTAGCCCCGGCTTCTCAGATATCTAACAGGAGAAGACATTTAATATATAATAAAGAATAAAATATGGAAGTAAGTAAGGATTCCTTATCTACGGTTTTGGATGTCAATGATCTTGAGGATGATATTCAACACGTAAATAATCCGATTGTGGGGCTTGAGCCCATCGTTAAAAAGTATCTGGCAGCTGTAAAAGAGTACCGGCAGGAAGGCAATAGTTTTTTCTTCTCTGACGGGAGTGCTCAGGTTGAGGTACGTGTGGTAAGTGATGAAATAATACGAGTCAGACTTGCTCCGCAGGGAGTATTTCTTGAAGAGTTTTCCTACGCTCTCAGCCATACTGAGCAAAAAGTTACAGTATTTTCATGTATTGAAGATGAACATACCTATAGTGTTCAAACGAATACTGTAGCCTGTGTAATAAACAAGAGTGATTTTTTAGTATCGTTTGAAGACATTCATGGTCATTTGATCAATCAGGATCTGAGTGCTATGCATTGGGAAGAGAATGTTGATTTTGGTGGATATTATGTATACGCGACAAAAAAATGCAATGAAGAAGAAAGTTTTTTCGGATTAGGTGATAAGTCGAGCGATTTCAATCTACGTGGCAACCGTTATATAAATTGGAATACCGATGCTTATTCTTTTGGGAAAGGGCAGGATCCGCTTTACAGAACCATCCCATTTTATATGGGTATTAATGAAGGTATCAGTTATGGGATATTTTTTGATAATACCTTCAAAAGCCATTTTGATTTTGCCTGTCAGGATAAGGATAAAATAAGTTTTTGGGCTGATGGTGGCGAAATGCAATATTATTATATTCATGGTCCGCATATGATGGATGTACTGAAGCGCTATCATAGTCTGACAGGAACTCATCAGATGCCGGCAAAATGGACATTGGGTTTTCATCAGTGTCGCTGGAGTTATTATCCTGAAAAGAAAGTAAAAGATATAGCCCGTAATTTTCGTGAGCGGAAGATTCCTTGTGATGCGATCTATCTCGACATAGATTATATGGATGGATATCGCTGTTTTACCTGGAACAGAAAATATTTTCCTGATCCCGCAAGGATGATGAAGGAACTGGCCGATGATGGATTTAAGATGGTGGTTATCATAGATCCGGGAATCAGAGTTGACGAAAACTACAGAATTTTTAAGGAGGGTAAGCAAAATAACTATTTCTGCCGGCGTTGTGATGATTATTTTATGGAGGGGCATGTTTGGCCTGGGAGATGTCAGTTTCCCGACTTTACAAATCCTAAAGTACGGGAATGGTGGGGAGGATTATTCAAGGAGCTTGTTGATGCAGGAGTAGCCGGAGTTTGGAATGATATGAATGAGCCCGCTGTATTCGGATCAGGTACTTTCCCGGTTGATGTGCGTCATAATTACGATGGATTTCATGGATCGCACCGCAAAGCCCATAATATTTATGGCATGCAGATGGTACGCTCCACTTATGAAGGATTGAAAAAACTTCAAAAGAATAAAAGGCCATTTACTATTACCAGGGCAGGTTATTCTGGTGTTCAGCGTTATGCTACGGTGTGGACTGGGGATAATGTTGCTTCCTGGGAACACCTTAAAATAGGCATAGTACAATGCCAGCGTTTATCAATATCAGGTATCTCTTTCTGTGGTACAGATATTGGTGGTTTCAGTGGTGAACCTGATGGTGAGTTATTTGCACGCTGGATACAGATGGGTGTATTTTCACCATTCATGCGCGCTCATTCAGCAGGAGATACTGCAGAGCGCGAGCCATGGAGTTTCGGACAGGAGTATGAAGATATCAATCGTAAATTCATAGAACTCAGGTACCGACTGCTTCCTTACATTTACTCGGCTTTCTGGGAGCATTACAGGCATAGTTTCCCTATCCTCAGGCCATTGGTCATGCAGGAACAGGAAAATGTTCTAACACACAGCATTCAGGATATATTTACTTTCGGAGATAAGATATTAGTCGCTCCGGTAAGTGATCCCGGGGCGACAAGTAAAAATGTGTATTTACCTGCCGGTAAATGGTATAATTACTGGACGCATGAATCCTTTGTCGGAGGGCAGGAACATCTGATACCTGCGCCTATTGATTCAATGCCTATTTTTGTAAAAGCAGGTTCTGTTATTCCGGAATCACCCCTGATGCAATATGTAGGTGAGTATGAGGTTGATGAGCTGATTTTTCAGATTTATTACTCTGACTATGAAGTGAATTCTTTCTATTTTGAGGATCATGACGATACCTTTGCCTTCGAGCAGAATATCTACCTTGAGAAAAAGTATGTGGTGAATGGCGATCACAAATCCATGACTATTGTACAAACAGTAGAAGGTTTATTCACCCCCCGTTATGAAACTTATGATTTGAAAATAATTGGCTTGCCATTTACCCCTTCTAAAGTGTTGATCGACGGAAAAGAATTTACTAACGATCTGGAGTTTGATGATTTGAAGCGTGTTAGAATAAAGTCGAGTAAGAATTTCAGACGAATAGAAATCCTTGCCTGATATATTAAATGATTAATAAAATATTCATGTAACGTAATCTACCCTAATTATGGCAAAAAAAGTTAATGCCATTCAGGCTGTAAAGAACGAATCTGTATCGACAGACTCATGGTATTCCCGTTTTTCGGATTTTGATATCAGTCTTTTCAGATCGGGTAAACATTATAGGTTATATGAAAAATTAGGTTCTCATGTTGTTGAGCATGGAGGAGTTAAGGGTACATATTTTGCAGTATGGGTACCAAATGCCCGCCAGGTTTTCGTAGAGGGTAATTTTAATGGATGGAATAAGGCCTCTCATCCCATGCAGGTCAGGTGGGATGAATCCGGGATATGGGAAGCTTTTATTCCGGGAATTGGAACCGGGGAAGTTTACAAATATTATATTCAGTCAAATTCAGGAGAGAGTCTTGAAAAAGCCGATCCCTTTGCATTAAGATGGGAAGAGCCGCCATCTACGGCCTCTATCGTTTGGGATACCTGGTACGAGTGGAAGGATGGTCCATGGATGAGATCGAGGTATGATATAAATGCCCTGAATAAACCCATGTCGGTTTATGAAATGCATTTTGGATCCTGGGCACGTAGTCCTGAATCGCCTGATGAGTTTTTGAGCTATCGCCAAATGGCAGAGAAGCTTATTCCATACCTTCTGGAAACAGGATTTACCCATGTAGAATTTCTTCCATTAATGGAGCATCCGTTCTATCCTTCATGGGGTTATCAGATTACCGGATATTTTGCTGCCACTTCCAGATATGGAACTCCACAGGATTTAATGTATCTGATTGAACAATTGCACGAAGCAGGCATAGGAGTGATTCTTGATTGGGTACCTTCCCATTTTCCCGGTGATGAACATGGCCTCTATCGTTTTGATGGAACCCATTTATATGAGCATGAAGATATGAGGAAGGGTTTTCACCCCGACTGGAAATCCTATATATTCAACTACGGCAGGAATGAGGTGAAGTCATTTCTGATTAGCAATGCCATATTCTGGCTTGACCGATATCATGCCGATGGTTTGCGTGTAGATGCTGTAGCATCGATGCTATATCTTGATTATTCGAGAAAGGAGGGTGAATGGATACCTAATGATGAGGGTGGACGTGAAAATCTGGAAGCAATAAATTTTATCAGAGAATTCAATGAGGCTGTTTATTCCAATTTTCCTGATGTTCAGACCATAGCTGAAGAATCTACTGCATTTAGCGGTGTAAGCAGGCCTACTTTTATGGGTGGATTGGGTTTTGGGATGAAATGGATGATGGGCTGGATGCATGATACACTCGACTATTTTGGGAAGGATCCTGTCCACAGGAAATACAACCATCAGGGAATAACTTTTAGTACTGTTTACGCATTTACAGAGAATTTCATGCTCCCATTTTCACATGACGAGGTAGTTCATGGCAAGGGCTCATTACTTGACAGGATGCCTGGCGATGAATGGCAGAAGTTCGCTAATCTGAGGTTATTATACCTGTACATGTTTACACACCCGGGTACAAAGTGCCTTTTTATGGGTTGTGAGTTTGCACAATCTGCAGAGTGGAATTTTAATCAATCCCTCGACTGGCATTTGCTGGAATATGCTCCGCACCAGGGTATTAAAG
Source organism: Daejeonella sp. (assembly GCF_030684675.1). GTDB lineage: Bacteria > Bacteroidota > Bacteroidia > Sphingobacteriales > Sphingobacteriaceae > Daejeonella. The sequence goes on along the minus strand of NZ_JAUXXZ010000079.1, from coordinate 7,070 downwards.
AGACAGTTACTGCTTTGAATAAAGTATACCGATCAGAGCCTGCTTTATATGAAAAGAGTTTCGAGTCTGCTGGTTTTGAATGGATTGAGGGGGGGGATGCCGAAAATTCAGTGCTCGTATATTCCAGAAAGGGAAATAATCCTTCTGATGATCTTTTAATTGTTTTAAACATGACACCGGTACTAAGGAAGGCCTGGCGTATCGGACTTCCTGCAGAGGGCAAGTGGAAGCTAATACTGAATTCAGATGATTCACATTTTTATGGATCCGGTTTATTTTCGGATCAAAATGTTATTTCTGAAGAGATATTCTGGCATGGAAAAGCACAATCAGGCCTGATGAACCTTCCACCTCTTGCGGGTTTGGTGCTGAAAAAGGTGAATTGAAATTAAGGAAGTTCCTTATTTAAGTTTTCCGCAGACCCGATCCATCATCTCCATCACAATCAGGGCTTCTGAAGCCGAACATGGATTAGGGCCCTTATTCAGGAAATAATTTACAACCTGTTCGATCATAGGTTGTTGTACATGTGGAATCGGAGGAAAATGTAGGTCTTTGGTTTGACCGTCTAGTATCAGTTGACATCCATCAGTAAAGATTGGAAAACGAAGGGTTCCCTTTGTTCCTTTAATTTCACAGAGATCAAGTTCTTTTTCGGATGTGACAGTGTAATCCCAGGTCCCTTTGAAAGGCACATTATCTCCAAAAATAATATCTGCTGTCACATAATCGTCTGCCTGATAATTCTTCCCCCGGTTAGATGAACTTCCTTGTACCGATTTTGGCCCCCCAAAAAAATAAAGCATCAGATCCAATTGGTGTGGGGCAAGGTCGTGAAATAAACCACCACCTGAAATTAAAGGGTTTACCCTCCAGGTATCTGCTACACCCGGAGTAGGGGTCTGGAATAATCTGATTTCTGCAGATAGAATTTCACCCAGAGAACTATTTCGGATCAGGTTACGGATTTCTAAAAACCTGGGTTGAGCTCTGCGGTAATGTGCAACACTGAGCTTACATGAATATTTTTCTGAGGCTTCCAGCATCCTCCGCGCTTCAGAAGAATTTAGGGCCATTGGTTTTTCAACATAAACCGGTTTGCCAGCCTTAAAAGCAGCAATAGTGTATTGCTCATGCGAATCGGGAGGGGTTGCAATGTAAATGGCATTGACATCCTGATTATTGATCAGTTCATCAGCATCGGAATACCATTTTTTTACTTGATGCCTTTGTGCATAATCTTGTGCCTGTGTTTTATCGCGGCGCATAACGGCAACCAATGAAGAGTTCGCAACTTTGTTAAAAGCCGGTCCGCTTTTGACTTCAGTAACATTGCCGCAGCCGATTATACCCCAAACTATTTGATCCATTTTTCCCATAACGCTGACAGGGTTTAAAACCCTGTCAGCGTTACGAAAATAATTATTTATAATCAAAAAATCTGCATGTGGTTAATATCAATTAGTAAACGGTATCGGTCAAAATAAAAAAAACCTGCTTTAAACATAAAGCAGGGTCGAGGTTAGTATAGAAAGCTACAAATATTATTTCACACTAGCGATATGCTGTACAAGGTCAATCAGTTTGTTGGAGTAACCCCATTCATTGTCATACCAGGCCACAACTTTTACGAAGTTATCATTCAGGGCAATCCCTGCTTTTGCATCAAATATTGAGGTACGTGCATCGCCAAGGAAATCAGTTGAAACAACATCCTCTTCAGTATATCCTAAAATACCTTTCAGTTCACCTTCAGATGCTGTTTTCATTGCCTTTTTGATCTGATCGTAGGATGCTGGTTTGTTCAAACGAACAGTCAGATCTACCACTGAAACGTCAGCAACCGGAACACGGAAAGACATACCTGTTAATTTTCCTTTTAATTCAGGAATGACCAGAGTCACAGCTTTGGCTGCACCTGTTGAAGATGGAATGATATTCTGGTAAGCACCTCTTCCTCCTCTCCAGTCCTTTGCTGATGGTCCATCAACAGTTTTCTGAGTAGCAGTTGCGGCATGTACAGTAGTCATTAATCCCTCCAGAATCCCGAACTCATCATTCAATACCTTTGCAAGAGGGGCAAGGCAATTGGTGGTACAGGAAGCATTAGATACAATTGTTTGATCTGCTTTCAGGTCTTTGTGATTTACACCCATTACAAATGTTGGGGTATCATCCTTCGCTGGGGCAGAAAGAACAACTTTCTTTGCACCGGCCTGAATATGTTTTTGTGCGTCTGCCTGAGTAAGAAATAAACCTGTTGATTCAATAATGACTTCAGCTCCAACTTCATCCCATTTCAGGTTTGAAGGATCTTTTTCCGCAGTAACCCGGATAGTTTTTCCATTTACTACCAGGTGCCCGCCTTCAACTTCAATTGTTCCCTTAAACTTACCGTGAGTTGAATCATACTTTAGCATATAGGCCATATAATCAGGCTCTACAAGGTCGTTGATACCAACTACTTCAATGCCTTCACGTTCAATTGCAGCTCTGAAAGCCAAACGGCCTATTCGGCCAAATCCATTGATTCCAATTTTCATCTGTTTATTTTTTTTTATTTTTATTGTCTATGAATCCTCCTGAATGAAACAGGTTCCGTAAGTGTTTTAATATAAGTTACTTACATGGTTCATTATTAATTTTTATTTGAATAGTATTTTAACAAGTTATATATGGGCTCTTTAATAACGGAGCTTACTTTTAAGTTATTGTTTTGTGCAGCCTGATGAAGATATTCCTGAAATCCCGCCGCTACTGTTCCAATTATGTGCAATGGGACATTCGGATACTGTTCTTTTAGAGGAATAATATAAGTTTTAAAATAGATATCAAAACCATCAGTTACCATGTTTTTCACAAAGCTATCCTCTTTATTCTCCATCAGAAAATCGGCAAATGAACTTAAAAACAAAGAAGGCTGAGCTTGTCTGTATACTTTGTCGAGTATCTGAGTCCTGTCGAGGTCATATTTCTTTTTGAATTTGAATTTGAATTCGTCAGGAAGAAGATCATTCAGATATGATTTCAGCAATCTGCGTCCCAGCCAGTTGGACGACCCTTCATCACCCAGAATATAACCCAGGCCATAATTATTCTCTATTATTTTTTTTCCATCAAAATAAGCCGCATTTGAACCGCTCCCCATAATACCCAATATTCCGGGTTCATCGCCGCTTGCCGCAAGTGCTGCTGCTTTGAGATCATGGTCAACAATAACCTTACTGAATCTGAAAAAACAGCCAAGGGCGTTCGCAACAATTTCCCTGCGCTCGTTTGATGATGCTCCTGCCCCGAAAAAATAAACCCATTTAATTTTTTCGGCATTGTTAATTAAGTGAATATTCTTATTGAGGAATTGCGTAATATAGTTTTCATCATTAAAAAATGGATTGATTCCAGGGGTTTTGAATTCTGAAATTGTCTTCCCTTTTTCAGCCAGCTTCCAATCGGCATGCCTTGATCCACTATAAACTACTGCAATCATATATTAAATAGATAATACACTCACCATTTCCATTAAATCGTCCTCAAGTTTAAAATGAGTGAAATTTAATGCTTCCTCGAGGGGTGTCATCACAACTGAATTTCCCCGCAGTCCTACCATTTGCCGGCTATTTCCAGCGATCAACCCTTTGACTGCTGCAAAGCCTAAGCGACTAGCCAGCACACGGTCAAAACTGCTCGGACTGCCTCCGCGTTGCAAGTGCCCTAATATAGTGACTTTGACGTCGTAAAAATCAAATTTTTCTGTAACACGTTTAGCTAGCTGATAGGCTCCGCCACTTTTATCGCCTTCGGCTACTATCACAATACTGGATGTTTTTTTGTTTCTGGCATCGAGCGACAGCTTTTCGATGAGTTCATCAATAGCAGTCTCACGTTCTGGTAAAAGAACAGCCTCAGCTCCCCCTGCAATTCCCGAACGTAAAGCAATGCATCCTGAATCTCGCCCCATTACTTCTACAAAGAACAGCCGGTTATGCGATGCCGCAGTATCTCTTATCTTATCAATTGCTTCAATAACCGTATTGGTTGCGGTATCGAATCCAAGGGTGAAATCAGAACCATAAAGATCATTGTCAATTGTTCCGGGAATACACATGATCGGAATATCAAATCGTGAAGAAAGACGCTCTGCACCTCTCGCTGTACCATCGCCGCCTATTGCAACCAAAGCGTCGATTCCTTTTGCTTTCAGATTATTGTATGCCTTTTCTGTCCCTTCATCTGTCTTGAACTCCAGACAGCGGGCAGTTTTTAGGATGGTTCCACCCAGATGAATGATATTTCCGACTGAACGTGCGTCCATGTCCCAAAAATCACTATCCAGCATTCCCTGATATCCTTTGCGGATACCTACTACTTCGATGCCCATGTATACCGCGGTACGAACAACTGCTCTGATACATGCATTCATTCCGGGTGCGTCACCTCCCGAAGTAAAAACGCCTATTTTTCTTATTCCTGACAAATCTGATTATGAATAATATGCACGAATATAGTGTGTATTTTTTACACTAAGTAATTTTTGAATATTTTTTCATACTTTATGACTAAACCTTATATATTTAGTTTTTAAATTTTACATTTTGGGAACAATCCTGCCTAAGTTCGATTCGGTATTTTCTATTGACTGTGTAATATTTGGTTTCGATGAAGGAGAATTGAAGATTCTTCTGATTGAACGAAATGAAGAACCATTCAAAAACTGGTGGGCATTGCCCGGATATATTGTTGAGCAGGATGAAAGTATTGATCATGCAGCTGAGCGTATTCTTTATGAGCTAACCGGGCTTAGAGGAATCTATATGGATCAGTTTTATACCTTCGGGGATGTGAACAGACACCCCCAGGGGAGGGTAATTACAGTTGCCTATTATGCAATGATCAGATTAAGTGGCAGTAAGGATCTTAAGCCCGTCAGTAATTATGCGTCTAAAGCAGTCTGGATTCCCGTAAATGATTTACCAAAACTGGCCTTTGATCATGAGAAGATCTTTTCCAAAGGTTTTGAAAAGATCAGACACAAAATTAGTTATCAGCCCATTGCATTCGAGTTACTTCCGGAAAAATTTACCCTGACCCAGCTTCAGCATCTGTATGAAGTCATACTAAACAAGAAGCTGGATAAGCGGAATTTCAGAAAGAAGATGCTGAATTATGGTATTCTAAAAGAACTGGATGAGAAGCAAAAGGGTGTATCCTACAGAGCAGCCAAACTCTATAAGTTTGATAAGCGAAAATATGCCAAACTGTTCCAGAAGGAAATTACGTTTGGGAAGTGATTGCGGATCAAGTCCGCAATGACATCGGATCACGTTTGCAATGACAACGGATCACGTTTGCAATGACATCGGATCGGGGTCCGCAATGTTGCGGATTGGGGTCCGTAATGTTGCGGATCGGGGTCCGCAATGACAGGGGGTAGGTGGAATTATTTAATCAGGGTTTTTACGAAAAATGTTTCGGGATTTTTTTATCTACAAGCTTGAACCATAGAGTGGGAATCAGGGCAGGTAACATCATACTTGCATAACCGCCCGGGAGTACCGGACTTTCAGGATAAGACAGCAATTGATTAAATGGCTTTGCGGCATGAAAGTGATGATCTGAATGCCGGCTAAGGTCGATGAGCAGAAAACGGCTGATCAGCTTATCGCTCTGCCAGGAGTGTTTTTCATTCACGCGTTCATTGTCCACCCTGCTCAAACCATAATGTTCAATGTAGTTTGTATATTCAAGCAAAAGGTTTGCAAAAATGGCCTGGAGCAGAATTGCAGCTAATACTTCCCAGCCCCAAAAGATCACGCAAAATATCATGATTCCGAGGTATCCAGATATACAACTAATCATATAATTGTTTAATCCGTATGGAGCCAGTTTTTTAATCGCACAACGTTGTTTTTCCATTTGCATGGATTGTTTCAACTGTCCGCCGATGGAACGTACAACAAAATGATAATAGTTTTCACCGAATTTTGCTGTTACCGGATCCTGATCTGTACCGACATATTTATGGTGAATACGCAGGTGATGTATATAGAAATAGGGGTTGAGAACTGTAAATAAAAGAAAGCGACCAGCAAAATTCCAGGCCTTGTGCTTTCTGTGAATTAATTCATGAGCAACAACAATGGCCAGAGTGCCAGAAGATCCACCTGTTGAGAGTGCGGCAGTAATTATCCAGTGGTCATGAATAATGCCTGTTGAAATACCATAAATGAGACTTGAAATTGCTAAAATTTGTCCGGTAATCGATAAAATCATTAAGATATCCGGTAACTCATCTTCTATCCAATCATCATTTGTATGGTCTTCCGGAAGCAATATCTCAGCAATTCCAAGTACAACAAAAGAAAAGGTAAAATTCAAAAGCGTAAACCAGCCTCCCGAAAGATTTCCAAATATGACCAGTATTACCGGAATCAGATTTAAAAAGTACTTCCAGTTTCGGAAGGATCTGCCAGTTCTCTTAACTTCAGTACGCATTTTTGATCTTAGGGTTTGGCAGCGAATAATAAAAAATAAATTCCTGCTTTTATTTAGATGAAGAACTTCCTATATAAAGTGCTCCAGCCATCATGGCAAGATCCTTCAATAAGTTTCCCATCCCATTTTGATCACCACCCATAACCACCGGCAGGTGTATGGTCAGTACAAAAACCAGCATTAATCCACCTAATAAATAGCCTGCAAGTTGCACCGATTTGTTGATTATGAAACCAGCAGCACCCAGAATTAATAAAACACCAATGATGTACACCCAGATTACCCCGCCAGGAACATAGCTAGGAACCATTCCCTGCATCTTGTCGGCAGACATAAGATGCATCACACCGAATACTGCAAACGGGATTGCAAAAATCACTCTTAATAGACCGTGGGAAAGAATTTGATTCATTTTTTTAGGTTTAGGTTAAGAATTCGATTTAATCAAAAGAATTCCTCGAAGCTCTGCTTCGGGGTTCTGGCCTAATCTTATATTTGTTTTATGAGTGAACATATTCATAAACGTCATAATAAGAATTTGCTGTTGTACCATTTGGTTTGTCCGATAAAATATAGGA
>NZ_JAUXXZ010000077.1 GCF_030684675.1 Daejeonella sp. | reverse complement strand
CTGTCAGTGTTAACTTTTACACATAAATTTCAGTTATTAACAAAAGAAAAAGAAGCAAAAAGAAAATCCTACAATAACAATAACCACTCTTTCTTAGAGATTACTAATCTAAAGGAAGGTGGTCGTATGTTTATAGAAACGCAATAGAATCCTGTTATTCGACCCTGAAGGGGTCGCATGTGAGAGTTTCCAATACATTCGACCCCTTCAGGGTCGGGATTTCCGTGTTAACGTAATTCTATAAACATTTGACCCATTCTGGGTCATTAGAAAAAATCTCAGCTTTATTGCAATCATCTGGATTGAATTAAACTCTTTATTTCATGATTTGCACCATCTGCATCAAGCTTATCGGTTTTTGAATACGAGGCTTAATTGGAAAATCGTCTACAAAACGTTTACTGAAATATATAAAAAAGGTATTTTATTAAGAACTTAATTTTAACCGGACAACAGTAATTGAGGAATAATCCAATAACACAGCGTTTAGTATGGCTTAGGGATCGAAGCGGCAGCTCATTTTGTCCAAAGAAATTTTTAGTTTAAAAGGAATTTATGGGCAAAAACTATAGCACAGAACCCGGTCCGCCCCAGGCGGAAAGCCCCAGATGGATAATTAGCGTATAATGCGAAAGGCAAAATGCTTAAAGTAAAAAGTTCAAAGCCGAAAGCCAAAACCCAATAGTAATTTCAACATTCAAAACATGATGTTATTTCTTAGGTCGCCTTCAGAACTCAGACCTCCTACCTCATATGCGAACCCCACCAATTAAATATTTCCCTTACCTTGATGCAACGTGGGAAAAATCCCTGCGTCTATTGATTAAGAAAAGCGTAAAAATTTGGAAGCTGTTTACGTAGATCAGCATTATGACCTTGTGGTTGAATGCAGAAACGGTAGTAGGAAGGCACAAAATGAATTGTACAAGCTCTATTCAAGGGCAATGTTCAATATTGCTATGCGCATTGTGAATGATGCGGATGAAGCGGCAGACGTGCTGCAGGAGGCATTCATAGATGCTTATACCCGAATTGCCGATTTCAGACAAGAGACCACTTTCGGTTTGTGGATGAAACAGATCGTTATCAACAGATCAATCAGTCAGATCCGTAAGCGCAAAATGGAACTGATCCCGATCGATGATACAGACGTTGAATCTATTCCGGATGATGAGGTGACTGATAACTCAGAATTCGAAATGCAGGTGCGGCAAGTACAGGCGACCATTCAGCAGCTTCCGTATGGATACCGTTTAGTACTTACGCTGTACCTGTTGGAGGGTTATGATCATGAAGAGATTTCACAGATTTTGCGCATCAGTGAAAATACTTCAAGGACACAGTTTATGAGAGCAAGAAGAAAGCTTGTTGAATTATTGAGGAATCAGGGGATAAGTTATAATTAATAATAAGATCCAATAAAGGATCAGGGAGAGGAAAAAGATGAAAGAAAAAGTAGAAAATTTTATCAAAGATAACAGGAGTGATTTCGATCAGTTCGAACCACCTGCTGATCTTTGGGCTAAAATCGAGAAACAACTGGATGAAAAACAGATAGGTATATCTCAAAATAAAACAGAGAAAAGGGAACGGGTTGTTCGTCTTAGTTTCCTGCTTAAACTGGCGGCTTCAATTATTCCGATTTTGTTTGCAGGTATCTGGTTTTATCAATATCAGTTTAAGCAATCATCTTATCTGAGCAATATTGATCCGCAATTGGCTCAGCAACAGGTACATTATGCATCATTGATAGAAGTTAAAAGGAGCGAGTTAAAACGAATTGAAAAGGAGGAACCTCAACTTTATCAGGAATTCTCAGAAGAGATCAAAAAGATGGATGCTAATTTTCAAAAATTAAAGCAGGATTTACCTGCAAGTCCGAACCAGGAAGAAACGGTTAAGGCGATGATCCGAAATCTTCAGATACAGATCGAATTATTGAATCAGCAGCTTGAAATAATACAACAGATTAACCAATTAAAAAAAGAACAAGGTGATGACACACAAAATATTTAAGAAAGCATTACTTTTTGCTTTAACGATGCTCTTTATAGAATTAGCATCAGCCCAGACAGTTGAGCCAGCCAGACCAAAGAGTCCCAGAGCGAACTCCGAACTTAAAAATATTGAGTTCGAAATAGCCGAAGCATTCAAAACAGTTGCAGTTGAAATTAAAAATATTGATTTTGAAAAGATCGGAAAAACGGTTGCAGTTGCTACCCGTGAATTTAGGAAAGGATTGGAAGACATTCAGATTATTATATCAGACAACCAGATTCCAGAAGATCCTGAGGAGCCTGTTGAATTAACCGGAACAGCCGAAAAGACAAAAAATATTACCAGATCCTTCTCGGTTGATAATAATGATAAGCTTTCGGTAAATAATCAATATGGAAAAGTTTCGGTGCATACCTGGGCTAAAAATGAGATTAAAGTTGAAATTGAAATTAAGGCTTATGAAGCATCTGAAAGTGGTGCTGAAAACCTGCTCGAGAGTGTTGATATCGCTGAGTTGAGAGAAGGGAATCTCATTAGTTTTAAAACAAATTTTGAGAAGACCTCTTTGAATTTCTGGTCGAGGGTGAAGAATGGGCAGGAAGAACGCAGAGGGGTTCAGGTTAATTATCAGATCTATATGCCATCAAAAAATCCATTGGATATCAGTAACCGTTATGGTAGAACTGAGATTGATGATTTTAACGGACCTGTCAATATTTCGAGCTCCTACGGTTCCCTTAAATCAGGGAAGCTGGATAATCCCGCTAACCAGGTAAAGGTTAGCTATGGCTCAGCAAGTATTGAAAACTTCATAAACGGAAATCTCTCTGTTGCTTATGGTAGTTTAACAATGAACCAGGCAGCAAAACTTAGTGCGACCATTAAATACAGTAAAGCTACTATTGCACAACTAAGTCAGGGTGGTAATTTTAATCTGGCTTATACCGGCGGATTTAAAATTGATGAAGTGGATAAAAGTGTTAAGAATCTGAATATCAACTCTTCCTATTCCGGTGTTTCATTAGGTCTGGAAGAGGGTGCAAATTTTGATTTTGATGTAACAGTAAACTATGCCGGGTTTAATTACAGTAATAGCCGTGTAAATCTTGTTGAGCAGATTACCTCATCAGATAAGCCAAAGACCTGGAGTCCAAGCAAAAACTATAAAGGTCAGATCGGTAAGGGTTCGGATAGCCGGATCATTATCAAATCCAATTATGGAGGGGTAAAATTTTTATAAACCAAATTGATTTGTCATTAAAACCTTCTTGTATTTACAGGGAGGTTTTTTTTGTTTTATTTCTATATGCTTTTAATTTACATTTGATGAAAGTTAAAAAATATGGAATGGATAGCAAATCCTGAGATCTGGATATCATTGATTACATTAACGGTACTTGAAATAGTACTTGGAATAGATAATATCATATTTATTTCAATAATGGCCTCTAAACTGCCGGCTAATAAGCAAAAGAAAGCCCGTCAGCTTGGTTTAGCATTGGCTATGATAACCCGTGTTTTATTGCTGCTTTCATTGAGCTGGATCATGACGCTGACCAGCCCGCTGTTTAATATGGGTGAATGGATAGGCTTAAGCGAAGGTGAATTATTTGAGAAGTTTGCTATTTCAGGACGGGATCTTATTCTGCTTAGTGGAGGATTGTTCCTGATTTATAAAAGTACCACAGAAATTCATGACAAGCTTGAAGGTGAAGAACATAAATCAGAAGGAAAAGCGGTGGTAACTTTTTCCGGAGTTATTCTTCAGATTCTTATTCTTGATGTTGTTTTCTCTCTGGATTCAGTGATAACAGCAGTAGGGATGGCTGATCATATTGGAGTAATGATTGCCGCGGTAATAATTGCAGTAATTGTAATGATGCTTTCGGCAGGGGGAATAAGTGATTTTGTAAACAAGCACCCGACAGTTAAAATGCTGGCTCTATCTTTCCTGCTTCTTATAGGAGTATCACTTTTAGCCGAAGGGTTTGAACAGCATATTCCGAAAGGATATATCTATTTTGCAATGGCGTTTTCGGTACTTGTAGAAATGCTAAATCTAAAGATGAATAAGGGTAAGAAGCCTGTCCAATTGCACAATGTACCTGAGGATTAGTAGGTGGAAATTTAACTAACCCTGCATAACAGCCCTTTTAAATATTCGCCTTCCGGGAAGGATGACCTTACCGGATGATCAGCGGGTTGTGAGAATTGCTGAATGAATTGTACATTTTTACCGGCATCAAGTGCCGCCCAGGCAATGATCTGTTTAAACATGCTGATATCGACCGCTCCCGAGCAGGAAAACGTTGCCAAAAGACCACCTTCATTCAATAAAAGCATTGCCAAGCGGTTAAGGTCTTTATAAGCTCTGGAGGCCTTTGTTAAAGCCGATCGTGAGGGGGCATATTTGGGCGGATCAAGGATGATAATATCAAATTTTTCATTTTCTTCCCTGAACACCCTCAATTGCTTATTTACATCAGATTGTATTTGACGGTGCGGGATATTTTGAAAATCATTGATTTCAATATTTCTTTTCAGAGTATTAAGGGCAAGTGCCGAACTATCTACACTAATTACCTCTTTGGCTTCGTTCTTCATAACATTCAGGCTGAAACCTCCTGAATAGGAAAAGCAATCCAATACTTTTTTTTCTTTCGCATATTCTGCGACCCATTTACGGTTATCACGCTGATCACAATAAAAACCAGATTTCTGACCCTCGGCAATATTGACCTGATAAAATATGCCGTTTTCTCTGACACTTACGAATTCAGGCGGTTCTGAGCCTAGCAGAACTCCCCCTGAAGAAGCTTCCATCCCCTCGTGTGCCCGTGCTGAAGCATCGCTTCTGTCGAAAATGCCTTTGGGCTTTAATAAACTCTGCAGTTCATCTAGCAGAATGTGTTTAATTCGTTCCACCCCTGAAGTTAAAATCTGTACGGAAAGAAAATCGGCATAACGGTCTACAATAAGGCCCGGCAAATAATCAGCCTCACTAAAAATTACCCGGTAGGTATTTGTTTGATCGGTATGCAGATCTGTTCTGAGTTTAACGGCATTTCTGATCTTTTTTCTCCACCAGGATTCATTGATTTCAGTTTCCAAATTCCATTCGAGTAAGCGAACGGCAACCCGCGACTGATCATTAAAGAATCCGTAAGCAAGAAAATCATTATTGCTGTCGGTAACCATGATAATATCGCCATTTTCAGGCTTTCCTTTAACATGATCTATCGCACCCGAAAATACCCATGGGTGTAATTGTCTGACAGCTTTTTCCTTACCTTTTTTTAATCTTACCGAATCCATGCTGCAAAGTTATCAAAGAGTTCCCCATTTCCTATTTCCCTTTCTACTATTCCCCATTTCCTAATTTACTGTTTCCCTCTGGTTGGTGTTATCACCAGCTAGCTCTGAAAACCTTTTGAATAATCCCGCCATCAACTTACCTTTGAACATGGAAGAAATAAACTGGGTTGATTTTGATAAGGTGGCATTGAGGGTAGGTACGATTCTTGAAGTTCTGGATTTTCCTGAAGCCAGAAAACCTGCATTTAAAATTAAGGCTGATTTTGGGGATCTGGGTGTGAAATGGAGCAGTGCACAAATTACCCGGCATTACACAAAATCTGAATTGATAGGCAGGCAGATAATAGGGGTTTTGAATTTTCCAAAAAAGCAAATTGCAAATTTTAGGTCAGAGTTCCTGGTTACAGGTTTTGCAGATCAGGATGGCCATATCGTTTTGGCTTCTGTAGAACGTCCGGTCCCAAATGGCTCAGCATTAATATGAGATACGTGAATTTTACGGATGGGCCGGAACAAAGTCCGGATGATTTTTTTATGGCAGAAGCCTTGAAAGAAGCACATAAGGCTCTTGCTCTTGATGAAGTGCCTATTGGTGCAGTTATCGTTCATGGAGGTAAAATAATAGGCAGAGGACATAACCTAACCGAACAGCTGAATGATGTTACCGCTCATGCAGAGATGCAGGCTTTTACAGCTGCTGCAAATTATACCGGAGGTAAATATTTGAAAGATTGCACACTTTATGTCACTATTGAACCTTGTGTGATGTGTGCGGGTGCGGCACACTGGACTCAGATTAGTCGCATTGTATACGGAGCTGAAGATGCAAAAAGAGGCTTTTCACAAATCAGTAAGCGGATTCTTCATCCTAAAACAGAATTGATATCCGGGGTATTAGCTGAAGATGCTGCAAGGCTGATGAGAGAGTTCTTTATTTCCAGACGTAACAAAACTTGACAACAAATTGAATAAATTCTAATAATTCGGTCTTATATTTGTTATAGAATAAATCATTAACCTAAATATAAAAATTATGGCATTTGAACTACCTGCGTTAGCTTATGCAACAGACGCTCTGGAACCACATATTGACAAGATGACTATGGAAATCCACCATGGCAAACATCATCAGGCTTATGTAGATAATGTAAATAAAGCATTGGCCGGAACTGACGGCGCGAATCTTAAGATCGAAGACCTGATGAAAAATATTTCTAAATTCCCGATGGCGGTAAGAAATAACGGTGGAGGTCACTTCAATCATACACTTTATTGGTCGGTAATGTCGCCTAATGGCGGCGGTGCTCCCTCAGAAGATCTGGCTAAGGCTATTGATGCTGCTTTCGGATCATTTGATGAATTCAAGAAAAAATTTGCTGAGGCAGGTATGACCCGTTTCGGTTCAGGATGGTCATGGCTTTCAGTTAGTTCTGATGGAAAATTACAGGTAAGTTCTACTCCAAACCAGGATAATCCATTGATGGATATCGCTGAGGTTAAAGGTACTCCAATTTTAGGAATGGATGTTTGGGAGCATGCTTATTATCTTAAATATCAAAACAAACGTGCCGATTATGTTGCAGCATTCATGAATGTTGTTAATTGGGTTGCAGTAGCTGAGCGCTTCGCGAAAGCAAAGTAATCGCATTTGGCATTAAAATTGAAATAGTGATGTATTTAATATACATCACTATTTCAATTTTAATGCTTATGAAAAATTTATCTTTTGTTGTAGCCTTTTTGGCTGTTAGCCTTTTATCGGGTTGTGATCTGATAACCGGCATTTTTAAAGCCGGTGCATACACCGGTATTTTTGTCGTTTTAGTGGTTATCGCACTGATCATCTTTGTGATTTCAAAATTCAGAAGTAAGGATTAGTCTGGCTTAATCTCCATAATTTCCTTTTTCTTTTTGCTGCGCATTCGTTTTGGAATAGCTTCAATAATTTCCTTCTCAAGGATTAATATTAGCTTGCGTTTAAGGAAATTTCTATGTGTAACAATACTTATTTCGCGGCTGGGTTCGGGTGTTTTAAAATAACGTACCCGGTCAAGCTGCTTAACTGAAAAATCACTTATTGAAAGCTCGGGCAAAAGCGTAATTCCTTTGTTCAGTTCAACCATGCGTTTGAGGGTTTCAACACTATCAGTATTGTATTCAAGAGGCTTCTGCTCATCTGTTTTTTTACGGTTACAGATATTTAGAATCTGATTGCGCATGCAATGACCTTCATTTAGAAGCCACAGATCTTCCAGATTTATATCTTTTGCTGAGATGTTCTTTTTACTGATCAGTGGACTTGATTTAGAAAGGTATGCAACGAATGATTCATAAAAAAGAGGTGTTTCACTCAAACTTTTATCCTCAAGCGGAGTTGAAAGTATCCCGCAATCAAGCAGCCCGTTTTTTAATTCCTGAACGATCTGGTCGGTCATATATTCCCATATCTGCAGCTGCACATCCGGGTATTTTTCCATAAATGCAGAAATTACTTTTGGCATCAGATAAGGTGCCATGGTTGGGATTATTCCGATTCTAAGTTCACCCGTGATTATATTTCTCTGATTGCTGATCAGCTCATTTAATTTATAGCTCTCTTTCAGTATGATTCTTGCCTGCTCTATTACTTCAGCTCCGATCTCTGTTGGTAATACCGGCTGTTTGCTTCTGTCGAAAAGCTTTACTCCAAGAGTTTCTTCCAGTTTCTGTACCTGCATACTCATCGTAGGCTGGGTTACAAAGCACTTCTCTGCAGCAATTCCGAAACTTCTGTAGGTATCTACTGCAACTATATATTCTAATTGTACTAAGGTCATATTATAGATTTTAACTATGTAAATATAATTAATATTGATTATAATGATAATAATGTATTTGATATATTTGCCTTATAATTTAACCAATTATATTCTGTTAAGGGGTTCTGTCGTTAAGGTGGGACCCTTTTTTGTTTTGACATTTAATTAACTTAGTTCGATATAAGTAAGTTTAAAAATTAATTGATAGTCTTATTACTTGCCACATTCTATTTACTTATTTTTGCAATGATTGCAATAAATGGAAGAACCTAAGTCAACACGAATAAATAAATACTTAAGTGAAATTGGCTATTGTTCCAGAAGGGCGGCTGATAAACTGATTCTTGAAAACCGTGTTACAATCAATGGTGTGGTACCTGAAATGGGAACTAAAATAGTCCCCGATGATGAAGTTAGGGTTGATGGTAAACTGGTTTCAACACCAGAAGAAAAGCCGGTATATATTGCATTCAATAAGCCGGTAGGAATAGTATGTACAACCGACACAAAAGCTGAGAAAAATAATATCATTGATTATATCAAATATCCGAAGCGTATTTTCCCAATCGGTCGCCTTGATAAGGCAAGTGAGGGACTGATTTTGCTGACAAGTGACGGGGATATTGTCAACAAAATTTTGCGGGCCAGAAATAACCACGAAAAGGAATATCTTGTTTCAGTAAATAAGCCAATAAATCCTGAATTTCTAAAAAGGATGAGGAATGGAATCCCAATTCTGGATACCATAACCCGCAAGTGTGAGGTGGAACAACTGGATAAGAATCGGTTTAAAATAATACTGACCCAGGGATTGAACAGACAGATCAGAAGAATGTGTGAATACCTTGATTATAAGGTAGTTAAACTCAAAAGAGTCAGAATAATGAATATCAGGCTAGATATACCCATAGGAAAATGGAGATATCTGACAGATGATGAACTGAATGAAATCACAAGATTGATTTCCGACTCAGCTAAAACTCATTTTGATGAGCCCTGAATGTTGTGATTATTTCAATAAATTAGTTTCCTCATCCGGGAATACAACAACAGGTTTATAATTTCTGGCTTCTTCTGCATCCATAATGGCATAGGTTATGATTATGATTACATCACCTTTCATAACTCTTCGTGCAGCTGCACCATTCAGGATAATATCTCCACTTCCTCTTCTTCCGGTTATCGTATAGGTTTCAAAGCGTTCACCATTATTGTTATTAACGATCTGTACTTTTTCACCCTCCAGAATATTTGCCGCATCCATTAAGTCCTGATCTATTGTGATACTGCCTACATAGTTAAGATCTGCATCTGTTACTTTAACCCTGTGAATTTTTGATTTTAATATGTGAATTTGCATGCTGCAAATTTAGTTATTTAAGGGAATTGTTTTAAATAGAAATGTTTCTCCATAAACCGTGCTTAGCCTATATTCTATTTATACTATTTACTTTCAAATAAATAGCTGTAATTCATTTTAATTGAGATCATTATGAATAAATTGACTTTAAATAAAGTTTTGTAGTATATTGATTTTAATATGTAAAATCTATTGTTTTTCAAATACTAATTAAATGACAGCTCGTAGAGATTTTATAAAAAGGAGCCTGATATGCTCTGCCGGACTTGCAATTGCTGGTTCCAGATCTTATGCTTCAATTGCTGACTCCATTACTCCCCAGATTTTTGATCCAACAATAAATATCAAAAAGTCAGCTATGAAATTCGGCTTGGTTACCTATCAATGGGGAAAGGACTGGGATTTACCTCTTATTATTTCTAATTGTGAGAAGACCGGTTTTGAAGCGGTTGAACTTCGTACCCAACATGCACATGGGGTTGAGATCAGCCTTAATACTTCGCAAAGAGCCGAAGTGAAGAGTAGGTTCGCCGACAGTTCGGTAACTTGTGTAGGATACGGTTCGAACTTTGAATATCATAGTCCGGATCGGGCTATACTCCGTAATAACATCGAGCAGACAAAGGATTATATCAAGCTATGCAGAGATATTGGAGCCAGCGGCATCAAAGTAAAACCAAATACTCTTCCTGCCAATGTTCCCAGAGAACAAACTATATCGCAAATTGCTAATTCATTGAATGAAGTTGGAAAATTTGCCAATGATTACGGTATGTTGATTAGGGTTGAAGCACATGGCCCAATTACACAGGAATTACCCAATATGAAAGCCATTTTTGATGAGGTAACAAATCCGAATGTTAAAATCTGCTGGAATAGTAATAATGTTGACCTAAACTCGCCCGGTCTTGAAAGCAATTTTAATCTGGTAAAGCAGTGGATTGGGGATACAGTTCATGTTCGTGAACTGACCCAAAACGACTATCCTTATCAGCAGCTTTTTAATCTATTTGCAGGTATTGATTTTAATGGTTGGATACTTCTTGAAGCCAGTTCTACTCCGCTTGATAAGATAAAAGCAATGAAGGAGCAAATGGTTGTTTTTAAAAATCTGGTGGCTAATATCAAAACGAAATGATGCTTAAATGAAATTAATGTCTGGCCTTGGCTTTCCTTGATATTTCAAATACCACACCAGGTCATTTAGTAATTTCCTTGATTGGAATTATAACAAATTAAATTTTTATAAAAATGACTCAAAGAAGAGATTTTATTAAAAAAAGCCTCATTGGGGGTGCCGGACTAGCAATTGGAGGCATGGGTTTCAGTGCTAAATCCTATGGATCAATTTTAGGGGCTAACGACCGTATTAATGTGGCAGTAATTGGAATAAGAGGGCGTGGAGTATCTCATATTGATGCTTGGTGTGAATTGAAGGAAAGTCATAATGTACGCCTAAAAACACTTTGCGATACAGATGAACAATTTTTTGATCCTCGATCAAAAACAGTCTTCGATAAAACAGGCATAAAACCTTCAACAGAATGGGATATGCGCAAAGTTCTGGACGATAAAGAAATTGATATAGTATCCTTTGCTACTCCGAATCATTGGCATGCTCTCGGAACTATCTGGGCCTGTCAAGCCGGTAAGCATGTATATGTTGAAAAACCTGCATCTCATAATATTTGGGAAGGCAGAAAGATGATTGAAGCTTCCCGAAAGTATAATAAGCGTATTCAAGTTGGTTTTCAGAACCGCTCAATTCCTAATGTGATGGAAGCGATGAAATTCCTTCATGGTGGTGGAATTGGTGAGGTTTTTATGGCTCGTGGCCTTTGCATTAAACCCAGAGATTCTTTTGGTATTGCCAAAGACAGCACCCCGCCCGCCAGCCTTCACTATGACCGATGGTTAGGTCCCGCACCTTACCGCCCATATAATGAAAAACGTGGTCATTACAATTGGCATTGGTTCTGGGATACTGGAAATGGGGATACCGGAAATCAAGGTCCACACCAATTTGATATAGCTCGCTGGGGACTAAATAAAAATGAGCATCCTGTATCAGTATACTCTTCCGGGGGAATTTATGGAATTGATCGTACTCAATGTGAGCAAGAAACTCCAAATACGCAGCTTACTATTGCCAAATATAATGATGGTAAAATTCTGGAGTTTGAAACCAGGGGACGATATTCTAATAGTGAATCCGGTCTTGGAATTAAAATTGGTAATATTTTTTATGGTAGTGAAGGCTATCTTGAGATTGATGGGAGTACCTGGAGAGCATACAGGAATAAAGAATCAGAGCCTTTTGCAGGATCAAAAGTTATACAAGCCAATGCTTCAGAAACCCTAACAGGTTCTAGCAACTCGGAACATTTTGTCAATTTTCTTGATGCAATTAAGTCGGGTAATAATGAAACATTGCATTGCGATATATTAAATGGGCATTATTCATCTGCCGTACCGTTTTTGGCAAATATATCTTATCGCCTTGGGCGCGAGATCAGGTTTATAGGTAATTCTGAAAAGTGTATTAATGATTCTGCTGCTGATGCGATGCTGACCCGTAAGTATAGGAGTCCTTATGTGGTGCCATCCAAAGTTTAAGTTTCTTAAGATTATATTATTTAAAGGGTTAGAATTAAAACAAAGATGAAATTAACTTCTAAACTGCTAATTGCAATTGTTTTAGCAAGTTCCAGTGCTTTATATGCACAGAATAAGACTTCAAACAGCAAGGCTTCAATGGTAAAATTTGTTAAACGCGACGCTGATAAAAGGGTTGATGTTTTGATTGGAGGGAAACTATTCACCTCTTATCAGTGGTTGGATACTGTATATAAACCTATACTCTATCCGGTGTTAACTGTCTCTGGGAATCCTATTACCCGTGGCTTTCCAATCGAACCAAGGGAAGGTGAGCGCCGTGATCATATCCATCATGCCGGAAACTGGTTTAATTATGGGAATGTCAATGGCTATGATTTTTGGGGTAATGGACATGAAGGGAAACGGAGTATTAATGGTGGTCAGATAAAGCATTTAGGAATTCAAAAACTTTCGGGCGGTAAGGGAGAAGGTTTATTGATTACCAAGTCAAGTTGGATTGATCCAAATGGGAAAGAATTACTGGCAGAAAACACTGAATTTCATTTTATAGATCAGGGTTCTATCCAAATCATCGACCGTATTGTTACTTTAAAAGCAAGTAATGGAGCAGTAAGTATGAAAGATACGAAAGAGGGCAGTTTTGGAATCCGCGTAGCCAGACAGCTTGAACTTCCTTCAAAAGAAGACCTTAAATTGACGGATGCACAAGGTAATCCTACTGCAATAAAGAAGATGGAGAATGATGTCCCAACAGGAAATTACAGAAGCAGTGAGGGCGATGAAGGTGAAGGAGTTTGGGGTAAACGTGCTAAATGGATGGATCTTTACGGCAATATCGGGGATGAAAAAGTATCAATTGTTATATGTGATCATCCCAAAAACCTGAGTTATCCTACTTATTGGCATGCACGGGGCTATGGCCTATTTGCTGCAAATCCCTTCGGTGTAAAAGATTTTACCAATAAAAAGGAAGAGTTAAATTATAGTATTCCGGTAGGGGGCACCTTAGTTTTAAGATACCGTATCCTAATTGGCTCAGGTACACATTTAAGTGATGCCCAGATTAATACCTATGCTGCAGATTTTGCTTCAAGATATTAAGCTTTAGCGTTATATTCAATAACCTCGCATATGCGGGATTAGTTGTTTTAGGATACCATTTTGAATTTATGTAGAAGGTTTTTCAAATTAAAAACAGTTTTTACGAGACCTGCATGGGCTTGAGCTCATGAGATAAAATAATAATGGTTAATACAAGCTTCATCGCCATTTAAAAACAATATATTCTAATGAAAAATAAGCGCAGAGATTTCCTAAAGCTTTCTGGCATGGCCGGTTTAGCTATAGCAGGTGATGGTATTTTTGGAGGTTTTGCTCAAGCCAAAGAATTTCCTAAACCTAATTTTCAATCATCTTTAAGTCTTGATCATTCAAGGTATGCCATAAATGAACAGATAAAACAGAATTTTGAAATAGCAAAAAGAATCCTTAAACCCAGTCAGAAACAGCTTGAACGGGGCCTGGAATTACACAGAAATTCTCTGGTCATTGATTGCTATGGATTCATGCCATCGGCTGCACCTAATGCTTCATCGATAAATTCGGCAATCGATTCCAAAGCATCTCAGTTGGAACTACAAGACATGATGGAAAGTCAGTCTATGACTCGTTTTGTCATCGATAAAAGAGAAAGGGAGGAATTAGAAAATGCTTGGAAGGCTTCCGGGGTAACTTGTGTGGTACAGAATACCGGTGAAGAGGGGAATGGGATTAGTCGACTGCTTAAGCGCTTAGCTAACTTTACTTATTCTACTGATATGATGAGTGATTTTGTAAGTAAAGCTGTAAAGCCGGAAGACATTCTACGGGCTAAAAAAGAAAATCGACATGCGCTATATTTCACCGGTAATGGCGTTCCTTTACCACAGGATTGGATTTCGGTAGAAGATGAATTAAGATATATCAGCGTATTCTTCCATTTGGGGATTAGAATGATGCACCTTACTTATAATCGAAGAAATGTAATTGGTGATGGCTGTGCAGAAAAAGCTAATGGGGGATTGAGTGATTTCGGACGGGAGGTAGTCAAGGAAATGAATCGTGTAGGTGTGATTGTGGATATTGCTCATTCCGGCTGGCAGACAAGCTTGGAGGCAGCTCAGGTTTCAGAGAAACCCATGGTAGCCAGTCATACTACAGTAGCTTCCATCAATAAGCATATTCGTTCGAAACCGGATACTGTGATTCGTAGAATTGCCGACACCGGCGGCTATATAGGAATTTGTTGCATACCAAGGTTTCTTGGGGGTAGTGGTGATATCGCAATGATGATGAAGCATATTGATTATGTAGTAAAAAAGTTTGGAGCTGATCATGTTGCTATTGGAACTGATGTGGCCTACAGATCTCAATTTTCAAATGAGGAAAGCAGGAAGATTTCTGCACGAAATCCTGAGAGAACTCGCTGGGAAGCACTTTGGCCGCCTGATGATTTCAAGGAAAGCTCAGACATGATTCAAAGCTTGGCCTGGACCAATTGGCCCCTATTTACCGTAGGAATGGTTCAAATGGGTTATTCAGATGATGATATTCAAAAGATACTTTCAGGAAATAGTATGAGAGTTGCAAATGCAGCACTTTCTTAAAATTGAATTGAACTATTTATTAGAAATTATTTACTGCTTTTAAATGAATATTTAAGCGCCATAAAAAGACTCAAAAATAAGCCCAGTAAAAATAAGCCGCCCATGTATCCGAAAACGGCATATTTTTCCTTGGCAATCTCTCTACCCAGCTCAGGGCCATATATTGCAGCAAAAAGCCAGATAAAAGGGTAAAGAAATCCGCCAATTGCAGTAGCATAGGAGGTAATATTTTTTATTCCCTGAGGAGCAGATAAAAATGATATGAAAAGCAGCACGCCCATTACCATTGCTCCAATTCCTGTTGCGTGAAAGTGAAATCTTTGATAATATCACCAGTTTTTTTCACTCTCTGCCTTTAAAAAAGCATCCTTTTCTGCAGCATCCTGAATAAGATTGATCTTTTCATTTTTGCTTAAGCCTTCCTTGATTTTGTCTTTAAAAAAGTCTTCATTGGCTCCGAAAATAATGGAAATAAATACTCCGCAGATCAGCGTGAGTATGGCTATTACAAATGGAATTCTGCTGGTCATGATGCCTGATTTTTAATATATGTTTATAATTTATCATAGCAATGTAAAAATAATCCAAAATAGCCCTGTTAGCTTTGGGGTGGGGGAAATGGAGAATAAGAAATAAAATGCCAGTTTCTGTACTACTGAGAGTAGAAAACGCCAAATCCATTTACTAAAAAGCGCATTTTCTACTCAATTGACATTGATGTTGCTCAAAAATGTTTATTCCACCGTGACCGATTTTGCCAAGTTTCTTGGCTGATCAACATTACAACCCCTCAATACGGCGATATGGTATGATAAAAGCTGTAATGGGATCGTAGCAAGAAGCGGCAGGAATATTTCGTCAGCATCAGGTATTTCTATGGTGAAATCAGCCATATTTCTAACTACAACATCCCCCTCGGTAACAATGGCAATGACCCTGCCTTTTCTGGCTTTAACCTCTTGTATGTTACTGATTACTTTTTCGTAAGAAGAGTTTTTTGTGGCAATGAATACCACCGGCATTTCTTCATCTATCAGGGCGATAGGTCCATGTTTCATTTCAGCGGCTGGATAGCCTTCTGCATGAATATAAGAGATCTCCTTTAACTTAAGGGCACCTTCAAGCGCAACCGGAAAACCACTCCCTCTGCCTAGAAACAAAAAGTTACTTGCATCCTTGAAGGCTTCGGAGATGTTTTTTATGCTATCATTTGAAAGAAGGCATTTTTCAACTAGTGCCGGAATATTGTCAAGTTCGGTAAGCAGATGAACCATTTTGCTTTGTGTGATCTTACCTCTTTGCTGTGCCATATACAAGGCCATTAGCGTAAGAACAGTTACCTGTGCTGTAAATGCTTTGGTTGAGGCAACTCCTATTTCAGGTCCGGCATGGGTGTATACACCGGCATGACTCAGTCGGGGTATGGAAGCTCCAACAACATTACAAATTCCAAAAATAGTAGCCCCTTTTGATTTTGCAAGTTCAATTGCAGCCATTGTATCGGCAGTTTCTCCTGATTGAGAGATTGCAATTACAATATCTTTTTCTGAGATTATCGGATTGCGATACCTGAATTCTGATGCGTATTCAACCTCAACAGGGATACGGGAATATTCTTCTATCAGGTATTCTCCTACCAGACCAGCATGCCAGGAGGTTCCGCAGGCGACGATCACGATGCGGTCAATATTTTTTAGTTTTTCTGCGTATTCTTTGATGCCCCCCAATTGAACATAACCCTCATCCGGATAGATACGGCCCCTCATACAGTCTTTTATCGACCTTGGCTGTTCAAAGATCTCTTTGAGCATGAAATGGTCAAATCCACCCTTTTCAAGCATCTCAAGCTTTAATTCCAGCTCCTGGACGTAAGGGATTTGAATAGTATTGTCAATATTCTTAATCAGTATTTCATCCCGTTTGATAAAAGCGATTTCATTATCATTCAGGTAAATTACATTTTTAGTGTATTCTATTATCGGGGAAGCATCAGAGGCAATAAAATATTCACCATCGCCAACTCCCAGCACCATCGGACTACCCTTACGGGCAGCGATTAGTTCATTAGGTTCATCCTTATCCATGATCACGATGGCGTATGCGCCAATCACTTTATCAAGCGCAATTCTGACTGCTTCTCTGATATCAAGACCTGTTTGCAATTGGATGTCTTCAATAAGGTGAATCAGAACTTCAGTATCTGTATCACTTTTGAAAATATGGCCTCTGGATAACAATGCCTCTTTCAGGCTTGAATAGTTTTCTATAATGCCATTATGGATAATTGCCAGGCGGTCATCTCCGGAGGTATGGGGATGTGAATTGCGGTCTGAAGGTTCACCATGTGTGGCCCAGCGGGTATGCCCCATGCCAAGAGTACCGCTCAGGTTTTCTCCCTCAACTGATTGCTTTAGGTCACTTACTTTCCCTGCCTTTTTATAAATGCTCAGATGACCGTTCATGAGTGCCACTCCGGCACTGTCGTATCCCCTGTATTCAAGGCGTTGTAAGCCCTTGATGATAATAGGCCAGGCCTCACGGTACCCTATATAACCAACTATTCCACACATAATTATGAATTAAAGTGTCGAAACTAACGATTTGTTGGTTAAAAGTAAAGGCTTATTGGAACTTTAATTAAGATAATTATATATAAGTTGAAATAAAGTTAGGCATAAAAAAGCCTCCAAAGAGAGGCGAAATGCTATTTATTTAACTTCTTTCAATCTAAAAATTTCTCCATTTCGTAGGACCTCTTTTTTACACTCAAGAATATCGAAAAAGTCATCTTTTGAATAGCCTAAAGGACGAAGTGCGTTTTTAATGATAAATTCTGGAATTGGATTAATGTGATTTTGAAATTAATGGGTCGGGTAAGATCCGCTCTGAAATATTTGCAATGCCCCTTTTCGTTTTTTATAAACTTACAACCTGCTAATTCCAAAAATGCCTCGAATTGTGATATAGATATGTTTTTTAGGTGACGTGTGCTCATTGGACGGGGCTGTTCGCTAGAACGCTAAAGTAACAACTCCGGGCTTATTAATGATTTCACGATATGACTCGTTTGTATTCTCTAAAAATTCTTTTTCTGGTGCTGCAAATTTCTTTTTTTTGACATTTACTTTCCATCCAAGTCTGGTTAACTCTTCCTGTAACACCTTTTTATGGGCAGTATATTTCACAAATTCTTCTAAGTTATACTCAAAAGATTTCTCTGCTTCAATATCTGTTTCGCCATACCCTGAAAGATCCAAAGCAGGTGAAAAGTAAAAATGGATTTCGTCTTCGACCCACATTAATACGGGAACATTAATATCATGTAGTTCGTTGCCAGCTTGAATTTTTTTGTGAAAGTGTCTGTTTGGCATGTATTTCGTATGTTAAACTTTATGCTTTATAACGAATAAATGTAATAATAGTTATATCAAAATCAAATGTTCCTGATTGTTAAACTTGTGACAAAGTTTAGCTTACGCTCTTGTATTGATATTTTGAATTCAAGAAAATCGACATATATAGACTTCGCTAAAACAAAAAATTTGTCCTAACTTTTATATAGCCAGTTTAATTTATCTTACTATAAATTATTCTAAGCTTCATTTGATAGCTGACACCGGATTTCCCGCTGCCGATCACTGCACCACCAGCTGTACTTCCGGATACTACCGGACCTGCTGAACGATTGTATTCTAAGTTTACTGGTGCAATATAGGTGTCGTATTGCTTCAGTTTACCTTTTATGATATCCTGAACATAGCTTGTGATCTGAAACCTGTAGTGCTTTTTGCTTGAGTCGTAAAAGCCACCGAAGTCGAGATCAGTTAATGAAAATGCAGGTTCGGTACTGAAGTCGGGTATAAATTGTCTTTGACTTGCAATATCCGTGCGGTACATGATTAGTCGTGATGCGGGTTTAAATGCATCTGTTCCACCTACAACTGAGACGATCAGTTCAGCTTTATTAATGGTAATATTTCCAAGGTTCTTTAACTTTTCGATATAAGGAAAGCGAATTTTTGTTCGCAAGCCAGCTAAACCCTGTACATAGGTAAAATTTTGCTGAGTGGTACTATTCAAATTAGCGGGAATAGCCGTCCCGGTATAATCATGTTTAAAGTCGGCAATTACCGGCACTGAATTATTCACAATAGGGAATTTGTGCAAAGTAGTATCAATCAAAGCACCATTCTGACTTTTATAATAAATTTCCAACCTGCTGGAGTCCGTCAGGTTAAAGAAGGCAACACCTCCCGGTCCGGTACTCTGAGCCTTGTTAATAGTGAGATAGAATCCCTTGATTGCCTTATTCAACAATTCATTGCTGCTTAAAGTAGTGCTGCTTGCTTTCAGAAAGTTAGCTGTAACAAAGCTTGAATTGATTGGTATCCTCATCTGAGGTGCTCTGGTCACCTGTTTATCGGGTTTACCCGTTACAAGTTCTGTAATTCTGACACTGTCTTTAACACTAAATCTAAGTTTTTTACTGCCGAGTACCGTTGATCCATAGCTTTGAGGCTGTGTATTGAAGTATTGGACTGAAGTACTCAAAGCATTATTAAGCTGATGAACATCAACCTGAAAATTTGATGTACTGTCACCATAAAAATCCTTGGCATAATAAAGTACCAGAACTGCTGAATCAAGTGTTGGAGTGGTTCCGAAAGTAAGCCCGGGAGGATCAAGTGTCAGCGACATTGCAATATTAGCTGTAGTTTTTCCAAAAATTGGATCAACCAAATATCCAAGCGGATATTTCTGCAGGGTATTGGTAACCATGGTGTCTTCCTTAACGGTGGATGAGATAACAGTAATTGTATCTGTAAAGCTACCGGTAACTTCGGTAGCCGGGTCAACATCAAGGCCTATAGAATCTGTATTCTGACAGCTGCTTAAAATAAAAAGACTTATCAACAGCGTTAATAAGTCCAGTTTGTATAATTTCATCCGTATTACATTAATTTTTAAAAGCTTGCAGGTTCTTTGCTATTTTATTACTACCCCTCATTGTTCCTGGAGCTCTGCTTTTTACGCTTAGGCTAATGACACTAATTCTTCGCTAGCAATTTCTTCGTAAAGGTTATAATAATTTTCGTAATCTGAAGTGGAATTGAATTCCAAAAGCGGTTTATTAGATTTTTTAACAAACTTTAACACTTCTTCATTGATATTTTCGCAGGCACAAACCACTGCATCAGAATAAGAGATTGCTCCCAGGTTCAAGGCGGTGTTGGTAGCATCAGAATACATTTCAGTATGCTCAGCATTCATTCCGTTCATGATTGCTTTTGTAGCAAATTCTGCACTTAAAGAGGTGTCAAAATTATCCTCATATAAAGAATAAACCACTTTTGAATTCTTAAAAGTAGGGTCGTCTTTATACAAAGTCTTCAAATAAGCAGGAACAAGGGCACTCATCCATCCATGACAGTGTACGACATCTGGAGACCAGCCTAGTTTTTTAACGGTTTCAAGCGCTCCTTTACAGAAGAATATGGTTCTTTCGTCATTGTCGGCATAGAATTTATTGTTGTTATCAGTAAATACATGCTTTCTCTGAAAGTATTCTTCATTATCAAGGAAATATACCTGCATTCTGGCAGAAGGGATTGAAGCAACCTTAATAATTAGGGGGTTATCATTATCATTTATAATGATGTTCATGCCCGAAAGTCGTATTACTTCATGTAGTCTGTTGCGGCGCTCATTAATATTTCCAAAACGTGGCATCAGAATGCGGATTTCAAATCCTTTGTCCTGCATAGCCTGAGGTAAGTGACGGGTAATCTCAGAAATTTTGGTAAGTTCAAGGAAAGGCGACATCTCATGCGTAATAAAAAGAATCTTCGTTTTTGCCATCTCCGGTTTGATTAATTTGAGTTTAAGAAAAGTTTTCGAAGAGCAAAGGTAATCATTATCTTATGAAATATCAACGAATTACGCAAGTTGTTTTGGTTCTGTTTAAGTATTTAACCATTTTTGAGCCCATTAAAATCAAATTTTAATTTGAAAATCTTCAACAACAGAGAAGCCATTCATCACTATCTGGATGATTTACGTTCAGCAGGCAAGTCCATTGGATTTGTCCCGACCATGGGTGCTTTGCATGCTGGTCACCTGTCCTTGATAGAGACGGCTCGCAGGAAGACAGATGTTGTGGTTTGCAGCATTTTTGTAAATCCAACACAGTTTAATGATAAAAAAGATCTCGAAAATTATCCAAGACCAATAGAAGAAGATCTCAAAAAATTAAGAGAATTTAAATGCGATGTTTTATTTCTTCCTGAAGTGGATGAGATGTATAATAGTTCAGAATTCTGGAAAATCGAGCTGGGTAATCTGGATAAGATCCTTGAAGGAAAGATCAGACCGGGTCATTATCAGGGGGTAACTCAAATCGTAAAGAAGCTTTTTGATACCGTGAAGCCTGATTATGCATTTTTTGGGCAGAAGGACTATCAGCAGATAATGGTGATTGCACATATGGTCAAAAAATTAAAGATCAGAGTGAAACTGGTTATTTGCCCGATTATCAGGGAAGATGATGGCCTTGCAATGAGTTCCCGTAATGTTTACCTCTTACCCGGGGAAAGAATGCAGGCCCTTGCTTTACACAAATCGCTCACATTGGCACAGGAATTATTCAAAACAGAACCGCTTAAGCAGATTAAGAAAAAGGTTAATACCTTTCTTGAATCATGTCCTGGAATTGAGACTGAATATTTCGAAATTTTTAATGCTCGCACATTTGAGCCAGTTACTTCTAAAAGGGCGGCAACAATGATCGCTTTGGTAGCTGCCAGAATAGGTAAAATCAGGATTATAGATAATATGTACCTGAATAAAGAAAATTTATATTGAGAATTTCGCTCGTCACATTTATCAGATACCTGGTATTCCTGATCATCGGTGTATTGCTTTTATATTTAGCTTTCAAAGGGCAGGATCTTAATAAAATGCTTTCTGATCTGAAGAAGGCAGATTTTGGCTGGGTTTTCCTTTCCGTTATCGCGAGTTTGCTTGCACATGTCATGAGAGCATACAGATGGAATTTAATGATTGGCTCGCTTGGGCATGGCACGCCTTCTATGCTAAACACTTTTCATGCAGTAATCATGGGATATCTTGCTAATCTGGCATTTCCACGCATGGGGGAGCTCGCAAGATGCAGCGTGATAAATAAATCGGACAAAATCCCTGTAATTAAGCTATTGGGGACTGTAATTGCTGAGCGTATGGTTGATTTGCTGATGCTGGGAATCGTATTTGCAATGGCTATAATGTTAGAATTCAAATTGTTATCCGGCTTTTTGTACGAGCATGTCCTCATTAAATTGAGCGGTAGAAGTGGAGATATTACCTTGCTGATCTTTGCATTTTTCCTGTTGATAATGATTATTATCTTCTTTCTTATCCTGATGAAAAGGAAAAAATGGGGGATTTCCAATCGTATTTTAAAATTTTTTTCAGGAATGAAAACCGGAATACTTTCAGTTAAAAATCTGGACAATAAGACCGCATTTGTACTAAGTTCGGTGTTCATCTGGTTGCTTTACGGGCTTTCATCTTACTTGTGTTTTTTTGCTCTGAGCGCTACTTCTTCTCTCGGCCCGGGTGCAGCACTTTCTACCCTGGTTTTTGGAAGTCTTGCAATGATTGCGCCAGTTCAGGGAGGGATAGGTGCCTTTCACTGGATGGTTTCGGAGGGTTTGACCATATATGGAATATCCAAAATTGATGGCCTTTCCTATGCATTACTGGTTCATACAACCCAAACATTAATTGTTCTTATTATTGGTTCATTAAGTTTAATTTTGTTCCTGAAGCAATCAACTGGTAAAAAGCAAAATGAGCAGACTGGATAATATTAAAAGTAAGATTTATACTACAGGGCAGATAAAGTCTGCGCTGAATGTATGGCGTCTACTCGGAAAAAAATTAGTGTTTACCAATGGTTGCTTTGATTTACTTCATTTAGGGCATATTGATTATCTGTCGAAGGCTGCTGACATGGGAGATAAATTAGTGATTGGCTTAAATTCTGATGAATCTGCATCAGCATTGAAAGGTCCGGGCCGGCCAATTATAGATCAGCTTTCCCGTTCGGTAATGCTTGCTTCATTTTCCTTTGTGGATGCTGTTGTAATCTTTGATGAGCCTACACCACTTCATCTGATTGAATTGGTGAGGCCAGACATTCTGGTTAAGGGGGCTGATTATTCCATTGAGCAGATTGTTGGTGCCGATCTGGTATTGCAATACGGTGGAGAAGTAAAGACCATCGAATATCTTAGCGGTTATTCTACAACCCTTATTGAGAAAAAAATCAGATCCAATTCCTGAAATTATCAATCAGGTATTTGTCATAGATAAGTTTTTACAGCAGATTCCACAATCCTCCGTATAACTAACGGAAATATTTCTTAATATTTGCAAAGGAGCAAATACTAATCAAGCCCGAAACATTAATTTTGGGCAATAAACCAATTATTATGTTTTTCGAATTTACGGAGGAGCAGCTGATGATTCAGCAGGCAGCCAGGGATTTTGCCAATAGTGAATTGAAGCCCGGTGTAATAGAACGGGACGAGCATCAAAAATTTCCACATGAGCAGATCAAAAAACTGGGAGAACTTGGTTTTCTCGGGATGATGGTTGATCCAAAGTATAATGGATCAGGACTTGATACCATTTCGTATGTACTCGCTATGGAAGAGCTATCAAAAATTGATGCATCGGCCTCAGTGGTGGTTTCGGTAAATAACTCATTGGTTTGCTTCGGCCTTGAGAAATATGGTTCTGACTTTCAAAAGGAAAAATATCTTAAACCACTGGCAGCAGGCGAAAAATTGGGTGCTTTTTGTCTTTCTGAACCTGAAGCCGGCTCTGATGCCACCTCACAGCAAACCAGTGCGATCGATATGGGCGATCATTACCTCCTCAATGGAACTAAAAATTGGATCACTAATGGTGGAAATGCCTCTACCTATCTTGTCATTGCCCAAACCAATCCTGCACAAAGACATAAGGGAATAAATGCACTAATCGTTGAGAAAGGTATGGAGGGTTTTACAATAGGTCCGAAAGAAAATAAACTTGGAATACGTGGATCGGATACGCATTCATTGATGTTTACCGATGTAAAAGTACCCAAAGAGAATCGAATTGGTGAGGAGGGTTTTGGATTCTCATTTGCTATGAAAACACTGGATGGAGGACGTATAGGGATTGCTTCTCAGGCATTGGGGATTGCTTCAGGTGCTTATGAACTGGCTCTGCAATACTCTCAGGAACGCAGGGCATTTGGAAAACCAATATCCGGTCATCAGGCAATTCAGTTTAAGCTCGCAGATATGGCTACCGAAATTGAAGCTGCCAGAATGCTCTGCTTAAAAGCTGCCTGGTTAAAAGATCAGGGACTTCCATATGCTCAGGCTAGCTCTATGGCTAAACTCTTTGCCTCGCAGGTAGCGATGAAAACTACTGTTGAAGCAGTTCAGATACATGGGGGTTATGGATTTGTCAAAGAATTCCATGTTGAACGTTTGATGCGCGATGCAAAGATAACCCAGATCTATGAAGGAACATCTGAGATTCAGCGCATTGTGATTGCGCGTGAGATTTTGAAATAGACAGCCAGGCTCATTCTATGAAACATTGCTTCAAAATTATAACTTTCCTTTTTCTACTCAGCAGTTTATATGCATGCCAGGGTAATTCGGATAATCAACTGGATAAAGGTATATGGCGTGCTACGCTCAAGACATCTTCAGGGGCCGAAATACCTTTTAACTTTGAAGTAATCGATTCGGCTGGTAAGAAATTTCTTGATGTTATAAACGGGGACGAAAGGTTCAGGGTTAATGAAATTTCAACGGTATCAGATTCCATATTTATTCAAATGCCTCTTTTTGATTCTGAGATCAGGGCAAAAATCAAGAATGGGTCTCTGAACGGACAATGGATTAAACAATTTGCAGATAGTAGCGAAGTAATGATGATTGAGGCCAAAAATGGTTATTCATGGCGTTTTTTCAAGGCGAATACCAAACCTGAATTTGTTATGTCTGGTCGTTGGTCTGTTAACTTTGAGGACACAAAGACGGGTAAATCAATTCCTGCCATTGGAGAATTTACCCAGCAGAATGGCCGCCTTCTAGGCACTTTTTTAACCAGTACAGGGGATTACCGTTTTCTGGAGGGAACTGTTTCAGACGATAACATTTATCTTTCCTGTTTCGATGGTAGTCATGCCTTTCTGTTTACAGGCAAAATACTGGACAACAATACAATAGTTGATGGAAATTTCTATTCCGGACTTTCTTCTGTTCAGACCTGGACCGCTAAGCGGGATGAAAAGGCTATCCTGCCTGATGCCTATTCAATAACAGCTTTGAAAGATGGATTTGATAAAATAGATTTTTCTTTTCCTGATCTGAATCGTAAGAATGTGTCCCTATCTGATTCAAAATTTAAGAATAAAATTGTTTTGGTACAGTTTTTTGGATCCTGGTGTCCAAATTGTATGGATGAAACTGCCTATCTGGTTCCATTTTACAAAAAGTATCAGCGCAAGGGGCTTGAAATCGTTGCTTTGGCTTATGAACGTACTGCTGATTATGAACGGTCAAAGCGAAATATTTTACGTTTACGCGAAAGGTTTGCCGTTCCATATGATATGTTAATTACAGGCTATATAAATGATAAAGCCGAAGTGGCGAAAAGTCTGCCAATGTTAAAGAGTTTTATGGGTTTTCCAACTTTGATTATTATTGATAAGAAAGGCAAAGTCAGAAAGGTTCATACCGGTTTCAGCGGACCCGGAACTGGAGTTCATTATGCGAATTTTAAAAAGGAATTCGAAAAAACAATTGATAATCTGCTGCTTGAACAATAGAAAATAAAGCTCCATTTGCAGGAAAGTACCTGCCTGAAAAGCATATGGAGTCCCGCTTGCACGGGACTTAAAAAACAAATTTTTCTTATGAAAACAAAATTTATCTTCTGCTACCCTATCCTGGTCTCAATATTTCTGCTGGCTTGTTCTGCACCAAGAATGGTAAATCTTGATCCGGTTACGGTTGTTGAAAATTCAAAGGGCTCAGTGGTTTACAGGGGAAGCTATACTAAGAATACAGATATATTAAATATCCGGCTTGATCTTAGTTTTGATTGGGATAGCGCCTACGTAATTGGAAAGGCTACAATTCTTGCTAAACCTTATTTCTACCCTTCTGATCAGCTGGTATTGAATGCCAATGGCTTTCGTTTTAACTCCGTTTCATTGGTTAACAGCTATGATAAAAAGCCACTGCGATATACTTACGATGGCAAACTACTAAGGATCAGTCTTGATAAGATATACACCAGAGATCAGAAATACACTGTATTTATTGATTATGTAGCAATGCCCAATAAATTAAAGATCGGTGAGGATATTGCTTCGGCGGGTGATCGTGGTATTTATTTTATAAATAGAGACGGAAAGGATAAAGGGAAACCGAGACAGATCTGGACACAAGGTGAAACAGAATGTAATTCGAACTGGTTTCCAACCATAAATGGCACTCAGGAGAAAATGACTCAGGAACTTAATATTACAGTGCCAAATGAGTTTGTCAGCCTTTCGAAT
Organism: Daejeonella sp.; assembly: GCF_030684675.1. Classification (GTDB taxonomy): domain Bacteria; phylum Bacteroidota; class Bacteroidia; order Sphingobacteriales; family Sphingobacteriaceae; genus Daejeonella. Next base: position 68,761 of record NZ_JAUXXZ010000077.1, on the reverse strand, counting down.
GGTACGCTGGAATTTTCGAGCATGAATGGGGATGGTACCCGGACAGACAGCTGGAGACAGGAGCAGCAGCACTCTACTTATTTGACCATGCTGGCAGTCGGAGATTTTACAATTACTAAGGATAAATGGCGGGGTAAGGAGGTTAGTTATTATACCGAACCCGCTTACGCTTCTACCGCAAAGCTGGTATTTGGAAAAACCCCTGAGATGATGGAGTTTTTCTCAAATAAATTCGGAATTGAATATCCATGGGATAAATACTCACAGATCGTTGTACGTGATTTTGTGAGCGGGGCTATGGAAAATACTACTGCGTCTGTATTTTTCGAGGGTATGAATATGTCAGCGGGTCAGTATCTGGATGAAAATCACGAAGATATCATAGCTCATGAGCTATTTCATCAATGGTTTGGGAACCTGGTTACAGCCGAATCATGGGCTAATCTGCCTCTGAATGAATCTTTTGCCACCTACGGAGAATATCTATGGGAAGAATATAAATATGGCAGGGATCAGGCTGATTTGAAAGGTCTGGAGGATATGTCGGTTTATATCGGAAATAAACGAAAATCAGAACCGGATGTGATCCGTTTTGATTATGCCGATAGAGAGCAAATGTTTGATGAGATCAGTTATCATAAAGGTGGACGGATACTGCATATGCTTAGAAAGACGGTCGGAGATGAGGCATTTTTTGAATCTTTAAAGCTTTATCTGAAGAAGCATTCCTATAAAACGGCTGAAATTCATGACCTCAGGCTTGTCTTTGAGGAAATTACCGGCATGGACTTAAATTGGTTTTTCAATCAATGGTTCCTTGCTTCAGGACATCCGGTTTTAAGTATTCAGAATTCTTATGATCCGGTGAAAAGAGAGATTAGTGTTAATATTACCCAGGATCAGAATCTATCAGAAACACCTCTTTACCGAATTCCAATGGCTATAGACATTTATTCTGGATCGAAGGTTGAGCGTAAAGAAATTATCCTTGAAAGGCAAAATCAATCGTTCATTTTCCCCTCAGCAAACCCTCCGGATCTTGTGAATGTTGATGCTGAAAAGTATGTTCTTGCTGAAAAAACCGAAGTAAAAAATATCCAGGAGTATATTTTTCAATATCAACATGCACCATTATTTATGGACAGGATTGAAGCAATAATGAAACTGAAGGATATGAAGGAAGAAGCTGCAGCGAGAAATACAGTGGTTTCAGCGCTGAAAGATAAGAGCTGGCTTGTTCGTCATACGGCCTTATCTGTTATTGAAAATCTGTCGGATGATGAGCGTAAAGCCGTTCATGAAACATTGAAAGAAATGGCTCTTCATGATCAGGTTTCACAAGTAAGGGCTGCGGCTATCGAAAAACTCGGGAAACATTACCGGATGGCAGATAACAAAGAGGTATTTGCTCAGGCAGCGAAAGACAAGTCTCTTCTGGTAATCAGGGTAACTGAGGCTTTGAAAGAATAATAACATACAATTCCATAACAAGGGAAAACAGTGATCGGGATTATATCTAAGCGGACTTCTCTGAATGAAATGCCGAAAATATCATATTGATCAGAGCAAGTACAATTGCAAAAAGCACGGCAGAGAAAAACCCGCTGGTATTAAAGGTTTCCATCAGGTTGTCGACTAATAGTACCATGAGAACGGTAATAATGAAAGAAACCAAACCCAGCGTAAGAAAATTGATCGGAAAGGTTAGAATACGGAGAATTGTGCCGATGGTTGCGTTTGCAAGAGCAATAAGTATCCCTGCAATAATGGCACTCCAGAAATTTTCAACATCAACTCCCGGAAGCAGGTAAGCAGCAATGGCGACAGCTGCACCCATTAATAGAATTTCAATGATCAGCCTCATATTTTTTAGTTTTTTAATTTAATAACGATGAAATTGAAGAATCTATTCCATATTTCGGTAATTTTTTTGATTTTATTTAATTCCTGTAAACAGGAAATAGTTCAGGAAAGTACCCAAAATAAACTAATAATCAGGCTTAATCCCGACAGCAGCTCGATAGAATTAATTGGTTTAGCAAGTCCTGTTTTAGAGGAATTAAGGACTGATTCTCTCCCTGATTCGCTCTGGACTAATTTTTTTGCAGTTTATGAAGAACCAATAGATCCCGAAATGAGAGATTTTCAGCCGGCTTTGGGGGGTATCTATACCATTGAGGGGGAAAGAGTTCGGTTTAAACCAAAGGATAATTTCAAAGAGAACCGATTATATTTTGCCCGGTGTTATACAAAACTATTGCTTCAGGATGCCGAGGATCTGATTGAAACAAGAGAACTGTTTATTTCAGACGGGTTTACAGAATATAAATTCAGTCTTTCAAAAAATTAAGTCTTATAAATGTATTGAAATCAGGTATTTGCAATGACGGATAGTTTTTTTATATTTGCATCGATCTGAGAAGAGCCCCGACAATTTCGGGGCTCTTTTTTTACCAACCTGTTTTTCAAGGGAATTAAAAAAAGGTCAATCATGAATATAGAAAAACGTGTAATTGAGTTAGTTGAAGAAAAGATTGCTGACCGTCCGGATTTGTTTCTGGTGGACGTTCAGATGCATGGTAGCGGAATTTTGTCTATTTTAGTTGATGGAGACAATGGTGTTGCAATCAGTGATTGTGTTGCAATAAGCCGGCATGTGGGTTTCCATCTTGAAGAGGAAAATGCTATTGAACAAGCATACAGACTGGAAGTTTCCTCACCGGGAATAGATACCCCTCTAAAATCATTGCGCCAGTTCCAGAAAAATATTAGCCGTTTATTAAAGGTTAAACTCAAAGACGGCAATATCAGGGAAGGTAAATTGATGAGTGCAGATGATTCAGGAATAACTATACAGGAGAGTGTTAAGGAAAAGGGTAAAAAAGCAGTTTTGCTTGAGAACTTTATAAAATTTGAAGATATATCAGAAACGATAGTTTTAGTGAGTTTTAAATAACGTCAGTCCCGGACTGACAAATTCAATAAAAAATGAGCAATATTAATTTAATCGATTCATTCCAGGAGTTTAAAGACTTCAAGAATATTGACCGGCCTACGGTTATCAGTGTGTTGGAAGAGGTTTTTCGCAGTATGTTGCGGAAGAGGTATGGCACAGACGAAAATTGTGATGTGATCGTCAACCCGGATAACGGGGATTTGGAGATCTGGCGTACAAGAACAGTAATGGAAGATGGTTTCTCGGAAGATGATGATCTGGAGATCGAACTTGCCGAAGCAAAGGGAATTGATCCTGATCTTGAGGTTGGGGATGATTTTATTGAACAGATTACCCTCGAAAGTTTTGGCCGAAGGGCGATTCTGGCAGCACGTCAAACCCTTGTTTCCAAGATTCTGGAACTTGAGAAAGACGAAATTTTTAAGAAATACAAAGACCGTGTTGGTGAGATTGTAACCGGAGAAGTATACCAGGTTTGGAAAAAAGAGACTTTAGTACTCGACGACGAAGGGAATGAGCTTTTATTGCCTAAAACAGAGCAAATTCCTGCCGACTATTTCAAAAAAGGAGATTCTGTACGCGCCATCATTGAGAAAGTAGAAATGCTGAATGGTAACCCTAAGATCATCATTTCCCGTACTGCACCGGAGTTCCTGCAACGTTTGTTTGAGATGGAAGTTCCGGAGATTTTTGATGGCTTGATTACTATCAAGAAAATTGTTCGTGAACCAGGAGAAAGGGCTAAAGTTGCGGTAGAGTCTTATGACGACAGGATTGATCCGGTTGGAGCTTGTGTGGGTATGAAAGGATCACGTATTCATGGTATTGTTCGGGAATTGAAGAATGAAAATATCGATGTAATTAACTTTACAAATAATATTTCATTGTATATTCAAAGAGCATTAAGCCCGGCGAAAATTACAAGCATCAAACTTGATGACGAAGAAAAGAGAGCGGCAGTTTATCTAAAACCTGATCAGGTTTCGTTGGCAATTGGCCGTGGCGGTCACAATATTAAGTTGGCAGGAAAGCTTACAGGATACGAAATTGATGTATACCGTGAAGCGCATGAAGATGATGAGGATGTTGATATTGAGGAATTCTCAGATGAAATTGAGGGCTGGATAATTGACGAATTCAAACGTGTTGGTTTAGATACAGCGAAATCTATTTTAAGTTTATCTGTAGATGAATTAGTTAAACGTACTGACCTGGAAGACACTACAGTGAAAGATGTGATTGAGATCCTAAAGTCAGAATTCGAATAATTTATTCGATTGCAGCTCTTTGAAAAATTGCGGGCTTAAGAAAAAGCCCAATCCTCAAAGCATATAACATATAAAAAACGTACTTTTGTACAAAAATAGCGAGGTTAAAATAATAAATGTCAGAAGGTAAAAGCACAAATTTACTTAAAGCTGCGAAAGAGCTGAATATCGGCCTGAACACTGCGGTGGAGTTTTTAGGGAAAAAAGGTCACAAAGTTGAGGCCAGACCCAATACCAAACTCACCGATGAGATGTACGATGTTCTTCTTAAGGAGTTTCAGGGTGATAAGATCGTAAAAGAAGAAGCTAAACAAATTGTTATTGGCAAGATTCGTCGCGATGATATTCCTGTAACTAACGAAAAGACTGAGCCACAGCGTTCAAAGGATTTTGAACAGGAAGAGATTCTGATCAAGAATGTCAATCCATTTACTCCTCCTGCAGTTGAGAAGCCAAAAGCTGAATCTCAGGAGCCTGTAGCTACTGAGCCTAAATCAGAAGAAGGTGCTTTGCCGGGTGTTAAAGTGGTCGGAAAGATCAATTTAGATGACCTGAATTCCAAAACCCGCCCGGATAAGAAAAGTCCGGAACCTGAAAAGCCCGTTGTTGTATCAGCCCCGGCTGCTAAAGTTGAGGAGCCTGTAAAAGTTAAAGAACCGGAAGTAATTCCACAGCCTGCTCCTGAAAAAGCTGAACCTAAAGTTGAAACAGCACCTGCAGCAGAAATTAAAGAACCTGCTGAAAGTCCGAAAGAAACTATTAAGGAACAGCCTGAAGTTCCGGCTGCTAAACCGGTAGTTGAAGAAAAACAAGAAAATAAACCAAATACGCAGGAAAGTAATCCTGATGCTACTGTTATTCGGGCCAAAGCAGAACGTCTTTCAGGTCCGAATGTGATTGGCAGAATTGAGTTACCTGTTTCACCGGCCCGCCGTGGGCAGCCGGTTGCCTCTTCATCGAGTGCTGCTGGTGCTGACCATAAGCGTAAACGTAAGCGCAAAGATAATGCTCCGGGACAACCCGGTCAGCCTACGCAACAGGGTCAGCAGGGTCAGCAAGCCGGTGGATCACCACGTCCTGCACCCGGTGCTGGATATCAGGGTAATCGTCCTGATTTCAGAAATGCAAGACCCGGACAAGGAGGAGGAACAGCAGGTGGTGCTGCCCGTCCTGATTTCAGGAATAAACCACGTACACCGGATACTCCAAAAGCTGAACCAACAGATAAAGAAATTCAGGATCAGATCAAAGCAACACTTGCACGTTTAAGTGGTGCAGGTAAATCAGGAAAATTTGCACAGCGTGCAAAATTACGCCGTCAGAAGCGTGATGATGTTGCTCAGACTGCTGAAGATGCAGCATTGGAAGCAGAAATGCAGTCCAAAACCATTAAGGTTACTGAATTTGTTACTGCAAATGAGCTCGCACTAATGCTTGATGTTCCTGTTACTCAGGTTATATCAACCTGTATGAGTTTGGGAATGTTTGTATCGATCAACCAAAGACTTGATGCTGAAACTCTGACAATCGTAGCGGATGAATTCGGTTATGAAGTTGAGTTTGTGAAACCTGAAGATGAAGAAATTGGTTTACTTGAAGAATCCGACAGTCCTGAGGATCAATTACCAAGAGCTCCGATCGTAACCGTAATGGGTCACGTGGATCATGGTAAGACCTCGTTGCTTGACTTTGTTCGTAAGACCAACGTTATTGCAGGAGAAGCAGGAGGAATAACCCAGCACATAGGTGCTTATGAGGTAACTCTTGAAAATGAGCGTAAAATAACTTTCCTGGATACTCCGGGTCACGAAGCCTTTACGGCCATGCGTGCCAGGGGTGCCAATGTTACCGATATTGCAATTATTGTAATTGCTGCTGATGATAGTGTGATGCCTCAAACGCGTGAAGCTATTAATCATGCACAGGCTGCAAATGTGCCGATTGTATTTGCCTTCAGTAAGGTTGACAAGCCGGGTGCAAATGCTGATAAAGTTCGTGAACAGCTTTCTGCAATGAACATTCTGGTTGAAGATTGGGGTGGAAAATATCAGAGTCAGGAAATTTCAGGTAAAACCGGAGCAGGTATCGATCTTTTACTTGAAAAGGTGTGCCTTGAGGCGGATATGCTTGAATTAACAGCTAATCCTAATAAACGCGCAATAGGTACAGTTATCGAAGCTGCATTGGATAAAGGCCGTGGTATTGTTACTACTGTTCTGATCCAGGCTGGAACATTACGGGTTGGGGATGCGATACTTGCCGGTGGATACAGTGGGAAGGTTAAAGCATTACATAATGAGCGTGGAGTTAAGCTAGATCATGCCGGACCATCAACACCTGTGCAGGTATTGGGTATGCAGGGCGCACCAACCTCAGGTGATAAGTTTAACGTGATGGAAAGTGAAGTTGAAGCCCGTCAGGTTGCCAATAAGAGATTGCAGTTACAACGTGAGCAGGGATTACGTACTCAAAAACATATCACATTGGATGAGATCGGACGTCGTTTGGCGATCGGAAACTTCAAAGAGCTGAACGTGATCGTTAAGGGTGACGTGGACGGTTCAATTGAAGCGTTATCCGATTCCCTACTGAAACTGTCTACTGAACAGATCCAGGTGAATATCATACATAAATCTGTGGGTCAGATATCTGAATCAGATGTATTATTAGCTTCGGCTTCCGATGCGATCATCATTGGTTTCCAGGTTCGCCCTTCTGCAAGTGCACGTAAACTGGCTGAAGCAGAACAGATCGATATCCGTCTTTATTCAATCATCTACGATGCCATCAATGAGGTGAAAGCCGCGATGGAAGGTATGCTGGATCCTGAATTTGAAGAGAAAATTACTTCAAACGTTGAAATTCGTGAGGTATTTAAGATCAGTAAAGTGGGTACAATTGCAGGGTGTATGGTACTGGACGGAAAGATTACCAGGAACAGCAAAATTCGTATCATACGTGATGGTGTAGTTGTTTATACCGGTGAGCTTGCCTCATTGAAGCGTTTCAAAGATGATGTGAAAGAAGTTGCTACCGGTTATGAGTGTGGTTTAAATATTCAGAACTTCAATAATATTGAAGTAGGTGATATCGTTGAATCATACGAGCAGGTAGAAGTGAAAAGGAAATTATAATCTGAACAAATAATATTAAAAGCGATCTATTTGGTCGCTTTTTTTGTTTTGGCTGATTGATGTTTAATACCTATAAATCTGACAGGTGTGGGTTTAAGAAAAGAATTCAGAAGACTTAAAAGACGCATACAAATGAGGCTTAATTCGGGCGATATTAAGCTGGAATTAGGTCGGATTGCCGATTATAAACACTTCACTGTTGGATATGCTCATGTATTCGATAAACCTTTTAAATTTCATCACGGACCAAGTTTTTCGGAATCCTATATTGAACTTTTCGAGACGGAAATTTATCGGTTCGAACCCAGTGCCGGCTCAGGGATTATTCTCGATTGTGGTGCAAATATGGGCCTGAGTGTTTTATATTTTTCACTCAATTATCCTGATCATCATATTATTGCATTTGAACCTGACGCAGATATTTTCGCGATTTTGAAAGAGAATGTTGAGACCTTTGGATTGAAAAATGTGACACTTCATCAAAAGGCGGTTTGGACACAAAAAGAAACCTTAAAGTTCTTTACCGATGGTGGCATGGGTGGCAGAGTAAATAATGAATACTCCCGGCAGGAGCCCAAACTTATTGAAGCTGTTCCTTTACTCGATTACCTGACAGAGGATGTCGATTTTCTAAAAATTGATATTGAAGGAGCTGAGGATACTGTTTTGAAATATTGCGGAACAAGTTTGCAGAATGCAAAGCATATCTTTTTCGAATACCATAATAATGTGAATTCAAAGCAAACCCTGCATGAGCTTCTTGCACTGGTTGAAAGTTTAGGTTTCCATTATTATGTCAAGGAATCAGCTACCCGAAAACGCCCATTTGTAGATACCAGACTCATTTGCGAGAGCTTTGATATGGCCATTAATGTGTTCTGCTATAAAGAAAAGCAAGCCTGAACTAATCTGAAAAGATTCTTCTGATTTTTCCTCCCCACAATTCTTTCAGAGCAAAATTTAGTTTACTGAAAGCACTTTTTTTGTTAATGCTGAATAGTATCCCGCGATTCTTATGGATCAGCTTCGCCAGTCCGAATGAAATATATTCCTCTTTATTCTTTTGAAATTCAGCATAGAGATTTTGTATAAATTCGGGATTTTTATTCTTTGGATATTCAAGGCAGGACTTGATCCAGAGCATTTTCCGCTCATACTTCATTGCGGCAGTAAGTGGATTTCTAAGCGTATTATCCCTTTTCCGTTTTAAAATATTCGTGTCAGCTTTCTGATGCTGCCGGTATTTGACAAGGCTTTCACTAATGAAATCTATGCTGCCCAGATTTGTAGCAACGTATCCCATCCACCAATCATGAAAATAAGCATTGGGGAAAGGTAAGAGCTCATCTTTAAGCTCTTTTTTCATTAACACTGAATGTCCTGAAATGCAGTTAAAGAACAAAAAGGCCTCGGGTTGATTGCCCCGATACAAATTCATAATATCCGACATATTCCTGTGCAAAGATTGACCATTCTGGTCTACGAATTCGGAATCATGATAAATCAGTAAATGATTTCCAATGGCCTTAACCTGCTTTTCTATCTTTTTTAAATCCCAGATATCATCCTGATCTGATAAAGCAATAAAATCGCCATTACACAGCAGGAGTGCCTTTTCAAAATTTCTGATATAACCGAGGTTTTCCGAATTCACAAAAACTTGAATGTAGGGGTATTTAGCAGCATATTCTTCCAGAATTTTTAAGGTATTATCTGAGGAACAATCGTCAACGGCTATCAGTTCAATTGCCGGGTAGCTTTGATTTACAATAGAATCAAGCTGTTCTATTAAGTAAGCTTCTCCATTGTAGGTACATAAAGCTATAGAAACCAATGCTTTACCATTCATTTCTATTCGTTGAATGTTTGCATTTCGATCAGCTTTCTATAGAGGCCATCAGCCCTGATCAGTTCATTATGGGTGCCCTGTTCTTCAATTTTACCATTCTCAAGAACAACAATTAGATCAGCTTCCTGTATGGTGCTCAGGCGGTGGGCAATTACAATAGACGTACGGTTTTTCATTAAATTTTTCAGCGCGTTTTGAACCACTTTTTCTGATTCAGTATCCAGAGCAGATGTAGCTTCATCCAAAAGAAGGATGGGTGGATTGGCAAGTACAGCTCTTGCTATGCAGATCCGTTGTTTTTGTCCTCCCGAAAGTTTCATCCCCCTGTCACCAATATTGGTTTGGTACCCATCTGAGGTATGGATTATGAACTCATGAGCATTTGCAATTTTGGCCGCTTCGGTTACTTCCTCCACGGTAAATGATCTGCCAAATGCAATATTATTGAATATGGTGTCATTAAAAAGGATGGATTCCTGATTTACAATGCCCATCAGTGCCCTGACATCACGCATGCTGATATCCTTTATATTAAGTCCATCCAGACAGATTTCACCATGTAATGGATCCATAAATCTCGGTAAGAGATCCATAAGGGTTGTTTTCCCTCCTCCTGAAGGACCCACCAAAGCTACAGTACTACCTTTTAATATTTTAAAATTGATGTTTTTTAATACCTCTTTTTCACCATAGGCAAAAGAGACATTTTTTAATTCAATACAATCGTTGAATGAAGTTTTTGAAACCGGATTTTGTTTATCAATAATGTTTTCAGGTGCATCCAGTAATTGAAATACGCGCTCCCCTGCAGATATACCCTGGGAGATATTACCAAAGGCTTCTGAAATGGCTTTAGCCGGATTAATGATTTGTGAAAATATGATGATGTAGCCAATAAATTCAGCTCCCTGAAGATCTGATCCCTCCTGAAGAATCAGGGTACCACCATAGAAGAGGAGCGCAGCCACCGTAATCACACCCATCATTTCTGAAACCGGTGCTGCCAGTAAAACCCTTCTGGCTAGCCTCCTGTGGATTTTACTCGTCCACATATTTATAGCATTGAATTTCTCCTGAATATAGTGCTCGGCATTGAACGATTTAATGATTTTGACTCCATTAAGTCCCTCATCTATACTGGATACTAATACTCCTAAAGATTCCTGAGCGGCAGTTGCATGTTTCTTCAACCTTTTGACAATCACAGAAATAAGCAGGCCTGATACGGGAATAAGGATGAGTGCAAAAAACGTCAGTTTGGCAGATATTGTAAAAAGTACAGCAAAATTCAAAATTATTGCAATTGGCTCGCGAAGAATAACTTGTAAGGATCGTATGATAGAGTCCTGAATGGTCACTACATCGGTCATGAATCTCGAAATAAGGTCACCTTTACGCTGACTACTAAAGTATTGGATATCAATATTAGTTAGTTTTCTGAAAATGCTACTCCGGATGCGGGTTACAATCATTAACCTGAAATTCTCAATTACCCTGGCCGATAAATATTTAAACAGATTACTTAGTATTACAGAAATAACAATGGTAATGCTTACCATTTTTAAAGCTCCTACCTTACCCGAAGTGTTGATGATGCTTTGGAAATAATAATAAAACAAGTCCTTGAAATAGCTCAGGCTAAAATCGAATGAGGGTGAGGCAACTAATGCCTTTGCTCCGGTATCATTTGACTGATCAAACAAGAGTTCAAAAACAGGGATCAGTAATGTGAAATTTAGAAGTCCGAAAATGACACCTAATACTGATGTGAAAAAGAATGGAACCGCAAATTTCTGTACAGGGGCAGCAAAAGCAAAAAGTCGAAAAAAGGTCTTCATAAAAAGATTTCTAAAACAAAGTTAATCATTTTGAAAGATGTCTAATTTCTCCCGAAAATGATTGTTTGCCCCTCAAGCATCTTATTCATTTTATTAATGACATCATCAATGCTTATCCTACTATTATGTCGGGCCATTAATTCCTTCATTTTTTTGCGGGAATGTATTGCGGGATTAAGATTGTTCAAAAACATTCCAAAACTTTTATAATAGTAGAATTTTAAACCAATCCACATAAAGAGCATATCAATAAAAGTGATCTGGAGGAGCCAAAAAACTAATCGGATTTTGCTTAAATGTATGACATGTACGAAAAGCCTGTTTCGAAAGAAAATGGCCTTAACCCAATTTCGGGTACGATAATTTTTGGTTGTGGATGAATGATCGTGAATGCAATAAGATTTCGGGTCATAGTAACATTTCCAGCCCAAGCGCCATGCCCGTAGTCCCAGTTCAAAGTCTTCACAATAAAATGGTGAGAAGATTTCATCAAATCCGCCGATATCCTTTAATTTTTTTGTGTCGATTAAGGCATTTGCACCTGATAAATAGGCTGTGGGAGTAAGAAAATCCTCATTTTCCAGGTGATAAAAATTATTGGCTTTAATTTTAAATCCGGAGTATTTTAAAAATCTTGCGGTGTCCTGCGTTTCACCGTTTTTGGCTCCAATGATTTTACTCATTACACCAAAAGTGTCCGGAAGTTCAAAATATTTAAACTGACTTTCGAAATAGTCCTTATTCAACTCAATATCCGTATTAAGTAGTAAAACCAGATCTTTCTCAGCTAATGTAATTCCTTTATTACAGCTTACTGAAAATCCCTGGTTTTTGTCGTTAATTATCAAACGTACAAGGGGATAGTTTTGCCTGATAAATGCTACAGAACTATCTGTTGAACAATCATCTGTAATGATGATTTCAAAATCTGTTTTGGCATTGTTTAAGGCTTCGTAGACAGAAGGAAGATTTCTTTCCAAGAGGTGTCTGCCGTTATAATTTGGTATAACTACAGATATACTTTTTCGGGAATTTAACTTACCGGTCATTAAACAGTTTTGTAGTTTTTATATTCTCCGATTCTCCATTGCGACAGATCTTCAATTTTTTGTAAAATACTACGCCTCAGGCTCATTTTCTTTTTCATTAGCGTTGGATCAACCTGAAACTTCCAGTTACTGACTTCAATCCGTTTCTGCATAACCTGGGGGTGTGTACCTTCGAATCTGATCAGACGATCGGCATTGCCATAATCAAATTCAATATTTTCAGGAAGATGTTCCTGGATCCAGGAATCCTCATGGTAAAATTTATTAAAATTGCGAACTTTATTTCCAAGACCCGCGGGCGGCTGAACCCAGCCGTAATGATAAATATAAGCCTCTATTGGTTTTACGTTTATTTTTCTGCCATTTTTTCTAAAGCCTTGCGCATCCCGGTAAGAATGAACTCCGGGATCAAATTTTAAAACCCTAACCTCATTTCTATACCATCGTCTGGAGGAAGCTATGAAATCATAAGAGCCATAAAAATGCAGGTATTTAAATAAAAGGCCCTCAACATTTTTCTTGTTCAGATTCTCTTCCATAGCCTCTTTTATCACCGGAAGATAGTTTTCATGCACACACTCATCCCCCTGGATATAAAATGCCCAATCGGTATCTTTTGAAATCGCAGCATAAGCTTTATCAGTTTCCTGTGCAAATGTTCTCCCACCCTCGCGGATGCTTTCATCCCATACGGTATGAATAATTTTAATTTTTGGAGAACCGATACCTTCAATAAGTTCCAGTGTATTGTCGGTACAATCGCCAACTGCAATTACAAATTCATCGCAAACAGGCAAAATAGAAAGAATTGCCTGTACCACAGGGTAGTCATTATTAACAGCATTACGTATGAATGAAAAACCTGTAACTTTCATATTGGAAGAATATTGCGCAAAGTTAAATAAATTAGCCTCTTTTGCTTAATGTGCCCTAATTGTAAAATGAAATTAAAAACAGCTTACTTTGTATCATGCATCGAGACAAGCATAATAATTCCATACTGCTCCAGGACTTTAGAAAATTAGCCAGAGAATTAACCATTGTAGAAAATGATTTACCTGGTGCTGATGACTTGTTAAGGGATCTCAAATCAAATAATACTCCTGTTATTGGGATCACCGGCCCTCCGGGTGCAGGTAAAAGTACCCTGGTTAATGCAATGATAAACCAATTAAGTGCAAAGGGAAAACGTATTGCTGTTCTTGCAATTGATCCAACTTCACCATTTAATCAGGGCTCACTTCTCGGAGATCGTGTCAGAATGGCAGAACAATTCAATAAGTCGAATGTTTATATCCGTTCGCTGGCAACCAGGGGCTCATTAGGGGGCTTATCGGGCAAAACAATCGAAATGTGTGATGTGCTTAAAGCTGCAGGGTTTGATTATATTCTGGTTGAAACAGTCGGAGTTGGTCAGTCGGAAGTTGAAATTGCCGGACTTGCAGATATCAGTGTGGTGGTTCTGGTTCCGGAGTCGGGTGATGAGATCCAAAATATGAAATCAGGATTAATGGAAATTGCAGATATATTCGTTGTGAATAAATCTGACAGGGAGGGTGCTGATACTTTTGCCAATAATCTCAAAAAACTTGTCCATCAAAAGCCTGAACCAATCCCTGTTATTAATACCGTTGCTGATAAATCTATTGGAATTGAAGAACTGATGAAAGCTATTGAAAATCAGTCGGTTAAAGAAAACACAAGGCGTATGTTTTTACTCGCGGAAAAGGCCTGGAAGCTGCTTCAGCATCAGAAAATGAAGAATTTGGATAAAAATCAGCTTCAACAAGATATTATTAAAGCATCAGCCAATCCTGATTTCAATCTTTATAAGTTTATAGATAGCCTTTAGAAAGAACCTAAGAATTCATAATTTCTTCTATTTCTTCAACTTCAACCGGAATATCATCCATTAGGTCGATATTGCCATTTGTTGTTATCAGAATATTATTTTCAATCCGTATTCCCAAACCTTCTTTTGGAATATAAATTCCGGGTTCACATGTCAGAAGATTCCCGGCTTCAAAAGGCTTATACCTGCTGGCAAAATCATGTACATCCAAACCAAGGTGGTGTGAAGTACCATGCATAAAATACTTTTTATAAAGTGGAGCTTTAGGATCTTGTTTAGCTATATCCTGTTTGTTGAGTAAACCAAGCCCAATCAGTTCAAATTCAACTATTTTACCAACCTCAGCATGATAGTCATTCCATATCGTTCCCGGAAGAAGCATTTTTCTTGCTTCTTTCATAATCCGTAATACTGCATTATAAACATCTTTCTGGCGTTTACTGAAGCGCCCATTGACAGGCACTGAGCGGCTCATGTCAGCATTGTAATTAGCATATTCTGCCCCAAAGTCAAACAGAATCACATCACCATCTTTGCAGATCTGGTTGTTATCATTATAGTGAAGAATATTTGCATTTTTACCCGAAGCTATGATTGGGTTGTATGCATGACCACTTGCTCTCTGCCGAATAAATTCATGGATAATTTCAGCTTCAATTTCGTATTCAGCTACTCCTGGTTTTATAAATTTCAGGATTCTGACAAAGGCATCCCGGGTAATTTCACAGGCTTTTTTTGTCAGTTCAATCTCGATTTCGGACTTTACTGGGCGGAGCTCGCGCATTATCAAGGCAGCCCGCTTATAATTATGTAGTGGATAAAGATTCTTTATTTTTTCGATAAACCGGATATCAAGATAGGGAACCTTATGGGCATAGCGATCATTCTCATTGGTGTTGAGATAAATGCTTTCCGCATAAGCTATTATGGCTGGTAAAATATTCCAAAATTCATCAAGCCAGTATATAGAATTGATGCCTGAAACATTTTTTGCTTCCTGAATCGTCAATTTATGACCTTCCCAGACAGCAATGTATTCATTTGTCTGTCTTAAAAACAGGACTTCTCTGTATAGTGGATTAGGACAGTCGGGAAATAAAAATAAAATTGTTTCTTCCTGGTCTATTCCGCTTAGGTAAAACAGATCTGCATTTTGCTTGAATGAATGAGTTTGATCGCCACTTCGTGGAAATTCATCATTAGATTGAAATATGGCTATAGAGTTCGCAGAGAGTCTTTTTGTAAAATTTTGACGATTTTTTTGGAAGAGTTGCCTGTCAACGTGAGGATATTTCATGTTAAAAGTATATTTTTTTGTGTGCAATAAAACGATTTAGGATGTAATTTTTGTCAAAGAAAATGATTGGAACAGTATTTGATTATTTGCACAAGTCAAACTTATGACTATTTTTGTGTAAATTACACTAATGAAATTTGTTAACCTTTAAAAAAACGATTATGAATTATTCTACATTAAAGAAAGCCCTTGTGTTTTCATTAGTAGCAGCGTTGGGCCTCAGTGAGGTTTCTTTCGCACAAGATGCTACTAGCTCCTCTGCCAAGGTATTTGGTGGGAGAGGCCAGTATAGAACCTGGAGTTTAGGTGTCAATGCCGGAGTACTAGCACCTGTTGTTGCTATTGGCGGAACTAATGACTTTTCTAAGTGGAGCCCATCTTTAGGATATGGACTTACTTTAAGAAAGGCAGTAGATCATATCTTCGGAATTCAATTTGCTTACCACGGCGGAGAGCTTAGCTATGATAATGATGGCGCTACAGTTAACCTTGGATCAGGCCCACGTACTGACGGAGTTACCAAAATCAGCCATGCATTAGACCTTACAGGTATTGCTAACGTAGGTACAATTGATTTCCTTAAAAGAGAAAACGCAGTCAACTTCAATTTAAAAGCTGGTTTCGGTTATGCTGCTTATCACTGGAAAGAAATTAACCCTAACTCAACTCCTCCTAAAGGAACCTATGGTCCTAACAGAGATCGCAACAACATCCGTAACATGTATGTTCCGGTTGGTGCTGGTATCAAATTCAAAGTTTCTGAGCGTGTTAATTTCGATCTTGGTTACACCATGAACTTCCTTGATGCTGATAATCTTGATGGTACAAAAGGAAAAGGTTTCACAAAGGATAAATGGTCTTATACCTCTGCTGGTGTTGAATTCTCTTTAGGATCAACTGCTAAGCCGAACTTAGACTGGGTTAATCCACTTGCCTTAATGTATGATGAATTAAAAGATCCTACATTACGTCAGGAAGTTGAAGCATTAAAAGGCCGTGTAAGTGCACTTGAAGCTGCTGATCTTTTAAAAGATTCTGACGGTGATGGTGTTGCTGATAAATTAGACAAATGTCCTAACACAGAAGCTGGGATTAAAGTTGATGGTTCTGGATGTCCTTTAGATGTTGATGCTGATGGTATTCCTGATTCAAAAGATGCTTGTCCTACTGTTAAAGGTATCGCAAGATTGAACGGATGTCCTGAGATTTCAGATAGAGGTCCTGTTGTTCCAATCCAGTTTGAGTTTAACTCTTCAGTTTTGAGAACTTCAGCTTATTCAGTTCTTGATGGATTAGCTTCTTCACTGAAAGCAAATTCTTCTGCAGTAGTTCAGTTAGACGGTCACGCTTCTGCGGAAGGTACTGAAGAATATAACATGACTTTATCAAGAGACAGAGCTAATTCTGTTAAAACTTACCTGGTTAACGCTGGTATTGCTTCAAACAGAATTGCAACAACTGCTTATGGCGAAAGCCGTCCGGTTGCATCTAATGCAACTGAAGCAGGACGTTCCGAAAATCGTCGTGTTGAGATCAAACAACAATAAACAATACTGTATATAAGCATATTGTAAAAAAAGAATCCCGTCCCGATTATTTCGGGACGGGATTCTTTTTTTATTTAATATTTTTGTTCTATGTATTTTTTTAGAAAACACGATCCTAACAGACCCTCAAGTTTCAATCTGAAGGTAATGCATATAATTAACACCCTTGCTGTAGTGTTATTTCTGGGAGGTATTATTTATAAACTCCTTGAATGGTATGTATTCTGATTTAGCAGCAGCTTTCCTTTAGGCCGCAATGATTCTGTACCGAATTAAATAAAAATGATGAAATCAATAATTTATACTGAAAAGGCACCTGCACCTATCGGACCATATAGTCAGGCAGTGCAGGCAGGAAATATGTTGTTCATATCCGGCCAGATTCCAATAGATCCGGCAACAAACCAGCTTATCAATGGAAGTATTGGGGATGAAGCCCGACAGGTGATGAAGAATTTGGATGCATTACTTTTATCCGCCGGATTTTTATTCGAGGATGTGGTAAAAGCCACTATTTTTTTAAGCGACATGAATCATTTTGGCGAAGTTAATGAGATTTATGGTTCATACTTTCGCTCAGATTTTCCTGCAAGAGAAACCGTTGCCGTTCTTGGCTTACCCAAAAATGTGAATGTAGAAATCTCCCTGATTGCCGTTAAGTCCTGATATTGAAAACGGGCCGACTGAAATATTTTTTAGCCGCAATTATATCTGTGGTAACCTGGGGCTTTTTCTCTATTCCACTTCGTAAAATCCAGCATTACCCCTCAGATGAGATATTATATTACAGGATATTCACTTCACTAATATTTACCTGGGCTTTCATTGTATTATTTCGCATTAAAAATGTAAAATCTGACCTGGATTATTTTTATTCTCTGGACAATCAGGGACGCAGGAGAATTATCATTCTATGCCTGCTTTCGGGGGTATTAATAAGCGGGAACTGGTTCACCTATATATATGCTGTAAATAATGTTAATTTAAAGTCTGCGGCCTTTGCCTATATGGTATGCCCTCTGATTACCGCATTTGCTGGTTTCCTGATTCTAAAGGAAAAGCTCACCATACTGAAGCTCGTTGCACTTGGAATTGCTTCAGCTAGTATTTTGATCCTTGCACAGGGATCCCTGAGGGATGTTTTGTGGTCTGTATTTGTTGCTGCTCTTTACAGTTTTTTTCTGATTGCACAGAAAATAATGAGCAGGATGGATAAGTTCAATATGCTTGGTTTACAACTCCTGATAGCAGCTATCTTAATGTTTCCATTTTATATTTATAGCTTCCGGAGCTTTCCTCTTGATACCTACTTCTGGATTGATATTGTCATAATTGCAATTTTTTTTACCATAATACCTCTATTTTTAAGCCTGTATGCCCTGATCGGCATGCCTTCATCCACATTGGGTATCATTATTTATCTCAATCCGATTGTTGCTTTTGCAGTCGCATTTTTCTACTTTCACGAGGGAATTAGTCTGCATCAGTTATACGCATATTCCCTGCTATTAGCCGCTGTTATTGTTTTTAACTGGAATACGATCAAAGAAATATTTTTTAAAGTTCCGGTCAGTGAATTACCGGAAATTACTCCCTGAATGGATTGGCAGAACAAATCTTAAAAACTCCTGTAGAGTATTTAAAAGGTATAGGTTCTCAGCGTGCTGAGATACTTAAGAAAGATCTTGGGATATTTACTTATGACGATCTTCTCCACTATTATCCCTTCCGTTATATTGACAGAACCCGTTTTTATAAGATTCGCGAATTAAATCCCGATTTACCATCTGTTCAAATACTTGGACGGATTATTTCAAAAGAGATATTGGGTGATAAGCATACCAAAAGGCTTGTCGCGAGATTCAAGGATGATACCGGAAGTATTGAACTTGTTTGGTTTCAGAGTATCCGCTGGATTGATAAGATCATCCAGCCGGGTTCAGTTTTTATTGTTTTTGGGAAGCCTGTAATTTTTAACGGACACTTTTCGATCTCTCATCCTGAACTTGAGCCTTATCAACCTAATGCAGAGAACAGAGGTAATCTTACTCTACAACCAGTTTACAGCTCTACTGAGAAGTTAAAGCAGTTCAACCTTGACAGTAAAGGCATTCAAAGGGCTCAGGCTGCTCTTATTGACCAGGTAATCAGGCAGATTAAAGAAAGCCTGCCTGATTATATATTGGATAGACATAAACTGATTGGCCTGCAGAAAGCACTTTATAATATTCATTTTCCTGAAAACACCGAAATTCTCAAGACAGCAGAGACCCGTATAAAATTTGACGAATTGTTTTTCATTCAGTTGAAACTATTGAGGACCAAACTGGTTCGGACTCAAAAGTTTAAAGGAGCTATCTTCAGTAATGTGGGAGATAATTTCAATACTTTTTATTCAGAGAAATTACCTTTTGAGCTCACTGATGCACAAAAACGTGTAATTAAAGAGATCAGGCAGGATACCCAGCGTGGAGTGCAAATGAACCGTTTGCTTCAGGGTGATGTTGGCAGTGGAAAGACAGTGGTTGCCCTGATGATTATGCTACTGGCCATAGATAATGGTTATCAGGCCTGTATAATGGCCCCAACTGAGATTTTGGCTCAGCAACATTATTTGTCTATTAGGAGTCTGTTAGGCGATGACTTTGTCAGTGTAGAGATATTGACTGGTTCTACTGTGAAAAAAGCCAGAACAAGTCTTCATCAACGTCTGGAGAGTGGAGAGCTTGATATTCTTGTTGGTACACATGCGCTGATAGAAGACGCTGTTAAGTTTAAGAACCTTGGGCTTGTTGTGATCGATGAGCAGCATCGTTTTGGGGTTGAACAGCGTGCTAAATTATGGCGTAAAAATGTGATCCCTCCGCATGTACTCGTTATGACTGCCACACCCATTCCAAGAACTTTGGCAATGACTCTGTATGGTGATCTGGATATTTCAGTCATAAATGAGCTTCCTGCAGGAAGAAAACCGATAAAAACTGTTCATTTATACCACAACCAGCGTTTAAGGATGTTTGGTTTTATGCACGAGGAAATTGCAAAAGGCAGGCAGATCTATATTGTTTATCCTTTGATCAAGGAAAGCGAAAAGCTTGATTTATTATATCTTGAAGCCGGTATAGAAGCGATTATTGATGAGTTTCCAATGCCTGAATATCAGCATAGTATAGTTCACGGTAAACTGGCAGCAAAGGAAAAGTCATCCGAAATGCAGCGTTTTGTTAAAGGAGAAACACAAATTATGGTAGCTACAACTGTGATTGAGGTTGGAGTCAATGTTCCGAATGCCAGTGTGATGATTATTGAAAATGCTGAACGCTTTGGATTATCTCAATTACATCAGTTGCGAGGGAGGGTTGGCAGAGGGGCGGAGCAATCTTTTTGTATATTGATGTCTGGAAGCAAGTTAAGCAGCGATGCCAGAACCCGGTTGGATACGATGGTTAGAACCAATGATGGATTTGAGATTGCAGAAATTGATCTTCAGCTCAGAGGGCCCGGAAATATTGAAGGAACTCAGCAGAGCGGGCCGCTTGATGTGAAATTGGCTGATCTTTCAATGGATCAGAAACTTTTAGCTGATGCCAGGCAAACGGTTATACAGATACTTGAGGACGATCCGGAATTAAAGTCTGATTCAAACTTGCTCTTAAAGCAATATTTTGAACAGAAAACGGGTGGAATCAGCTGGGATAAAATATCTTAAAGAAATTATTTTACAATAAATGAAAGGATTTAATAATAATGACTGCTAGCAAGTCTTCAGAGGCTGTCAATGATCCCTATATCGCAATGCGTTTTCCGGAGTTCCGCTCCTATCTGGCCATGCGGTTTTTATTCACTTTTGCCTATCAGGTACAGGCTGTTGTAGTTGGATGGCATATTTATCAGCTAACCAAAGATCCGCTCTCTCTGGGGCTTATAGGTCTCGCAGAAGCTATTCCTTCAATAACAGTGACCCTTTACGGTGGATATATTGCTGATAAATCGGATAAAAAGAAACTAATGATCTGGATCATCCTTGCGATGCTGCTATCAAGCCTTGTATTGATGCTTGTATCCAGCCCTGAGGGACTTGAGTATCTGGGACAAAAATCAGTCATTTTGATCATGTATCTGATGATATTTTTTGTGGGAATCGCCAGAGGTTTTTATTCACCTACTGCTTTTACCTTAGTGGCTCAGATCATCCCCAGAGATCATTATGCAAACTCATCAACCTGGAACAGTGGAATTTGGCAGATTGCATCGATCATGGGGCCGGCTGTTGGTGGATTGTTATATGCATTCAGCGGTATTACCGCTTGTTTTGTAGTGATCGTCAGTTTTATGGCCATGGCACTGGGATGCATTGTCTTTTTTGTCAAAAATTATCCCCCTCAGTTTGTTCCAAGGGAAAATATATTTAAAAGTCTTTCGGAGGGCATCAAATTTGTCTTTAATAATAAAATGATTCTGGGTGCATTAAGTCTGGATATGTTCTCTGTATTTTTTGGGGGTGCGGTTGCCTTGATGCCTATTTTTGCTCATGACATTCTGAAGGTTGGTTCGGAGGGCCTTGGTTTTCTACGTGCTGCACCGGCTGCAGGTGCAGTGATCACGATGTTTATCATGGCCAGATATCCTCCGATGAACAAGCCCTGGAGAAACCTGCTTTTGGCTGTTGCAGGTTTCGGTCTGTCTATTATTTGCTTTGGACTTTCACGTAATTTTTATTTGTCTTTAATCTGTCTTTTCTTCGAGGGTGCATTTGATAGTGTCAGTGTAATAATCCGGTCAACCATATTACAGTTGCTAACCCCTCAGGAAATGCGTGGAAGAGTTTCGGCAGTTAACGGCATGTTTATTAACTCATCGAATGAGATTGGTGCCTTTGAGTCGGGAGCGACCGCAAAACTTATGGGGACAATACCTTCAGTGCTTTTTGGAGGTACGATGACACTATTGATTGTGTTTTTTACTTATCTGAAAACCAGGAAGCTTGTCCCTTTGGGATTGAAGCAAATTAACTGAGATTAGATTCTGTTTGTTCTTCCAGCAACAAAATAGATTATAGAACCAAGTATTGGTGCAATTAGAATTACAATTAGCCAGAGTAATTTTGTATTTGTAGGCTTATTGCTTCTGAACAGGTCAAGCAAAGTATAGACGATCAAAATTGCCCAGAGAATCCCAAACAGAAAGCGGAAGATATTTCCGATAAAAAGTAGACTTGTTAGTGTGATCATAATGCTTTTTGTTTTCGCCCCCAGAAAAGATAAACTACTGCTCCAAGGTATGGTGCTATCAGTATAAAAATGATCCAGAGAAATTTTTGACTCGTACTTAAGTTTTTTGACTTCAGAGTATCGAAAATTGCAAATGGAATAATGAGAAGAAGGGATACAATGGCAAATATTACCATAATCCATTCCCAAATACCAAAGCCTGATGTGAATACTCCGATCATAGGATGTTAAGATATTCAAACATGACCTTAAAAAGGTTCATGGTTCATTGCTGAATATACAAAATTATTTAAACTTCTGTACTGTATTTCTCGCCGATCTGTTGGCGCCACATGGCGTAATATAGACCTTTTTCTGCAATCAGTTCATCGTGTTTACCTGATTCAATGATATGTCCCTTCTCAAGTACGAAGATTTTGTCAGCGTGCATAATGGTTGAAAGCCTATGCGCAATTAGTATTGTAATATGATCCTGAATAACAGAGACATCACGAATAGTTTCGGTAATTTCCTCTTCGGTAATTGAATCGAGTGAAGAAGTAGCCTCATCAAATACCAGGATATTTGGTTCGCGTAATAGAGCCCTGGCAATAGAGAGACGCTGTTTTTCGCCTCCTGATACTTTTACGCCACCTTCACCGATCACCGTATCCAAACCTTTGTCTGCACGCGCAAGTAAATTCTGACAGGCAGCTTTTTGCAATACACGCAGGCAATCTTCATCACTGGCATCCGGACGAACGAAGAGCAGGTTTTCCCGGATTGTACCTGAGAATAATTGTGTATCCTGGGTAACAAAACCTATTTTTTCACGCAGTTCATCCAGATCAATATCGGTTCCTGGAATATCATTATAAAGTACCTGCCCGGCCTCCGGATGGTATAAACCAACCAGAAGTTTTACTAAAGTAGTCTTTCCAGATCCCGAAGGCCCAACAAAAGCAATCGTTTGTCCTTTTACAGTCCCAAAGGAGATATTTTCAAGTGCATAACGGTTTGCCGATTGATGTTTAAAGCTCACTGAATTGAATTTAAGACTGGTGATGCGGCCCAAAACTGCCGGTTTTAATGGTTTTTTCTCTTTTGGAGTACTTAATATCCCTCTAAAATTATCCAGAGATACCTCGGTTTCCCGGTAAATATTGATAATGTTTCCGAGTTCCTGTAATGGCCCAAAAATGAAGAAGGAATAGATGAAAAGTGAGAAAAACTCGCCTACACTGATTCTGCCTGCGAATATGAGGTAAAGCATCAGCAGGAGAATCATGTTTCTCAATAAGTTTACGAGGGTACCCTGGATAAAACTAAGGCTGCGGACATATTTTACTTTCTTCAGTTCAAGTTTTAATATTTTATCAGTGGTATTACTCAGGCGCTTAATCTCCTGACTGGATAGTCCAAGGCTTTTTACAAGCTCAATATTACGAAGTGATTCGGTGGTAGATCCTGCTAGTGCTGTGGTTTCACTGACAATAGTTTTTTGTACAATTTTAATTTTTTTACTCAATACAGAACTGATCACGCCAAGAATCGGGATTACAGAAACGTAAACCACAGCAATAGACCAATGGATATTGATGGCATAAACAAAGACAAAAGTTACCCCTACCAATGAAGTAAACACAATATTAATGAGGGCAGTGATTAGCTTTTCGGTATCAGTTCTTACTTTTTGAAGGATTCCCAATGTTTCTCCACTTCGCTGGTCTTCGAATACGGAGTAAGGTAATTCCAGGGAATGAGCCAATCCATCTGAATAAATCTTTGCTCCCAGACGCTGGGTGATCACATTCACATAATAGTCCTGAAAGTTTTTTGCAATTCGGGAAACCATTGCCACACCCATTGCCGCAAGGATGAGTAAACCTGCACCCTGAAAGAATTCTTCAGTGGTATATTCATGATATCGGGTTACATAGGTATCAATGATCTTTCGGAAGATCCAGGGATCAAGCAGAGAAAAAATTTGATTAATTGCTGCCAGAAGCAGAGCCAGGGCAATAAGTCCCTTGTAATTTTTTAAATAATCTGCTAATAGTTTCATATGGTATCAAAATTAAAAAAGGGAATACTGCTTTTGCCATATTCCCCTTCTTTTTACAATCATATTAAGATTAGACAGTCATGATATCTTTTTCCTTGGCCTCCATCAGGCGGTCAATTCTTACGATACACGAGTCTGTTAATTTTTGAACATCACCTTCACCTGTTTTAATTTCGTCATCTGATACCCCCTCAGATTTTGAGCGTTTAATTTTTTCATTCGCATCTTTGCGGATATTTCTGACTGCAATGCGACCCTTTTCAGCCTCTTCTTTCACTTTTTTCACAAGGTCTCTACGGCGCTCTTCAGTTAACGGCGGAACGTTTAAGCGGATTACAACCCCGTCATTTTGAGGGTTTAGGCCGATATTTGCCTCCATAATTGCTCTTTCTATAGGAATCAGCATCGTTTTTTCCCATGGTTGAACAACTAATGTACGTGCATCAGGAGTATTGACAGTACCGATCTGGTTCAAAGCAGTTGGAGTTCCATAATAGTCCACAAATATCCCGTCGAGCATGGAAGGCATTGCTTTACCAGCACGAATTTTTACCAATTCATTATCACAAAACTCAATGGCTTTTTCCATATGAGCTTTCGCATCATCTAGTTGTTTCTTAATTAGCTCGTTCATAATATATCTGTTCGATCTGTAAAATTAATTAAATTCCGGTTATTCTCAGGTATTTAAGCTCTACCCAATCTTTGATTTCTTAGCCTTTCACTAATGTACCAATAGGTTCACCATTTACCAGACGCATTAAATTACCTGGTTTATTCATATCAAAAACAATGATTGGCAGGTTATTTTCCTGACAAAGGGTGAACGCGGTCATATCCATAACATTCAGATTCTTTTTGTAAACCTCATCAAATGTTATTTCATCGTATCTAGTGGCATCTGGTTCCTTCAATGGGTCAGCAGTATAAATTCCATCTACGCGTGTGCCCTTCATTACAACATCTGCATTGATCTCAACCGCTCTCAGAGAAGCTGCGGTATCAGTTGTAAAATATGGATTACCTGTTCCCGCACCAAAGATCACGATCCTGCCTTTTTCGAGGTGGCGGACTGCACGGCGGCGAATAAAGGGTTCACAGATCTGCTCCATTTTAATAGCAGTAAGCAAACGTGTTTTTACACCGGTTTTTTCAAGTGCATCCTGCAAAGCCATGCTGTTAATCACTGTAGCGAGCATACCCATGTAATCTGCCTGCACACGATCCATACCTGCTTTTTCAGCACTCAGACCACGATAAATATTACCGCCTCCAATTACGAGTGCAATCTCTACCCCTTTAGCATGTACGGCGTGAATGTCTTTTGCATATTGAGCAACACGGTCAATGTCTATACCGTATTGTTTCTCACCCATCAATGCTTCACCGCTTAATTTTAACAGGATACGTTTGTACTTCATGGAGATAATTTTTTTAAAGTTATTAAAATATTTTAGTTGAGCTTACCTGAAAAGTAGGTGCTATGATGTTGCAGTTCTTCGTTTATCACTATAATATCGGCTCTATATCCCCCTTTTATCAGACCCCTATTTTGGTCTCCCATTAAGCGGGCAGGATACGTTGAGGCCATCCTTAGAGCTTCATCCAGGGGAATACCAACCTTTAGTACACAGTTTTCAACTGCTTTGAGCATGCTTAGGCAAGAACCTGAAAGAGTTCCGTCGGGCATGGTATACCTGTCGCCTTTAAATACGTGCTGATAAACACCTTCATTGGTTTCGGTAACTGCGTCAGTGATCAGAAATAATCGATCACCCAGTTCGCGTTTAGCCAGTTCGATCATTGGGAAACTCACATGAACACCATCAGCCACTATACTGGTATAAGGTTTTAGTTTAAAAATTGCAGGTACAAGTCCGGCTGCCCGATGATGAATTGGCGGCATGGCATTGTAAAGATGGGTAGCAGCCTGTACCGGATTGTTTAAAAAGGATAAAGCTTCCTCATATGTCGCATCGCTATGTCCAGATGAAATAATGATATTGTTTGAATGGAGGAAATCTATCAATTCCTGATCCTGAAGCTCGGGGGCGATCGTCATCATTTTTAATTCACCCTCTGCTCGTTCCACCCAGCTTTTTATCTCTGCAAGAGTTCCTTTTTTGATATATTTTTCAGGATGGGCACCTTTACGTTTTACGTTCAGATAAGGTCCTTCAAGATGAAGGCCCAAAAAGTTACCTGTTGCTCTTTTGCGATAAGCTTTAGCTGCATCAATTGCTTTATTGACTACCTCATCACTATTGGTTGCTGCTGTGGCGAAAAATCCGGTTGTACCCTGGACGAGAAGATCATTTTCCATTTGTTCCAGACCTTCCTCATCTGGTAAAGCACCAAATAATTTACCACCGCTGCCATAAATTTGAAGATCAATAAGTCCGGGAGCAATAGTCAAACCCTTAAGGTCCGTTATTTTGAAACCCGCAGGAATCTGTTCAGGATCAGCGATCGAATGGATTTGTCCATTACTTATTAAAAGGGCTTTATTTTCCAGTCTTTCTTCTCCGGTAAAAATGCTGGCATTAATAAGTGCTTGATCCATAGCGTAAAAAAATAAAGGCAAAAAAAAATCCCCTCCAATTTGGAGAGGATTAAGAATTAAGCTCCTAACTGAACCCGCTTAAATGCGGTAACGGTGAGGCCTTTTTCTACATCATTTAAAAACTGTGCGACAGTTTTAGAAGAGTCTTTAACAAACTCCTGATTTAGTAAGGTAGAGTCTTTATAGAATTTATTAAGCTTACCTGCAGCAATCTTTTCAACCATTTCTTCAGGCTTACCTTCTGCACGGATCACATCTTTAGCAATTTCAAGTTCTCTTTCGATAGTTTTTGAATCAACATCACCTTTATCTATCGCAACCGGGTTCATTGCAGCAATTTGCATAGCCACATCTTTACCCACTTCATCAGCACTTGCAGGATTAGCGTTTAATGCAACTAATACTCCAAGACGATAATTTCCATGGATATAAGCGATCACTTTTTCACCAGTTACTGATTCAAATTTAGAAACACCTACTTTCTCACCAATCTTTCCGATTTGTGAAATGATAGTATCAGCTAATTTTTCACCATTAAGTTCAAGCTCAACTAATTCTTCTAGTGAAGAAGGGTTTTTCGCGATTGCCAAATCAGCAATACTATTTGCAAAGGCGACGAAATCAGCGTTTTTAGCTACGAAATCGGTTTCACAATTGAATTCAACAATCACACCGCGTTTTCCGTCGGCTGTTGTTTTTGCAATAACTACTCCTTCATTTGATTCACGATCCTGACGGCTTGCAGCGACTTTTGCACCTTTTTTACGAAGGTAATCAATTGCAGCTTCGAAATCTCCGTTAGCTTCAGTTAATGCTTTTTTGCAATCCATCATACCGGCTCCGGTTTGCTGGCGTAATTTATTTACATCTGCGGCAGTAATTTGTACTGTAGACATTATTTAAATTATTAATGTATGAAATTTAATTAGCCCTCCCCATTACGGGGGAGGGTTGGGAGGGGGCTCCCCTTACTCTTCGCTTTTGGCTTCAGGCTCAGCTTCAACCGCTACACCTTCAGGGCTTGTAGCCTTGCGGGTACGTTTGCCGGGAGTTGCTGCTTCATCTTTAGCTTCACCTTCTGTATCAACCTTAGCTTTTGCAGCTGAAGCTTCTTTGTCTGCTTCTTCTTCTTTCTCACGCTTACGCTCATCCAATCCTTCGTGGATTGCTTTCATGATAACGTCAGTAATCAATGTAATTGATTTGGTTGCATCATCATTTGCCGGGATAGGGAAGTCGATGTTTGAAGGGTCAGAGTTAGTATCAACCATTGCAAATGTTGGGATGTTTAATTTCATCGCTTCAGCAACAGAGATATGCTCTTTCTTAACGTCAATAATAAACAA
Organism: Daejeonella sp.; assembly: GCF_030684675.1. GTDB lineage: Bacteria > Bacteroidota > Bacteroidia > Sphingobacteriales > Sphingobacteriaceae > Daejeonella. The sequence goes on along the minus strand of NZ_JAUXXZ010000077.1, from coordinate 40,787 downwards.
TGCAGCAGGCAGGCGGTTCAGATCAGCGATACCTCCAAGAAGCGCCTCTAATTTGATACGCTCACGCTGAATCATTAACTTTTCTTTCTTCGATAATACATCAAAAGTTCCGTCTTTGGTCATCTTGTCGATGTTAGACATCTTTTTGATTGATTTACGAACTGTAGCAAAGTTAGTTAACATACCACCTAACCAACGCTCGGTTACGTAAGGCATGTTTACAGAACGTGCCTGCTCAGCAACGATGTCTTTAGCTTGTTTCTTTGTAGAAACAAATAAGATCTTACGTCCTGATTTTACGATCTGTTTGATCGCAGCAGCAGCTTCTTCTAATTTTGTTAAAGTTTTATTTAAATCTATAATGTGGATGCCATTACGCTCCATGAAAATGTACGGTGCCATTTTCGGATCCCATTTGCGGGTAAGGTGACCAAAATGTACACCTGCATCCAATAAATCCTGATATGTTGTTCTTGCCATTGTCTGATCCTCCTGAGATTAACGTTTACTAAATTGAAATTTCTTACGGGCTTTCTTACGACCTGGTTTCTTACGCTCAACCATACGGTCATCGCGGGTCATAATGCCTTTTGCTCTCAATGCAGGTTTTTTCTCTGGATCCAGCTCTACAATAGCCTTGGCGATTGCTAAACGAACGGCTTCTGCCTGTCCTTTAACACCACCGCCGGCAACGTTTACAGTCACATCGAATTTTCCTGTTGATTCAGAAACTTCGGTTGACTGCATTACGATGTATTGTAATGGCAATGTTGGAAAATACTCCTTGTAATCTTTACCGTTTACGGTAATGTTGCCGCTTCCATCTGTTAGATAAATGCGTGCAACTGCGGTTTTTCTTCTTCCTGAAGTGTTTGTAGTTGACATTTCTCTTAATTACGGTTTAATGGTTGTAGGATTTTGCGCTGCATGCGGATGTTCTGAACCTGCATAAACGAACAGGTTTTTGTACAATGCACGGCCCAAACTGTTTTTAGGTAACATACCACGTACAGCCTTCTCTACCACACGGGTAGGATGCTTCGCCATTAACTCTTTTGGAGAAATGAATTTCTGCCCACCAGGATAACCGGTGTAGGAAACATATTGCTTTTCAGCAAACTTGTTCCCTGTGAGTTTTACTTTGTCTGCATTGATAACGATAACATTATCTCCGCAGTCTACGTGTGGGGTGAACGATGGCTTGTTTTTTCCTCTGATGATCATTGCGATCTTAGAAGACAAGCGCCCCAAAATCTCTCCTTGAGCGTCAACAACTACCCATTCTTTGTTGACGGTCACTTTGTTGGCAGAGACAGTTTTGTAACTTAACGTATTCACTTGCTTGAATTTAAATTATGTGTTAATTATTATTTACCCTAAAATTAGGGACTGCAAAGATAGGAGATTTTTTCTAAAGAGCAAATGGTTGGAGTGAAAATGTAATTCTTTAGTAAGGAGTTGAAAATTGATAATGAGACACGACGAAAGAGTGAAAGTTGAGAGTTGAATTGGGTATGTCAAGACAACGAAAGTGTTGAATTGGCTGGACAGCGAATGGGTGGGTATGGATATCCAGGCTTGAAGGGCTTAGATGATGGATAAGAGCCTGGTAGCCTTAGCATATTTTTATGTGGAAAGCAGAGTCTGGTTTCCATAGGTAACGCCAGTCCTGCTGTTCGCTGCAAGTCCTCGCCTATAATGAGGGTAGTTAACTGTGAATTTTGTCTGGCTCCGGGCTTTTCGCTGCCATCAGGTTTAGATTGGAAGTTATTGCTGCTTAAGGGAACAGATCATCGTGCTTAGTTTTGAATAGTCGCAGAATGGTAGAAATTTTAAGCGCAGACAATTTTATTTATGTAAAGGCCGGAATTGATTATTTTTTCTCTGGCTGCTTTTTGAGTCTACCAGCCTTTTTTAAAGCATTGCTCAGAATCCATTCTATTTGTCCGTTGACACTTCTGAAATCATCTGCAGCCCATTTCTCAAGTGCTTTCATTGTTTCGGAATCTATCCTTAATGCAAATGGTTTTTTTTCACTCATTTTATTGATGCAGAGTTCCGGTGTTAACCACAGGTTGAGTATCCTTATCTCCGCAAAGGACAACAAGTAGATTGCTTACCATTGCAGCTTTCTTCTCTTCATCAAGCACAATGATCTCCTTCTCAGAGAGCAGAGCCAATGCACTTTCAACCATCCCAACGGCTCCTTCAACAATTTTGTGCCGGGCTGCTACAATTGCTGAAGCCTGCTGCCTTCTAAGCATAGAATGGGCGATTTCAGGAGCATAGGCGAGATATGCGATACGTGATTCAATGACCTCAATGCCTGCTATTTCCATTCTCTCGACGATTTCTTCCTCCAGTGCTTTATTTACATCATCGAAATTTGTACTGAGGGCAATTGTGGCAGTTTCATCTCCAAAATGATCGTAGGGAAAACTTCCTGCCAGTTTCCTGACAGCAGAATCCGTCTGAACTTTTATGAAATGTTCGTAGCTATCCACCTCAAAGGATGATTTAAAGGTATCATTAACACGCCACACGAGTATTACACTGATCAGAATAGGATTTCCAAGCTTATCATTTACTTTTATTTTCTCACTCTCGAAATTCCGGGCACGAAGGGATATTGTTGTTTTCTTAAAGAATGGATTAACCCAATATAAACCATTCTGATTAATGCTCCCTTTATACTCGCCAAATAGCAGGAGGATTTTGGCATTATTTGGACTTACAATCGTTAGTCCTATGGATAGGAAACTAAAAAGTACGATCATTGATGCTCCAGCCCCTTCTTTCTCATATAAAAAAAAGTAAAGTGATAAGCTTAATATGACAAAAAGTACGGGCAAAACAATATACCCGCTAACAGGCCTGATAATTTTTTCAGTTTTCATAATACTATTTTGATATTAAAATGATATCAAATATAATATTAATTTTTAATTCCAAAAAATTTCTGATTAATTTATTGGAGGAAGCAGAAATATTTCCTGGCTGAATTTCTGTAAATGAAAGATTTTATTGGATTTGTCCAGTTTGATTATTCTATCTTTCAAAACATATTTAAGATATTTCCCAGGTTGATATAGTTATAGGAAATCTGATATAGTGCTGAAGGTATAATTCTTTTGTTTCAAATACCCTATGAATGAATCCATACGTTCAATCATTTTGATGCCTGAATTCCTGCTAACATATCCGGGAAAACCGAATCTTTTCTGATCTCCCAATTCTGTAAATTCCCAGGGATGGAAATAGATGTTCAGATATCCGTCCTTTGTATGGGTTCTTTCAGCCAGCCATTGATAGATACTTAAGGGAAGATTATGAAAGGATAACCAGAATAATGGGAATCGTAAGATGGGACTTACGGAAGCAGGAACCTGCCAGGTTCCTGCTTCTTTGTAGAATTTTCTTGGTTTTGATAAATTATTATACCTTCCAGGTAGCCAGGTTGGATTGATGGAGCTGTTGTAGATATATCCGGCTTTTGTAATTTCATATTCATCAACTGGTTTCATTCTTGCCATGCGGTAACCTTTTATTTCTTTACCCGAAAGCTCTTGAAGCGCAATTTTTGAGGATGCCAGATGAGCAGTTTCAAAATCGGAATGATAATAACCGTGGGATGCCAGTTCATGTCCGCCTTCAACAATTTGACGGATTAGCTCAGGTGCATTTTGAGCGAAAATTACCGTACTGAAAAAGGTAACTTTTACCTGATGTTTATCAAGTAGTTTAAGGATTTGCTTCGTTCCCTCCTTTGAAATGCCTATCTGATCTTCAAAAGGTATGTCCTTTCCGTACTCAAAGGGCATATCGAACTCCTCAATATCAAAACTGAGTAAAATCAATTTGTTTGTGCGTTTAGATTTGTGGATCGTATAACATAATTTGGACGCTCTTTAACCTGCATAAACATCTTCCCCACATAAATTCCTATAATTCCCAATATCATGAGTTGTAAACCTCCAAAAAACACAATTGTCATCAGGATTGATGCCCATCCTGAAACTTCTTTACCGGTATAAATTGCATATAAAATATAGGGCAAATACAGTATAGAGCAAATAGTAAATGCAAAACCAAGATAAATTGCAACATATAATGGCCTGACCGAAAATGAAGTAACCCCCTGCAATGCAAAACTAATCATTTTCTTAAAATGGTATTTGCTTTCGCCCAGAGTTCTCTGATTCGGGTAATATTCTATTGAAACTTGTCTGAATCCAATCCATTTAATAAGTCCCCTCAGAAAGGGTTCATTTTCATGAAATTTTTTCATGACACTAACTACTTTTTTATCGAGCAGCCTGAAGTCAGCCGATCCTGGTTCGATTTCTACATCCGAAAGGCTATTGATCGTACTATAGAAAAGTTTTGAAGTTAGACGTTTAGTTATAGGAAGCTTTTTATCCTCTTTTCGTATCGTATACACTACTTCATAACCTTCTTCCCATTTGGCCAGCATTTCCGGAATTATTTCAGGCGGATGCTGCATATCACAATCAAGACTGATCACACAATCACCATTTGAATGATCCAGCCCCGCTTTTAGGGCATTCTGGTGACCAAAATTTCTGGAAAATTCGATATAGAATATATTTTTATTCGTCAGAATAAGTTCCTGAATTTTTTCCATAGTACTATCGGTGCAGCCATCGGCAACCATAATAATTTCATATCTATATGGAAGTGGTTCGAACAGCTTTTCGATGGCAGCAGTAATCTTTGGAATATTCTCGGATTCATTGAATGCTGGAATTACGATAGAGATTAACTTATCATGCATGGGTATTAATTTTTTTAAAATCTATGGCTAGCATTTGGTAAATAATTGTGAACCAGACCAATACACAGGGAAGTGCTTTCAATGAATATGGCTTGATATAGGTATCCCGTATGATTTTGGGGAATAGATCTGATGGTGACATGCTTGTCAGTATAAATGCAAATACAAATAAAATCAGAAATGGCAGATTGGGTATACTGGCATTCTGCATTAGCCTTCTAACCATCCCCATTAATGAAATATCCTGCATAGAGGTCAGTGAGACATTCTGCATATTTTTTTCTTTGAGTGAAATGAACCAGTCTGTATAAGACCTGACCATAAATTCAGGCGAAGATAATATAGCAGGGAGTATGATTAATACTGCGAGTGCAATGAATCCTGAAACAATTAAATTTAGTTTATTCTTGCTGAAAAAGAAGAATGCTAGTCCGACAATGCCATACAATTTGATCAAAGTTCCCAATGCGATTGCAAAAGCTGATTTCACTTCCTTTCCATTATGCAGATATGAGAAACTGATCATAATCAGGCCAGTAAGGCCAACATTAAACTGGAAGCTGAGCATTGCTATCAGAGCTTCGTGAGCGCATAATAAAGCAATAATTGACCTGATTCTTAAAGGCAGCGGAAGACTGTAAAAACCCATGCATAAGACCAGCGCATTGGCAATGTTCCAAAGTGAAGTACCTAATGCATCCGGCAATATTGCAAATGGAGCAATAACCAGAGCGAATACAGGCCCGTAGTGATTGGAATCTCCGTATTCATCAGGATATTCCGCAAACAATGGTTTTTCGCTCAGGCTGTGAAGAAATGTGTGTTTGAAAATTTTGTAATTATTGTAGGATCCTCTGGTGTATTGTTTTACTCCTGTAATGAGTGCAATAAGTATGAACAGAGAGAATACAAATCTCCTACTTAGTACAATATTATAAAATTTACTTTTCTGGTCTGACTCCACGAAGGGTAAAGCGCTAATTTGGTCTATGGCCGTTATTGTCAAACTTAAAAGGTTTAATCATAACGAAAATATTACAATAGCAAATATATATATATATTACAATAAGATGATAAAAATCTTTTAATCGAATAAAAACGAAGATTAATTGCTTAATTCATTCAGGATTTTAACTCTGAACTACTAATTTCAATTGGGTTGGTCAGTATTTTATGAACCGGACAGGCATTTGCAACCGCAAGCAGCCTTGTTCTTTGTTCTTCTGTTAGATTACCGATAAACAGGAGTTTTCGGTTGATACTTGTTTTGGTCTTAGTATCATTCTGTTCCAGCTCGATTTCCAGTTTTACTTCCTGCAGATCCCATTTTTTATGATCGGCATACATGCGAAGAGTAGCAGCTGTACATGCGGCTAAGGCAGAAGCCAGCAGTTCTTTTGGAGAAAAGCCCAAATCTTTGCCACCCGAATCAAGCGGCTCATCGGCAATGAGGGTATTTCCTGAGGGTGATTTAATTTCAATTCTATAAAGTTCTTTCGCAATACCTGCTTTTATCTTAGTCATGGTAATTATTTTCTTAATGAAGAAGGATAGGGAACAAACTCATTTTCATCTCCTTTAATTTTAGGGAAGCCCTGTGCAATCCATTTTTCTCTGGCATCTGAAATAATTTCCTTGCTGCTTCCAACAAAGTTCCAGTCGATGAACCGTTCTTCCGGTAAAGGTTCTCCACCGAATATATAAATACTTGTATTGGCTTCCATAACAAATTCGCACAAGGTGCTATCCTTAGCAATCAGGATTTGCTTTGGAAGGTAGGTATTCCCTTCACTTTCGATACTTCCTTCGAGTATATATAATCCAGATTCCCCGTATAGTTCATGCCCGATTTTGATACGCTGCCGAATCTTACTTTTAATTTCAAGCATATATAGTTTACTGTATACAGGTACTGGCGACTTTCTACCAAATGCTTCCCCGGCAATGAGTTTAAACTGTGTATAAGCATCCGTCCATGAAGGGATTTGGGAACTATCCAGATGGAAAAATCCAGGTTCCATCTGCTCGAGTTCTTTAGGTAACGCTACCCAGATTTGCAGGCCATGCATCTCTTTTTCAGAATATCTCAAATATTCAGGTGTTCTTTCAGAGTGTACAATTCCTTTACCTGCGGTCATCCAGTTGACTGCACCGGGTTTGATCTCCAATTCATTTCCAAGGCTGTCGCGGTGCATAATACTGCCCTCGAAAAGGAAGGTGAGGGTAGAAAGCCCAATGTGCGGGTGTGGAAGCACATCGAAGTTTTCACGTTCAGACATTCTTACAGGGCCCATATGGTCAATAAAAACAAAAGGACCTACCATTCTTTTTTGACGGAATGGAAGTAAACGCCCAACCAAGAATTTGCCTATGCTGGCTGCGCGTTCTTCAATGATTAACTCAATATTTGACATTATGAAATTTTAATAAATCTTTTGCTCCGGAAGTACGATCAGGTCATTGGAACTTCCATCAGGAGAATTTCGGAATCAGTATCGGCTATTATCTTAAAGTTATCAATTTCCGTGATACCAAAGCCATCCCTTTTATATAGTTTCTGGTTATTGATTCTAAGCTCTCCATTCAGAATAAATGCATACACGCCATTGCCTTTTTCTTTGACCGTATATTCTGTTTGGAAACCTTTGTCGAGTTTGCCGAGATGAAACCAGACATTCTGATGAATCCAAACACCCGCATCCTCAGGGTTCGGTGAAAGGATTTGCTGCAATTTATTATGCCGATCTTCCATATCCAGGCTGATCTGATCGTATCGAGGGGTTACATTTCTTTTGTTTGGAACAACCCATATCTGTAAAAATTTCACTGCTTTGTCAGTGTTTGCATTGTATTCACTATGTGAGATCCCTGTACCTGCACTCATTATCTGCACATCACCGTTTTTGATCACGGTTTTATTCCCCATACTGTCCTTGTGCTCCAGATCACCTTCAAGTGGGATGGAGATAATTTCCATATTATCATGCCTGTGAGTGCCAAAACCCATCCCGGCATCAACGGTATCATCATTTAATACCCTCAATACCCCAAAATTCATCCTTGCCGGATCAAAATAATTGGCAAAACTGAAGGTATGTTTACTATGTAACCAACCATGAATGGCATCACCGCGGGTATCTGCTTTGTGAAGTATTGTTTTCATCGTTCTGATTATTAAAATTATACAAACCCGTAGCTATTTGACTGTCCGCCATCGATGGCAATTGTCTGACCGTTGACGTAGGAACAATCTTCACTCATGAGAAATACTACCAGTTTTCCAACTTCTTCTGGTAAGCCTAAGCGTTTTGTCGGGTTAAATTGTGCATACTCACTTTCTGCTTTCTTAGGATCAGCCGGATTAACCTGTTTGAAGGCTTCGGCAACCATTGGAGTCAGGATTGCTCCGGGAGCAATGGCATTGGTTAAGATGCCATATCTTCCGTATTCCAGCGCGGCATTTTTGGTAATTCCACTTACAGCATGTTTTGTAGCCACGTAAGGAGTCTGGTTCATTACACCACGGATCCCGCCAACAGAGGCCACATTCACAATTCTACCATAATTTTGCTTCTGCATCACCGGAATGATATAGCGCATTCCGTAATACACGCCCATTAGGTTAATGTCGATCACTTTCTTAAAAATATCTACCTCGTAATCTGCTAAAAGTGCCTGTTTACCCTCAATACCAGCATTGTTGTAAAAACCATCTATGCGCCCGTATGTTTTAACGGTTTCATCAACATAGCTTTTTACTGCCTCTTCTTTGGAAACATCAGCTGTAATTGTGAGAACCTTTGCCTCCGGATAAGCACTTTGAATGCTTAATTTTGCAGCTTCAAGAGCCTGAGCATTATAGTCAATAAGACTAAGTTTTGCACCCTCTTTTGCAGCTTCAATAGCAGTAGCGAGTCCCAGCCCCATACCGGCACCGGTAATCACAATGACTTTATTTTCTAACTTTTTCATAACTATTGTTGTTTAGCCCATCCTATAATTCATCGGATTGGCTGGTTTAACCTTAGGCTTGTTTTACAAATTGCACTTCAGCATTGATCCTTACTTCTTCGCTCACCATTACACCACCGGCCTCCAGAGCCGCGTTCCAATTCAGTCCCCAGTCTTTACGGTTGATCTTTCCGCTTAGTGAGAAACCTGCTTTTTCATTTCCGTACGGGTCTTTCATTAATCCACCGAATTCCACATCAAATGTTGTTTCTTTTGAAACACCTTTTATGGTTAAAATGCCTTTCAACTGATAGTTCTCGTCATCCAGTTTATTGAATGAAGTACCTTCAAAAGTCAGCTCCTTATGATTTTCTGCATCAAAGAAATCTGCACTCTGAAGATGACCATCACGGTCGGCATTGTTAGTAAAGATCGAAGCGGCATCTACGTTTGCCTGTACTTTAGCTTTACTGAAGTCTAATCCTTCAGATATGATGCTTGCACTAAATTTTCTGAATTCACCTTTAACATTGGTGATCATTAAGTGTTTTACCTTAAATACGATCTCACTGTGTGTAGGGTCTAATACCCAGTTTGTTAGATTTTCCATTATTTGATTTCCTATGTGATTTTAAGTTTATGTCTTGTTTGACGAAACAAAGTTCCGGCTAATCCAATGGACATTCGTTCACATAGGTTAATAAATGAAAATTCTCTCGTATTATTTTTTACCGGAATATTCTTTGCGTATACGACTGAGTGACTGAGGTTTAATACCCAGATAAGAGGCGATGAGGTATTGCGGAATGCGTTGAACAAATGCAGGGTGTAAGTTTGAAAACTCAGTATAGCGGTGTTCGGCATCTTCACTATTAGTTTTTGCGAGGCGATATTGAAGGCCAATAAATGCATTTTGGATCAGAATCCTGAAAAAATGTTCAAACAGGTGATTGCTCTGGCAGATTTTCTCGTAATTATCATAATTCATCACCAGGATCTTGCTGGGCTCAAGAGTTTCTATGGTATAAATGCCGGGTTTACCAGAGAAAAAACTGTAATGATCCGTGATCCAGTATCCTTCAAGCGCGAACTGTATGGCATGTTTGTCGCCATGTTCATTGACAAAATAGGAGTAAGCTGATCCTTTAAGAATAAAATAGACATATTTACAATGCTCTCCTTCTTCAGAAAGAATGGCTTTCTTATCAAATGATTTTGGAAATAGGAATTTGGAGAATTGTTCAAATTCCAGATCGCTTATCGAATGCCCGATAGTTCGTTGAATATTTAGCCTGAGCAGATCCTCCATTTCATATCAAATTAGCAAATCAAATTTGCATCTCATAGCCTAATCCATCCAGCATATGTGCCAGAATGGGCTCACATTTTTCTTTACAGCAGGGATAGTAATTGTTGTGTTTCCATTGAGCGGACTTTGGTGATTGTCCCCACCAGAATTCTGCAATGGCCAATGGCTTCATTTGATGTTGAAAAGCATACTGTAAAAGTTTTGGCCCTGCACATTCGCCTGCCCCTGCGGGTGGATTTTTATAGGATGCAGCTTTGAAAATTTGATTCAGACTCTTTTCCTCTCCTTTTTGATTTAGGAAATTATAGTGATTGAAAAGTTCATTTTGCAAGGCTTTGGAATGGATTCTTCGGGCTATTTTCAGAATGCCGATCCTTTCTTTTTGATCCTCTTCCTTTAATGCTTCTGCTTTTTTGATCTCTTCATTCATTCGGGTGAGTTCTGCCATACCATTGTTTAGGAAGCTGTTTTGGTGAAGACTGTCGAAAACCGGGGGTACAAATTTGGAATGATGGTTTCCACCAGCCAGTTTACCCGAAAATGCTGCCAGATATCCCAGTTCATTTTCCGAAGTCTGAACAACTAAAACACCGAACATCTTTCCAATTATGCTTCCTTCCTGATCAGGCTTTAAGCCAAAGTTATGGGTCCAGTCATCCTGATCAAGAAGATAGCCCTGTAATTGTTCTGCTGCAACCTGGCATAAAGGATGAGGTTTGTTATTTTCAAGAAAAGTGAATTTCTCAGGCAAAGACCCGATAGTTGGCGGTTCCTTGAATAGGGTAAAAAAGGGGTCCGGAGTAGCTATATCTAATATGATTAAAATGTGTTTCCCGGCATTTACTGCGCGGATTAAACAAGTTTCAGATTGATTAATGAAACTTCGCCGCAAATATCGACTTATTTTTTACTTAACTCATTTACTTTTAAAACAAGCTGATCAAAAGATAATCGATCTGAATTATTCTTTCCCACGTAGCGATATAATTCTTTTCCATCCGGTCCGAACAGGACAGTTGCAGGATAATGCACGATCTGGTTGTGAAATTTATAACCATCTGGAATACCAAGCTGTTTTGCTAATTTCGCATCAGGATCCCGATAGATTGGGAAGTTTTTCAGATCCTCCGCGGCTAATTTCCCTGACCATGCTCTGATTTCAAGTTCAGTATCAGGCTTGATAAATACCTGTACTACATTTTTCAGAGTTTTTGCTTTGCTGAAATATTCCTGGGTATGACGGATACAATAGGGACATTCAGTTTTAAGCAGGAAATGGAGAGCGACAAATTTGCCTTTTTCTTTGCTTAGTACAAACTGACGTTCATCTGTTGCGGATTGTAAGCTGATATTAGCACTTGACTGGGCCTTGATACTTAAATTTAAGAACAATAAACACAGTATAGTTATAACGCTGTACTTGATTTTCATAAAACAATTTTTTTTGATAATGTGGCTTAAAAAAATTTATTAAATTAATTTCCTCCAAGAATGATTGGAGCATTTTTGCTGTTTCCCATGATGATTACTTTAGTGTTTGGGGAAAGTGCAATCTCCTTCTGAGCCTTAATTGTTTCATACTGGAGCTGCTTATCGCTTAAACCCGTAGACAAGATCCGTTGGTAATCTGCAATACCCTGAGCTTCAACCCGTTTTCGTTCTGCTTCCTGTCTTTCTTTTTGGAGTACAAATGTCATTTTCTGGGCATCCTGTTCGGCATTGATTTTTGATTCAATGGTCGTTTTTACCGATGCGGGTAAAGTAATATTTCTAACTAGCAGTTGTTCCAATTCAAGTCCGCGTTTAATAAAACTTTTATTGATTGTATTAAATATTTTATTCTGGAATTCATCTCGTTTACTTGAATAAAGTGCCACAGCATCATAAGATACAGCATTATCTCTGATGGCTGTACGTGCAATTGGTCTAACGATTTTATCCAGGTAGTCTGTTCCAATGGTTCGTAGAATTTCTGGTGCGGCAGAAGGTTTAACTTTAAAAAGTACAGAGAGATCGATGATTACTTCAAGTCCATCCGCTGAAAGTACCCTGATGGCATCGTCGCCAACTTTTCCGCCTTCATCATTGACACCAGACATGGTATAATTTTGAGTTTTTACATCAAAGGTGGTTACCTTCATCATAGGGTTAACGATATTTAAACCACTGTACAAAACATCATTATTAACTTTTCCAAAAAGTGTTTTTACGCCAACTTCTCCCGATTCAACTACTTTGAACATTGAAAGGGATGCACCTATGATTACTAATACGATGGCGCCAATGCGGGTAATGGTACTAAATCTTGCTGCCAGACCATCCTGGGAGGCCATAAAAAAACTGGCAATAATGGCAAATATTCCGATGATAATTAAAAACATGATTGTTGGTTTTTTTACATAAAGTTAATACAAATCATTAGCTATACGTGAATATTAATTTCAGATGAAGTTTATTCTGATGAGGAAACCGTATAAAACAGCCAGCTATTTGTTATGAAATGAGACCAAATGAAGGTGAATTTAGTATACTCTCAATTTACCCACTCACAAAAAAATGGAGTCAGCAATAACTGACTCCATCTAAGTTTCTTTTTTTGGAAGGCATTCAATCTTCCATAACAATATCACAATTACATACCTGGTTTTGCCGGCATGGAGCTCACGCTCATGTCACGAATACAAATATATTTACCATCACGCTTTTCAAAAACCGACATAAAGTGTCCTTTATCTACCTCTTTACCGGCTGAATCCGTTGTTGTCCATGTGCCAACTTCAACAGCCTGTTTTCCCTCTGCAAAAACATCAACTACAGAGTAAGCATATGCCTGGCCGGCAGTTTCTTTAGCAATACGAGCAGCAATTCTTTCCTTGATTGCTGCTTTTCCAACGGTCGGTTCTTCATTAGAATTATAGCTTATTGCGTCATCGCTATAATAGGCAGCAACTGCATCCGCATCTTTGGCTTTATCTCCTGCCGCATAAGCATCTTCTAATTTTTGGATTTCAGCTTTCACTGAATCCAGATTTAAAGTAGCCTCCGGAGCTTGTATAGTGTTATTGCAGGATGCTAAAAAGAATGCTGCCATTGCAAAAAACGCGGATAATTGTGTTTTGATTTTCATAATATTTTCGTTTAAGTTAAAAAAATATTATAGAAGGTAAGTATAAAATAATTGATAATCAGATATTTATAAATAATTAGAATGTTATATAAGTCAAAATTTAAATATAGATAGGAATAGGTTAAAACTATTTCATTTATATTTTATAAGTACAATTTTGCCATTAACCCTGTATCATAGTTTAATAGTCATATTCGAGGTTAGAGAGTAGTTTTTAGTCGAATTGTTGCTGAATTCCCGTTCTCCTGCATTGTAAACCTTGCCCTCGATCCTGAATTGAAGTTTTTTGCTTATCTGATAATCGAAATTGCTGGAAATACCTGATACCCTTAAACCATTAAGGTTATTGGTTGCAATGATGATCCGGTTTTTATCGTTGTAGTATTCTCCCCTTACTGCAAGTTTAATTTGCTCACTCACTGAATATCTCAAAATAATTACCGGTGAATACCAGATTCCGTAATCGGTGCTATTGTATTTGTCGCTGCCTAAATCGAATCCAGCAATTATGCCGAGTTTTTCACCCGGCTCAAATTGTGCATACAGATTATGAAAGGTTCGTAAAGCATTAAAATTATTCTGAATGTCCGTACCGGTGAAGTTGCTGTAATTCAGAAGTAATTTTTCGGAAGGCTTATAATTTACCTGAATTCCAAAGGAAGGCTTTTGAACTAAATCTAGTTTTTTAATTCTTTGCCAGCCGTTTAAGACCAAAAATGCCAGATTGAGATTTCCTTTTTTAGTTGAATAACCGAGTTTGATCCCTGTTTCGTAATAGGGAGAATTTTCAGCCAGAATACTTCTTGTTAAAGTCCAGCAGTCGGCACTGATTGCACTTTCAAATCCAATATGTGAAGGCAGAATGCCTGCATCTAACCAAAAATTTTGTTCTTTTGATAGTTTAACTCCTATATTGGCTTCATACAGATGTCGGGCCCAGGCAGGCTCTGCACTAAGATTGTATCTTGAATAATTTCCAGTCATTAAGCCCAAATTTGCCCTGAGATTTGTGGCCGAATAATTCGTTTTTAACAGAATGAGGTTTGCATTGATCTCATTATGCCTTTTGTGATTATATATAAAACCTGGTTTTCCATGATTTACGGGCTTTGCAAAATCATAGCTGTAGTATAATTCAGCATAAGCATTAAAAGTTAGATTTTTTAGCGAGTCATTCTGGGCAAATATGCTGGCAGACCGAAGGATAAAAACAATCATTAATATTATTTTCAATTGGTTTGGTTTTTTTCTGGATTGACGTCTAAATAAATTCATTCAGATTAATTTATAAAATTTACCGATAAACTAACCTCTACTTTTGTAAACGTCTATATTTCTTTTTAATGAGATTTTGTTAGTGGGTTGATAAATCAGCGGCGCCTGCTCAACCGTAACATCACTTTTATCTAAACCAAATGCTTTTCATCACTTTGACCCAGTCGTTTCAGAATGAAATAGGAGTTTAGATTAAACCTTCTTTTAATGCAAATTCGTTTTCTACAGAAAGGAATTTTTCTATAACTACGAATTTGAAATCAGGTTCATTATTGTATTTACTTGAACCATCTGGTCTGATATGTAACTTCAATTCTTTAATGCAACTAAATCCTGGACTACCTTTTTTAAAAAAGTTCGGTTCTCAATTGAATTCTGAAGCCCGCGTTGATATTAATTCTGATGAGTTTATTGTTATTTTTTTAAAGCTCGTCCGGCATATATCCAATTCTTTTTCTGGATTCAGGTTTTTCTTTTCTATCAACCAATTCGTCCAGATAATTAAAGACCAGTGCAATATCCTTGCCCTGATTGCTTAGCTTATTTTTGATTTCTTCAATTTCCAGTTTTAATTCATGGTTCTCAGCAATTACCCGACGCAATCGTGTAAAAATTCTTACCAGCTGAATATTTACCTGAATTGCTATTGGGTTATTAAGTACACTGGATAACATCAGTACCCCATGTTCTGTGAAAACATTTGGTAAATATTGACGTCCACCTCTTCCTGGCTTTGAGATCACAAAATGTGATCTCAAAGCTTCCCATTCCTGCTCAGTAATCTGGAACATAAAATCTGAGGGGAATCTATCTGTGTTTCTCTTAAGTGCTTGATTGAGGATTCTGGTTTTAACTCCATAAAGCTCAGCCAGGTCACTGTCGAGCATGACTTTTTGTCCTCTGATCTCGTAAATTTTATTTACAATAATTCCAGCAATGAATTGATTAAAATCTGAGGTTGATCACTTACCTTACCCAGATCCCATTTATCATCACTTTCTCGACATTCCTCATTACTTTTATATCTTCCAATGGATTACCCCTTACCAGAATCAGATCAGCGAGCTTTCCTTTTTCGATGCTGCCTAACTGATTTTCAATCCTGAAGAAACGTGCATTTTCCATCGTGGCAGCATGAATGACTGCAGCGTTTGACATTCCGCTCTCCACGAAAAGTTCCATCTCCCGCTGATAAGCCCAACCTTTTTCGGCATATGGGACCATGCCATGTGAACCAACCACAACTTTTGCTCCCCCTTTCTGAAGTTTGGCTGTCAATTTCATCATCTGATCGAATCCTTTTAGTTTAATACTGTCAACAGTTCCCTTTCCGGGCTGATATTCAAAAATAGCAAGCGTCGGACTAACAAATGTGCCTTTTCTGACGAGAAATCTGGTTAGACTATCCGCTGCCGGAGAGTTCAAATCAATTGCTGCCCAGGATTCATAGCGACCCTGTTTCCGATAATTATTATCGGCTAGCATTGCCTGACGATATTTTTCGGCTTCCCGTTTCGGTGTGAGGGATAATCCGAATGAAGTTATGTGTTCAATCCCATCAAGGCCAGCTTCAATTGCATGTTTAGCTTCAGTAATTTCCAGATGTCCGGTTACGGGTATCCCACGTTTATGTGCTGCATCGCTGATTGCTTTTATCATTCCCGGTGGAGTTCTAAAATAGATCTTGATAACTGTAGAACCCTGATCTGCTACTTCGTTCACTTGTCTTACCGCCTCTGAGTCATCACGAACTACATAAGCATCATTGGGGTATGCCGGAGGTGAACCATCCAGATGTGGGCCACTCAAAAAGAGCCTTGGATTGTATTTGCCTGATTTCCGTACCTTGTCGTACATCTCAATCCATAGTCCTGGATCGCGAAGTGATGTAACACCATTCTGTAGGAAGGTTGATGGAAGCTCATCAGATCCATCGATATGGAAATGGGAATCGATAAGGCCTGGTAAAAGTGACATACCCTTTCCCTGAACAATTTCAGCACCCTGAGGAATCTGTATACTTTTTGAGGGTCCTGCAGCGATAATTTTATCCCCTTTAACCAATACTGAAGCATTTGGAATAGCTTGGGCACCATTCCCGTCAATCAGATTGACATCGACTATGGCTATAGTCCCGATTCCCCGGGGCAACTCGGCCTCATTAAGTGGCTTGATAGTCTTTTGAATTGATTTTTGGGCAAAAAGAGCAGTAGCCAGGAAAATAAATACAAGAAGCAGAATGAGCAGGCGTTTCATACTTAATTGATTTTTATATTTTGGAAAAATAGAGATAATAAAGTCATATTTATCTTTTTGCCATCGCTTTTATTGATTTGAATTTAATGATCATAGCCTATAAACAGAGTCAATGATGTTTTCAGCTACATCATTGATTAGTAAAGAACTAATACTAAATTTTCATTTGACCAGGCCATAATTCTTAAAATCTCTGGTCAATAATTGGTAACTGATTGCCAACCAGATTAGAACGCATGGTAGCGCCTTTAATGAATAGGGTTTTATAAATTCATCCCGAATAAATTTTGGGAATAAATCGGAGGGTGAAAAACTGGTTAACAAGATTGCGAAAACAAAAAGAACAATTTGCCAGGGTTTTAATGGTCTTTTTTGGTTTACAAACCATATAGCCACACCTGTAAAAGCAATAATGTAAGTTGGGGATTCAGAACTTGTGCTAAAAATAACGGTAAATATTAATGTGCTTGACAATATTAATAACCTGAAGGTAGACTCTTTATATTGGCTGATTCGCAAATAAGGTAGGCCAAATAAGATAATACCTGCTCCCAAAAAAGGCCAGTTTGGAATTAAGTGATTTCCGGATATTCTTCGCACCATCCCCATCAAACAAATATCCTGGTCGGTAATTAATGTGCTATTCATCCTATTCTTTTCTGTAATGGCCTCAAACCAATCTTTGTAAGTTTGAACTATATAAGCAGGAGATGAAAATAGCATCGGAATTGAAAATGCAAGGGCACTCCAAAAAATCAAACCTGACACCAGCATTAATTTATTTTTCGAGAATAAAAAGAATGCTAAACCGACAATACCATAAAGCTTTATGAATGTGCCTAAGACAATCATCAATGCTGCCCAAAAATCCTTTTTTTGATCAATAAAGGTATAGGTAAGCAGAACAATTGCCGTCATGGATGGATTAAACTGGGAGCTAAGGATAGATGTTAGGTTCTCGTGTGCGGCAATAAGTAAAATTGCTAAGGTTGTGCCAGAAGGCAAGGGTAATTTCCTGATTGCAAACAAGAGTATAAAAGAGTTGAAAAAAGTCCATAGAGTATGACCCAGCCAGTTTGGAAGTATTGCAAAGGGGGCAATCAGAACACTAAAAATGGGTCCGTACAGGTTATAATGCTGAAAATTTTCGGGCTGTGGTAAGAATAAATTCTTCTGATCAAGCAGACTGAAAAAAGTAAATTTAAAAATAAGGAAGTTGTTATAGTTACCACTCTTTAAGATTTTAATCAAAGCAAGAGCGCTGATTAGATACCATAATGAGAAAATATAGATCTTCTTTTTAAAAATTGTTTCTGTAAAAAAAGTATTTACAACCTTTAGCATTATCTTTTGTTTTTGGATAGCGAAAGAAATATAGATACACCGAATGGAAGATTAAACACGTTAAGCAGGCTCAATTCTAAACTAAATATTCGATATAGGATTCGGCTGATTAAACTATTGCTATTATGCAGGGTGGCATCTGAACCTGCCCCTTTCCTGATTAGTTTTTCAGGGATCATTTTACTCAATAATCTGAATAAGGCTATAGGAAGAAATAATAGTGTATTATAAAAAGTGGCTCTTACTGGAATTAAATCCTCTTTTTTAACTAATTCTTTAAGGTTTTTGAGTGTATATCGTCTGTAATGATGGTTTACTTCATCATGATGGCTCCACAAAAACATGTAAGCAGGAACCGTAAGCACAATCAGGCCATCTCTTTTACAAACCCTTCTCATTTCTTGTACACCCAATCGATCATCTTTTACATGTTCAATAACGTCAAATGCACAAACGAGATCAAACTCTTCTTCTTTAAATGGAAGATCCAGAATAGAGCCATGGATAATATCTAAATTAAATTGTTGTTCGGCATAATCGCAACAATCCTTATCATATTCAAGCGAAATAACTTTTCCAAATTTTGAGAGCAGCTCACTAGTTTTACCTGTTGCAGCTCCAATATTTAAAATATTTAGTTGTTTATTTTCAATGGTTTCAAAACTGTTTGAAATTAGTTTACTTATGATTTTACCCCTTACCCTGAACCACCAGTGATGACGTTCTAAAAAAGCATATTCCTTGTAATAATTAATATTCATTCTGGTATTTTACTGTCTGGTACTTATGAACTTAATTAGGTTAATCAGAATTTGTCTTAAGTATCCTGTTTCTTAATTAAATAAGTAAAAGGTTTAATTGCAACATTAATATTACAATAATAGGATTAAATCAAAAATCTTCAATAAATATTATCATTTTTCTTTTTTGTGAAATTTGCTTTAGAATATAATATGGAGGTGCAAGTTCTGCAGCCACAAAACGATGTAATTGATACCAAATGTTTTTAGCAAATTGCCACGTATTTCAGTTGAAAAATGATTTTGGATGGACAGATTTCTGGCGCAAGTTTTATTTTAGCTTTCTTCTTCAATCTTATATTTCTCTATTTCACGCGACAGCTCTATTGCCTTAATCAAATGTGTCCACTCGTTACCTTCAAAGATCAGACGAAACCATTTTCTATCATTGTTTCATTCCAGTAAAAAGTCGTCCAGAATGGTAGTTGCAGTAATAGAATGCGGGTAATCCATAATGTGGAGGATCTAAGTTTGTTAAGTTTCTCTTATGTTATAATGACTGGTTCTGCTATATCTACACTATAAATGGTTATAGTCTGATATAAATAAATTATGATTGCAATTGCTGTTAACGCAATCTGAAAACTTGCCGAGAAAAGAAAGAATTTGTTAGCAGAAGTAAACTGCTACATAAAGATTTTGCTGAGAATTGCTGAACCGACGCCCACCCATAAAATCCCACATACAAGTGTGAAAAGTTTAATGGCTTTCATTTTTGAGATGAAATGGTAGACTTTCAGCTGTTTAAGTTCATCTGTGTTGATTTTATTTAAGAGAAGGCTCATTTCCAACTTCTCATTAGCTGTTGCCCAATATTGTTTTAGTTCAGATTCCTTCATTTTCTATAAGTTTAATTGTGAGAAACTAATTTTTAGCTTGCCTTTGATACGGCTGATCTTAGTACCGACATTACTTGGAGAGATTCCCAGAATTTCGGCTATTTCAGAATATGATTTGAACTACTGTTTCTCTCATTATTCGCAGGACAATTCAAAAAATCACAGCATTCTGATTTTTTTCTGTATAAACATTTTGCCCGGTTTCAAAACATAGCAGGCTAAATCACATAAGAATTCCGGGGTCTTCAATCATTTCCAGATTTAAATTTCGTTTTTGGTGTTATAGTTTACCATCCAGTTAATACCATATTTATCTGAAAAGCTGCCGAAGTAAGCCCCCCAGAACATGTCCTGCAATGGCATAGTAATATTTCCTTCAGCTGATAGTTCTTCAAAAATTCGTTTCGCTTCTTCCTTAGTTTCAGGTTCTAATGAGATGTGCATATTATTGCCCTGAACTACGGTAAAGCCCATTTCCTTTGGAGCATCAGTTCCCATAAGTATGTGATTTCCAGTTATGGGTAATTCAATGTGAATAACCATGTTTTTTACTGCCTCAGCTATAGGTGGATGATCTGCATCGGCTGGCAAATCACCAAAGCGCTGTATCCCATTTCCGCTGAACTCCGTTTTGAATACTGATTTGTAAAATAAAAATGCGTCTTCTGTATTTCCCGGGAAGTTCAGATAGGTACAAACTCTTTCTTTGTTATCCGTCCGTAGTTCGTTTCTGAGTTTGAACTGTGTTTCAAGATATTGATCAAGATTACTCAATGCTGCCGTAAAACCTTCTTTAAATCCTAGCTGAATAATTTTTTCGAGATCTTCTAACGCTTCATATTTTATGGCAATATCTACTATAGTTTTATCTGTATTTGCGCTGAATGAGTTGGTCCAGAAGGATCGTGGAAAATCTGTGTTTATATTTCCTTCCTCATCACAGAAAGCATCCAGGCCTGAAAAATTTTTCTGAGGCTCTATTTTTTTATAATCAGCCCTGCACCAATGTGTAGCACCATCTGGTCCGACCATAGCATAAAACCAGGAGCCGCCTTCCCTGAAATCCATCGATCTTGTTTTTGTCTGATATGGTTTGGGAGCCCACCAGAGGTCAAGCAGTTCTGGTTTTGTCCAGCAATCCCAAACCAGCTTAAGATTAGCAGCAAATTCTCTCTTTACATTAATGGTTTTGCTTTCCTTGTTTACAGAAAAGTTGAATAATAAATCAGGATTCATTTTCTTTATTTTTTAACGTTAACAATACATTATCGAGTTCGCTGAACCTTTGCTCCCAGATTTTTCTGAACTGTTCAAGCCATTTATCAATTTCTTTCATTTTGCTGACTTTTAGCTGATAGTAAATTTCTCTGCCCTGAACTTCCTGTTTTACAAGTTGGCACTCAGTCAATATCCTTAAGTGTTTAGAAACAGCCTGCCTGCTGGTATCGAAGTGCTCGGCAAGCGTGTTTGGGGTCATTGCATGAAGGGCAATAAGTGCAATTATAGCTCGCCGGGTAGGGTCGGCAATGGCTTGGAAAACATCTCTTCTCATTATTTAAATTATTATGAAACCAATCAGTTGCAAATATACATATGCAAAATTTAGTTTCGCAAATTATTTTAAAATTTGAATTGAGATTATACTCCTTGAAGTGATTCCTGTATTTAAGCTGTTTTTCGTTTCTTGAAATAATAATAAACCGGTACACCGCTAAGAACAAGCATAATTCCCACCAAAGATTGCTGAGGCTGAACCCAGATAGTATTGATTGTTAAAGCAATAGAGAATAGCAGCAATACAATTGGAACGAATGGGTATCCTGTTACCTTAGCCTGGATCATTCCTTTTCTTTTCATACGAAGAACTGCGAAGGCGAGAAATCCATAAAACACGAAATTCAGAAAGATGACCATGTTGGTGAGTGTATCAAAGGAGCCGGATATCAGCATAATACAACCCAGAATCATCATATAGTTTAGGGATACATGAGGTGTTCTGAACCTGGGGTGGACTTTCTTCAAATGGCTGAACAGGTAGCCCTGTTGTGCCATTCGGTAGAATTTACGGGGAGAAGAAACAATATTACTGTTCAATGCACCGAATACGCAGATTATAAGAAGTACTATTAGTAGAATTTTTCCGAAGGTACCCAGTAGGGTTTCCGCCACAACAAATGCACCGATCTGATTTACATCAATGGCCCTGATTTGCTGGAGACTGAGCACATTCATATAAGTATAGTTAAGAAGCGTATAGACTAATGCTACAAGAGATAAACCGATTGTAAGGGCCAGGGGAAGGTTACGCTTCGGATTAATGATTTCACCCGAAATATTGGTAGCGGTTTCCCAGCCATTATAAGCCCAGAAAGCACTGAGCATTGCAGCAAAAAATGCACTGTAAAACAGCATTCCTTCGGGTGCATTTACAGTATTGAACGTACTGTTGGAACTTTGTGTTTCCGGCCCGGAATAAGCAAGTCCCACAATAATCAGAACTGATATACCCAAAATTTTAGCGCTAGTAATGATGGAGTTGAAAACACCGCTTTCACGGGATCCCAGAGAATTTACTCCTGTAAGTACGATTATTGCACTAATTCCAATCAGTTTAACACCCGAGTTTGCAAAAGGGAAAATGAAGCCCCCAATCGAAAAGTCTTTCCAGGCATCCAGCGGTTTTGGAATGGGGATAAATGAATTGATAACCTCACCAAACAGAAAGGCGAGGGCGGCAATTGCCGCCGGACTAATAATTATAAAATCAGCCCATCCTGAAATGAATGCAAAAAAATTTCCAAAGGATAAACGGAAGTACTCATACAAGCCTCCGGATTCTTCAGTAAGAGAAGCTAAAGCACTCACGGTAAACGCGGCAAATAAACTGATTACACCAGCCAGAATCCAGGCCATCAGGATTGCAGTCTCACTCAGCCCGGTTTGAGCCATTGGGACTATTTTTTTAAATACTCCGCTCCCAATCACTATCCCGACCACCATTAAGGTACTTGCAAAAAGTCCTAATGTTCTATTTAGTGATGCTTCAGTTTTTACCTTATTCATTTATTGAAATCGTATTTTAATAGTTTTCGTGTGCACCGCTTGTTGTTTGAATAAAAATCAGTCTTTAGCAGACTCAGATTTCAAGGCAATGATGGTCCAAAGTGCACCCAAAGCATCCATTCCACCTAATAAAATAATAGATACAGGCATTTGTCCGGACACAAAAAGTAATATCGCTCCTAAAGTGAAACCAAACCTAATATAAACTGAAATTTTTATGAAGGGCTTGATGTTAGCCAGGCCACTTAAAATATCATAAGAACCAATAACCAGTGCTAGTAAGCCAATAAATCTTGCCCAGGCACTTGGTATTGGTGGTAAAAGCGTCAAATCGATTAATTTTTCGGGCAAAAGGATAAATAAAAGTCCGGTACTAAATACATAAATACCAAAGAAGAATAATGATTTACCTGATGGTGTCATTTTATAAGGTCTTTACAATTGTCAATAGAATTTTACAATAAGTAAGAGCAATTTATATAATATGTTGTGTAAAACAATAAACGGATAAAAGAAATTGCCTGGGGTTCAGGACTTTATTCTAACAATTTCTTAAATCCGAAACTCTCTTTTTTGTTAAAAAAATTAACTGTTGATTAATGGCAGAATGCTTAAAATCAATTATTATTGACTTACATGGTAAGTATAATCCTGTAAACTTGATTAGATCCAGTGGACATTGGCGCTTGTTGTACAAGGCCTGCAATGACAAAACAGTATTAAAAAATTGTAATATTATCCCCTCACTATTGCAGATTTCAGTATTTTTTTCGTTTTTTTGTAAAAAATTTCAATACCACTTATACTATTAACAATGAATAGTTTAAACTACCAGGCCAATACAGGATCATTAACTCAAATGGGTTATATGAGGGGTATTGTATGTAGTAATTTCAGGCCTGAGAAGTTAGTGTTGCGTTTCCGACGACCCTTTATGCCGCGGACTTGAATCTTGGCATTAACCCCTAGGTAACCGGAGCATTCCTGCCGGAAGATCAATCAATCAGATTATTCACAAAAGGAAAGACTAAAAACGTAGTCTTTTTTCCGATTCAAAACCGGATTTTTTTCTTCAAAGTACATGAAAGAAAACGAATTTGTTGTCATCCCGGCAACAGAACATCATATTGAATACGCAACACAGATCTGCGATGAGATGGCAGAGTCTGCCAAAGCCAGAGGCACAGGAATAGCCAGACGAACCCCTGAGTATATCACTTCAAAGATGCTGGAAGGCAAGGCTGTGATTGCACTTCATCAGGATGGTACCTGGGCTGGTTTCTGCTATATTGAAACCTGGAGTCATGGCACTTTTGTGGCCAATTCCGGACTTATCGTAAATCCTTTTTACCGTAACCGCGGGCTTGCACGGCTAATTAAACGAGCAGTCTTTGACCTTTCCCGCAAACGATATCCGGAGGCTAAGATCTTCGGTTTGACTACCGGGTTAGCCGTAATGAAGATCAATTCTGAACTTGGTTACGAACCGGTAACCTATTCCGAACTAACTCAGGATGAGGATTTCTGGAAAGGCTGTCAGAGTTGTGTGAACTATGATATCCTGAAAAGCAAGGACCGTAAAAACTGTATGTGTACAGCGATGTTATGGGACCCTGAAGAAAAGGCCAAAGAGATTGAACGCAAAATGAAAGAAGATGATGAGCGTTTAAAAATGGAGGCAGAGGAACGTTTAAGTAAGGTTGCGCGCAAGCAAACCCTGTTCGAGCGTCTTGAAGAAAAATTACGCAATTCATTGAAAATGATTGCGGCTATAGGTGCATTATTTGTTAAACTTTTACAAAATTAAATGATGAAGAAGAAGGTGGTTTTAGCATTCAGCGGAGGTTTAGATACATCCTTTTGTTGTATATACTTATCCAGAGACCGCGATTTGGAAGTGCATTCTGTGATCGTAAATACAGGTGGTTTTTCTGAGGAAGAGCTGAAGCAGATCGAGCAGCGTGCATATGCCCTGGGAGTTACTTCTCATGCTGTAGTTGACGAAACGCTGAACTATTACGAAAGTTGTATCAAGTACCTTATCTTCGGCAATGTGCTGAAAAATGCAACTTACCCTCTTTCAGTAAGTGCTGAGCGGGTAAGCCAGGCTACTGCCATCGCCAATTATGTGAAATTAATCGGTGCTGATTATGTAGCTCACGGAAGTACCGGAGCCGGTAATGATCAGGTTCGGTTTGATATGATATTCAATATCATGATCCCGGGAGTGGAAATTATCACCCCAATCCGTGACCTGAAATTAAGCCGTGAGGCAGAAATTGAATATTTAAATAAGCATGGTGTTGAATATACTGCCGAGAAGGCAAGATACTCAATCAATAAAGGTATCTGGGGTACCTCGGTTGGGGGTAAAGAAACACTGACCTCCAATGAGACCTTACCTGAAGAGGCATGGCCAACGCAGGTTACTCAAACCGAGCCGCGTAAGCTGGAACTTGATTTTGAGCAGGGTGAACTAATTGGGATTAATGGAGAAAGCCTAACACCGGTTAAAGCCATACAGAAGCTGCAGGAAATTGCACAACCTTATGGAATTGGTAGGGATATTCATGTGGGTGATACTATAATTGGTATCAAGGGTCGTGTTGGCTTTGAGGCTGCTGCGCCAATGATCATCATCAAGGCTCACCATACTCTGGAGAAGCATACTTTAACCAAATGGCAGTTGAGCTGGAAAGATCAGTTATCAAGTTTCTACGGCAACTGGCTTCATGAAGGGCAGTTCCATGATCCAATCATGCGAAATATTGAAGCATTTTTAAGCGATACACAGAAAACCGTCAGCGGAAAGGTATTTGTAAAACTTCATCCATACCGTTTTGAGATCATCGGAATTCAATCTGAGAATGATCTGATGTCTAACAAATTCGGAAGCTATGGCGAGATGAATAACTCATGGTCGGGGGAGGATGTAAAAGGCTTCTCAAAAATATTTGGAAACCAGACAATGATCTGGCATCGGGTACACGATAAAAAATAATATAATGGGAACTATCAGAATAGGAATCGCAGGCGGAGCTGGATATACCGGCGGAGAATTGCTCAGAATACTGATCAACCATCCTCAGGCAGAAATATGTTGGGTACATAGCAACAGTAATGCTGGAAAGCCGCTTTCTGATGTGCATGCCGATCTGTTTGGTGATACCGATCTGAAGTTTACTGATTCAATTTCCCAGGATATAGATGTGCTTTTTCTTTGCGTAGGTCATGGTGATGCCAAAAAGTTTCTGGATAGCCATGAAATTGCAGCGAGGATAAAAATTATCGATCTTTCTCAGGATTTCAGGTTAAGCCCCAATGCTACACATGGAAGCAGATCCTTTGTTTATGGCTTACCTGAATTGAACAGGGAAGCCATCAAAAAGGCTAATAACATTGCTAATCCGGGCTGTTTCGCCACCTGTATTCAGATTGGATTATTGCCTCTTGCAGCCGCTGGATTATTGAACTCTGAAGTACATATCAACGCAACTACCGGCTCTACAGGGGCAGGTCAAAGCCTGAGTCTTACCTCCCATTTCAGTTGGAGAAACAATAACCTGTCGGTTTACAAAGCTTTTGAACACCAGCACCTCAACGAGATTGGTCAAAGCCTCAATCAATTGCAAAACAACTTTGATCAGGCGATGAATTTCATCCCACAAAGAGGTGATTTTACGCGGGGGATTCTGGCAGCAATGTACACTGAAACTGAATTGAGTCTGGATGAAGCCTATGGTCTTTATGAAAACTATTTTAAAGATCATCCCTTCACCCATCACAGCAAAAGAAATATTGACCTGAAGCAGGTAGTGAGTACTAATAAAGCCCTGATCCATTTGGAGAAGCATGGTAATAAATTGTTCATCATCAGCATTATAGACAATTTGCTAAAAGGTGCCAGCGGGCATGCGGTCCAGAATATGAATTTGATGTTCGGGATTGGGGAAACGGTGGGCTTGAGGTTGAAGGCTACTGCCTTTTGAGCTGAAAGCGAAAAGCTAAAAGGCGAAAGCTATAGGCGTAATACTACATTAATATTAGCTTTTAAAAAACAACCGTTGAATAGGTTGTTTATACTTTCCAAATGAGTGATTATAAATTTGTTCCTGAAACAATAGTAGGAACTCAAAATTTGGAAATTAATGAGAGATTATAAAAGATTAGCGGTTTGGAGAAAATCGCATGAATTAACATTATCGATATATCATGATATACTCCCAGCATTTCCAAAGCATGAGGATTTTCATCTTGCTTCTCAGACAAAGAGGGCTGCATACTCTATTCCGATGAATATTGCAGAAGGAACAGGGAAAAATACCGATAAGGATTTTACTAGTTTCTTAGACATTAGCTTAGGTTCAGCCCACGAATTGGAATATTGCTGTTTGTTGGCAAAAGACTTAGGTTATTTAACAGAAGAACAATTTAATAAAGTAAATAACGAAACCAATCAGGTAAAAGCAATGCTGATTGGATTAATAAGATCAATAAGGAAATAGCACGAGCTTTCGGCTTTCCGCTTTTAGCTTAATAAGATGAAACTATTCGACGTATATCCTCTCAATAACATAGAAATTGTAAAAGCTCAGAACAGCAGCGTTTGGGATGCTGATGGCAATAAATACCTGGATCTTTATGGCGGACATGCCGTGATTTCAATCGGTCATACCCATCCGCATTATGTAAGGCGTTTGACAGAGCAGCTGAATAAGGTTGGGTTCTATTCTAATTCAGTGATTATCTCTCAGCAGATAGAATTGGCTGAAAAGCTTGGAAATCTATCTGCTAAACCTGACTTTCAGCTCTTTCTTTGTAATTCTGGTGCTGAGGCTAATGAAAATGCCCTAAAACTGGCATCTTTTTATAATAAGCGCAAAAAAATCATTGCCTTTAAAGGCGCGTTTCACGGGCGTACTTCATTGGCTGTTTCGGCAACAGACAATCCGAAGATCATTGCTCCGGTAAATGAAACAGACAATGTCACTTTTCTTCCGTTCAATGATGAACAGGCTTTGGATAATGCTTTTAAATCATTTGGCAATGAGATATCTTCGGTAATTATTGAGGGTATTCAGGGTGTTGGCGGTATCCGGGAAGCATCGAAGGGCTTTTTGCAGAAGATCAGAAGCCTTTGTGATCGGTATGATGCGGTTTATATCGCTGATTCAGTGCAATGCGGCTATGGGCGGACTGGCCAGTTCTACTCACACGATTATGCAGGTGTGGAGGCTGATATTTATTCAATGGCAAAAGGAATGGGCAATGGCTTCCCAATTGGGGGGATTTCCATTTCACCTAAATTCAAGCCATGGTATGGTGAGTTGGGAACAACGTTTGGCGGAAATCATTTAGCCTGTGCGGCGGCACTTGCTGTTCTGGAGGTGATGGAGAAAGATGATCTGATGAAGAATGCAGAGAAGATTGGAGATTACCTGATAAAGGAATTGAAACAGATACCGCAGATCACTGAGATTCGTGGAAGGGGCTTGATGATCGGAATTGAGCTTTCTGAAGAGTATGCAAACGTTAAAAAGGATTTACTTTTTAAGCATCGTATCTTTACCGGAGAGGCAAAACCGAATGTGATCAGGCTTTTACCAGCTTTAAATATCACAAAAGAGCATGCTGATCAATTTTTGACGGCATTGAAGGCAGAATTGAATAAATAAAATACGGCTATTTTTACGAATATGAAACTATTTTCTTCCGTTAATGATGTTGCAGACCTGAAATCTTTCATTGAGCAGGCACTGATCCAGAAGGCAGATCCCTATGCAAATCAGTCGCTGGGTAAGAATAAAACCCTCGGACTGGTATTCCTGAATCCTAGCCTGAGAACCCGCTTAAGTTCGCAGAAGGCGGCTTTGAATTTGGGTATGAATGTGATGGTAATGAATCTTGACAAGGAAGGCTGGGCTTTGGAAACAGAAGACGGAATAGTGATGAATGGTACCTCTGTAGAGCACATTCGCGAAGCAGCAGCAGTAATGGGTCAATATTGTGATATTCTTGGTTTTCGTTCATTCCCTAAATTATTGAATCGTGAAGAGGATTATGGCGAGGGCTTGTTCAATAAATTTGTGAAATATAGTGGAGTTCCTGTGATAAGTTTAGAGAGTGCTACCCTGCATCCCTTGCAGAGTTTTGCCGATCTGATTACCATTGAGGAATATAAAAAAGTGGCAAAGCCAAAGGTTGTTTTAACATGGGCTCCGCATGTTAAATCTTTACCTCAGGCTGTTCCAAATTCATTTTCTGAATGGATGTGCCGTGCACAGGCGGAAGGAATGATCGATTTTGTGATCACCCACCCAGAAGGTTTGGAACTGGCTGAGAAATTTACTCCAGGAGCAAAAGTTGAATACGATCAGGATCTTGCATTAAAGGGTGCAGACTTTGTGTACGTTAAGAATTGGTCATCATATAATGACTACGGTAAAACCGTTCAGAATGGCGAATCGTGGATGATGACTCATAAGAAACTGGAGCCAACCAATGAGGCGAAAGTAATGCACTGCTTGCCTGTTCGTCGTGATTTCGAGCTTTCTGCCGAAGTGTTGGACGGTCCGCACTCATTGGTCATAAAGGAAGCCGCAAACAGGGTTTGGTCTGCTCAAACGGTATTAAAAAATATGCTGGAGGGCTTATTATGAAATCCCTGAAGGTTATAAAGATTGGTGGAAATGTGATCGACAATCCGGAAAGTCTGCAACAATTTATTGCTGATTTTGCGTTGCTGCAGGGGCCTAAGATACTGGTTCATGGCGGAGGTAAAATTGCGACCAAACTAGCCGAAGATCTGGGTATCAAATCAAAAATGGTTGAAGGCCGAAGAATTACAGATGGGGAAAGCCTGAAAGTGGTAACCATGGTGTATGCCGGTTTGATTAATAAGAATATTGTCGCAGGCTTGCAATCTGAAAATTGCAATGCCATAGGCCTTTCTGGTGCCGATGGAAATATGATCAGGGCAACAAGGCGTCTGCCGCAGAAAGTCCTCTCCTCCGGAGAGGATTTAGGTGAGGCCGTTGATTATGGTTTTGTGGGTGATCTTGATGAATCATCGATTGATCGGCAGGGGCTCAGGAAACTATTGAAAGCTGGTTTCACACCAGTTTTTTCAGCTATCACGCATGATGGTAAAGGTCAATTATTAAATACGAATGCTGATACCATTGCTTCTGCAATTTCTATCTCAATGTCAAAGGATTATGAAACATCTCTGATCTTTTGTTTCGAAAAGGCAGGAGTGTTGATGGATGTGGAAGATGAAGGTTCAGTAATCCGCTCGATTGATCCTCATTATTACAATGAATTAAAGTTACAGGGTATTATCAATGATGGCATGATCCCCAAACTGGATAATGCCTTTGAAGCAATAAATAAAGGACTAAAGGAGGTTTGTATTGGCAAAGCTGATGCATTGCCAGGTTTAAATAATGAAAATTTTGGTACACGCTTAATCAGCAGATAATGAAAACAGGAACAAAAAGAACAGCAATTTTAGGAAGCGGAAATATTGGTATGTCATTGGCCAAAGGACTGGTTAAAGCTGATTATTGTAAACCCGCTGATATCACCTTGACGCGTCGAAATGTTCAGCGACTGGATACTGTCTCGGCACAGGGTTTTCAGGTCGGCTCAGATAATTATGCTGCTGCTGCAGGGGCCTCAATAGTCATTCTGGCTGTTTTGCCTCAGCAACTTGATAATTTATTGGAGCAGATCGACGGTGCTCTTGATCCTGCTAAACATCTGGTGATTTCGGTGATCTCTGGAGTTAGCTGTGCTGATATTCGCGCCAAACTGGGCAGCAGAGTTCAGGTTGTCAGGGCAATGCCAAATACGGCTATTGCAATTGGTGAATCTATGACCTGTGTCGCTTCTGATAATGCAGAGGCTGAAAATATCGCAGAAGTGACCAAAATGTTTGAAACAGTAGGTTCTGTTATTAAGATCAATGAAGATTTGATGACAGCCGCCACTGCACTTTGTGCCTGTGGGGTAGCATTCTTTCTTAGAGCCGTTCGTGCAGCATCTCAGGGTGGTGTCGAGATCGGTTTTCATGCCGATGAGGCATTACGTATGGCTGCACAAACAGCCAAAGGAGCAGCATCACTTTTATTGCAGCAGAACAGCCACCCAGAACATGAGATCGATAAGGTGACCTCACCAAAAGGATGTACCATTGCCGGATTGAATGAAATGGAGCATAATGGTTTTAGCTCTTCAATGATTAAAGGAATTAAATTATCAGCTCAAAAGGCGGGTGAATTATATACAAACGATTAAGGAAAATGACCGGTATACTGTTTGATGACAGTCTTAATTTATTGCGTAAGCTGATCAGTATCCCTTCATTGAGCAGGGAGGAGGAGAATACTGCCTCGGCAATCGAGCGATTTCTGGAGGATCAGGGAATAAAAACCCATCGTATGATCAATAATGTCTGGGCATACAATGAGCATTTTGACCCAAAAAAGCCTACTATTCTGCTTAATTCGCATCATGATACAGTAATGCCTAATCCGGGATATGATCGTGACCCATTTGCGGCTGATATCATTGATGGTAAATTGTTTGGTTTGGGGAGTAATGATGCAGGAGGCTGTCTGGTATCGCTGATTGCGGTATTTATTCATTTTTATAAAGAGAAGAATTTAAAATATAACCTCTGCCTGGCTGCAACTGCCGAGGAAGAGGTTTCAGGCAAGAACGGTATTGAGCTGATCCTTCCTCAACTGGGTCAGCTTGAATTTGCAATAGTTGGAGAACCGACATTAATGCAAATGGCCGTTGCCGAGAGGGGATTAATGGTTTTGGATTGTGTTGCACATGGTAGGGCGGGTCATGCTGCGAGG
The DNA here is from genome assembly GCF_030684675.1 of Daejeonella sp. Taxonomy (GTDB): domain Bacteria; phylum Bacteroidota; class Bacteroidia; order Sphingobacteriales; family Sphingobacteriaceae; genus Daejeonella. The sequence continues at coordinate 9,161 of NZ_JAUXXZ010000077.1, read as the reverse complement.
GAGGAAGGTGAGAATGCGATCTATAAGGCAATGAAGGATATTAATTGGTTCAAAACCTATGAGTTTGCGAAGAAATCGTCCCTGTTTGGCCCTGTTAAGATGAGTGTAACCATCATCGAAGCCGGATCCCAGCATAATGTAGTTCCTGCGATTTGTAATTTTACGGTTGATGTGAGGGTAACTGATGCCTACCGGAATGAGGAGGTACTGAAGATTATAAGTCAGAATGTCGACTGCGATGTTAATCCACGGTCAACCCGCTTAAAACCATCTTCAATTAGCACCGAACATCCAATTGTTAAGGCAGGAATCGCTTTGGGCAGGGAAACCTATGGTTCTCCAACCACTAGTGATCAGGCATTATTGGACATTCCCTCACTAAAAATGGGTCCTGGAGATTCGGCACGTTCACATATGGCTGATGAGTATATCTATGTAAATGAAATTGAGGAGGGTATAGACCTCTATATAAAATTATTGACGGAGATAGTGTGATGGCAAAGAATTTGAATATTACCCTGGAAAGTGAAAGAGCCTTACTTCGTCCGCTTGAGCTAGATGATGATAAAGCTTTGCAGGAGGTAGCAGATGATGATAGCCTCTGGATTTATGGTCTTCATGATCTTTCGAAGCCTGTAGAGTTGAATAAATATATTAAAAAAGCGATTTCTGACCGTGAAAATGGCACAAGTGCAGCTTGGGTAATCATTGATAAAAAGACCAATAAGGTGGCAGGCTGTACCCGACTTGCAGAGATCTCCTGGCGGGATGAACGGGGGCAGATTGGCTGGACATGGATAGGACGTGATTTTCAGGGAAGCGGATTGAATAAGGAAATGAAGTACCTGATATTGACCTATGGTTTTGAGGTTTTGGGACTGAACAGAATTGAATTTAAAGCAGATGAGCGTAATCATCAGTCACGCCAGGCATTATTGGGAATTGGCGCTACCCGCGAAGGGGTATTACGTCAGCATATGAAAATACATAACGGATACATCAGAAATACCGTTTTTTACAGTATTTTGAGATCCGAATGGGATACAATTAAAGCACAGTATTTCACAAATTTTAAAGCAGTTCTATGAGCAAGCTCTGGCAAAAGGAAACAGAAACTGAAAGGTCTGTAGAAAAGTTTACTGTTGGAAATGACAGGGAGTTGGATCATCAGCTTGCTGCGTTTGATGTATTGGGTTCATTAGCCCATACCCGTATGCTTGAAAGCGTTGGTTTAATGGATAGCAGGGATCTGGAACAGGTTCAAACTGGTCTTAAACAGATTTTCAGGGAAGTTCAGGAAGGTAAATTCAGCATCGAAGATGATGTGGAAGATGTACATTCTCAGGTAGAGCTATTGCTTACCCGCAGGATTGGTGATGCCGGCAAAAAAATTCACAGCGGACGGTCCAGAAATGATCAGGTTCTGGTAGATCTCAAATTGTTCTTTCGTAGTGAGATTCAGAAACTGGTCAGAAATACTGACATTCTGTTCACTCAGCTGATTGCACAAAGTGAAGAGCATAAGGATAAATTACTTCCGGGCTATACACATTTGCAGATTGCGATGCCTTCATCCTTCGGATTATGGTTCGGAGCCTATGCCGAAAGCCTTGCCGATGATATGGAGCTGATGCTTGCAGCCTGGAAAATCTGTAATAAAAACCCATTGGGTTCTGCAGCAGGATACGGTTCTTCCTTTCCATTGAACCGTACCATGACCACTAAATTACTGGGCTTTGATTCGCTGAATTATAATGTAGTTTATGCCCAGATGGGCCGTGGAAAAACTGAGCGTATTTTGGCTCAGGCAATGTCTTCAGTTGCGGCAACTTTGGCTAAACTTGCTATGGATGCCTGTTTGTTTATTAATCAGAACTTTGCATTTATCAGTTTCCCTGATGAACTGACCACTGGTTCAAGCATAATGCCTCATAAGAAGAACCCGGATGTTTTTGAGCTGATTCGTGCCAGATGCAATAAGATACAGGCTTTGCCAAATGAAATTGCCCTGATGACCACAAATCTGCCATCAGGCTATCACCGTGACCTCCAATTGCTGAAAGAGAATCTGTTCCCGGCCTTCAGATCACTGAATGAATGTCTGGAAATGACAGGCTTTATGTTGCAATCTATCAGAATTAAGGAGGATATTCTTAAGGATGAGAAATATGCTTATTTGTTTAGTGTAGATGCCGTGAATGAAGAGGTTTTAAATGGACTACCTTTCAGGGAAGCCTATAAAAAAGTTGGAGCAGCAATCGAAAAGGGAGAATTTAAGGCACCGGACATTGTTAAACATACACATGAAGGAAGCATCGGGAATCTATGTAATGAGGAGATCAACGCATCATTTAAGGAGATCTTGAAAAGCTTCAATTTTGAAAAGGTAGACAAGGCAGTTGAAGCATTAATCAGGTAGAATAGATAATTTATAACAGGTTGATATCCTGAAGAATACAAAAATAGAAATGAAGGTATCCAAAATAGCAAGTACCCTTGAGGGTTCAGAAATAATAAAAATTGCAGGTCAGATCAATGAATTGAAAAGTAAAGGTGAGCAAATTGCGAACCTGACTATCGGAGATTTTGATTCAAATATTTTCCCGATTCCCAACGAGCTGAAAGATGGAATTGTTGAGGCTTATCAGGCCAACCAGACCAATTATCCACCTGCCGAAGGTGTGGCAGTATTGCGTGAGAACATTTCAGTTTTCCTACAGGAGCGCTTTGGTTTATCTTATAACAGTAAACAAATTCTGGTTGCCGGCGGATCACGTCCTTTGATCTATGGAACTTATATGGCTCTGGTTGATCCCGGAGACAAGGTAATTTATCCTACTCCATCATGGAATAACAACCATTATTGCCGTTTTACAGGGGCAACTCAGGTTGCGGTTAAGACTTCGGCGGCGAATAAATTTATGCCAACAGCCGATGATATCCGTCCGTACCTAAAGGGTGCTACATTACTGGCCTTATGTTCTCCACTTAACCCAACCGGTACCATGTTTGCCAAAAAAGATCTGGAAGAGATCTGTGATCTGGTAATTGCCGAGAATAAGACTCGCGGAGCGGAAGAAAAGCCACTGTATATTATGTATGATCAGATCTATTCCCTTCTGACCTTTGGCGATCAGTTTCACTTTGATCCGGTTACTTTAAGGCCCGAACTGAAAGATAGGGTGATTTATATTGATGGCATATCCAAATGCCTTGCTGCTACCGGTGTTCGCGTTGGCTGGGCGTTTGGTCCGGAACATGTAATCGATAAAATGAAAACGATTGTAGGGCATGTTGGAGCCTGGGCACCAAAGCCTGAGCAGGTAGCAACAGCAAAATTTTTAACTCAAACGAAAGAACTAAATAGTTACCTGACGATTTTTAAAGCAAAAGTTCAGAAAAGTTTGGATACTCTATATCAGGGTATAATCCAGCTTAAAACGGATGGTTTTGCTGTAGACGCGATCAATCCGATGGGGGCAATCTACTTAACTGTTAAGGTCGATTATATAGGTAAAACCACTCCAGAAGGAAATGTTTTGAAGGATAGTGCCGAAGTTAATTTTTACCTGATCAAAGAAGCGAAAATGGGTATAGTACCATTTTCGGCATTTGGTACAGATAGCGGTGTAAACTGGTTCAGAGCTTCTGTTGGAGGATGTTCGCATGAGGATATAGAACAAATGATCCCCAGGATGCGGGCTGCACTCAGTAAGTTGAAATAATATGCATAAAACAAAAAAACCGGCGAATTCGCCGGTTTTTTTGTTTTAATTACCTCTGGAGGGCCTGTTCTGGCTACCCCTTCCATTTTCTTGTCCTGAAGAAGAGTTACCACGTCCTTCTGAACTCTGTGAAGGAGCCTGACGATCCTGTGGTGCACTTCTCTGTATGCGTTCAGGTGCCGGTGCCTGGCGTTGCGGTTCGCTTCTCTGAACCCGTTCAGGTGCAGGATACTGGCGTTGTTGTGGTGCACTTCTTTGAATTCTTTCCGGAGCTGGTGCCTGGCGTTCCTGAGGTTCATTTCTCTGAACGCGTTCAGGAGCCTGATACTGACGTGGTGCCTGTGTTACCCGTTCAGGTCTTTGTTCCCTTGGTGCCTGAGCAGGTGCCTGCCTGATTTGCTCCTGACGATCAGTTATTGGAGGGCGTTGTCCGCTTAGACTCCCCCTGATATCCTGATTATCGTAGGTTCTGCCTGATCTCTGTGATGAAGCCGGAATCTGTCTGCTTTCAGGTCGTACAGCTCCACGATTTACTGAATTATCAGCCACAGGGCCTGAACCTCTTCCGGTTACAGCTCCTCGGCCTCCAGAATTGTCAGTCGGACGGTCAGGGCGCGAATTTTGTCCGGGATTGCCTCCTCTATCCGGCACCCTATTCACCTGTGGCCTGTCGTTTCTGTTGTTTCCATAATTCGTCGGTCTGTTATCCCTGACATCATGAATACGAACTGGCTGACGGGTTACTCTTCTGATCTCATCAACCCTGGGGCCTGTATAATACCGGTTTTGGTTGTATACATAGGTATTGTTGATAATGACTGTGTTGTTGTAAATGTTCCGGTTTCTGTATCTGTCGTAACGGGGATACCTGTCATAATAGATATTTTGTTGCGGTACAAATACCCAATAGTAATCAGGAATTCTTGATCCGATATTAATATTGATATTGATTCCGGGACCCAGCGGTGCCCAGCCATAATGACCGCCACCACTTCTCCAGCTCACCCATGCCGGTCCCCATCTGGTATCCGGAACCCATATCCAGCCTCTCCGGCTACTGTGATGCCAGCGACCATAGTGGAATGGTGCCCATCCCCATTCGTAATCGGATACCCAGGTATTTCCATATTTGGTCATTTCCCAGTGCCCATTCGTGTAATAAGGTCTAAAATCATCCTGATCTACATCAGGGCGCCATACATAACCATATTGCGGGTCATTTATCCATACTCCATAAGGGGACAGTTCCTCATAAAATGTTTCAAGAGAAACGTCGTCATACTGAGCTTTTACCTGTGCCGGCACTAGAAATGACAGGAATAATAGTAGTCCAGCCAAATATTCCGGGAATTTGATGTTCGTTTTCATAGCTCCTAAAATTTGATTTGTATAATCTTATAAGTAAGACAATAAAATTTTGCCATAGGTTGTATTGTAATTAAATTATTACGTAAACTCATTTTGGGCAATATTTATGCATCCCGCATTTTATACCATTTACTACATATAACTCATTTGAGAGGAATTTGTTTTAATTTGTACCAAAATCTAATCATGCTTCCAGGCTCCCTTTATCTTATTCCTGTGCCTTTGGCAGAAAATGCTTCGGCAAAGTCGTTCACGCCCTATTTAGTAGAAACGATAAATCATATCAATGAGTATATTGTAGAGAATAGTAAAACTGCCCGCAGATTTTTAAAAGAAGCAGGTTTAAAGATTCCGCAGAGTGAACTTATTATCCATGATTATGGAAAGCATCAGCGGGAAGGTAATTTAAATGAGTTTTTCAAAGGGCTTTTAGCCGGTAAGAATGTTGGCCTGATGAGCGAAGCAGGTTGTCCTGGTGTTGCCGACCCCGGTGCTGAAATTGTTGCTCTGGCTCATCAAAAGGGGATAAAAGTAGTGCCGCTAGTTGGTCCCAGTTCCATTTTACTGGCATTGATGGCTTCAGGTTTTAGCGGACAAAGTTTTACATTTCATGGTTATCTGCCCATTGATAAAGTCCAGCGGGCAAATAAGATCAAAGAGCTTGAGGCTCTGGCTGAAAGACATAGCCAGACTCAGTTATTTATTGAAACCCCTTTTCGTAATAATCCAATGCTGGAGGAGATTCTGCGAAGTTGTAAAGTGGAAACAAAACTGTGTATTGCCTGTGATCTAAACTCGGAAGATGAATTTATTCAAACAAAAAGTATCAAAGACTGGAAGAATAAAGTCCCTGAACTGCATAAAAGGCCTGCGATATTTTTGTTGTTCAAGAAGTAAGACCCTGCCGGCTAATCCTTGGAATGAAAATTTGAGAACTATTAAATGTGAAATGACATGGATTTGTCATTGCGATCAGCCCTGGGCTGAGAAGCAATCTCTTCTGTTAGTGAGATTGCTTCGTCGTGCCTCCTCGCAAGGACATTCTTTTCAAATGACGGATAATTACCCATGAATCGTCTCCGATTTTCCGTAATTCTGAATCACTTTAGCCTCATATTCCAAAAACTCTTTCCAGCGTTTTTCTACATCAATATTACCTGCATACTTGCGGGCAAGGCCGATGAACATCGTATAATGCCCGGCTTCACTGACCATTAGCTCGTAGTAAAAATCTGAGAGTTCTTTATCATTGATGTGTTCAGACATCACTTTGAAACGTTCACAGCTGCGTGCCTCAATCATTGCTGAGAATAATAAACGGTCTATTAATTGATCCTGGCGACTGCCTCCTTTGATTACAAACTGCATTAACTCATTGACATAATTGTCTTTACGTTCACGTCCCAGGGTGTATCCCCGGGCAAGGATCAGGTCGTGAACCCGCTTAAAATGATCCATCTCTTCCTGAACAAGCATCGCCATTTCCTGAACCAGATCAGACAGGTTAGGATTCTGCACAATTAGGGTAATGGCATTACTTGCAGCTTTCTGCTCACAAAAGGCATGGTCAGTCAGAATTTCTTCGATATTGCTTTCCACCACATTCTTGACCCAAAGCGGGTCGGTTGGAAGTTTCAGTTTTAAAATGGTTTTTTCCTTGCTCACGTTTGAATTTTTTAACCCTGTCAGTGTTTTTAACGCTTGCAAGGTCGATTTCATTCTTAAATATGGTTTCAAGGCTGACAGTCCCGGACCTGATCCGGGACTGTCAGCCTTATTTTAACGATACAGATTCTTTCCTTCAATAAATTTCAGCACCTTTTCAGGGACAAAATATTGAACATTTTTTCTTTCTTTAACAGCCTTGCGGATAAAGGTAGCCGACAATTCCATCATTGGAGTTTCAGTAATACTGATAGAAGGATGTTGTTGAAAATCATGATTATCAAATCCCGGGCGCGGGTAAATATGAATATGATAGTCGCGCAGGATGAGTTCATAATTTTTCCATTTTTTTAATGATACCAGATTATCTGAACCCATGATCAGGCTGAACTCATGTTCCGGATATTTCTCACTAAGGTAGGTAAGGGTATCAATCGTGTAAGATGGCTGAGGAAGCTTAAGTTCCACATCACTTACCCGGATATTGACAGCATCTTCGGTGGCCAGTTTTGCCATCTCCAGACGGTCGTACATATTGATCAGATCACTCTTTTCTTTCAATGGGTTATGAGGCGAAACAACCAGCCAAACCTGCTGAAGATCAGTATGATTGGCCATATAATTGGCAATGATCAGATGGCCGATATGAATAGGGTTAAAGGAGCCGAAGAATAATCCAATTTTCATATTCCTGGAGATATGAGATTGGAGATATGAGATATGAGACCGCGCAATCTGAACATGTTGTTTAATTATTGAGCCAGAAATTCTCTAACCAGCTTTTCTGCCTCTTTACAGGCTGTTTCGAGCTCGTAATTTTTCAATATCACGTCGAACTGATCGGCATATAGCAGTTCCTTATCTGCCTTTTTTATGCGCTCGGCAAGTTTCTCGGGAAGATCAGTACCTCTGCTAGTCAATCGCTCAATCAGAACCTCAAGTGATGGTGGCTGAACGAAAATCGCCAGGGCTTTATCGCCAAATTTTTTCTTCAGGTGAAGTCCGCCAATGACGTCAATATCAAAGATAACGTGCTTGCCTTCAGCCCAGATACGATCAATTTCGGAGCGTAAGGTTCCATAAAAGGTACCTGTGTAAACCTCCTCAAATTCCAAAAATTCCTTCTGAGCAATTTTATGAAGAAAACTCTCCTTGCTAATGAAATAATAGTCTTTGGCATTTACTTCATCACCACGCTGATGCCTGGTTGTAGCTGAAATAGAAAATGAAAGATCAGGGATCTTATTTAATAAATGGTGGACTATTGTAGTCTTACCCGCACCTGAAGGAGCTGAAAATATGATGAGTTTGCCGTTCACTGATATTTAGTTGTCAGTTGTCAGTTGCCAGTTGTCAGTCTGGAATTCTAACAGCTATAGTACATTAAGTAATTGTTCTTTAATCTTCTCGAGTTCTTCTTTCATTCCTACCACAATCTGCTGCATTTTGGCATCATTGGCTTTCGAACCCATGGTATTGATCTCCCTGCCGATTTCCTGCGAAATAAAGCCGAGTTTTTTACCATTTGCATCTTTGTCCTTAAGTGCTTCAATGAAATAATCACAATGGCTTTTCAAACGGATCTTTTCTTCAGTTATATCCAGCTTATCAATAAAATAGATTAGCTCTTGTTCGAAGCGGTTATGATCCACATTTTCTTTTCCCACAGCCTCTTCCAGAAACTGGTTTAGCCGTTCCCTTATCGACGGTATGCGAAGCGGCTCCTGAATTGATACAAGTCTCATTCCTTCCAGAATGTTGTTTATTCTAAGAATAAGGTCTTGTTTTAGAACATTTCCTTCGTCCTGACGGAAGTTCTGAAAGTTTAAAAGTGCCTCCTCAAAGGTTTTATAAACAGTCTTCCATTCATCCTCACTGGCTTCATCTGAGCCGTATTGAATAACATCAGGAAAATTTAAAGCCAGTTGAAACAGATTGTTTTTTTCAGATCCCAATGTATCGGCTGCTTCATTGAGCTGATCATAGTAATGTTTGAGCAAAGGCTGATTAATACTTGAGGTTTTTAGCGTAGTTTCCGCATATTCCACATTAATGCTAATGTTCACTTTACCTCTTTCAATTTGCTTGCTGCATTCATTTCTCAATAGAAATTCTTTATCTGAAAATGATTTAGGAAGTTTTAAAGAAAGCTCCAGGAACTTGCTGTTCAATGATTTGATCTCTACCGTATATTTTGCACGGGAATAATCATTGGCTGCCAAGCCATAACCTGTCATCGATTTTATCATTTTGCAAAGATAAGATTTAATCAAAAGAATTCCTCGAAGCTCTGCTTCGGGGTTCTGGCCTAATCTTATATTTGTTTTATGAGTGAACATATTCATAAACGTCATAATAAGAATTTGCTGTTGTACCATTTGGTTTGTCCGATAAAATATAGGA
>NZ_JAUXXZ010000075.1 GCF_030684675.1 Daejeonella sp. | reverse complement strand
TCCTATATTTTATCGGACAAACCAAATGGTACAACAGCAAATTCTTATTATGACGTTTATGAATATGTTCACTCATAAAACAAATATAAGATTAGGCCAGAACCCCGAAGCAGAGCTTCGAGGAATTCTTTTGATTAAATTGATTAGCTATTAAGCTTAATAAATCCTCCGTCGATCGGATAATCATTTCCTGTTACGAAGCTGGATTCATCCGAGCATAAGTATAATGCGATAGCCGCAATGTCCTCGGGTGTTGCCATTCTTCCAACCGGCTGTGTTTTGGATAGTTTCTCGAACATCTCTTTTTCCTGACCCGGATAGTTTTTGGCAATAAATCCATCTACAAATGGTGTATGCACCCTTGCAGGTGAGATACTGTTGCAACGGATATTATCAGCAAGGTAATCTTTAGCTACAGAAAGTGTCATTGCATAGATTGCACCTTTACTCATTGAATAGGCAAAACGATCAGCAACACCCACAATAGCAACGATTGATGCAAGGTTCAGAATAGCACCACCACCACTTTTCTTCATCAATGGAATTGCAGCAAAAAGACAGTTGTAGGCACCTTTCACATTGACATTATAGATCCGGTCCATATCCGTTTCAGAAGTCGTATCGGCTCTTCCTACATGTGCAATACCTGCATTGTTAACCAGAATATCGATCTGACCAATACTGTTGAACAGGGATAATACATCGGCCTGTTTTGATACATCACATGCATGTGCAGAAGCTATTCCGCCATTGTATATGATCTCTTTTACTACTGCTAGACCCGCATCCTGATTCAATTCCACGATCTTCACATTGGCACCCTGGGCTGCAAACACCATAGCGATACCTTTTCCGATACCACTTCCACCTCCTGTAATTACTGCTGTTTTTCCTTTTAAGCTGAACATATTATTTAAAAATTTGATAAAATTATAATGAAACACCACGTTTCCATGGGATAAAATCGTCCTGACCCAATTGCATGGCTTTAGGCTGTTCTTCACCGCTCGCAACCCGGATTACATAGTCCAGAATGCGGTGTGCGTTCTCTTTTATGGTCTCCGAACCATCGATGATCGTTCCGCAGTTAATATCGATAATATCAGGCATTTTCAGAAATGTTTTTGTATTGGTACTCAGCTTGATAACCGGTGTAACCGGATTCCCTGTCGGCGTACCCAAACCTGTTGTAAAAAGTACGATGTTGGCACCTGAAGCCACTTCTGCAGTAGTACTTTCCACATCACTTCCCGGGGTGCATAGGAGGTTTAGTCCCATACTTTTAACCTTTTCAGGATAATCAAGCACCGCAGTTACGGGCGAAGACCCTCCTTTTTTTGCTGCACCGGCAGATTTCATCGCATCGGTGATCAATCCGTCACGGATATTTCCCGGGGATGGATTGGCATAAAAACCGGATCCATCGGCTACTGCCCTCGCATTATAGGTACTCATCAGATGCATAAAACGGGTAGCCGTTTCTTCATCCACACAACGATCGCTCAACTCCTGTTCCACCCCGCAAAGCTCGGGAAATTCTGAAAGCACAACAGATCCACCCAAAGAAACCAGAATGTCTGAAACATAACCCAGGGCCGGATTTGCAGAAATACCAGAAAAACCATCAGATCCGCCACATTCCAAACCGATGCATATTTTGGAGATCGGAGCCGGTTTCCGTTCATTTTTGTTCGCTTCAACCAGACCCGCAAAGGTTCTTTTCAAAGCTTCCTGCATCAGGTTCGTTTCGGTACCCAAAGCCTGTTGCTCGAGGATAGTCAGGGGCTTACTGAATTGAGGATCGCGTTTCCTGATCTCATTCTGTAAAGTGCTGACCTCCGAATGCTGGCAACCCAGACTCAGAATCGTCGCACCTGCAACATTTGGATGGGTAATATATCCCGCAATGAGTCCGCATAAACTATCTGCATCCAGCTTGATACCTCCGCAGCCCATGTCGTGGGTTATGAATTTCACTCCATCAACATTCGGGAATAAACGGGTTCTTTTAGCTTCATTTGGGGTAGCCTTCAGATCTGCGTTCAGAATTTCTTCTGTAGATTTTCCTGTTTTGTATAGAGCAATGAGGCTTTCGACCTCGTTTTCATAACTTTTAACCTTCTTATAACCGAGCTTTTCATCCAATGCTTCCTTGAGGACATTCACATTCCGGTTTTCACAAAAAACCAATGGAATGACCAGCCAGAAATTGCATGTTCCAACTGAACTATCTGCACGGTGGAATCCATTAAATGTCTTACCGGCAAAGGCAGAAGCATCGGGCTTATCCCAATTAACCTTACGCTCACCAAGAACATAATCACTTGATGCATGATCTACATTCTTCACTGTAATAGCCTCTCCCTGAGCAATATCCTGATTGGCAATACCAACCAGAACTCCATACATGATAATCCGGTCTCCTTTTTTAAAGGGCTCGAGGGCAAACTTATGCTTCGATTCCACCGCAGTACTGAGTACCAGTGTTTTCCCTCCGAAATCAATTTTTTCACCCTTTGCAAGATCCTGCAAGGCAACCAGAACATTATCTTGTGCATGAATCTGCAGAAACCGGTGCTTTTTTCCCTCTTCGAAATTAGTATTCATTTATAATTATAGTTGAAATATTTTTTCCATTAAAACCCATTTTTCACCCGACTTTACCCCCGGAATTGCCTGCTGAAAGTTCCACATAAACTCCTCCCATTCCTGAACTTTAGGGTCAGCAAGATCAGCCGCAGCCTTCTTTTCAAAGCTAAAACCATCGTTTACCTCCATGATCATGAACAGACGGTTTGAATAACGGTAGATCGTCATATCCTCAATCCCTGAAGATCGGATACTTTCAATGATTTCCGGCCAGACTTTTCTGTGCCATAACTCATACTCTGCAATGAGTTCCGGATCGTCCTTTAAATCAACAGCGAGGCAATATCTACGCATAGTTTTTAGTTTGTGGTTTTATGACTTTATATCCTTTTACTGCGAAAGCCAATATTACGCAGAAGCACAGTAAACTCACAATCTGTCCGTATTGAACCTTCCCGCTAAGGTCTGAAATATAGCCAAAAAGCAGCGGCAGAACTGCCCCGCCAAAAATTGCCATCACAATTAAACTACTGCCATATTGGGTATCACTTCCTAATCCCTTAATTCCCAATGAGAAAATTGTGGGAAACATAATTGACATAAAGAATGTAATTCCAATCACAGCATAAATGGCTATAAAACCATGGCTGAAGGTGGCTATGAGACAAAGTAAAATACAGATTGCAGAATAAATAGCCAATAATCGTTCAGAAGCAATAAATTTCATCATAAATACACCAAAAAACCTGCCGACCATAAATGCTAATCCGCAACCCCAGCCCAAATAATCAGCAGCCAGTACATTGCTGATACCGGCAACTTCTACCGCGTACAAAATAAAAAAGCTGAAAACACAGACCTGAGCCCCCACATAGAAAAACTGGGCCACAACTGCCCATGTCAGGTGCCGGTGTCGCAGAGCTCTGAAAACATTAAGGCTTTTACTCTCATCCTTATCTTCAACTTCAGGAAGACGCAAAAAATAAAAGATAGCTGCGATGACCAGAATTAAACTTCCCAGAATAAAATATGGAACCTTTACTGTAGAGGCTTCAGAAGCCAGAGCAACCTGCCTGGCACTTTCGGTCATTGCATTGAGCTCCTCATCACTGTATCCCTCTGTTAAAATAAATCTTGCTCCAATGATTGGAGCCATAGTGGCTGCCAATCCGTTAAATGACTGGGCAAAATTAAGCCGGCTGGTTGCTGTCTCAGGATCACCTAACAAAGAAACATAAGGATTAGCTGCTGTTTCGAGAATGGTCAGTCCGCAGGAGATAATAAACAGTGCCCCGAGAAAGAAAGAATATTCCTGCGTGTTTGCTGCCGGGATAAACAAAAAAGAACCGATGGCAAATAAGACCAATCCTGATAAAATTCCGGTTTTATAACCATACTTTTTCATCAGTATCCCTGCGGGAATAGCTACCAGCAGATAGGCAATAAAAACTGCAGAATCTACCAAAGATGACTGTAATATATTCAGACTGAATGATTTCTTTAAATGAGGAATCAGTATTGGATCCAGGTTATGAACAAAACCCCACATAAAGAACAATGAGGTAACCATGATGAAAGGGAAGAAGTATTTGTTCTTTGCCATATAATCCAGTATTAGTATGTCCCGCTGTAAGTGTATTTCCCTTAGTCTGAAAAATATTTATTTTTCAGGATGGCAGCCGGATTGGCCTGAGGATTACATTACAATAATACTAATTCAGGTAGTTTTATTTTAAAGAGATTCTACCTTTAAGTAAATGTTTTTGAAATACTTACATTCCGAAAGTTAAGCCCGGCACGAATGCTTGCGCAAGCCTGTCAAGTTATGGTGCACGCCCGCTCCAGCAAAAGCAAAAAAAATCGTTTGAAGAAATATCAGGGTTTACCCAATTCTAACCGAGGTCATGGTCAATGAACCTCCTACTGCCTTATCATTAAAAAATGAGACCTCCTCATTCTTTCCCTGAAGGCCTAAATTGTACAGTAAAGGAAGATAATGTTCTGATGTAGGTATGGCCTTTAAAATATCCGGGCTGATCGTACTGAAATTAATCAATGCCTGATGATTTCCATCGGCGATCAATTGTTTAAACTTATCATTCAGTTCGTAAGCCCAATCGAAGCCGAACCCGGGTTCATTCAAGCGATCCCATGCTACCATCCTTAAATTATGAACCATATTACCACTGCCCATAATCAGCACTCCCTTTTTACGCAAAGAATACAGGTCCTTTGCGAGATCATAATGGTATTGCGGACCTTTGGAATAATCGATACTCAATTGAAGCACCGGAACATTTGCTTCAGGATACATATGCCTCACCACCGTCCATGCGCCATGGTCAAGTCCCCAATCATGATCCGGTTCAGCATGAACTGAATGTAATAATGAAATAGTTTCACTAGCAAGTTTAGCACTTCCTGGTGCGGGGTATTGAACATCGAACAAGGCCTGCGGGAATCCCCCGAAATCATGGATTGTGGGCGGGAAATCCATCGCTGTAACTTTCGTTCCATTGCTTAGCCAATGAGCCGAAATTACCAACACAGCGGCAGGCTGGGGAATTTCACGAGCCAGTTGCTTCCAATGGTCTGAAAACTCATTGTCTTCAATTCCATTCATAGGAGAACCATGACCAACAAAAAGTACGGGCATCAGATATCCGTCTTCTTTTAAATCACTGGTAAATCTGTTGAATTTGCTGAGATCTGACATGTCTTTGTATTTGATTATCAGATACAAAAATAGCACCTGAAAGTTCAGATGCTATTGATATAAGTTAAAAAAGGACCTTGATTTGCATCAAGATTTTGCTTTTTTACTGAGGTCTTTTGAAGAGGCCACCCATTACAGCTTTACCGAGGATATGTCCCTGAATGGTCTGCATTACTTTAGCTCTGGTATCAAAAGGGTCATTATTTACAGCCGGAAAATCAAGTGTGATATCAAGAGCAAGAATTTCAAACATATAATGGTGCAGAGGACCACTTGCTGCGGCTCCGGGACCTCGGTAAACCGGACCGGTTACGCTTATCTGATAACTGCCATCCGGCAATTTTGCTCCTCTTGGAAGGCCTTCAGGAAAACCTGCAGAATTTGCCGGGATATTCCATACCAGCCAATGAACCTGATCATCTGTAGTTTTATTCCGTACAAAATCCAGGTCATGCATATGAAGTAATAAGCTCTTTGTCCCTGCAGGTACATTTCCCCATGATAAAGCAGGCGAAGTTCCTTCACCCGGTGCTGCTCCGGGAGCAGCCTGACTGAATTTTACCGGTATGATAGTCCCGTCTGCAAAAGCATTCGTAGTAAGGGTCATTGGTGCCGGAGTAGTTTGTGCATTGCTTAAGAAAGCAGCACTTATCAATAGTGCAGAGATTAAAAATATCTTTTTCATATTCGGTTTATGTTTAAAATAACATGAGCAAATTAGTAATTATATTGATTCCTTCATCCTGAAGCCTGTAAAATAAAGGATATGAAATTGAATAGCCTCAGAAATTGGAATAGAGAAGAAAATAGGCTGAGCCGGTAAGAAATATTGCACAAAATCCAAAGAACGCGGTTTTACGCAATTGAACACTTCCAATACTGAGTACAATCATAAACTTGACCAGAGTATTGGAGAGAACTGCAATTAAAATTGTATTGATGGCAATAGCAGAATCCCCGCCGGATTTAGCCATTTTAGCCATGGAAAGGGTAATTGCATCCACATCGGTTATCCCTGAAATTGCACCGGCGATATAGGTTCCATTATCCCCGAAATTTTCCCCGGCATATTTTACAAGCCATTGAATCGCAGCATATAACAATGCAAACTTAATGGCGGTAGCAAGATCAAGCGGGTTTTTGAGGATAATTCCATCACCGCCAGGCTTACCCTTTCTGAAAGTATAGATTAAAAAAGCAGAGCCAAAACCTGCTATTGAAATGATTAGTATAGGTACCCACAATTCCAAAAATAGCTCCCAATTAATCACGTAAACCTCAAAAAGAACTCTTGGGAACATGATTGTGCAGGCAGAGATTATACCCATCGCATAATAGAAGGATGAGCTTGCCGATGCAGCTTCTTTACTTTTTCGGGAGAAGGTCAACGCCACCGAAGTACTCGAAACCAGACCGCCAACAAGGCCAGCAATCATGGTGCCTCTCTCTCCCATAAATTTGGCAATCATATAACCCACCAGGCTTGTACCTGCGACCAGAACCACCATTTGCCAGATTTCTTTCAGATTCCATAAATCATACGGTCCGAAATTATCATCCGGAAGAAAAGGAATCACGAGGGCCGACATCACGACAAACAAAATGATGGCGAGTAATTCCTGACGTTTGAGTTTCTCTACAAAGAGGTGTAATGTAGGCCTGAATGTCAAGAGAAGAAGCATTACCACCATAACGATAAGTGCAAATAGCACCATCCCCAGAAACACCAATCCGCCTAACATAAATGTAATTAGTAGCGCAAATTCAGATGTTGCACCCTTATTACTGGGCAGCTTGGATAATTGGATATAGGATATGATGACAAAAGCAAAAATGCAAACCAGGGTTGCACCAAAGATCCATGTACCTATCAGAGATGAAATAATAGCAGATAAAAACCCAAACATTGAAACCATGGTAAAGGTCCTTATTCCGGCAAACTGCTCCTCATGCTCCTGAGCTTCCTTTGAAAATTGCCTCTCCATGCCGATCAGAAAACCCATACCAATACTGATTAGCAGACCTATAAGGTGATCCATATTTAAATCAGAAAGCTTTGCTGCTTCAAACTCCATTTCGGGCTTTAAATTTTAAACTAAGATAGTCATCTCATTTTAATTGAGAATTGACAGTTGAGAATTGATAATTTAAAATCACTCTCAATTCTCCACTCTCAACACGATAGCTATCGAGTCTTAATTCCCTGTCCTGATTCCATTTCCGTGGTTCGTTTTACCGATACTATCCTGAATGTACGGAGTCCGGTTGGCATTTCCCAATCGACTTCAATGCCAGGACGATAGCCTAATAGTGCCACTCCGATTGGTGCCAGAACAGAAAGCTTATTGGTTTTATAATCTGCCTTATTGGGACTCACCAGAATAAAATTATATTTCTGTACGCTTTCAATATCCTCAATCTCCACATAAGAATTTTCGGATACAACATCCTCGGGCATATCTTCAGACTTGAGCACCCTGGCCGTTTTCAACTCCAGACTAAGTTTCTTTTTGTTAAATTCTGAGAGTTTGGTGCTCAGATTAAGGTGATTTTGCAAAAGTTCAAAATCATTTTTAGATAAGATCAATTGAGCTATTTTCATATGCTGCATTTTTTAAGATGTATATTATTTATTAGAATGAGAGGATTTATTATCAGCAGAGCGAATCAATTCTTAAATCCAAAATTTATACGCAGCTAAAAATGTCTCTTCCCAAAAAGACAATAGCACTGATTCCTGAGAAAATAAATAATGAAAATAAAAATGGAATGACCAGAAGACCCCAAACCTGTTAATTAGGCCGGGGCTTAATTAATAAAGTCCTTACTGCTTACCTGGAAAGAATATCCGATAGGAAAATTGAAACGATTCAATATGGCGCAGGAAATATATGCCACTTGCATTCTAACTGCAAGGCTCTTTATTATCTCCGTAAAATTTAATACCAATTGTTTCATTATAGCATTTAGCAGATAATTACAAAGGTACGTCTAAATTGTGAAATAAAGAAGGAAACCAAGTTACAAGCCCCCCCACTACATCTCAAAAACAGGTAATAAAATGTCTATAGAAGAGTTTACCCGAATCATTTGAAACCGGCATTCACCCGGATTAATCCAAAGCAAAGGCCACATAACTGTCTCCCTTATGCATACCCAGTTTAGTCCCGCCGCAGGCAATCACTACATACTGCTTGCCATTGATCATATAGGTTGATGGTGTTGCAAATCCTGAAGCTGGCAAGGGATGTTCCCAAAGTAATTTACCTGTCTTTTTATCAAATGCCCTGAAAGTATTGTCTTTAGTAGCCGCAATAAATAACAAACCTCCGGCTGTAACGAGCGGGCCACCATAATTCTCAGTTCCAGTTACAGGAATACCTTTCTTTGTCAGTTCTTTAATTTCCCCCAATGGGATCTGCCAGAGCTGCTTGCCGGTGTTTAAATCAATTGCACTAAGTGTTCCCCATGGCGGACTAATAGCCGGATAGCCATTTTCATCCAGAAACTTGTTGTATCCGTTAAAACGGTATGGCACATCCGGATACTCATCTTTAGCCAAAACACTTAACTCTTCCTTCTCTTCACCAAAAATATAAGAGATAATGGATTGTTTCTCTGCATCACTGATCTGGCTAAATCCAGGCATCATACCTTTTCCGTTTGTGATCAGGCTTGTTGTTACTGAGCGCCCCAGACGTTCCCTTATCCCAATCAAAGCCGGATAACCACTTTGAGGATTACCCGAAAAATCAGAACGATGGCAGGATTGACAATGATTCAGGTACAAAGATTTACCCGAACTCAGGGTCTTCGCTTTCACCTCATTTTTAGGGCTTAGACTGAATAACCAGGCCATTTCATTAGAGTTGACATAAATAATACCTTCCTTATCAACCGCAGCCCCACCCCACTCTGCCGCGCCATCCGGTCCGGGGAAGATCAGCGTCTGCCGGAAATCAAGCGGTTCAAAAGCTCCCAGTTTTGCCTGTCTGAAAACAGTTAAGAGAGAATCCCTTTTTCCCGATAAATGAGTGATATCATCTTCGGTCAGTGTTTGCCTGGCAAACGGCTTCGGTATACGCGGAATAGGCTGAGTAGGCCATGTTTTTTCTCCCGGAAGGGTAGATTGCGGTACCGGAACCTCATCAATTGGAAAAATCGGCTCTCCTGTAACACGATCAAAAACAAAAATATGCCCTGATTTAGTCACCTGAGCAACAGCATCAACACTTTTACCATTCCTGTTTATTGCGATCAGATTCGGGGGAGCAGGAATATCCCTGTCCCATATATCATGGTGAACAGTTTGGAAATGCCAGATATACTCCCCTGTTCTTGCGTTCAGGGCGATTAATGAATTCGCATATAGATTTTTACCTTCGCGATTACCACCATAAAAATCAAAAGAGGCTGACCCTGTTGGAACATAGAGAATTCCACGTTTACGGTCGACAGCCATCCCGGCCCAATTGTTTGCTGCGCCAATTGCCGGGTTTTTGTAAGCATCTGCCGGCCAGGTTTCATATCCGGGTTCACCGGGATGAGGAATAGTTTTAAATACCCAGGCCAGTTTCCCGCTTCTCACATTAAATGCCTGTATATATCCCGGAGCTGAACCAGTGCCTTCACCTAACCTCATCGGCATGATAATCAGGTCACCAAAGATTGTCCCCGGGGTGGTGGATGACACGAATTTAGTTGCAGATTCTTCTCCAAGCCCACTTTTCAAACTTACTCTGCCACCTTCCCCAAACGAAAGAATCGGTTTGCCGGTTATCGCATTTACTGCATAAAGCCAGGTTTGAAATGCAAACATAATCCGCTTGTCCTTCCCTTTCGACCAGTAAGCTACACCTCTGTTCACATTCGATGCGCCCTTACTTTCGGGAGAAAATCGCCATAATTCCTGTCCGGTAGCCGCATTGAGCGCAAACAGATGATTCGAAGCAGTTACTGCATACAAACGGTTTTCAATTATGATGGGATTACATTGTACCTGACCTGAATCTCCTGTATGAAATTCCCAAACCGGCTTCAGGGATTTTACGTTGTCTGTGTTGATCTTGGAAAGTGATGAATAATGATTTCTGTCTGCACCTCCAAGATATTCAGGCCAGTCGCTTTGCAAAGGCTCAGCCAAATACCCACGAAAACTTAATAGCAGAAGGCAAATGCCCGAAACTGCGGCAATTCTGAACAGGAGATTCTTCATTAGGATTCTATTAGATCAGATAAATAAGACCAGAATTTATCCCATTAAATTATAAAAATTTATCAGAAATCCGGTTTTACGGTCCGTATAAATTTAAAAATCCTATATCCGTAAGACTCAGGAGAAATCCTCGCTGAGATAATTTATTTTTTCGGGTAGACCAGCAGCGGTACTGATGAATTTAATGAATACTCTGCTGTACTACTTGAAAGAAACAGTTTCTGAAAAAATCCCTGGTTTTGATCAGTAAACATTACTAGAACAGAAGGCTTATGTTTTTTGATCACTGCCTGCAGGTTTACAACCAGGTTATATAGCAGATTAATATTTTCAAGACTGTATTTGATATGTGATTTAGGAAATTTGCGAATGATATTTTCAATCACTTTCGAATTAAAAACAATATCAGAGGGGTAATTCAGATGAAGTAATTCAATTTCTGCTCCCAGGGGATTTGCAAATTCAACCACCTGTTTCATCTCCTTTTCAAGGTCTGAAAGATCTGTTGCGTATAAAACAGATTTAATTTTAATATGCCTGTACGTGTTTGGAACGGCAATAACCGGCACCTCCGATTGCAGGATCAGGTTGGATGTATTGGTTCCAAAAATCTTTTTCATTTTGCCACCACCTCTTCTGCTGATGCAAATGAAATCAAAAGCTTTGTCCTTTGCATATTTCATAATATTGGCATCTGTTATGAAAGAACTGCTGATCACATGATTTATATTACCGGGAACAATACCCATTCCTGCATAAACCGCCGCCACAAATTTCTCAAGCTTTGCTTTAATCTTCGTGGCTTCATGATTTTCATAACTGGTGAATGTCTTTTCACCCCACGAAGTGGGCTTCATGATATAGTAAGAATGAAAAAATGTTAATTCACATTCCTGCTGTGAAGTCATTTGTATAGCAAAGCGCATCCCTGCTTTGGAATTTGAGGAGAAATCGGTTGTAACAAGAATCTTTTTCATTGTAAGCGAATTGATTTTATTCTAAATTTAATTCTATCGAAACAGTATTAATCATACCGATAATTGATATCCCGAATGTTTATAACAGTTTTTATATGTTAGTCTTAGATAACACCAAGTTACGAATTTGAAAATTGAAGTAAATGACCCTCCTCAGATAAGCCAATGACAATGATCACATTATTAAATTTACAAACCCTCATATTTGTATTTTATAATTTTTCTTTTTGCTGATAAGATTGGTGTTAAATCATTCTGATTGATAAAATTTTTAGAATGAAAATGACTAATTTATCAACAGAAATTTACCGCTAAGATTAAGCAACTTGTCAAACAATCCATTCCCATTTAAAGGACTAAGCAGTCAAGAAGTAAGTGCAAGGAAAAAAGAGGATATACATCAGGATTCAGAGCAAAGCGAATTCATCATTATTCTGAAAGAAACGGTTCTTGAACCCATATTCATCTTATTGATTGTCTCTGCTGTAGTCTACCTGCTTCTTGGAGAATTTTCGGAAGCGATCTTTCTGATGTCTGCGGTTATGCTGGTATCTGCGATTTCATTCTTCCAAACTTACCGAAGCCGCAAAGCACTATCCCTGCTTGAGGTATTGACAGCAACAAAGACAAAAGTGATCCGTGATGGTGAAGTAAAAGAAATCAGATCTGAGGAAATTGTGAACGGAGACTTTCTCGTATCAGAAGAAGGCTCTCTGCTTGCCGCCGACGGAATTATTGTTCATTGCAATGATTTTGCGGTGAATGAAGCGATGCTTACCGGAGAATCCTTAGCAGTAAGCAAGAACACAAATAAAGATAATAATGTAGTCTTTCAGGGCACACTGGCAGTATCCGGACTTGCGGTATATGAAGTTACAGCAACAGGCGCTGAAAGCCGGGCAGCTCAACTGGCAGCGCTTGCAAAAAACATCAAGACAGAAAAACCGCCCTTATACAAACAGATTCTGAGTTTTGTCAAAGCAATGACGCTTGTCGGGCTTATCTGCTTCATTCTAGTTCTTGGAATTAATTATTACCAGACTAATCAATTTCTCGAAAGCCTGTTAAGCGCATTAACATTGGCTATGTCAATCCTGCCGGAAGAGATCCCGGTTGCTTTTACAACATTCATGGCTCTTGGAGCATGGAAATTATCAAAAACCGGCATACTGGTCAAAGGTCTTAATACAGTAGAAACCCTGGGTGCCTCGACTGTAATTTGTATTGATAAAACGGGCACGATCACTGAAAACCGGATGGAATTGACAGCCGTTTACATCTACAAAACAGATGAGATTTTAACTGACAAAGATCTGAGTGAACAGAAATCAATGAATGAAGCGGCGGAATTTGGCATGTGGGCATCAGAACCGGTTCCTTTCGACCCCATGGAGATCGCTTTACATGAATTTTATAAAGAGCATGTTAAAACTGACAAAAGGTCGGGATACAAAATGATCCATGAATACCCGCTTGGAGGACAACCCCCAATGATGACCCATCTGTTTCAGAATAAACAGGGAAACCGCATCATAGCGGCAAAAGGTGCACCTGAACAAATCATGGAGGTATCGGGCCTGAAAGAGGCTGAAAAAGAAAAGATCACAGAGAGAATTAAAGAACTTGCACTAAAAGGATACAGAATTCTGGGGGTGGCCAGGACGCAGTTTGAAGGCGATTCGTTTCCTGAAAATCAACAGGATTTTAAATTTACATTTATTGGCCTGCTTGCATTTTATGATCCTCCGAAGCATAACATCGAAAATGTTTTTTTGCAATTCTACAATGCAGGAATTTCAGTTAAAATTATTACTGGCGACAATGCATTAACAACATCTACAATTGCTAAACAATGTGGTTTCAGGGATGCAGAAAATACACTTGAAGGAAAAGATCTGATAAATATGAGTGATAAGGAAGTACTGAAAGCGGCTGACACCTGCAATATTTTCACACGAATGTTTCCTGAAGCGAAACTCAGGATTATTGATGCGCTGAAACAGAAAGGTCATGTAGTAGCGATGACTGGAGATGGTGTGAATGATAGCTTAGCCCTAAAATCTGCTCATATCGGTATCGCTATGGGCAAAAAGGGTTCAGAAGTTGCCCGGCAGGCTTCTTCCCTGATCCTGATCGATGATGATCTCTCCCACATGGTCGAAGCGATCGCAATAGGTAGAAGAATTTATGAAAACCTTAAAAAAGCTATTCAATATATCATTTCGATTCATATCCCAATCATTCTTATCGTTACTGTTCCACTATTATTATTTTGGAAATACACCAATATCTTTACACCTGTACATGTAATCTTTCTGGAACTGATCATGGGGCCAACCTGCTCCATAATTTTTGAAAATGAGCCTATCGAACCTGATTCGATGAACAAAGCGCCCCGAAAACTCAGTACAAGTTTTTTCTCATTTAATGAACTATCAATGAGCATTATGCAAGGGCTTGTCATTACAGGGGTTTGTCTTGGACTTGGCTATTATTACATGGAAAATGAACATACGATAGCTGAGGTGAGAACTATAATTTACAGTACATTAATACTGAGCAATATTTTTCTTACCCTATCCAACAGGTCATTCTATTATTCTGTACTAACGACTATACAGTATAAAAACATCCTGATTCCTTTGATATTAAGTGCTTCTTTGATCATTCTGCTGCTTTCAATTTATTTTACTCCATTCCAGAATATATTTCAGTTTGTTCCGCTTCAGTCCACTGATCTTAGTTATTGTCTGATTGCGGCATTTGCAGGTGTAATGTGGTTAGAAATAATTAAATTTATAAAGAGAAGGATGTAAGGGTGCGCTTTTTGGAAAAGAATTTGTAAATAAAATTAGTGATACTGATCACGCAATAGTATAATCGGAATCATTTCAAAGCAAAGAATTAGACATCATTTTTGAATGCATGAATAATTTAAGTCCAAAAGCTGAAACAGAGGCATCCACACAGTGTTATCACTGTGGAAATGATTGTCCTGATGAGCAGTATCATTTTGATGAAAAAGAATTCTGTTGTATCGGCTGTCAGAGTGTTTATCAGATTCTTTCAGAAAATCAGCTCTGTAATTACTACGCTTACAACAATACCCCGGGTAAAACACAAAGTGATAAATTATCATATTATGATTACCTGGATGAACCAAAGATTGCCGGTGCTTTAGTCGATTATACTGATGACACGATCAGTATCATCACGCTATATATTCCGGCTATTCATTGCAGTTCCTGTTTATGGCTGCTCGAGCATCTTTATAAAATAAACAGTTCCATTGTCAGTTCCCGTATCGACTTCCTGAAAAAGCAGGTCAGTATCACCTTTAAGCATCATGAATTCTCTTTGAGAGAACTAGTGATTATGCTAAGCTCAATAGGATACGAACCTGTAATCAGTTTACAGGATGTGGTCAAGGAACAAAACAAGGTCTCTGACCGGGATCTGATCAAAAAGATTGCAGTTGCAGGTTTTTGCTTTGGGAATGTGATGCTTTTGAGCTTCCCGGAATATTTCGGGCTTGCGAGTTTTGAGCATCAGTTTAAGTCTTTTTTTGGATGGCTCAACCTGGTATTTGCAATCCCGGTGGTATTTTACAGTGGCCGTGATTATTTCGTTTCGGCATGGAAAAATCTGAGGAATAAATTATTAAATCTTGATTTTCCTCTTGCTCTTGGTATCGCGATCATGTTTATACGATCAGTATTTGAAATTGTAAGTGGTACGGGGGTCGGATTTGTGGATACCCTATGTGGACTTGTATTCTTCCTGCTGATTGGCCGCTGGGTACAGCAACGCACCTATCATCATCTTTCTTTTGAGCGCGATTACAGGTCGTATTTCCCGGTTGCGGTAACCCTTCTAACTGAGGATACCGAAAAGCCGATTCCGATGGATGAACTTAAGGTTGGCGACAGGATTTTGATCAGAAATAATGAGGTGATTCCCGCCGACACCATATTGATGAAGGGCGATGCGGTGATAGATTTCAGTTTCGTTACCGGAGAATCTTCGCCTGTACAGAAAGTATTAGGCGAGGTAGTTTATGCCGGTGGACGGCAGATTAATGAAGCCATCGAACTCGAAGTGATCAAACCCGTTTCTCAGGGCTATCTGACAAGCCTTTGGAATAATGAGGCTTTTGAAGGGAAGAGAAAAAAGATGGATACCTTCAGTGATACCGTAAGCCGCTATTTCAGTGTTGTACTGCTGCTCATTGCATTTGGTTCAGCAGCATTTTGGTGGATAAGCAGCGAGAATATAAAAGCATGGGAATCATTTACCGCCGTACTGATCATTGCATGTCCCTGTGCCCTGGCCCTGAGTTCTCCCTTTACACTATCGGCCGTACTTAGCATTTTTGACAGGAATAAATTCTATCTCAAAAATACAGCGATAGTTGAACAACTGGCGCGTATTAACACGCTTGTTTTTGACAAAACAGGAACCATAACGGCTCCGGAGGGTTTCAAAATCAGTTTTGAAGGAGATTTGAATTATGAAGAAAAGTGCCTGATCAGCTCCCTTGCCCGTAACTCAGGACATCCACTGAGTAGGGAAATGGTAAAATGGATTAAGATAAACGAATATTTCCCGGTTAGCTTTTACAAAGAAATTCCTGGTAAAGGAATTGAAGGAATAGTCAAAAATAAGCTGCTTAGAATCGGCAGTGCTTCATTTTTAAACATAAATTCTACTAAAACTGATACCGGGACTGTCTATATTCAGATAGACGATCATTATGCCGGGCATTTCAGTTTCAGACAGAGATGGCGTCCGGGATTAAAAGAGCTCTTTGGTAAATTGAGTAAATCGCTGGGTATGCATTTATTATCCGGTGATCAGGATACTGAACGTGAATTCCTGCTCCCGGCATTCCCATGGGAAGATCAGATGCATTTTAAACAGAGTCCGCAGAATAAACTTGATTACATAAAGGCGCTGCAGCAGAAGAATAAAATGGTAATGATGCTAGGCGACGGGCTGAATGATGCCGGTGCATTGAAGCAAAGTGATTTGGGTATTGCAGTTACAGATAATATCAACAACTTCTCTCCCGGCTGTGATGCGATACTTGACGGTTCAGGTTTTGAAAAACTTCCCCGCTTTATTCAACAGGCAAAAGATGCTGTAAAAGTAATTCATATCAGTTTCGGTATCTCATTAACCTATAATGTAATCGGCTTATTTTTCGCGGTTCAGGGTTTGTTATCACCCCTTTTTGCGGCAATATTAATGCCTTTAAGCACAGTAACTATTATTTCATTCACAAGTATCGCAACCCATTTGTTTGCGCGAAAAAATAAATTGACATGAACATCCTCTATTTCCTGATTGGTTGCAGCGTATTACTTGCATTGATCTTTTTGATCGCATTTTTCTGGGCAATGAAAAATGGTCAGAATGATGATACCTATACCCCTGGAGTTAGAATATTATTTGATGACGATATCCCAAATGAAAACAATAAGTGATTAAGATCATATTTTTATAACAAGGTATGTCACATGATTGTCACCTGAGCTCTTTAATTTTACACCACAAATAAAAACGTACTTATGCTTGAAAAATTCAACTATGACAACAAAATTGTAAGGAATTTCGCGATAGCCACCGTGGTATGGGGACTTATCGGAATGACTGTCGGACTTTTGATTGCAATGCAGCTGTTCAGTCCGGACATGAACCTTGGCAATCAGTACACTACTTTTGGCCGTATCCGTCCATTACACACCAATGCAGTAATCTTTGCATTCGTTGGTAACGGTATTTTCATGGGGGTTTATTATTCCTTACAGCGACTTCTGAAGGCCAGGATGTTCAGTGATGCACTAAGCAGTATCCACTTCTGGGGATGGCAGCTAATCATTGTTTCTGCAGCGCTAACTCTTCCTTTGGGTATAACTACTTCGCATGAATATGCAGAACTCGAATGGCCGATCGATATCGCAATTACCCTTATTTGGGTAGTTTTCGGGATTAACATGTTCGGTACAATAATAAAGCGCCGTGAACGGCATATGTACGTTGCCATATGGTTTTACATTGCCACGTTTGTCACCGTTGCTGTACTGCACATTGTCAATTCATTTCAGCTACCAATTTCAGCTTTCAAGAGTTATTATTTATATGCCGGTGTTCAGGATGCCCTGGTACAATGGTGGTACGGGCATAATGCTGTAGCGTTCTTCCTTACAACACCATATTTGGGAATGATGTATTACTTCCTTCCTAAAATGGCACAGCGCCCGGTTTATTCTTATAAATTAAGTATCCTGCACTTCTGGTCGCTGATCTTCATTTATATATGGGCTGGTCCGCATCACCTGCTGTATTCTTCCCTTCCGGGATGGGCACAGTCACTGGGTGTTGCCTTCTCAATCATGCTAATCGCACCTAGCTGGGGTGGTATGATCAACGGTTTGTTGACCCTGAGGGGTGCATGGGATAAGGTACGTGAAGATACCAATCTGAAATTCATGGTCGTAGGTATTACCTCCTATGGTATGGCTACATTTGAAGGTCCGATGCTTTCACTTAAGCAGGTAAATGCGATAGCACACTTTACCGACTGGATCGTAGCACACGTACACGTAGGTGCTTTGGGATGGAACGGCTTCTTAACCTTTGCTATTCTGTACTGGCTGATCCCAAGAATTTACAAGACAGAGATATTCTCTAAAAAACTCCTTGCATTCCACTTCTGGATAGGTACACTGGGTATCCTCTTCTACGCAATTCCAATGTACCTGTCAGGATTTTTACAAGGCCTAATGTGGAAAGAGTTTACTCCAGAAGGAATGTTAAAATATCCTAACTTTCTGGAAACCACTCTTCAGCTTTTGCCAATGCATATGTTCAGGGCAATTGGAGGTTTATTATACCTTACTGGAGTTATAGTAATGTGTTATAACCTGATCAAAACTGCTGCCAGCGGACAATTAGTTGCTGATGAGCCGGCCGAAGCTATGGCACTCGAGCCTGCTTTCACACCCGGAAGCGGTGAAAAAACATGGCACCGTTCACTCGAACGCAAACCAATGTATTTCCTGGTACTGTCACTGATTGTGATTCTGATTGGCGGTATGGTTGAAATGATGCCAGCTTTTATGATCAAGTCTAATATTCCAACCATTGCGAGTGTTAAACCATATACTCCGCTCGAATTACAGGGTCGTGATCTATATATCCGTGAAGGTTGTGTAAACTGTCACTCACAAATGGTCAGACCTTTCCGTTCAGAAACTGAGCGTTATGGCGAATACAGTAAAGCCGGCGAATTTGTGTATGATCATCCATTCTTATGGGGTTCCAAGCGTACCGGGCCCGATTTACACAGGCAGGGAGGTAAATATTCCAATGCATGGCAATTCAACCACCTGATGGACCCGACAACAATGTCGCCAGGAAGTATCATGCCTCCATATCCATGGCTGATTGATCAGACTTTGGATACATCGACTACAGTTGCTAAGATTAACGCCATGCGGACTCTTGGAGTTCCTTATGAGGAAGGTTATGAGCTGAAAGCAAACACAGACCTCAAGGCTCAGGCAGATGCAATCGCTGCTAACCTGGCAATTGATAATATTAAGGTACAAAGCGATAAGGAGATCATAGCGATCATTGCTTACCTCCAGAGGCTTGGTACTGATATCAAGACAGGCGGCAGTGGTTCAAATCAATAAGCAAAACAATAAAAAATTAATTCAAAAGATATGTTCAAACAATTTATAGATAAATCACTGGGCGCAGATGTCTATCTGATCACCTCGCTCGGAATATTTTTAGTGTTTTTTTTGGTGGTTACTGTCTTGCTTTTCACAATGAATAAAAAACACGTCAGTTATATGAGTGAGCTCCCTTTAAATGAAGATAAAGCATAGAATTATGAAACGTTTGATTTACACAATCGCAATCCTATTAACTGCCAGTCCATTATGGGCCGCTGAACCATCTGTCGCTGGTGGAAACACAGGAAATACTTTTTCAGAAGTAGTTGTGATATTATTTCTGATTGCACTTCTTTTCCTGATTGTTTCTCTTGTACTACTAAAAACCGTACAGATCATGGCAAATGAGATAAAGAATCCTGAGCTGTTGCCGGTTGAAGCACCTGCACGGATGCTGGAATATTCAGAATGGGAGGCCTCAGAAAAAACGAGTCAGAGTATCTGGACAAAGTTAATGGGTCTCAGACCAATTTCTGAGGAAAAAGATATCATGATGGATCATGAATTCGATGGTATCGTTGAGCTCGACAATCCAACACCCGCCTGGTTTATGGGTTTATTTTATTCGACCATCCTTTTTGCGATAGTTTACCTTCTTAATTACCATGTTTTTGAATGGAGCCCGCTTCAGGATGAAGAATATGCCATTGAGATGAAAGCAGCGGATGTTGACAAGGCGGCAGTTCTGGCGAAATCAGGTGAAGCTATTGATGAAAACAGTGTTAAAATAAGCACAGACGCAGGGATAATTGCAGCTGGCAAGGCAGTCTACACCCAGAATTGTATTGCCTGCCACGGAGCACTTGGTGAAGGAACTGTAGGACCAAACCTGACAGATGATTCATGGATTCATGGTGGAACAGTCAACGCAATCTTCAAGACCATTAAATATGGTGTACCGGAAAAAGGAATGATATCCTGGGAGAAAACACTAACACCAAAACAAACCTCGGATGTATCGAATTTCATCCTAAGTCTCCAGGGTACAAATCCACCTAATCCGAAAGCTCCACAAGGTGTAAAATTATAGGCTAACCTTTATAATTTGTTGAAAACCGGATTCCGATCGAATCCGGTTTTTTATTTTAAGAACCTGGGTTTGTACATTATTTTGCCGGATGTTTTTTCTTCCTTCTTAGCGCACCAGAACTAAAATAGAATAAAATAAAACCGGAAGAAATCGTTAATAATCCGAAAATAGAAAATGCCCTGAG
Source organism: Daejeonella sp. (assembly GCF_030684675.1). Taxonomy (GTDB): domain Bacteria; phylum Bacteroidota; class Bacteroidia; order Sphingobacteriales; family Sphingobacteriaceae; genus Daejeonella. Next base: position 8,366 of record NZ_JAUXXZ010000075.1, on the reverse strand, counting down.
CAAGAGATTTCCGAAATTATCCCGGCCCTCATAGTCCATGGTATGCATCATCCACAGAAAATCAAAAATTCGCCATTTTTGGTTTCTGATCTTTTGAATAGTCCCTAATTCTGCAGAAATAAAAACAGTAGATCTGGAAGGGTGATCGAAGCTAATGGCAAATGCAGGCAGAGGATTTAATCTGTATTCGTGATGCGATGAAGTTTCTTCTAACCTTTTCACCTCAATAACCTTTGAATCCCCATTAAACGCAGATTTGGCAATTTCAACTGCCTCCGACTCTGTCAACGGTCCACGGAGAACACCACTTACCGCATCAGCGAGTTGAACAGCAGGCTTTTTCATATCTCTATGCCCTGAATGATTGGTATCAGCCGCAAAACCAGTAAAGTAATGAATCTGATAATATGGCTTTCCCAGAATTTCGATCAGCTTAAGTTCCTTTACTGAATCGAACTCTCCCCTAACTTTTAATTGCTTAAGAATTAGTGATGGAGAAATAAATTCAGAATTAACCGGTATCAAAGCCAAAGGATTCCTATTGAGCTCACCGTGGATCTCATCCATATTACTCCAGCTAAAGTAGATTCCACCCACTGTCCATAATAAAAACTGAATTCCAAGGATTAATCCCAGATAGCGATGTAACTTCCTGATTTTATAATGAAAATTTCTTGCCATAGATCTCTTTTTCGGGAAAATATAGCAATTATTTGAGTGTTTGAATACTATCCTAAAAAAAAGGTACAGAATAATGGTGTACCCATTTAATAAATATTACACAGCTCCGGCTTTGATCGCTCTTTCAGACAATTTATAAAGACCCGTCCCAGCAATTACAATACTATCACTATCCAATCGCTCCTCATGCCTGACCTCAACCCATCCGTAATGAAAGTTCTGGCCATTTTTGATTCGGACTCCAAGGTATAATTTACGGCTGCCATTAAACATTCCTATTCTTTGTATATCCGACTGATATACATACTTCTCTAAAAGAATGCCATTGCTTCCTGACCATCGCTTTGAATTGCCTGGAGGTATGATATCATATATTTCGGCATTTGATGGAAATGCATAGGCATCCAAAAGGCCGGTGGCAACCAGTTGTACATTTCCATTCAATGGCTCTGCAACATAAAAATAAGTGGTCATTAGATTTTCAGGAAGAACAGTTAGTCTGTTCAATAGGCTTTGCCTTTTTACATGAACCTGAAAAAATAATAAAACCGGTTAATAAAATTAAAAGAAGCTTTCTATCAATAAAAATCATGGCGATAAGAATTCAGTATATTCAATAAGACGGAATTAATAAGAAAAGTGTTACAAGGAGGGCGAATTTTTAAACCCTGACGACAATATTTAAACAGAAATTCCGGAACGTTACTTATTTTATCATCATCATTTCTGCAAGACGATCATCCCTTTCATAAATATCCTTACGGAAATTGATCTTCCCATCCCTGTCGACAAAAGCGGTGAAATACACGATGAATACGGGTACTCTTTCATTAAGAGTGACGGTTCGCTCCGTTCCGGCATTCATGGCCGCATTAATCTTTTCATCATCCCAGGAAGGATCATTCTTTAAAAGGAACTGAGCAAGTTTAAATGGTTCCTGAATACGCATACAACCATGGCTAAAGGCCCTGCTGCTTTCATTAAACAATGACTTTGCAGGTGTATCATGCAGGTACATATTATAACTGTTAGGGAAGAGGAATTTAACCAGACCCAGAGAATTGTCAGGTCCCGGCTTCTGTCTGATCTCCGGAATCCCATCCCGGTAACCTGTGATCTCCATATTATGCTTTTCAAGGTAATTACGGTCGCGACGCATATCTTTGAGCACTTCATTAATGACGATGCTTTTGGGAACATTCCAATACGGACTGAATACTACATATCTAAGTTCACCACTGAAGATCGCTGTTTTATGGATCGGTTTACCCACTACAATATTGCAGCTCCATAACAATTTGTCACCACTATTGACATGTAACTTAAATTCAGGAATGTTTACAACCAGGTAATCACTGTTAAGGCTGACCGGTACCCAACGGCTTCTTTCCATGTTAACTATCAATTGTGTGATCCTTTGTTTAAATGGAACATTCATTTCTGCTATCGTAGTCTTTCCAATTATCCCATCATCCTTTAGCCCATGCCTTTGCTGAAAGCTCATCACTGCCTTTTCAAGTTCTGAATCATATATCCGGCTACCATCATTAATTTTAAGATCGCCAAGGTCATTAAGCCTTTGCTTTACCTGAACAACTACATCAGAACTATCGCCTGGCTTTAGTGACTTATTAAACGATTTAATCGCGAACCATTTCCCTTTCTCTTCCAGCTCACTGTAATTTTGAAGAAATTTTCTCAATAGTCCATACTGCCTGTTTACCGGTCGTTTAAGCTCCTTTATTTGTTCAGGAGCAGTCTCCAGAATGCTGTCAAGAAATTCCTCGTAGGAAACTCTTTTTCTCGGAAGATTCCAATCTACTTTTCTGGAAACACTAGGATCCATTCCACCCCAAACCATATCTGCAAAAGCAAAATACTGGGCTGTAAGCATAAGTTCGAGGTTCAAAACAGTTTCATCAGAAACCCTATCTAAACTGCCTTCATAGATCAGGGAATCAAGCACTTGTGTATAAGGAAGTTCCTTGTTTACACCGTCGTACTGCAGATTCCTCATCCGGTCAGTCAGGCTTGAAGCATGTTCGATCAGGCCTTCCTTATCAAACCAGGCAAAGGCCATATTTCTATGGCTGTAAAAAGTGCTTATTTCCTTTTCATACTTTTTCAACTTAGGGTATTGCTTTAAAAAAACAACAATCTCCAGACTATCAAATTTAGAATTGGTTTGAGAACTGAAACTTCCCGGAATACTTTTGCTCCATTCATTCAGATCCTTGTTCCTTAAGGAATCTATAGAATTTTTTGCTGTATTTTTCCTGTCCTGACCACATCCCTGAAAAGGGAGAAGTGAAATCATTATATATAAAAACAGGTATGCCGGGGTATTAAAATTCATTTTTTCTGATCTGCTTATAATTTATTCATTTGAATTCCTTTGTTTGAAACCAATAACTTACCTATCGGATGCTGAAGACAACATCATTGGTTTGAGCCCAATAACAAAGTTAACGGTCACATCATCACTGGTGTTTAAGGTTCCCATTAGTGTCTTTTTAGGCACTACCTGGTAGGTGCTGAGTTTCAGTTTATGAGTTCCTGCGAAAGTAATTGTACCATCCTTTATTACTGTGGCAATAAGATCCATTTTGATTGCCTGGGTCACTCCGGCAATTGTGAGGTTTCCGGTGGCTTTGACCAGATATTGATCCTTGTCATCCCAGGGATGAATTTCGGATTTAACATATTTGAAATATATTTTATCGAATGGATAGGATTTTAAGGTTCTGTGAGCAATCCGATCCATATAGGTATTCGGACTGCTTAGTTTTTGTACAGGAACAGTGAAACTTAAATTATTAATTACTTTTAATTGTCTGTTTTGAAGTGTAATCAGAGCCTTGCATTCCACACTATCCGTTTTCATTTTCCAGTTATAATTATTGGTATAACCACTTACCTCAATCTCACCTGCGTGATAAACATAGGTTTGCTGCTGCCCGAAAACAAACAGGTTTGAAAACAGGAACAAAAAGCTAAGAAATACCCGTCTTAACCCGTATTCGCTTAAATTGATAGTTGCTTTCATTTCTTAACTTTTTTAAAAAAACTGTTAAATACAGATAATGAAATATTTATACAAAAAACACTTAGAATCTGAACCTCGATTCAAATAACCATCCAAAAGGCCGGATATTCTCCTCAGGTTTCAATCCATGTCGTTTAATACTGTTTTCTTTTATTAGTTCTACCGCTTCTTCAATGGAATCAGTCACCAGAAAAAGTTCCATATCCGAATCAGAAATCGTTCCCATCTCATTCATCATCTGATTGTGCTCAATTAATTTCTGATGGAATTCCTTACAAAAGATAATTACCGGAAAATTCCTGATCTTTTTTGTTTGAATAAGGGTAATCGCTTCAAAATACTCGTCCAGTGTGCCAAAGCCACCCGGCATCACCACAAAGGCAAAGGAATATTTTATAAGCATCACTTTCCGAACAAAGAAATGCTTAATCTCAACCCATTTATCACAATAAGGATTAACACCCTGCTCCATCGGAAGCTGAATATTACAACCAACCGAACGTCCGCCTACATCTTTAGCTCCACGGTTTGCAGCTTCCATTATTCCCGGACCACCTCCTGTCATTATCGTAAATCCCAGTTTGGCAAACTCTGCTGAAGCTTTCCTGGTTAGTTTATAAAATTCATGATCTTCCTTAAATCTTGCAGATCCAAAGACTGTTATACAGGGGCCGATAAAATGCAGCGCCCTGAACCCTTTGATAAACTGAAAGAAAATATCAAATGTGAACAACAGTTCTTTTCTACGGGATTGCGGGCCACCAAGGAATTTAATTTCGGATTTTGTCATGCTAAACTTAATATGTCTTTAATTTTTTGAAATTTTCAGGTTTTGCCTGAAGCAAAAACAAATCCTGACTAGAGCTATCCTTTGCCCATTCCATACTCATCGGACTATTATAATAGTTCTCAAGAGTTATACCCCAATTTGCAATAGTAAGAATTTCCTCATCATTAAGTATAAATTTACTCCTCAGTTCGGAGCTTGTTTCCTTTTCGATCAGACTAGCGGTATCCCCACTATCTTTATAAACCATCATATGGCTCTTTGTTCCAAGTTTCTTTTGAATGATAGAATTGACACCCATATTAAGGTTTGGCTTGTAAACAATAAACTCATCCTGAATGAGTAGCTGCTCAGTATTTTTAAATCCGATTCCCAAAATTCCTGAAACATGTATAACATCCACAAAACCACTCTGGGGATCTGAAGTATAAGCATAGCCCGAACAAGCCTGATCTGCCCGGATCATTTTTTGCACGCCAACAGAGATCACTCTATCCTTGCGATGAGGGTCGTCAATCAGAGCCTGATCAGAATACAGTGAGGCAAAACATTTTTTCACTGAACCGAACAACTCTTTCTCTCCTCTTACATTTAGAAAAGTGTCATATTTATCCTTTGTCGTGATTGATAATGAATTATACTCAACAGGACTGCTCCTTACTGCCAGCCCGCCCTCAGAAGCTTTCATGAGCTCTTGATATGCCAGCAGTATTCTATCATAGAGATCACCAGGAATCCTGGCACCCAGAATCAAATCCCTAGCCTGCTTTCCAATCTCTGAAATACTTACAGGGTCCGATTTGTCTATCCCTGAAATTAACTGATCATGAACACCGTCGAGCTTATTATATGCTATAAAATGGCGGTAAGCTGAAGCAGTTATAACGAAACCATCAGGCACCCTTATATTTCCGAGTGCTTTCTGAGTAAATATTTCACCCAAAAAAGCATTCTTTGCCCCGACCTCATCAGCATCAGCAATTGTAATCGCTTTAAGTCTCAGAATATAATCCTTCATAATCTTAAATTATTTTGTTCAATATTCAGGCTTGTTTTAGTGAATCTACATAAATTTATAAAACAGGAATCTCTAATACGAAAATGCATGCTTTGCTGCTTTCTATTAATGATAGCAGTTATCTTTTATAATGATCTAAGTCATACTCTTATAACAATATTAATTCAACTTTTACGCTGTAATCAAAAAGGCATAGGCATCATCAAAAACCCTGTTTTGTAACGTTTGATGTCTGTTTCAGATTAACAACAATTAAAAAAATGGCTGAACCACAAAATTTCAGAGATCATATTCCATCCATTACCGATACAGGAAATAAGAGGAAATGGATGTATCCCCAGATCATCAAAGGTAACCTATACAAGTACCGTGACATTGTAAGTTATGCGCTTCTGGCACTTCTGTTCAGCTCTCCGTTTATAAAAATCAATGGCGAGCAAATGATTCTTTTAAATATAATGGAACGAAAATTCGTTTTTTTTGGAATCATTTTCTGGCCCCAGGATTTTTATCTGTTTGTTCTGGCTCTGTTAACCTTTATGGTTTTTATAGTGATGTTTACGGCCATTTTTGGTCGGGTTTGGTGTGGCTGGGCATGTCCTCAAACCATTTTTATGGAGATGGTATTCCGGAAAATTGAAAACTGGATTGAAGGGGACTGGATACATCAGCAAAAACTGAATCAGGCACCTCTGAGTTTTGAAAAAATTGCTAAAAAAACTGCCAAGCACTCCATCTTTATTTTCATTTCTTTTCTGATTTCGAATATTTTTCTGGCTTATATTATCGGTTCAGATGAACTGATAAAGATTATGTCAGAACCTTTAGGGCAGCATATCAGCGGATTTATCTCCATTCTGATTTTTACTATGGTCTTTTATATTGTCTTTTCATATTTAAGGGAATTAGTTTGTACCGTGATCTGCCCTTACGGACGACTTCAGGGAGTTTTACTCGACAATCAGAGTATAATCGTAGCTTATGACTATGAACGTGGCGAGCCCAGGGGTAAAATACTTAAGAATACTGAACAAAACTTAGGTGATTGTATAGATTGTAAGGTTTGTGTACATGTTTGTCCAACAGGAATAGATATCCGTAATGGTACCCAGCTTGAATGTATCAACTGTACAGCCTGTATTGATGCATGCGACATGGTGATGGAAAAGATAAATCGTCCAAAACGACTGATAGGTTTTATGTCAGAGGATCAGATAAAAACCAAATCTCCGCTTAAGCTTAGCCGGAAAGTATATGCTTATTCCGTAGTATTACTTATTTTATTCTCTGTTCTGAGTTTCATGCTAGTCAGCAGAAGTGATATCGCAACAACTGTTCTGCGTGCCGGAGGAACACTTTATCAATTAAGGGATAATGGGACAGTAAGTAATTTATATAATGCCGAACTGGTTAACAAGACCACAAAAATGGTTAAATTTGAAATGAGGCCTATCGATCCGGACACTAAAATTCAGTATATCAGAAAAGAGGATGAGATCAAAATGGGAAGCAGCGTAAAAGTTACCTTTTTTGTATTAAGGCCGCAAAAAAGTGTCAGTAAATACAAATCAGAGATCGGGATAGAAATTTGGTCTGAAGGTAAACTGATCGATAGGATTAAAACAAATTTCATAGCACCACCAAGCGAATAAGGATGAACTGGGGAACAAAACTTGTAATAGGAATGGCATTGTTTATGTCCTTTATCATCACGCTGGCAGTATTAATGATCAGAAGTGATTCTGATGACCTGGTGGATACCAATTACTATGAAAAAGGTATTGAATACGATAAGGATTATGTTCGTAAAACTCAGCTTATTGAAGACAAGGCTGAGCCGGAGATTAGTGTAAATGACCAACTGACGATCATTTTCAAAAGCCCGGCTATAGGAAGTATTCGCTTTTTACATCCATCAGATAAAACAAAAGACAGTACAATGAATATTAATTCAGGAGCAGGCATTCAGGTAGAATTTCCACTTGATAGTTTCAGAAAGGGGCATTGGAAAGTTTCTCTTGAATGGAAAAGCAATGGAAAATCTTACATGTACGATAAGAGCATTATAATCAATTGACATTCAGACGATTTTCGTATGAATTTAGAGAATTGGGCTTAAATGAATTATAACGAACTTGCATTTTTCACCGGACTATTCGGCAGTATCCATTGTATAGGGATGTGCGGACCACTGGCCTTTGCAGTTCCTAGCATTCATCAGCAGCGCTGGCTGATCATCTTCGATAAGCTGATCTACAATCTGGGGCGAACTTTAACTTACACCTTGCTGGGTGTACTCATCGGACTTGCCGGACAGCAGCTCTGGTTAGCCGGAATGCAACAAACAATCAGCATCCTAACCGGCGTTTTCATCATTCTTGCAGCAACATCCAGAATTCTCAAGCTGTCCATAGGTAATGGAGTATGGTTCTCAGGGTTTGTACAATCATTCAACAAATTACTTGGATATTCCCTGAGACATAAAGCAGGGCACCTGATGGTTGGAATACTGAACGGTTTTTTACCCTGCGGATTTGTTTACCTGGCAATGGCCGGTGCTCTGAATACAGGAAGCGTTATTGCATCTGCACAATACATGTTCTTTTTTGGAATCGGTACTCTGCCCCTGATGATGGCTGCTATGGTCAGTACGGGATTTGCAGGGCCGGTATTCCGCCGACGGATCAATAAGACCATCCCATTTCTAATGCTTGGATTGGGTGTTTGGTTTGTGCTGAGGGGGTTTAACCTGGATATTCCATATTTGAGTCCGCCTAAAATGGATACGGGAGTTGAGGTTTGTTCCGTTGCGGATCAGGTCCGCAATGACAACG
>NZ_JAUXXZ010000070.1 GCF_030684675.1 Daejeonella sp. | reverse complement strand
TAAGTCGCCTCTGTCAGTGTTAACTTTTACACATAAATTTCAGTTATTAACAAAAGAAAAAGAAGCAAAAAGAAAATCCTACAATAACAATAACCACTCTTTCTTAGAGATTACTAATCTAAAGGAAGGTGGTCGTATGTGTCGCTTTGTTACATTCGCCCGCCCAGGGCGGGCGGGATTTCTCTGCTAACCAAATGCTATAAACATTTGACCCTTTCAGGGTCATTGCAATGCTATAAAAATCACAAGATAATAATTAGATGTAGATAGAAGCTAGCCATCTAAACGGGATCGAAGCGATAGCCTTTTGCCGAATCAATTATGCCGATTACAAAAAATTTCATAGCAAAAGCTATAGCAAAGAGCCCGGTTACAGGAGCTTGAGAGCACCAGCCTTGCTTTCCAAATCAGAATAACCAATCTGACCTTATCTTTAGTTATATACTTCTTCTGTAAATGAAAACGCTTATCAAAAGCTTACAATTATCTGATTGCCAGTTTATTTTCATTGAATTTCTCAATCAGATAATCTGCATAACGCAGAAAACCCAGATCGGTCAGGTGGGTTCCATCAACGGTACCCTCATAATCTGTTCCGATTGAACCTGCCGCACTGATATAAATAAGATCTTTCATGCCCCCTTTTACCAATTTATCGAATTCAGTTTTCAATGCCTGATTCTTCTCATTCATACTATTTAGCAAACTGGCTTGAAAAATAGCTCTTGTATATTCCACGTTTTCGACAAACACAATTGGAGTTTTTGGATTTTTAGCGCGGATGGCTTTGGCTAATGGGACAACACTATCGGTTACTTGTTTGGCTGTCATATTTGGTAGACAGTCAATAACATAATAGGAGGCCTTAATGCCAGAAATAAGCTCTGCCATTGGCGGATCCATTCTTCCATTTCCACTAAAACCGAAGTTAATACAATCCACATTTAACTTTCTGGAGATGATGCTTGTGAACACCATTCCAGGTCTTGATGCACAGCCACCCTGTAAAATACTGGTTCCGTAAAAAACAATAGGTAGCTTTTTATCGGCAGCAGGCTTCGTAATCGTACTGCCGTTTTCTATTCCAATTTCCACTTTGGTTGTGCCATCATAAAGTGGTAAATAGAGTTTAAATTCCCTTTCGCCCGGACTAAGAGAACTGATCAGAGAAGCTTCATTTTCCTTTGCTGTTGGTCTGCCTGTATTCACATAGGTCCATACTCCATTAACTTTGCAATAAAGATCAACGCCTTTTATGCCCGTTTCGGCCATGTGGTTCATTTTTGTATCATTCAACAAAGCCCACTTTACTTTTACAGAACTTGAGTTGGTATTAAATCTTATGGAGATTCCGGCGGAATTTTTTGACAGATCCCAAACAGGCTTTCTGACTTTATCCTTGTAGGATGCTGGTAAACGGTCGTACGGACTTTCTTTTTCAGATTCAGCAACTCCAGTGCCCTCGATTAAGAAGGATTCTTTACCATAATAGATAGTATTATCTTTTTTGGCAGGACTTTCCTGAGAAATGGCTGAAGTGCTGATAAAGCATAGGAGCAGAAGGCAAATGAATTTAGGCATAGGATTGTTTTTTTGTAATGTGTGATTAAATATAGGATTACAATGAATAAGGAACAAGAAGAAGTTTTAGGGATTTTTATGTGTTATGCTTACCCGGTTCAGGCAATTAGCTCTGATATTTCATCCTGATTAAATGTTTAAACCATTATCTTGCAGTGCCAAATCCAAATTGGTAAAAGAGACATGATCAGTTATACAATTTCAGGATGAGCACAGAGGCTACAAACACAAAGCTGAAATTCTCATCGTATGAAATTTTTGTAATACTAATTCTTACGCTTGCTCAGTTTACAGTTGTCCTTGATTTTATTGTCATTTCACCGCTCGGCGATCTCCTGATGAAATCCATGAACCTGAGTACCACTCAGTTTGGATTGTCGGTATCAGCATATGCCTTCAGTGCCGGCTTCTCAGGCCTAATGACTGCAGGGTTTGCTGATCGTTTCGACAGAAAGAAATTGCTTTTGTTTTTTTATATCGGCTTTATTGTCGGCACATTTTTCTGTGGTTTGAGCGATACTTATCCTATGCTTTTGGCTGCCAGGATTTTTACCGGTTTATTTGGGGGCGTCATCGGCTCAATTTCAATGGCTATTGTTTCAGACTTGTTTCCACTCGAGAAAAGGGGTAGGGTGTTTGGCTTCCTGCAAATGGGCTTTGGAGCCAGCCAGGTTCTGGGAATTCCAATAAGTTTATATATCGCGAATATCTGGGGCTGGCAATCGCCATTTCTGATGATTGTGGGTTTGTCAATTCTTGTCTGGCTTTTTATAGTGTTTAAATTGAAACCAGTGACGGAGCATCTTGAGCAAAAGAGTGAGCAGAATGCGATTGCTCATTTATGGCAGACACTGACTTTGCGTAAATATCGTATCGGCTTTCTGGCAACCGCATTTCTTTCTTTGGGTAGTTTTATGATGATGCCCTGGGGGAGTGCTTATGTGATCAATAATTTGAAGATTACGGCCCAGCAGCTTCCATTTATTTACATGGCTTCAGGAGTTTGCACCCTTACCATCATGCCGATAGTAGGAAAATTAAGTGATTGTTTCGATAAATTTCATCTGTTTACCATTGCATCAATGATTCTGGTCGTTGTAATCATTATTTATGCGAATCTCGGGCCTGTTTCATTCTGGATTGTCCTGGTCATGAACCTTGGTCTGCAGGTGGGCTTCATGAGCCGGATGGTCCCGTCTATTGCACTTACCTCAGCCTTGCCACAAAAAAAGGACCGTGGGGCATTCATGGGAATAAATTCATCCCTTCAGCAGATCGCCGGTGGAATTGCCGCAGCCCTGGGTGGGATGATCGTTGTTCAGAATGATAAATTAAGTCCCCTTGAACATTATGACACGCTTGTTTATGTAGTTGTCTTGCTTTCTATAATTTCTGTTTTTTTACTTTTGAGAGTAAGCAGAATTATAAAGAATAACGATTGATCAGAACCAAGAATCAAGAGCCAAGAATCAAGAGCCAGGATCAAGGACTAAGGACAAGACTTTCATATGTCGTATCTCAGACCTCAGACCTCACATCTCATATCTCACATCTCATATCTCACATCACATATCTCGCATCTCAATTCTTATTTCGTATCTTAAACATTTTCAAGTTCTAATTCATAGCAGAATTTGGAGATGAATTCAAAAAGAAATTGTGTTTATTTGCATGACCAAAAGAGCCTTCAAAATTTATGCTTTCTAAAAAGACCCGTTATGCTTTAAAAGCCCTCGTAGTTTTGGGGAAAAATTTTGGAGGGGTTCCTATTCAAATTTCTAAAATTGCCTCAGAGGAGCACATCCCTAAGAAGTTTCTGGAGCAAATTCTTCTCGACCTCAGAAATGCAGGTCTTTTATACAGCAAGAAAGGTTCGGGTGGTGGTTATGGACTTGTAAAAGATCCTGCAGAGATCTCAGTGGTTCAGATCTTGCGTCTTACAGGTGGACCCGTTGCCCTTCTTCCCTGCGTCAGCCTGAATTTTTATCAGAAATGCGATGAGTGCGACAATGAAGTAACTTGCGGTGTGAGAGATGTTTTTGTAGATGTGAGGGATGTTACAGTCAAGATTTTAAGCGAAACAAGTATTGCGGATGTGATAAAAAGAGAAAAGAATTTAATAGAAAATTACACTCAATAATTTTTTTTCAAAAAAAGTCTACTAAATCTATATGCTTTGTATTATATTTGCCTAATGAAAAAATTAAGCCTTCCTGTTTTCAATGAAATAACAATGAATTGTTGTTATATGGGCATAATTAATCATTGAGGAAGACCAGACATAAAATAATTTATTATATGCATGAACCTCTTCAAACATTAGAAGAGGTTTTTTTTTGAAATATAAATGAACAGTTTCAGAACAGAATTAGAAGATCCGATTGTACAAAAGGATATCATTGATCTCGAAAAGAAGATCAGGGAATTTCGTGAAGGTAAGATCCATGATGAGAAATTTCGCAGCCTTCGTTTAGCCCGCGGTATTTATGGTCAGCGACAGCCCGGAGTGCAGATGATTCGAATCAAGCTTCCTTTCGGAAAAATTAGCTTTAAGCAAATCCTGCGTATTGCTGATATTTCGGATGAGTATGCGAGCAGCAATCTTCATTTAACCACACGTCAGGATATCCAGATTCACTATGTAAGTCTGGATCGTACACCTGAATTATGGGCAAAACTGGAGCAGGATGATATCACACTCAGAGAAGCCTGTGGAAATACGGTGAGAAATGTTACTGCTTCTTCAACTGCCGGAATTGATCCGAATGAGCTCTTTGATGTTTCACCTTATGCCCATGCAACCTTTAAATATTTTCTGCGTAACCCAATCTGTCAGGAAATGGGCAGAAAGTTCAAGATCGCATTTTCGGCTACCGAAGCAGATTCTGCCTTTACCTATATTCATGATCTGGGGTTTATTCCCAAGGTTCAGGTAAAGGAAGGAAAAGAGATCCGCGGGTTTAAAGTTTTGTTTGGCGGGGGGCTTGGTGCTCAGCCTTCAATTGCTCATGCGATTAACGATTTTCTTCCCGAAAATGAATTGATTCCATATATTGAGGCTACTCTAAGGGTGTTCGACAGACATGGTGAACGCACGAACAGGAATAAAGCAAGGATGAAATTTCTGGTTGCTAAATTGGGACTTGAAGAAGTTTTAAGGCTTATTGAAGCTGAGAAAAAAGCAATCCGATTTAAGAAATTTGTTATTGATCGTGATACCATTGCCCTACCTGAAATTCCTGAAGTAATTTCTCTGCCGGAAGCTCAAATCACTGATCAGTTTCAATACCAACGCTGGCTGGATACCAATGTATTTGAGCAAAAACAGGAAGGGTTTTATGGTGTCTACATTAAGGTTACTACCGGAGACATTCCAACAGCCAAAGCCAGAAAGTTTATTTCAGCGATCAACGGACTTGTAGCGGATGAAATTAGAATTACTATTAATCAGGGTTTGCTTTTAAAGTTTGCCAGAAAAGAGGCCTTGCCACTTCTGTTCGAACGTTTAAAGGAGCTGGATTTTGTTAAGCCCGGATTTGATAGTGTGGGGGATGTTACCACCTGTCCGGGTACAGATACCTGTAATCTTGGAATTTCAAACAGCACCGAATTAGCGCGTGTTCTGGAAGATCTTATCTCTGATGAATACGATGAATTACTTGATAATCAGGATATTAAAATAAAGATTAGCGGTTGTATGAACAGTTGCGGTCAGCATGGGCTTGCTCAGATTGGCTTTCATGGAAGCTCACTAAAAGCTGCCGGAAAAGTAGTCCCTGCAGCACAGGTTTTATTAGGTGGTGGTACTTTAGGCGATGGTCTGGGCCGTGCTGCCGATAAGGTGATCAAAGTTCCGTCTAAAAGAACCAAAGATGTTGTCAGGTTTGTGCTGGATAATTACAGGCACAATAAGCAGGAAAATGAACTTTTCAACGAATATTATGACAGACTTGGGAAGGATCATTTTTATCAGCTCTTAAAACCGCTCGCCGATCTTAGTACACTTACACCTGATGAGTTTGTTGACTGGGGACATGAAGAGACTTTCGAAACAGCAATTGGTGTCGGAGAATGTGCGGGAGTGATGATCGATCTGGTTTCAACCTTATTGCTTGAGGCAGAAGAGAAACTGCAATGGTCTGTTGAATCTTTTGATGCGAAAGCTTACTCTGATTCAATCTATCATGCCTACAGCGTATTCATTAGCAGCGCGAAAGCGATGTTGCTGGATAAAGGCATTAACAGTAGCACTCAAACCGGGATTATTCGGGATTTTGACGAACAATACAAAGAGAGCAGCATTCTTGCCGGTCTTGGAAGCTTTAATGACCTGGTACTGCAAATAAATAAAAATGAGCCATCAGCTGAGTTTGCTCAACATTATGTGGGTACAACAGTTGATTTTATTAATAGAATTAAGAAAGAAAAGGAGGCGATTCAATCATGATACAGACTCAGGTAAAAAATATAATTAAAGAACCAAGAATTACTCTGGTTGGCGCAGGTCCAGGTGATGCAGAACTGATCAGTCTGAAAGGTGTACGTATTCTGAAATCTGCAGATGTAGTTTTATATGATGCGCTGGTGAACAGTGAATTGCTTGATTTTGCACCTGAAAGTGCAATAAAAGTATATGTAGGTAAACGTTCAGGCGATCATTCCTATTCACAGGAAGCGGTGAATAAACTGATGATTGATTATGCATTGAACTACGGTCACGTAGTTCGTTTGAAAGGTGGAGATCCATTCGTTTTCGGACGTGGTTTTGAGGAATTGGAAATGGCAGCATCCTACAGTATTCAAACAGAAGTTGTACCCGGAATTTCAAGCAGTATATCTGTCCCGGCACTTCAGGGAATACCGGTTACTCATCGTGGTGTAAGTGAAAGTTTTTGGGTAGTTACCGGAACGACCAGTTCAGGAGAAATTTCTAAAGATCTTTATACTGCAGCTAAAACAGACGCAACAATTGTCGTTCTGATGGGAGTTAAAAAATTAAAGGAGATTGCTGAAATATTTGTTGCCGAAGGCAAAAGCAGGCTTCCGGCAGCGGTTATTCAGAACGGATCGATGGAAAATGAGAAAGTTGTTGTGGCTACTGCTGCAACAATCTATGAAACTGCTCAGGATCATAAAATTGACTCTCCTGCTTTAATTATCTTCGGTGAAGTTGTAGGCTTGCATTCAAAATTTCAGCCAATTAAGGCATTCTATGAGCTTTCAGAGCAAGAATAGCATTGAAGTTAAAAAGGAGGGAAATCAACTTTTTCCGGTATTCCTTAAGCTTAATCAGCTTAAGGTTTTGCTGGTTGGGGGTGGAAATATCGGACTTGAAAAATTGCAGGCCGTATTATTAAACAGCCCCGAAGCTAAGATTACTATTGTTTCTGACACCTTTCTGCCAACACTTTTAGATTTTGTTGCAGCTTATCCTGAAGTAAAACTTTTTCACAGGAAGTTCGAATCAAATGATCTTCTCGGGCATGATATTGTTATTCTTGCAACCGGGGATAATACTTTAAATGCTGAGATCAGAAGCATGGCACGTGAGCTGAATTTACTAATTAATGTGGCGGATAAGCCTGAACTCTGTGATTTTTATCTGGGATCAATTGTAAAAAAAGGGGATCTCAAAATCGGGATTTCGACGAATGGGAAATCGCCAACAATTGCCAAACGACTGAAGGAGCTTTTTCAGGAGAACCTGCCTGATGAGCTAGATCTTTCCCTGCAGCAGATGAATGCATTAAGAAATACACTCAATGGTGATTTTGCACACAAGGTGAAGGAGTTAAACAAGGCAACTGCGATCCTGGTCACTCCAGCAGCAGAGCAGGTGGCCAGCAGAAGAATGCGATGGGCGATATGGGGAGCAGGTTTTTTTAGTATTCTGTTGATTTTCGGACTATTCTGGTTTAATGATCCGGCATTCCGCAATTATGTGGAAGGGATTCATCCCACTTTTTATTATTTCCTGATCGCCGGATTTATTTTTGCGATGATCGATGGTGCAATAGGAATGTCCTATGGTGTTACTTCTACAACCTTTTCATTGTCTATGGGTATTCCACCGGCCTCAGCAAGTACCGCAGTTCATGTTTCAGAGATCCTGAGCAATGGCATTGCCGGCTGGATGCATTTCAGGATGAAAAATGTGAATATGCGTTTATTCTGGTTATTGCTTATTCCAGGTGTGATCGGTGCAGTACTCGGTGCGGTTTTGCTTTCATCCCTTGAGCATTATAGTTATATAACCAAGCCTATTGTTTCATTATATACTTTAATTCTCGGGATAGTAATCCTGCTTAAGGCAATTAAGATAAATCGTAAAAAAAACAGCGCTAAAATTAAAAATATTCGTTTTCTTGGTTTTGGAGGCGGTTTTATTGATGCGGTTGGTGGTGGTGGTTGGGGATCGATTGTTTTGTCTTCCCTCATTGCAGGCGGACGTAATGCCCGATATGCCCTGGGAACGGTAAAACTTTCGAGATTCTTTATTGCATTAATGAGTTCTCTGGCATTTATTACGATGCTAAATAATGTATACTGGGATGCTGTTTTGGGTCTGGTTATTGGCAGTGCGATTGCATCGCCTATTGCTGCCCGTTTGTCTAATAAAATTTCGGTTAAAGCAATCATGATTGCGGTAAGTATAATTGTTATTGTAGTGAGTCTTAAAACAATTATCACCACCCTGATTAATTTTATTTAATTAAGTATTTTTGCCGAAATCCTACAGAACAATGAAAGAAAAATCCAAGCTCATACGAACCCAGGCAGCACGTACCTCAAACAAAGAACATTCAGTGCCGCTCTACCTGACTTCAAGTTTTGTGTTCGATAATGCAGAGCATGGAAGAGCTATGTTTGCTGATGAAGTAGAGGGAAATATCTATTCCCGTTATTCTAACCCAAATACCACAGAATTCATAGACAAAGTGCGTGATTTTGAAGGTGCTGAAGCTGGATTGGCTTTTTCATCAGGAATGGCGGCTGTATTTGCTTCGATTGCAGGTTTGCTCCGCAGCGGAGATCATATCGTTGCGTTTCGTTCAATATTTGGTTCTACCCATCAGTTATTCACTCAATTACTGCCGCGCTGGGGCATTACCACAACGTATGTTGACGCATCAAAGCCGGAAGATTTTGAGCCTGCATTGCGCCCTGAAACAAAAATGGTATTTCTTGAAACACCATCAAATCCCGGACTTGAACTGGTTGATCTGGAATGGCTCGGGAAATTAAAACAAAAGCATAATTTCATCTTAAACGTGGATAATTGTTTTGCCACGCCCTATCTGCAAAAGCCCATCGAGTATGGTGCTGATCTGGTAAGCCATTCGGCGACTAAATATATGGACGGACAAGGAAGAGTACTTGGAGGAGTAGTAGTTGGCCGTAAAGATTTGTTAAAAGAGCTGATGTTCTTTATTCGACATACAGGCCCTGCGATGTCGGCTTTCAATGCCTGGACTATTTCAAAAAGTCTTGAAACTCTTCCTGTAAGGATGGACAGGCATTGCAGTAATGCATTGAAAGTCGCAGAAACTCTGGAACAGCATCCTGAAGTAGAAGTTGTCAGATATCCACACCTGCCTTCCCACCCGCAATATGAACTGGCTAAACGTCAGATGAAGCAGGGTGGTGGTATTGTTACCTTTATAGTTAAAGGAGGCTTTGAACGAGGGAAACGGTTTATGGATGCATTGAAGATGATCCTGTTATCACCCAATCTTGGAGATACCCGTTCAATTGCGACCCATCCGGCCTCAACAACCCATTCTAAATTAAGTGATGCAGAACGTGCACAGATTGGAATTTTCCCCGGCAGTATCAGGATATCTGTCGGTTTGGAGGATATTGATGATATCCTTGAAGATCTGTCACAGGCGCTCGATAATTCGATAAATTAAAATATAATGAACAGTTCGGAAAAAATACTTCAGGAGATCAAAGGTTTAGGGATTGAACAGTCACTGGAATATCTGGTGAAGACTTTTCCGGGAGAAGTGATTTTTTCAACGAGTTTTGGATGGGAAGATCAGGTGATTTCGCACATAATATTTAAAAATAATCTCCCGATCAAAGTATTTACTCTTGAAACAGGGAGATTATTTCCCGAGACGTATTATGTCTGGAACCGGACACTCGAAATGTATGGGAAGTCCATACATGCCTATTATCCTGATACTGCAGCGGTAGAAAAAATGGTTAGTTCTAAAGGTCCCAGCAGTTTTTATGAATCGGTAGAGAATCGTAAAGAATGCTGTGGGATCAGGAAAATTGAGCCATTGAAGCGTGCTCTTGCCGGTAATTCATGCTGGATAACAGGTATTCGTGCAGAGCAATCGCTGAACAGGGAACACATGGATCCTGTTGAATGGGATGAGGCAAATCAGATCCTTAAATTTCATCCTATTTTCGATTGGACATTGAATCAGGTTAAAGCATACATCCGCGAGAATAATATTCCTTATAACCCATTGCACGACAAGGGTTTCCCGAGTATTGGATGTGCTCCTTGTACCCGGGCTGTTAAAGAAGGGGAAGATTTCAGGGCCGGTCGCTGGTGGTGGGAAGATCAGGATAAAAAGGAATGTGGTTTACATTCTTCCTGAACAAGATGAATCAAATTTTTACGCATCATAATGCGATTTTATAATTTAATATGAATAAACAGGACACAACTTATTTAGACCAGCTGGAAGCCGAAGCAATATATATATTGCGTGAAGTTGCCGGCCAGTTTGAAAAACCCGCTTTGTTATTTTCTGGCGGAAAGGACTCGATAACACTTGTCAGACTTGCTGAAAAAGCATTCAGACCCGGAAAGTTTCCCTTTCCACTGGTGCATATAGATACCGGACATAATTTTCCTGAGACAATTACCTATCGTGATAATATGATCTCAAGGATTGGAGAGAAACTGATTGTAGGTTATGTTCAGGATTCAATTGATCAGGGAAAGGTAATTGAACAGACTGGGAAAAATGCGAGTAGAAATGCCCTGCAAACCGTCACTTTGCTGGACACCATTGCCGAAAATAAGTTTGATGCATGCATAGGCGGTGCCCGCAGGGATGAGGAAAAGGCCCGCGCCAAAGAGAGAATATTTTCGGTCCGTGATGAATTTGGGCAATGGGATCCGAAACGTCAGCGGCCGGAACTATGGAATATTTATAATGGCAGAATCCATAAAGGAGAAAATGTCAGGGTATTCCCGATCAGTAACTGGACTGAACTCGATGTCTGGAATTATATCCGTCGGGAAAAAATCGAATTGCCATCGATCTATTTTGCACATGAGCGCGAGGTTATTACCCGAAATGGACAGTTAATGGCTGCAGCTGAGTTCCTGAACATGGATCATGAGGATCATATAGAACGTAAGAATGTTCGTTTCAGAACGGTGGGGGATATGACCTGTACTGCAGCTGTTGAGTCGGATGCAGATCAGATCGATGATATCATTGAAGAGATCAAATTTTCAAAAATTAGTGAACGAGGCGCCAGAATGGATGACAAAGTATCCGAGGCTGCCATGGAAGACCGTAAGAAGGGGGGATATTTTTAATATGGATTTACTAAAATTTTTTACAGCCGGAAGTGTAGATGACGGTAAGAGTACTTTAATTGGCCGTCTTCTTTATGATAGTGAGTCAATCCTCGCCGATCAGCTTGAGGCTTTGCAGCAGTCGAACCGTAAGAATGATGACGGAACAATTGACCTGGCCATTTTAACAGATGGATTAAAGGCTGAGCGCGAGCAGGGGATTACCATTGATGTGGCCTATAAATATTTTCAGACAGACAGAAGAAAGTTTATCATTGCTGATACTCCGGGACATATCCAGTATACCCGAAATATGGTTACCGGAGCATCCAATTCTGACCTGGCGATTATTCTGGTGGATGCCCGAAATGGTGTGGTGGAGCAAACCATCAGACATTCTTTCCTGGTTTCCCTTCTTGAACTTAAACATGTGGTTGTCTGTATCAATAAGATGGATATGGTGGCTTACAGTGAGGATGTTTTCAATTCCATCAGGGAGGCTTATGCTGCCATTGCGGTTAAACTTAACCTGAAAGAGGTAACCTATATTCCGGTAAGTGCTCTGAAGGGAGATAATATTGTAAATAAATCAGATAAAATGTCCTGGTATGATGGGAAGAGCCTGCTTGATCATCTCGAAACCATCGAGGTAAATGAAGCGGTATTGTCACATCAGGCACGCATGCCTGTACAATGGGTGATCAGACCGCAGACTGATGAACTTCATGATTATCGTGGATACGCCGGTCGTATTTTAAGTGGAAGTTTTCATGTGAATGATAAGATTACGGTTCTGCCATCGGGAATCCGTTCAGAGATCAGTAAAATTGAAACCGATTTTTCAGAACAGGATGAGGCGCAGTCGGGAATGTCGGTAACCCTTCACCTTAAGGATAATATTGATATTGGCCGCGGTGATATTTTGGTTAATACTTCTCATGAGCCTCTGGTTTCTCAGGAAATTGAGGCAGATTTATGCTGGATGGACACACGTCCGCTGGATTCGTCTATCATGTACCTGATCCAGCATAATAGTAAGGTTACTAAATGTAAGATTCGTGAGATCCTTCATAAGGTTAATATAAATACTCTTGAAAAAATAGACACAGATTCGTTTCAATTAAATGATATCGGTCGGATAGTGCTTAAAACTGCTGAATCCCTTGCTTTTGATCTTTATCAGGATAATAAACTGAATGGGGGTGCGATTCTGATTGATCCTCGTACAAACCTGACTGTTGGAGCTTTGATGTTCCGCGCTAACGCAGGATAAAATACTAATAATGTGTTACTATGAAATGACGTTAATAGTTCAGCTATTAACGTCATTTCATAGCTCACAGCTAATCCCTGATTGCTCATACCTCATTGGATATGCCTTGCAAAATCCCTAACTTTGTCAAAAATATAAAGCAGTGAAAGTAGCCTTAAAAAGAGTAAATGATGCGGTTCATTTTGAAGCATCAGCCCCCTCCTCAACAGTAAAAGTACATATTGACGGTTCTCCGGATATTGGTGGCCAGGCTCTTGGTGTACGACCTATGGAAATGGTGCTTATGGCATTGGCTTCCTGCAGTTCGTTAGATCTGGTTACAATCCTTAAAAAGCAAAAACAAGTGATCAATGATTTTTCGGTCGATGTTGAGGCAGAACGAAGGGAACAGATCCCCAATATTTTTACAAAGATCCACTTATTGTTTCACCTCAAAGGGGATATCGATCCCGCTAAAGCAGAAAGAGCTGCAGAGCTTGCGGTAAAAAAATACTGTTCGGTTCATGATATGCTGGTTGCCGGGGGAGTTGAGATTAATTATTCCCTGGAAATTAATAATTAGCAAATTAGAGAATTAGAAGTTAGCAAATGAATTTGTTGATGAATTAATTTGTCGATTTGTCAATTGATTTTTACTTTAAGTGGATTTTTCCGCGAGGAAAGATCTGTTGCAAATGAGGAAATGGGGAATAGGAAATAGAGTTTGAATGGAACTCGGATTTCACTAAGCAACAACCAACCATCTACCGTCATCTCTGTAGAAGTCAGATAATTCGAGGACAGAATTTAGATTTAAACACTGAATCTAATATGTTATGCGAATCAACACAAACGATCTGACACTGAAAGCAGAAAACTGCTAACCTTTGCCAGAACTTAATTTTTTCTTATTTTTAATATTAAAATCGGAGAAATATGCTAAGTAAAACCAAAACTTTATTCTCAGGACTATCAATTGTCTTGATGGTTTGTCTGACGGGCTTTGTGCCTGATAACAAAATCGCTGATGAATCGATTAATGGTGCCTGGAAAACCCAGCAGAGTACTTTAGAGCAGGTCCTGCTGTTCTCAGACGGGTATTTTATGCATACGATTTTTGATAAGGTGAATAAGCAGTTCATACAAAGCAGGGGAGGAACCTATTCCTTTTCCAGCAAGGATTTGGTAGCCAAAATTGAATTCAATACCCATGATAAGGATCAGATCGGTCAGTCGATTACCTACAGCTTTTCTGTAAACAAGAATAAATTAAGTAGTGATATCAGTGGCAAAAAAGCTATCTGGGATATGCTCGATACGGGTGAGGGTGAGATGGCGGGCACCTGGCGTATGTCGGGGCGTAAGACTGATGGAAAGATCGTAATGAGTCCGCCAGGAGCGCGTAAAACCCTGAAAGTTCTGACAGGAACGAAATTTCAATGGGCAGCAATTAACGCTGAAACAAAAGAATTTTTTGGTACTGGCGGAGGCTCATACACCTTCGTCAATGGAAAGTATACCGAAAATATTGAATTCTTCTCCCGTGATAATAGCAGAGTAGGTGCCTCACTTTCTTTTGACGGGAAATTAGTTGATGGGAACTGGCATCATTCAGGACTTAGTTCTACAGGGAATCCGATTTATGAGGTATGGTCAAAAGAATTGAAACAATAAGCTTGTTTTCTATTTCCGTATATTTTTCTTAACCCCTTCTCCCTGCAATTGGCATGGGTAATTTTCAGGAGCAAACTAATATTTTGCTCCTGAAAACAGATCTTTTAATTTACAATAAGCACCTGCTGCGGTAGCATAAGCATAGCTGGTGACTGCATTTTTAAAACTTTCCCGCTTTTTGAATTCCCAGATATCGCTTTTCCATCTGGCAAAATTAATATCGTTGATCTGATCAAATATCACAGAAATATTGGTTGTCAGTGAAAGAGCTGTGTGCCAGGTTCCGCGGGGGATGAATAAGGTTTCTCCCGGAAGAATTGTTCCTGTAATCGGGGTCGCATTTTCGAATTTTGGATGTATTTTATAGTCCGGATTAAAAATATTAACCAGGGAGACATATGGGTTCTTTGGATCAGGATAGAGCATTTCATCCTGCCCCTGAGGGAAAATAGTTATTTGTTTCTCTCCATATACCTGGGTTATCCAGGCATTGGTGTAGTACTGGTCGATGTGTGCAAAGGGAAACTGGCAACCTAAACCTCCGATGAATAATTCAAGACTGTTTCCGAGCTTGCCAGGGGGGAAAACCTTTTCTTCGAACCAATTTGGTTTAGCATAGCCCATATTAACCGGCTCAATCAATGGGAGTAACTCAGGTAATTGAGTCCGGATTTCGAAAATTGCAGGATACGGAGCCGGATTTTCGGGAGTACTTATTGCTACACGATCTAAAATCTCTGCAATTGTGTATTCTTTGTAATTAATACTTGTACTCCGGTCACTAAAATGTTCTCTCAGATATTCGGGAGTAATCAAGCCTTGAGCCTTCCATCCTTTCGACGCATTTTTAAAAATTAGCGGTACCCTGGGCTTATAGTGTTCCTCCATAAACTCTTCGTAGGATAGTTGCGATTTTTTCTGGATGGTCATCGATTATTGAATTAAATGAATGTGATTATTTTCATTCTATAACATGCTTAATTTGCTTGTTTTCAGAATTCAAAATACAAATAATTTAGCTTTGTTTCAGTCTGGCAGGCGATACTGCCAATATATTCATAATCAATATTGAAACTTTTCAGTAGCCAGTTGCCATTTAATCCGATGAGTTCTTCATTAATGTTATGCCAGCCGTCGAGGCAGGGAATATTCCTGAGTTCATCGTCCAGCCCTTTTGAACTTGCTTTGCACTGGGCTTCTTTGCGGGTCCAGAGTCTGAAAAAAAGCTCCCTGCTATCAGACGCCTCTTCGATGCAACTAATTTCATGCTCACTGAAACTATGTTTAAGGATATCAGTGTACTTGAAGCCTGTTTCTAATCGTTCAATATCAACCCCAATCTCAGTATTTGATATGGCAATCAGAATTAGTTCACCTGAATGGGATACATTAAACTGTATTTTATCTGACTCTGCTCTCAGCTCTGGTTTTTTATTTTTGCCTGCGATAAACTCAATCTCTGAAGCGGGAATGTCAGTATATCTGCTGAGGAGAATTCTCAGGGCTGCTCTTCTGGAAATAAAAGAATCACGGTCTTTGGAATGAAGAAAACGGGCTGCCTTTAAAAGTTCACCCTTACTGAGTATATTTTCTGGAATAAGGTGGTAGCCCTGCATACTTATTTTCCAGATGTCGACCTGTTTTTCTGAGTGGCTAAAAAATCCTTTTTGCCATATAGGGTCGATCTGTTCGCAGAAAATCCGGTTCGTTGACATGTGAGATATTAGGTTTCTCTCTTTTTTAGTGCCGACTCATCGAGGCATTTCTGAAGAATTTCTGCAAACTCCTTATCATTTGGTGGCGCAAAAATATAATTATGCTCTCCAGGTATCTCATGTATCCTGATTCCCTTTAGTGCAAATGGTTTCCAGCCGAGATACTCGAAATCATCCATATAGAAAGTTCTTTTTTTTGCCCTGAAAAGCTCTATTGAACCATTATAGGGAGTAAATACATATTTTTCCCAGGCTTCTACATTCTTTACATCGATGTTATTGGAATATCCGAAAAATCCCTCCTGATTTTGTTCCTGACCATATTTGAGTTTCCAGTAGAATTGGATGAACCTGCGTTTTATTGCTTCAGTTTTGTACTCAATTGTACGTTTAGGGTCTTCACTGAACAGGGTGAAGGTATAAAGCAATTGTTTACTGAGGTATCTGGTCTTATTGAATAATCTTGTGAATGTAGAATCGTATCGGTCAGACTGATAGGCATAAGTATCAAACATGGCGAGCATTTTTACCTCCTTACCCATAGCTTTAAATTGCTTTGCCATCTCAAATGCTATGATACCTCCGAAAGAAAAACCTGCAATAGCATACGGTCCTTTTGGATTATGTTTTACTATTTCTGATATATAATAGGCAGCCATATCTTCGATTTTTTCCAATGGCTCGTCAATACCATTCAGCCCTCTTGCCTGTAGACCATATACCGGCTGATCAGGATCCATGTTTTTTGCCAGGGTATTAAAAAATAATACATTTAATCCAGCGCCATGAACAATATAAAGCGGCATTTTGTTGCCTTGTGGCTTGATAGCAACCAATGAATCCCAGGTAATTGATTTTGCATCCATTTCCAGCATCAGCGCCATTGATTCTACTGTGCTGTGTTCAAATAAGCTAGCCAATGGCAGCCGCTTTCCGGTCTCTTTTTCAAGCTGGTTGAGTACCTGTATTGCCATCATTGAATGTCCGCCTAATTCAAAAAAATCATCGAATACTCCCACGGCGTCAAGCCCCAGATTCTCAGCCCATATATGAGCGACAAGACTTTCAACATCCGTTCTGGGCGGAACGTAGCCTATTTTGGAGTCTGGCTGTTTATTAACTTTGTCTTTTTGTGAATTAGATTCAATTTTCTGTTTTGAATCAGCGATTTTACCTTTAGCAAGATCAAATTGTTTTGTAAAATCTGCAAATCCTGATATCTTAAATAGAGTGGTGATTGGTAATTTAACACCCGTCTCTTTTTCAAGGCGCGTCATTACCTGAACGGCCAAAAGTGAATGTCCACCCAGATCAAAGAAGTCGTCATTCAGGCCAAGCGATTCTATGTCTAAAACAACTTTCCAAACCTCAGCAATCAATTTCTCTGTCTCAGTTTTGGGTAGTGCTGGCTTTTTGTTTTCCAGGAGGCTCTCATTAGGCTTGGGTAGTGCTTTTCTATCAATTTTTCCATTTGGAAGTAATGGAAATTGGCTTAGAATTACAAAATCACCTGGAACCATATATGATGGTAATAACTCCTTAATGCCTTGTTTCCATGCGGCTATCTGAGATGAATTCAGGTTATTAGCCTCTGTGTCAGGAATGACATAAGCTACCAGCCTTTGATCTCCTGGACGGTCTTCTCTGGCAATTACTAAAGATTCTTTAACCTTGTCCTGTTCATTTAAAGCTTCCTCAATAGCACCTAATTCAATGCGATATCCTCTTATTTTGACCTGATTGTCGACCCGCCCAAAACACTGGACTTCTCCGTTATCCAGAAATTTCCCCAGATCACCGCTGCGATAAATTCTGTTGGATATTTCGGGTGATATTGGATTCTGAATAAAACTTTTTGCCGTAAGTTCAGGCTTATTGAGATATGCTCTTGCTAGTCCGGCACCCCCAATATATATTTCTCCTGTGCGTCCGGCAGGTACCGGTCGCAGGTGCTGGTCGAGAATATAGATCTGAGTATTCGCAATCGGGTGCCCGATACTAATTTGTGCATCAGTATCTTTAATCTGTTTTACTGCCGACCATATAGTAGTCTCTGTTGGCCCGTACATGTTCCATAGCGAAGTACATCGGGCCATTAATGCTTCTGCCAGGTCTTTACTGAGTGCTTCTCCGCCACAAAGTACTTTGAGTTCAAGCCGTTCATTCCAATTACTCTCTACCATCATTCGCCAGGTAGATGGTGTAGCCTGCATGATACTTACTTTTTCTGTTCTTATCAGGTCTAGCAGTTCTCTTGCATCCTTTGCTATATCAGCGTCGGTGATCAGGAGCTCTGCACCGCTGATCAGCGGGAGATATAATTCAAGTCCGGAGATATCAAAGGAAATTGTAGTCATCGCCAGTAACTTATCCTGAGCAGAAATGCCCGGTTCCTTCTGCATACTGCATAAAAAGTTGCAAAGGCTATGGTGTTCAATGGCTATTCCTTTAGGCTTGCCGGTTGATCCTGATGTGTAGATCACATACGCAAGGTCAGTTCCCTTAACTTCTACAAGAGGTTCAGTACTAGGATAATTGATCAGTTCCGGAAAAATTTCTTCAAGTACGATCTCTTTTGTCCCCTCTCTGGTAAATTGGTTTTTATATTTATGAGAACTGATTAACACCCTGGCTGCTGAATCCTCCAGCATATATTCAATTCGCTTGATAGGATATTCAGGATCAACAGGAACATATGCTGCTCCTGTTTTCATAATAGCCAACAAACAGATCAGGAGTTCAGCAGAACGGTCGACTGCCAGCGCGATTGTATCTCCCTGACAAACCTGATTTTCAATTAAATAGTGGGCAAGCTGATTGGCTTTCTCATTCAGCTCTCTGTAGCTGGTGGTACTATTATTGTACCTAACAGCAATTTTATCAGGATGTTTCTCTGCATTTTCTGAAACAAATTTATAGATTGGTTTGTCTTCAGGATAGCTGAATTGCGTATCATTCCATCCGGCAATTTTTTTCAAAAAATCGCTTCGGTCACTGAAAAGAACGTCTTTTAATTTTATCTGAGGATCTTTAACAAGGGTATTCAGAAGAGACTCAAATTGCTCCATCATTTGTTTGATAGTTTCCGACCTGAACAACTGGGTGTTATAGGTCCATTCTATTTTGAAATCTTCATCTTCAATTGTTGCATTAATAAATAGCTCAAAGTTCTCATAATCCCTTTTATTGGATAAAACGTTACATTCTAATCCCTCAAAATTGATCATACCTCCCAAACCCTGATCAAGACTGAATACCACTGAGACTAAAGTTGCTCTGGAAGGGTCACGTGGAATATTCAGATTTTTCAGAAGGCTTCCGAATGTAAACTGCTGATGATCGTATGCATCGAGAGTAGCGAACTTTCTTTCTTTAAGATATTGTGTGAAAGACATTTCATCCTTAAGCCTGCATCTGATCGGAAGCAGGTTGATACAGTGCCCCATCAGGTGGTAATTATCTGTAATCGCCTGTCCCGCCGAAGGGAGTCCCAGAACAATATCATCCTGACCACTCAGTTTATAGAGTAAAATTTCAAATACTGTCCGAAGGGTAATTGCAAGGCTTGAACCCTGCTTATTACTGAAACCTTTAATATCACTAAACAAATTCTTATCCAGGATAGTATCTAAACGATTACTTTTATTAGTTCTGATGGCCGGCCGTTGGAAATCCGTTGGCAAGTCGAGTACAGGTACATTATCTTTAAACTGGTCTTGCCAGAATTGTTCAATTTGCTTGTAATCATTGCTTTGAGAAAATTTCTTTTGATCTAAGGCATATTGGGTAAAGGAATTTGCTTCAGCCAATTCAGAAGGTTCATTTTTGATACGGGCCGAGTATAATTTACCGAGTTCATCGAGAAAAATCCCCATTGACCATCCGTCACATATGATATGGTGGGCGGTAAAGATCAGTGCATGATTATTATTCTCAAGTTTGAATAAGGATAACTTATACAATGGGCCATTTTGCAAATCGAAGACTGTGTTGACCTCAGATTCTATAAAATCAGCAATAAAATTTTTATTCTGATCATTGTCCTTATGGCTCAGATCTTCAAATTTGAGATCCAGTAATTGTTTGGAAGAGATACATATCTGAGAGGCATCACTAGTAAAGACTGATCTCAGGGATTCATGACGGTCAATTAAATCCTGAAGGCTTTGTTCAAGAAAAGTGCGGTTAAGAGGCCCTGAAATATTTAGAGTAACAGAAAGATTGTATGCCAGGCTTGCTTCATCACCACCTAAAAGACAGGATATTAAGATCTCTATCTGAGATTCTGTAGCCGGAACAAAGACCCTTTCCGGGTTTAGCTGAAGGTCGTTTCTTTCAGTTTTATTCATAAAGAAGCCCTTGAGAACAGGAGGGCAAACTCTTCTAAAGTAGTAAATTTAAACAAACTTGTCAAAGGTAATCTTAAACCGGTTTCCTTCTCCATTCTGATCATAACCTGTACGGCTATAAGAGAATGCCCTCCGAGTTCAAAGAAGTCATCATCTAATCCAACAGACTCTAATCCTAATGTTTCAGCCCATATTCTTGCGACCAATTTTTCTGTGGCTGTGTGGGGCGTAGCTTTTTCCTGATTATTTTCAAGTTTCTCTTCAGGTTTGGGTAATGCCTTTCTATTGGTCTTGCCATTGGGAAGTAAGGGTAATTTTTTTAGCAGCACAAATTCAGCCGGGATCATTTGGAGAGGCAGTAATTCTTTCAGGCCTTCTTTCCACTCCATCAGCTGATCCGCTGAGGCAGTTAGTTCACCTGAATAGGGGTCTCTGGCATAATCAAATGCTGAATCCTTAAGCGGACTTAGAATCTCCCCTGCTTCCGGAAGCCTGTCAGACTTTTCAAATGGAATAAATATCACGTCAAAGCAGCCATCTGCACCATCATTCGTCCAGCGTACATGACTGATATACCCCATTTCGGTTCCCAGATTCCAGAAAGGATGCGGAGTCAGGCCTTCATGAGCTGAAGCCAATAAGGTTTTGGCATCTTTTACCGATGCATCATCAGCAATATTGTTAAGAATTTGCTGAAGGGAATAGTCATTTATCGTTCTTATATTGAACACTTTATGAAGCTTGACAACCTTCCCTGGAAATTTCTTTAACTCATTTTTTATCCAGTCTATACTATTTCCAGCTTGCCATTTGATCTGAATATCTGGCTTTATACTTGCAGATTCAGCATTAACATACAACCAGATATCATAATGATACTTGGTCGTTTCGTTTATATGCTTCCCCTTCCTTAATTGAACATTCACGCCACTTATTTCAGGAATCAGTTCAGGCAGTTTATAGAAAAATCCCGGATCGGCAACCAGCTCATCTTCAAGCTTAACCCGGCGGTCACATATCTTTTTAAATTCAAAAATTTTCAGGTTTTCATCAGTTCTGTTTAACTGATCATAAGCATGATACATTGGCAAAGTACTTTTGCCCTGCATGTCGCCAATGTAAATACATCCTCCATTTTTTATTGCCCTGCAGGCCTCTTTAATAACCTTCACCAGGTATGAGGCATCCGGAAAATACTGAACAACCCCATTAATGATTACCAGATCCAGAGTATCTTCTTTGACAAAAGAGAAATCATCGGCCAGTGCGGTAATTGCACTTACGTTTTCCCATTTCTCAGGGTCAGCGCTAAGTTTTTCTTTTAACTTCTCGATCGCAGTTTCTGCATAATCTGTAGCAATGAAACTTTCAGCGAAGGGAGCAAGTTCGAATACCAGCTGTCCGGCACCGCAACCCAGCTCCATTACTGTTTTAGCATTAATTGCTTTGATCCGGTCTACCGATTGCTTTAGCCATTCTTCAACCTCCTCCCGTATATCAGTCCTGCCGCTTATTTCCTGTGCAACCGCAATGTCGAGTTGCTGTTCACTTATGCTTAGCTCACTTTCAGACTGAATTCCCCGTTTATAAAGATCTTCCCATCTTTCCTGCCATGAGGGCGATTTACGGTTCCCTTCAATATGTTCAGGGACAATATAGGCTACCAGTTTTTTATCACCCGGAAGGTCTTCCCTTGCAATTACAACAGCTTCCTTTATCGAATTCTGCATTAGCAGCGATTCTTCTATTGCCCCAAGTTCAATACGATGCCCCCTGATTTTAACCTGATTATCTATCCTTCCAAGACATTGGATCTCACCTTCTGCTGTGTATCTACCAAGATCACCGGTACGGTACATTTTTTTATCGGACTGATCTGAAAAAGGATCCTTAACAAAAGCTGCCGCTGTCAAACCCGGATTATTTAGATAAGCTCTGGCCAGTCCATCTCCGGCAATATAGATCTCGCCTGTGCCTCCCTTCCTAACCGGTTTAAGGTATTGGTCGAGCAGGTATACCTGAGTATTGGCTATCGGTCTGCCGATTGTTATTGTCTGATCAAAGTTGCTGATCTGTTTATGGGTTGACCAGATAGTGGTTTCCGTCGGACCATACATATTCCAAAGGGAACTGCACTTTTCCTTCAGACTTCCGGCAAGGTCCCGGGATAAGGCTTCACCTCCACAAAGTACTTTGATGTTGATTGCTTCATTCCATCCGGCATCCAGTATCATTCTCCAGGAGGATGGTGTTGCCTGCATGATACTGATCTTTTCAGTCCTGATCAGAACCAGCAGAAGACGACCATCCTTAATTGATTCTGAATCAGCCAGAACTAATTCGGCACCACTGATGAGCGGTAGGTAAAGTTCGAGCCCGGCAATATCAAATGAAATTGTCGTGACTGCCAGAAGGCGGTCGTCAGGACTGATGCCCGGTACTTTCTGCATGCTGAAGAGGAAATTCACCAAACTATGATGTTCGATTTGGGTTCCTTTTGGTTTGCCAGATGATCCTGATGTATAAATTACATAAGCAAGGTCAGAACCATTTACAGCTACATTCGGATCCTCTTTAGAACATTCCTCTAGTTCATTCTGAACATCATCAAGGATAATTTCTTCGCTATCAGAAGATAATTTATTTTGATAAGCACTTGAAGTCAGTAATATTTTTGCTGAAGAATCTTTCAGCATGTATTCAATTTGTTTTTTCGGATAGGCGGGATCAAGTGGTACATAGGCTGCACCTGATTTCATAATGGCGAGCAGGGCGATGATCAGTTCTTCAGATCTGTCGAGCGCCAGGGCAATTCTGTCACCTTTTGCTATTCCC
Source organism: Daejeonella sp. (assembly GCF_030684675.1). Taxonomy (GTDB): domain Bacteria; phylum Bacteroidota; class Bacteroidia; order Sphingobacteriales; family Sphingobacteriaceae; genus Daejeonella. The sequence continues at coordinate 10,902 of NZ_JAUXXZ010000070.1, read as the reverse complement.
TGATTGATTAAAAGATTTGCTAAACGGTTGGCTCTTTCGTTCAAGTCCTGATAGGAGATATTCTTATTCCTGAAACTAACTGCATTTTTTTGGGGATACTCTCTGGCTTTCTGACTGATCAGTTTATGCAGGGAGCTGTCTTTAGGGTAAATCGTATCGGTGTTATTCCATTCAAAAGTATCCCCCGATCCACTGGTATTAATATCCCGGATCTTTATTTCAGGATTTTCAGTCACCTGATGCAGCAGTTCAGTAAAATCCTCCATCATTCCCCTGATGGTTTCGGCACTGAATAGTTGGGTATTATATGACCATTCAAGGATTAGTGAATCACCTGAGCCACTTGCATTTAAGAATATTTCAAAGTTCTCGTATTCCCTTTTGTTAATGAGGAGTTCATGCTTTATCCCTTCGAATTTTACACCCTCATTCAGCCCGATATCAATATTAAATACTATCGGGATAAGAGGAACACGTGAGGCATCCCTGCTGATATTCAGCTTTTTAAGAAGGCTTCCGAAAGTATATTGTTGATTTTCGTAAGCATCAAATATTGCTGATTTTCTGATTTTCAGGAATTCCAGGAAAGTAAAATCGCCATTATGATGACTTTTGAGAGGGAGCATATTGACGCAATGCCCAACCAGGCCATTATAACCTTCTTCCGACTGTCCAGCAGATGGAACACCCAGAATGATATCACTTTGACCGGATATACGATGAAGGAACACTTCAAAAGCAATCAACATGCCGCTTACAAAGCTACAACCTGATTTCGCCCCCATTTTTTTAACCGCATTGATCAAATCAGGCTTTAATACAAAATCATCACGATGGCTTTTGTAGGTTCTGAATTCGGGGCGCGGAAAATCGGTCGGTAGATCCAGTTCGGGTACATCATCCATGAACTGCTTCATCCAGAAGGATTCAATTGACTTATAGTCTGCACTTTGCTGGAATGCCCTTTGTTTTACCGCGTAATCGGCAAAGGTAGGAGCCACAGGTAATTCTGCAATTTCAGATTTTAAACCAGCGGAATACAGTTTCCCTAAATCCTGCATGATGATACTGATCGACCAGCCATCACAGATGATGTGATGACTTGAAAGAGTCAGATGATGGCTATCCTCTGCAAGTTTGAAGAGCTTAACCCTGAATAAGGGACCTGTTAGCAGGTTGAAAGATGTCTTAGCATCTTCAACCAGAAACTGATCGATTAAATCTTTTTGACGATCAGGATCAGTGCCGCTGATGTCCTGATAATTATATTGAAGCTTGCCTTCTGAAAAAATGCATAATTGTTTACCATCTGCACTGAAACCTGATCTTAGGGCATCATGCCTTTTAAAAAGATCCTGTAGTGATTTTTCAAGTGAAGGATAATTCAGTTCACCCTGAAGGATCAGGGAAACCGACTCGTTATATGAACGGTTTGCCTCTTCACCTCCGATCAGGCATGAAGCCCAAATTTCGGCCTGAGGTTCGGTAGCCGGAACAACATTCTCGATCTCAGGACCCGCAAAGGGATCAAATTCAACAGGTTGAAAGTTGTAGTCCGATTCTTGCATTGTATTATTCCTTGTGTTTTACTTGTAAGTATTTGCCTGGATTTTCGGGATCTGCGATAAACCATGCAGGATTTCCTTCCCGGTCTCTTCCCAATCTTGCTCCCGGTACTGGAGGTTCATTTTCCGGTTTTTCTATACTAATATCGGGAGAATAATTCTTTTTTGATTCCAGAAAACAGGCAGAAATCAGCTGTTTCAAACTATCTTCAAAGGCTTCAATAATGGAATCAAGCTCGGCTCCGGTATGACTTTCGGTAACAAAACAAGGAAATCCATCCCATATATGTATGCCTATTTCCCGCATCAGTGTAAAGAGGAGTTCGCTATATGGGATTTCTTCATCGAATCGGATTTTCCACATAGATCCAAAACCAACAATTGAAATCGGCACTTTTAACTGGAGACAGATGGAATTTAATCTGCTCATCAGTCCCACAGCCTTATGACTAAGTTCCTGTTGCAGGGCTGGCCCCCTTAATTTGAAATATTCCAATGATGCTTTAGCCGCTGCTAATGCCAAAGGATGTCTGACGAAAGTACCGGCAAAATAGGTTACTCCAGCTTCAGGTACAGATTGATCCCCATATTGCCAGAAGCCGCCATCCAGCGCATCCATAAACTGTTTCTTGCCTGCTATCGCTCCGATTGGCAGACCACCTCCGATCACTTTACCATAGGATGAAATGTCGGGTTTGATGCCAAAGAGAGCCTGCGCACCACCAGGATGCATCCTGAAGCCTGTAATTACTTCATCAAATATCAAAACTGTTCCGCTTTTCTCTGTAATCTCTCTGACTTTCTTTAAAAAATCAATCGGATGGAAATCCGGGCGCCGGCTTTGGACCGGTTCAACCAGAATGGCGGCAAGCTCATGGGCCCTTTCCTGAATAATTTTCAGGCTTTCCTCCGTCCCATAATCAAGGATGAGCATGTTTTGTACAGCCTCCAGCATGATGCCCGCTGCTGCCGGAATGGAGCGGAATGTTTTTGTGCCCCTGACAATCACTTCATCAAAAACTCCATGATAGGATCCCGAAAAGGCAACAATGAGCGACCTGCCGCTTACGGTGCGGGCAATACGTATGGTTCCTAAAACCGCCTCAGAACCGGTACTGCAAAGTGCTGCACGATCTGAATTGGTAAATTCGCAGATAAGTTTGCAAACATCACCGGCAAGTTCATGCTGTGGACCGATCTCATAGCCTTTATCCATCTGATCCCTGATCGCATTTAAAACTGAATCAGGTTGGAAACCGAGCATATTGGAACCAAATCCGTTCAATGCGTCAATATATTCATTGTCGTCGAGATCCCAAATCCTGCTGCCTTTGGATTTTTTGACGACGATCGGGTAAATGATCTCTTTGGTTAGCGGCCTGAATCCCGAAACTACCCGTGGATCAGCCATATAAGCCCTATGCTTCTGTGTATACTCTTTACTGCCCCGTGTCTTCCGGTTGTAGCGCCCAATCAGATCATTTAAGAAGCTGGTTTGAACCGGATTTAATTCCAGACTTTGTTTCTCAATTCTTGGACTCGCTCCAAATGGCTTTTTAATTTCTTTTTCTTCCTCTGGGCTCAGGCCGGCCGGACTGAGCTTGCCAAAGCGGATAAGATCCAGTTTGCTATTCAGTTCAGTGATCTGGCGGTTTATCTCAGCCTCCGGACCGGTTTCAACAAAAGCAGCATTCTGGAATGCATCTGACGGAAGTCCTGCGTCCAAATGATCTGCCAATAAGTTCAAGGTATTCAGATCTTCATTCAGTTGGCGGAAACTGATAGGAAGGGAAAATTCCCGTTTGAGTGTAATCGCGACCTGGGTCAGAAGTAAGGAATCGAGACCGATCTCTATAAAATTAAGGTTCGGATTAACATCCTTCATTTCTATGCCTGATGCACTTTCCAGAATGCGGCTTATTTTTTGGATCAGAATATCTTTCCTGCTGAGATTTATTTCTTTAGCCTGATTATTCTCCTGATTTTCCTGTACGGCGATGGTTCGGGGAGTTGAATAATTTGTCTGCCCCGGTTCAACCCAGCATCGCTTGCGGTCAAATGCATAATTTGGCAGGTTAATAATTTGGGGATACCCTTCATATAGGTTCCTCCATTCAGGAATAATTCCATTTTGCCAGAGTTTCCCCAGAGATCTAAGGACTGAAGCATACTCAGAATCGACTCTATCTTCAAAACCGGCAATTGCATTGAGGTTTGTTCCCTTAGACTGTTGTTTTGCGAAGGTAGCAGCTGCATTACCCGGGCCTACTTCCAGCAACAAGCGTGTTGGTTCTTCCCACAATGTACTGATTGTATTGGTAAAACGTACCGGTAAACGAATCTGATTAATCCAGTAGCTAGTACTGCAGGCTTCGGCTTCAGACATCCATTTGCCGGTAACCGAAGAAACCAAAGGAATTCTAGGAGGATTCAGAGAAACGGTATGCACCACCTTGCTGTAATTTTCTTTCATTCCGTCCATCATAGACGAATGAAAGGCATGACTTGTTTTAATCAGTCGGTTTGGGATACTTTTTGCCTGAAGTTCTGCTGAAAAAATCTGAATCTGATCTGATGGTCCTGAGACCACACTCAAATCAGGACTGTTATATGCTGCAATAGATAAATCCCCTGTTAATTGTTTTTCAATTTCTTCGGGCAGGGCTTTAACGGCCAGCATACTTCCCCCTTCTAATTCACTTGCAAGACGTGCTCGTTCTGAAACGAGTTTAAGGGCATCTTCCAGACTGAAAATTCCAGCCAGATGAGCTGCTGCAAATTCGCCGATGCTATGACCGCATAAAGCCACCGGACGGATTCCCCAACTGATCCAGAGCTTCGCCATCGCATATTCAGTAACAAATAAGGCCGGCTGCGTGTATCGCGTATTATGAATCTTCTCTTCCTCTGCCGGATCAGCATACAGAATATTTCGGATATCTACTTTCAACCAGGGCATGAGCAGATTGGCACATTCATCCACTGCATCTCTGAAAATCTTTTCCTGATTGTAGAGACCTGCGCCCATGTTCTGGTACTGTGAACCCTGTCCGGGGAATATAAATGCAAGTTCTGTTGCACTTTCTTTTAATACTTTGGAGTCGGAAACCTTGTTAAGGTCTTCGCTTAGTTTTTGAGCCAGATCAGCGGCATCGTCTGCAATAATAAATCTTCTCTGTGCAAAATCACGGCGGGTAGACTGCAGTGTCCATGCAATATCACTGAGCTTCATTTCCGGATTTCTCTTCAGGTAATCAAGGAGTTTCGAAGCATATTGGTTCAGACTTTCTTCAGAATTCGCCGACCAGTTGATCAGCTGTGCTTTGGAAGAAGCCTCAGTTTTTCGTTCTGTTTGCCCGGCCTCTTCAAGAATGACATGGACATTGGTTCCCCCAACACCAAAAGAACTGACTCCTGCTCTTCTTTTTTCAGTGCTTTCCCAGGAGCTGAGTTTATCATTGACATAAAAAGGGCTGTTTTCAAAATCGATATCAGGGTTTGGCCGATCAAAGAAAAGAGAGGGAGGGAGCTGTTTTTTATGCAGAGCCAGTGTAGTTTTAATGAAGCCCGCTACCCCGGCCGCCTGAGTCAGGTGTCCCATATTACTTTTTATAGATCCAAGGGCACAGAATTGCTTTTCATCCTGAGAGCCGAAAGCCATTTTTAGGCCTTCTATTTCAATCGGATCGCCAAGAGGGGTTGCAGTACCATGGGTTTCAACGTAGCTGATGGTAGCAGGATCAATCCCTGCATCGGCAATAGCCATGCTGATCGTATCTGCTTGTCCTCCGGCATTTGGAGCTGTAAAACTGGCTTTCATGGCGCCGTCGTTATTCAGTCCGACACCTTTAATAATCGCATAGATCGTATCTCCATCGCGTTCGGCATCGGCACGGTTCTTTAATAGTACCACGCCTGCACCATCACTGAAAACAGTGCCACTTGCATTGGCATCGAATGGCCGGCAATGTCCATCCTTGCTCAGGATTGCACCTTCCTCATATAAATGCCCGCTTCGAATTGGGGCAGTAAGCGAACTCCCACCGGCAAGAGCCACATCGCATTGTCCTTTTCTCAGGCTTTCAACCGCCTGAGCAATGGCAAGCAATGAAGTTGAGCAGGCAGAATAAACGCTGACTGCCGGGCCTTTGAGATCGAGTTCAAAGGCAGTCCGCATTGCGATATAATCTTTTTCATTCAGCGTGGAAACCTGGAATGCTCCGGCTGCGGCAATCAGATCAGGACGGGTATGTATATTGTTGAGATAGTAAGTATTGGTGCCGCTACCTGCAAAAACACCAACCTTTCCATCATATCTTTCGGGGAGATGGCCGGTACTTTCCAGCACTTCCCAGGCAATTTCCAAAAATATCCGTTGCTGTGGATCCATCAGTTCTGCCATTCTGCTGTTCATCCCGAAGAAGCGGGCATCGAAATACTCTGCCTGTTCCAATACCCCACGGGCTTTAACATAATTGGGGTTTTTGCTTAATTCTGGATGGATGGTCGGGTCGAGTCCCTCATCGCTAAAAAAGCTTGTAGTTTCTTTACCCGACTGCAAAACATCCCACAGTTCCTCAATACTGGAGGCCCCCGGGAAACGGCCTGACATTCCTATAACTGCGATGTCGGTGCCTGATGGGCCGTTCCTATTTGTTTCTGACCTTTGCGTACTTGTTTTACCACCAAGATATAAAGCGACCTTGCTGATGTATGGATCCTGATAAAGCCGTGTGACCGGAAGATTGAGTTGGTGTTGTTGCTTCAGCATTGCTACAAAACGAAGTGCAAGCAGTGAATTTCCTCCAAGTTCAAAGAAATTATCGTTTACCCCAACCTTGTCCAGACTTAGAACAGATGCCCAGAGCTTTGCCAGCAATTTCTCTGTCTCTGAAAATGGAGCCTTATAAAGTACCTGAAGATCAGGTCGCTCTATACCAGGAAGAGGCAGGGCTTTTCGGTCGACTTTCCCATTGCTGCTTAAGGGCAGTTCAGGAATGTCAATGAAAAGAGCAGGAACCATGTATTCCGGTAATTTTGATCTTAGGTGTTCCTGTAATTTTTCTTTATCGTATTTCCCTTCAGAACCTACGAGATAAGCTATCAGTTTCTTTTCAGAATTATTGTCTTCTTTTACATGAACCAGACATTGTCTTATTCCACCAAACTCCAGAATGACATTTTCTATTTCACCAGGTTCAATCCTGAACCCACGGATCTTTACTTGCTCATCTGCACGCCCGAGGTATTCAATGGTACCATCTTCAAGCCATCGGGCAAGGTCGCCGCTGCGATAAAGGCGGTTATGTTCATTAATGGCAAAAGGGTTTTTCAGAAAACGGCTGGCATTGAGCTCCGGCCGGTTTAAATAACCCCGAGCAACCTGCACACCTCCGATATATAATTCGCCTTCTTCGTCGATAGCACATGGATCCTGATTCTTATTCAGAATATAGATGCTTGTATTCGCGACAGGTTTGCCGATGTAAACTTTTTTTGCATTCAGTGGGGCCGGCCAGCAAGTCACATCAATTGCAGCTTCAGTAGGTCCGTATAAATTGAATAATCCCGCATGTCCCAATTTTTCCCCAAAAAGGGAAAGCTGGTGTGGAAAAAGCTCCTCACCTGAACACAATACCCGTCGAATACTTTTACAGCTCCCTTCCCGGATACCAAGAAGGAAAATTTCGAGCATGGAGGGCACAAAATGGATTGTAGTAACCTCTTGTTTATCAATTAGTTCTTCGAGGTATTGGCTATCTTTTTGTCCGCCGGGTTTTGCCATAACGAGTTTTGCTCCAACCATTAAGGGCCATAGCAATTCCCATACTGAAACGTCAAAGCAGAAAGTGGTTTTTTGCAGAACAACGTCATTCTGCCCCAGATTAAAAAAACTCTGTGTCCAGTTCAATCGGTTAACCAGGCCCCTGTGTTCATTCATAACCCCCTTTGGACGGCCGGTTGAACCGGATGTATAGATTACATAGGCAAGGTCATCAGGGGAGATCCCTATCTCTGGGTCAGCTGTTGGGCTCTGTTGTAAACCTTGTTCAGAATCGAGTATTATGGCCTCCAGGCCGGGTTTATTGAATATTTCGAAATTCTTGCTCGTATTTTGATCTGTCAGAATAAGTTTCAGATCTGAATCTGCCAGCATGAAACTGATTCGCTCCGCAGGATATTCGGGGTCGATTGGCAGATACGCAGCACCGGCTTTCATTATGCCGAGTATTCCGCTAATCATCTCTGTGGATCGATCCAGACAGATACCAATTAAATCGTCTTTTTTGACTCCTTTTGATATCAAATGGTTGGCTATCTGATTTGTCCGGATGTTAAGTTCAGAATACGTTAGACTTTCATTTTCAAAAACAACAGCAGTTCGTTTTGAATTTGCTAAAGCAGCCAGATTGAAGAGCTCGCAATAATTTGTTGGGCCGGGGTAATCTACTCCGGTATCATTGAATGAAAACAGAACTTTTTCTCTTTCTTCTGGTTTTAACATGTTTGAGAGCCTCAATAATCAGCTATCAGGTTTGTCGGATCAAATAAAAAATTTAAATGGTAATTTGTTTTTTATTGAATAGCGATACCTGATTCCTGTTTGCAAATTGACTTTATTTTTAAGAATTTCCAATATGTTTTTTCTCAAATTCTAAAGAGCAGTTTTCATCGATATCTAAAAAATCTTTTTAGATCAATCAATTAGTTCATTAAGATATATGTTATATGCGATTTTGAGAACCCAAAAAGAGGACAATTCACAAAAATAAAACGAATTCATTGTTTCACTTTAGGGAAACATTCGTATCTTTGCATAGTGGACAAAAATCAGAAGCATAGAAAGATTACGTTTTACAAGAATTACTTTCAAGACTTTTTCGACAAACAAACAAAAAGGGTAAAAGCAAAAATTGTTTGGACTTTCGACTTAGTTGAAGACTTACAGAGAGTTCCAGAAACTTATCTCAAACATATTGAGAACACTGACGGACTTTATGAAATCCGAGTACAGCTAGGTAGTGATATTTTTAGTCCCGATAGCTATCGGGATGTTTTTTTGACCAAGGACAATTGGTTGTTTTAGCAAACGGATTTCAAAAGAAAACCCAAAAGACACCAAAGAAAGAAATTGAAAGGGCACTTAAAATAAAAGCAGAATATGAAAACGAAAAATTTAATGACTCTTGAGGAATTCAAAGAGAAAAACTATGGCAAGCGTGGAACAAAAGATCGTGACAACCTTGAAGCAGGTTATGAAAACTTCAAAATAGGAGCTTTAATTCACGATGCACGTTTAGAAATGGGAATGACACAAGAACAACTTGCAGAAAAAGTTGGGACGACAAAATCCTATATTTCAAAAATTGAGAACAATGTAAAAGAAGCTCGTATTTCGACACTTCAAAAAATAATTGAACTTGGTTTTGGAGGAAGATTAGAATTGAACATAAAACTCTAATGAACAAATTTACCGAATGAAGAAAAATAGTATATAAATATCTAATAAACAGATGCTTAGCTCCTTCTTTTAGCCTTTTCCCATAAGGCACTTTGCCGTCTGCCCCAATAGCGCTTTATTCCAGCCATTACTGCATAATTCATTACACAAAAATAATATGGGATGAAAAACAGTTTAATCCTTATATATTTTTGTTCAAAAATCAAACCAAACAAAGCAAGCAGATAAAAAATTACTTGTCCCAAAAGTAAAAGAGAATAGATAGGATTATCATTATAAATCGGAATCAAAATATTAAAAATTAGAACTAAGACAAGCAGGAAAGGGCTAATGGTCCAGCGTAGAACACGATGACTGATGTACTGGAAACTCAATGTGCCAAACCTGAAAATATTGAGTAGTTCTTTCAGCCGAAGTATAGATTGTATCCCCCCCGCCGCAATACGAATTTTTCGCTTTAATTCTTCTGTTATATTCTCGGAAGCGGTTTCAAAGGCATAGGCTTCAGGTTCATAAATAATGCGATAACTTTTTACGGCGATTAGCATGGAGATCATAAAATCATCGAGTATAGTGTCATTCTCTACTGCCTCATACAAATAGCTTCGGACGCTGAAAAGTTCACCAGCCGCACCTATTGTGGAATATAGTTCTGAGTCCCACTTTTTCAGGATAGATTCATATTGCCAGTAAAACCCTTCACCTGCGGTACTTGCATCGGCTAGTTCGTTAACTTTTATACGTTTTTCGCCTGCAACAGCACCCACACTTTCATCAGCATAATGACGGGCAATTTTGCAGAGCGCATCTTTGTTCAATTCGGTATTGGCATCTGTAAAAATGATAATCTCTGTTTTAACATAGGCCAGGGCGCGGTGCATAGCCGCAACCTTTCCTTTTCTTTCTTTCTGGTGAAGCAACTTAATTTGTGGGTATTCCTTTAAGATATCCGGAGTTCTGTCAGTCGAACCATCGGTAATAAAAATCAGTTCAAGTTTCCCATCGGGATACTCAAGTGCCAGAGTATTTCTGATTTTCTCAGATATAAAGTTTTCCTCATTATATGCTGCGATAAGCAATGTACATGTTGGTAGATCATCCCAGGCATAGAAAATTTCTGGCCGTTTACCCCTCATCATTCTTCTGATGAGTAGCATTAAATACAATATGAAGCCATAACCCAGATAGGTATAGAATATGATGAATAGGCTGATCCAGAAGATAATCTCCATGTATTAGTTTTCAGTTATCACCCGATAGCTATCGGGTTGCCAGTTGTCTGTAAATTACTCTTTATACCTTGGCTAAGTTCCCTCCTGCGTCGGGATGACATCGTGCTTCAATTAAAAGATCTTCCCCATTTCCTATTTCCCATTTTCAACCCGATAGCTATCGGGTTTCAACTGTCATCCCAATCCGTCCAGGGTGGAGAAGAACCCTTTTGTTATTGACACTAATTGTCAATTGTCCACTTTTTTGTGCGTCATGCTTGTCCCCCTTCGGAGGGGGCAGGGGGAGGATTTGATTGAAAAATCCTCCCCCTCCAAAACACTCAAGGCCCGCGCGCGCCCCTCTCCGAAGGAGTCCTATGGACCAAAGGGGGATATGAACGATCCTTTTTCAGTTTCAATTATCTGTTTGAAGATTGTGATTCATTTTAATTAAATGTCCATGCTAACTATAATTTTCAACTCTCCACTCTCCACTTTCAACTCTCCATTGTCCATTGTCCTTGTTGTCCTTGCCTGAATATGTTGACCGAAAATAGAGGTTTATAAACAATAAACCAAAATGAGATGGCAACAGTCAGTGAATATGAAAGATTAACAGTTCAGCAACGCAAGGTGCGTTATTTTAATGAAACCTTTAAGCGTT
>NZ_JAUXXZ010000062.1 GCF_030684675.1 Daejeonella sp. | reverse complement strand
CTCCGTCCGCCCCGGGCGGATATGAATCCTATTCGGCTATCGGGCGGATACCCCGCCGTACTATTTTATTTTACATTAAGTATCGAACTACCGTCCGCCCCGGGCGGATATGAATCCTGCTCCGCCTTCGGGCGGATACCCCGCCATACTATTTTATTTTACATTAAGTATCGAACTACCGTCCGCCCCGGGCGGATATGAATCCTGCTCCGCCTTCGGGCGGATACCCCGCCGTACTATTTTTATTTCACATTTATTATCGAACTCCGTCCGCCCCGGGCGGATATGAATCCTATTCGGCTATCGGGCGGATACCCCGCCGTACTATTTTATTTTACATTAAGTATCGAACTACCGTCCGCCCCGGGCGGATATGAATCCTACTCCGCTATCGGGCGGCTACCCCGCCATTCTATTTATATTTCACATTTATTATCGAACTCCGTCCGCCTTGGGCGGATATGAATCCTACTCCGCTATCGGGCGGATACCCCGCCAAATTTGTTTTTTCTTTGAGTATAAATATTTTATATTGTGTCAAATCCCGAAATAATTCTGGATGGTTTTGGCACAAATAGTGTTATATATTATCCCGGTTCAAAACAGAGTTGCAAATATAGAGGAAATTACTTTCCTTTAGAAAAATTGGTGAAAATAATTCACTAAGAATATTAATAAAGTAGTGGAATGGCAGAAAAGATAAAGTTTAATGTAGAGTATGAAGTAAAATCATCTCCTAAAATATTGTTCGGATTTCTGAACGAACCCAATGGCCTCGCACAGTGGTTCGCAGATGATGTTACTTATAGAGATCAGGTCTATACCTTTACCTGGGATGGCGAACAGCAAAAAGCAAAATTGCTTTCCATTAAAGAAAATAAACTGGTGAAATTTAAGTGGATAGACGATGAGCCTCATTGTTATTTCGAAATGGAAATTGTTCAGGATGAACTAACCAATGACGTTGCTTTAGCCATAACCGACTTTGCTACAGAGGATACTATCCAGGATCGTAAACTGATCTGGGATAATCAGATACAATATTTGATTAGTGTATTGGGTGCATAGAGATTAATTTTCTCTATTTTTACAATGTGAAGAAAGTACACTTATTGGTATTGAAGGCCTTTTTAAGGCCTTTTATCGTTACCTTTTTCATTGTTATGTTCATTTTGTTGATGTTATTTTTATTCAAATACATCGATGATCTGATTGGAAAAGGGTTTGAATGGTATGTAATCCTAGAATTGCTGGTCTACGCATCAGCAACTAATGTAGCTATGGCTCTGCCCCTGGCTATCCTCCTTTCTTCTATTATGACCTTCGGCAGCCTGGGCGAGAATTATGAACTGGTTGCGATCAAGTCAGCCGGAATTTCGCTCCAAAAAGCCATGATGCCCCTAATTATTGTAGTAGGCATGCTCAGCCTTGCCGCCTTCCTTTTTTCAGATTACTGGCTTCCTAAAGCGAATTTAAAGATGGGTTCCTTATTGTATGATGTGCGCAACCAAAAGGCAGCATTCCTTATAAATGAAGGTATTTTTAATACCAGTATCCCCGGATATGCGATCAGGGTTCAGAAAAAGGATCCCGACCAAACCCTCCATGATGTTTTAATTTATGAACGAAATACAAGCAGCGGTAACATCAATGTACTGATGGCAAAAGAAGGCCAGATGTTTACCACTGATGATGATCAGCTTTTGGTTTTGAAGCTCAAGAATGGAAAGCGTTTTGAAGAGACTCCCGGCTCAGCCGGAGTTTACAATCCACGTCAACGCTTTATGCGAACCGAATTCAAAGAAACTGAGCAACGCTTCGACCTCTCCGGATTTCAAATGAAACGTACTGATGAAGAGCTGTTTAAGTCGAACTATGCAATGATGAATATCAGACAGCTTAAGTTTTATCTCGATTCCTTTAGTGTGAAGGGCGACAGTAATCTTCGTTCTGCCTATGCTGATCTTGCGCAAATTGCAAAGGTTTACCGTTTGGATACACTTAACAAAAAGACCCCGGCTAAACCCATGAAAGCCTATAAGGATGTTCTGGATCTTATTCCTAAGGACAGAAAAGTTCAATCACTCCAAACTGCAAAAGATCAGATCAGGTCAGTAAAGGACGTATTAAACCGTAAGCAGTTGTTTGAAATGGACAATGAGGTCAGGCTGAGGGGCTTTCTGATCGAACTGAACAGGAAATTTACGATGGCAGTGTCATGTCTGGTTCTTTTCTTCATTGGTGCTCCTTTGGGGGCAATTATCAGAAAAGGCGGTCTGGGATTGCCTGTTGTCATGTCTGTCTTGTTCTTCCTGATATACCATATTATTTCAACAATTGGCGAGAAATCGGTCAAAGAGGGCTCACTTTCGCCTTTTTTGGGAATGTGGGTCGCCATTATTTGCCTATCACCCCTCGGGATATTCCTAACGTATAAAGCAACCGTAGACTCAGTTCTTTTCGATCTGGATATTTACAAGCGCTGGTTTAAACGGATATTCTCAAAGAAGGATCAACAGCCGGCCTGAAGGCGCTTTTGAATTATTGCATTGTCCTGACCTATAAAGAATTGTTCAAAATTCCTGCTGCCAAAAAAATACCTAAATTTGCAATTATTATAAACGGGATCATTGTTCATATTTAATATCTAATCCTTTCTGAAACCGTTTTCGAATCAAGCTCAAAAATTATGTTTAATACGATAGAAGAAGCCATAAACGATATAAAAGAGGGTAAGGTTATTATTGTTGTTGATGATGAGGATCGTGAAAATGAAGGCGACTTTCTAACCGCCGCTTCCAATGCCACTCCTGAAATAATCAATTTTATGGCTACCCATGGCCGCGGATTGATCTGTGCACCTTTAACCGAAGAGCGCTGTAAAGAACTTAGGCTTGAACTGATGGTAGGAAATAATACCGCTGCTTTTGAAACCAATTTTACAGTTTCTGTCGATCTTATCGGACATGGTTGTACAACGGGTATTTCAGCTTCCGATCGTTCCAAAACGATACTGGCACTGATTGATCCGGATACAAAAGCGGAGGAATTAGGTCGTCCGGGGCATATTTTTCCGCTTATTGCGAAACATGGTGGAGTTTTACGCAGGGCCGGGCATACCGAAGCTGCTGTTGATCTGGCTACTATGGCTGGATTAGAACCTGCCGGCGTATTGGTTGAAATCCTGAAAGAAGATGGTGAAATGGCTCGTTTACCCGATCTTTTGATTATCGCAAAACAGTTTGATTTAAAGATCATTAGTATCAAGGATCTGATATCTTACAGACTCAAAACCGAATCTTTGATTAAAAAGGAAGTATCTGTAAAATTACCTACGCAATGGGGTGATTTTGAGATGGTTGCGTATACACAAATTACTTCCGGAGAGCAGCATCTTGCATTAATTAAAGGCAGTTGGGAAGAAGATGAGCCAATTCTGGTGAGGGTTCACAGTTCCTGCATCACCGGAGATATCTTCGGATCATGCCGCTGTGATTGCGGTCCGCAGCTACACAAGGCGATGGAGATGATCGAAAAGGAAGGTAAAGGGGTAATCATTTATATGAATCAGGAAGGTAGGGGTATCGGACTTATCAATAAACTGCATGCCTATAATCTTCAGGAAAACGGACTTGATACGGTGGATGCCAATCTGCAATTGGGCTTTCCGATGGACCAAAGGGATTATGGGATTGGAGCACAGATATTAAGGAGCCTCGGGATTAAGAAAATGAAACTGATGTCTAATAATCCTACCAAACGTTCAGGACTGATTGGCTATGGCCTGGAAGTTATTTCAAATGTTCCTATTGAGATAAAATCCAATATTCATAATGAATTGTATTTGAAAACCAAGCGTGATAAGATGGGGCATACCATTATGAAAAATAGCTAATTTTCTATTCACTAGGTTCCGGTAAAAGTTTTTGTTCTGCGACCCTGAAGGGGTCAAATGTTTATAGAAATACCATAAACCCCCGTTTCCCGACCCTGAAGGGGTCGTATATGATATTCAAATACATTCGACCCCTTCAGGGTCGGGTCTCCTTATAAATATAGTTCTATAAACATTTGACCGCCCTGGGCGGTCATTAAAAAAAATTCCAACCTGGATTCTAATCATTTGGATTGAATAAACCCTCAAACCATGACAATGCTTTGAGATCAGTTTTGCTGGTCATTAAAGATGTGGCTTAATTCGATAATCGGTCAAAAACACTTCAATGAGAGACATTGAAACATACTTTATTAATAAATAATTGTAGCCGGACACTAGTAATTACCTATTTCATTTCCGGTTCTTTTGGTTTCAGAGCCGCGGTGCTGTCCCGTGGACTGGTATCCTTTTCTTTATTCCGATCTTCCTTCCTTTGCTTACCTACTAGAATTCCTAATAGTTCATTAAAAGTGTCGAAGTCTTTTCTGTAAACTAATCCAATTGCACTTACATATTCACTATTGCCCAGGTTATTATTCAGGAAGCTGCGGCTATTGATCTTGTTTGATGCCCTGAGCACGAGATCGCCATTCTTTTTTATCAGGTAAAGAGCTTCCACATCACGTGCTACTGAGTTACCACCTCCAATTACATTGAATTCAGAGAAATTACGGCTGCTATTGGCACGGTCGGTAATACCTCCTGTTAAAATAAGTCTGTCATTCAAAAAGCGGAATGAGGCACTTGCATCGTTCAAAGAACGAATGTTCAGATCCACAAAATTCAGATTCAGTGATTGCGTCAGGATCGTATTTAACTGGTTAAAAAATAATTCTGTTCCGGCACTGATGAATGTAGAAGTGGCAAATTCAAAATCTGCTGCTTTACCCGCCGCGAAGGAACGTCTCACAATTAAACTTAAGGCTTGCTGATTGGTATTGTTGACGTCGCTCAAATAAGATTGTAGCTCATCCTTGATAGATGCATCTGCAGGAAAATTGATATCGAATGAAATATTAGGAGTTAAAAGTGGCCCGCTCAGGTTCATTACTGCCTCTGCCAGAACACGCTGGTCTATTGAAGGTCTGCCTGCAGCAGCATAGAGTGGACCTAAGCTTGTCCTTACTTCATAGAGTGCTTTCAGGTTAATTGCTGCCTGAACCGGATTTCCTGTCCAGCGAATTGATCCGCCTTCACTGATTTTAAAAATCTTATTGATAAAATCCTGTGCAGTAAATGCAAACTTCCCGCTGTTAATATTGTAATCCCCATACATCTCGAAATCACCAAGACTGTTTATATTCAAACTTAACTGGGAATCACCACGACCTGTTAACTTGCCGAGTTCGGTGAAGATATTAACTTCAGTATTTTGATCAATCTGTAATTCAAAATCCATCGTAAGCCCTTTGAATGAGGTTATTTTTGGCTTATTAAGTGATGAGTCCCTGGAAACAAAAGTGATGAAGTCGGTTTTACTTACAGTTGCGGAGGAATTCAAAGGGATATTAAAAACGGTACCGGCTTCTGTTTTTGCATCAATGATAATCCGCATATCATTTGTAGGCCCGTTAAAACTGAAAACACCAGTTCCGTAGGCAACACCAAAATAAAGCGGATTATCTTTTGCTGTGGTATTTAGTGCCATGAAGTTATTGGCGACAATATTGATATGGATCTCCGGATTGTTGACATTGGCCATATCTACTGTGCCATTTGCGATGGCTATATTGTCTCTATGGTCTCTGATTTTAAGATTATTCAGCTTAATTACAGTGTTCTCAACCTCAATTTTGTCCGTTATGCGGTAAGGGGTTTTTAAATAATTAACCGTCATACCTCCATCTTTCAAATTAAGGTTTCCATTAATTTGAGGTTTGTTCAGCTTTCCGGTTACAGTTAAATCGGCAGAAACTTTACCATTCATGTTCGATACCAGGTTTTTCAAGAAAGGTTGGAAAAGCGCCACTTCATTATCTTTCATAATGAGCTTCATATCCAGATTATTCTGATCGTCGCTGGCATTATAAGTTCCCGCAATATCCATCGTAGTTTCGCCATTATTCTCAACATTCATTTTAACATTGATCAGTTTGGTGGAATTATCCAGTCCGGCACTTAGCGTCATATTTCCGACAGCCAGTTTGTTATAATTCAGGCTGTCTATTTTAATCTCTGCTTCCACATTCGGACTCGGCCCCAGGCCGGCAAGTTTGGCATTCCCGTTAAGTGTACCATTCAAAGTAATTCCTAGTGGAGTAGTCAATGGATTAAATGTGGTCAGCTTGAAGTTATTGAAACCAATCAGGAGCTCATCGGCAGGATCTTTGGAAATATAGCCATTGATGGTTAACATCTGATTATCCCTGAATAATTCGAAACCTGTAATTTTTGTGCGTCGTAGAAGGTTGAATTCCTGATCCTTTGTTCGGCCATCATCAAAGCTAAAGCTAACCTTCTCCTGAATCTTCCAGGTCTGGTTATTGATGATCACATCCGAAGGAAGAATACTCAGCTGAATTCGCTGATCTCCATTAGAAGTAAATTCTACCAGTGAGTTTAAATCGAGCTGGTTAATCGCATCCTTGTCCGACAATTTAACGTTTAGACTCAGGCTGTCGTTCTTTAAGATATTAGCAATGTTGACATTCTTGATGTACAAACTATCCGTAATGTCAACCCTGTCGGATGTAATGAAGATGTTCATTGCCTCCGCTGAAGTGCTTTCGTCAATAATCAGGTTGTTGACCTTGATTTTATTGTATTGAATCAGTTTTATGAATCCATTCAGGTTCGCAGTATTTGAGTCTGATACAAATTTCCCGTTAAAGTTTGCCTGCTCCGGAATTTTCAATTGTGGAGCAAAAAGGATACTGAGAGGCTCAAAATATTTGATCTTCAGGTTAAATTCAAAATTCTGTTTTCCGGGTTGAACGTAAGTCAGGCCGAGAGAAGGAATATACTTGCTGGCAACAGATTTAAAGTAAGAGGGCAATGTTTTCAGATCATACTGACCCTTGATACTTGCATCAAATATATCAGATTCAATATTCAGGGAACGGGTAAGTCCGGTTCCAATAGCTTTTAGATTCACCGAATCAATATCAAAAGAGTTTTGAGCATTAGTCAGGTGAACTTTTGTGAGCTCAACCATTCCCTCAATATTTTCAAGATTTGAACCTTTAAAATTGGTTTTCACTTCTGCATCAAACTGAACACTGTCTTTGATCAGTTTAAGATTATGAAGGTTAGCACCTTTTATGGAAGCATCGAAATTGAATTCAGGAAGGCTTTTGTTCAGATCTACTTTGCCATCGAAATCCAGTTTCACATTAGGATCATTTACAATGATCTTTCCATTGAACACTTGGTTTACAAAACGGCTGTCAACTTTTATATTGTTGTATCTGTAATCCTTAAAATCAAAATATTTTATGTTCGCCTTAATTTGTTCCTGTATGCTATTTATTTTGAAGCCTTTGCCCTTAATGTCGGCAGTTAAAGTGGTTCTTCCCAGATTTTTTTGGTCCAGTAAGTCGCCCAGATTGAAGTCGTAAGCCTTAATATTCCCACTGTAAGTGGGTACTGAGGCATTATTGATCTTCATGTTCAAATCGGTCACCACACGCCCAATACGCGTTTTAAATTCTCCATAAGCTATAAAATCATTGAGAAATCCTGTAAATCTGCCTTTGAAATTCACAGTTCCGAATTTTTCAATCATTTGAGGAATCATCGAATTCTTTTTGCCTGTGGCCCTGGAAATAATGAGATCAAGATCCTTTTTATTTGTTGACACCTGGTCAAAATCCAGGTCGAGCATCATTTGCTTTATGCTCGGAAGGCCGGTAATTCTGAAGTCGCCCTTAACATAAGTAGCCTGCCCACTCTGTATGATCAGGCTTTTTGCTTTCAGATCGTTTACAAAGCCTGAAACCTGTCCATTAACCTGCAGGATAATCGAAGATTTGGCAAGGCTAGGAGAAAAATACGCAATGTCTGAGCTATTTATCTTTGAGTTTTGGAGGTTTGAATTGAGAAATACTTTGCTGGTAAAATTATTGAAATCTTTAAAGTTTGAATATTTCAATAAGAGATAATCACTAATTCTACTATCCGAAGTTTCGAGCAAAAGTTTTTTGAACTCCATCTGGCCCGTGTCGATTGCTGCATCAGCAGTGAGATTCTTCAAATAAAAGCCACTTTTCTCTCTGAAAGTCATATTTCGTATTCCTGCTTTCAGCAGATATGATTTTGTATCTAGGTCCAGAATCGTCGTACTCAGTCCGCTCAGAAGAATATCATTGAAATTTATCCCTTTTACAGGATTGACATTATTGAAGTTTTTATACTTAAATGCGACATTATTTAAAACAATCTTAGCAAGTGTAATATCATATGGTTTTGAGACCTTTTTTTTCGTGGTTTTGCCACTGCTGAAATAGTTCAGGATAAAAGTCAGGTTTGTCGATTGATCTTTATATTTCTTTAAAAAGAACTTTCCGTTTTCAATTTGTAAGAGCTTAACAGTAATCTTTCGTTCTCTCAGGGAAAAATAGTCTAAATCTACAATGAATTTCGGTGAAAATAATAGTGTGTCTTTTTCAAGATCCTGTATATACAAGCTGTCGAGTACTACTGATTTAAATGGCTTAATGTATAAAGATCCTACCTCAACACGAGTGTTCAGCTCCTTTGAAAGATAGTTTGCAGCTTTTTTAGCGACATAAGTTTGTACAGTCTTGAACTGCAGTGAAAAAACCAATAGCGTAAGCAACATTATAAATGTTGCCAGTATCCAAAGGGTTATTTTTAGCGCTTTTTTGATAAATTTGTATTTTAATTATTCAATTCAATTTTAATATACGTTTTGGCAATCATCCTCGGCATAGAATCTTCCTGCGACGACACATCCGCATCAATCTGTATAGATGGCAAAATCTGTTCCAATATCATTGCCGGACAGCTTGTTCACCAAAATTACGGAGGGGTGATCCCCGAACTGGCTTCCAGAGTTCATCAGCAAAATATAATTCCCGCTGTTCATGAAGCCATTTCTGTCGCAAAAATACATAAAAATGATATCGATGCCGTAGCTTTTACCCGGGGACCAGGATTATTAGGATCACTTTTGGTTGGTACTTCCTTTGCAAAAGCATTCGCACTGGCAAATAATCTGCCCCTGATTGAAGTAAATCACATGCAGGCACATATTCTGGCCCATTTTATTGAGGAGAATAAGCCTGAATTCCCGTTTTTATGCCTGACGGTTTCAGGTGGACATACTCAAATTGTGTTGGTTAGGGATTATTTTGATATGGAAATTGTTGGGCAGACCACAGATGACGCTGCTGGTGAAGCTTTTGATAAAACTGCTAAATTACTTGGGTTGCCCTATCCCGGTGGTCCGCTCATTGATAGATACGCCAAACTGGGTAATAATGATGCATTCAAATTTCCTGAACCTCAAATTCCAGGGCTGGATTTCAGTTTCAGCGGACTGAAAACTTCCATCATGTATTTTGTCCGCGACAGGTTAAAGGAAAACCCTGAATTTTTAAAGGAAAACCTGAATGATGTTTGTGCTTCAGTTCAGGACAGAATTATTTCAATTCTGCTGAATAAAATGAAGAAGGCGTCAGCACAATATCAGATCAAAACAATCGCAATTGCCGGGGGTGTTTCAGCTAATTCCGGATTGAGAGGAGCATTGACCGAGACTGCAGCTTTATTGAACTGGGACATTTACATCCCGAAGTTTGAATATTGTACAGACAATGCCGCGATGATAGCTATTGCCGGTTATCATAAGTATCTGAAAAATGATTTCGTTGGGCAGGATATCTCGCCATTGGCCAGATTGCAGTTTTGATCATATTAGTAGCTGGATTATAAATATTTAAACACGAGATTTACTTAAGAATTTATGAGCGCATCAAGTATAATTTTCTTTTTGATTTTTTTAATCCCACTAACCGGATTCCTGATTTGGGTTATGCGTCAGGATAAGCGCAAGGGTAAAGTTGGTATGTTTATACTTGGCTTTATTGTCCTGGTAGGAGTGTGGTTCATGTACCTGATGACCAAAGGGAAATAATCTTTTTCTTTTGATTTCCTTCCGGTTTAATAAAGCCCGGTTTTCTCTTTCGTTTTATTAAGGTTTCCAATATTTTTTCAGAATAAAAAAAATTTGGTTTAGACTCTATTATTGCCGAATTTGATTAAAATATTTTCTACCAGAACGGATAATTGGAGCGTACATATGCCTGCGTTTTGACACATTTAATTGCCATTAATCAAAAACAAATTATATACTAATGAAAAATTCAAAATCAGCTTTTTTTCTCCTTTTTCTTATGCTCTTTGCCGGAGCAGTTATGGCTCAGCCTGTTGAGCAGAATGTAAAAGTCATTATTGGCCCTGATCATCCGAACTGGGTTTACAAAGTTGGAGAAATGGTGAAGTTCAATGTCTCTGTCCTACAATATGGAAATCCCTTGAAAAATGTAAAGGTGGTTTATGAGCTTGGGCCTGAAAAAATGAGCCCAGAGAAGCGCGATTCAATGCAGCTTTCGAATGGACTTACAACGATTGAGGCTGGAACGATGAGAACCCCGGGATTTTATCGCTGCGTGGTCACTGCAGAAGTAAATGGCAAAAAGTATAGCAGTCTTGCGACAGTAGGCTTTGATCCGGGGCAAATTAAGCCGGCCGCGGTAAACCCGGATGATTTTGTTCAGTTCTGGAATAATGCAAAAGCTGATCTGGCGAAGATACCAATGGATGCCAGAATGACTTTGTTGCCTGAGCGTTCCACAGAGAAGGTGAATGTTTACCATGTAAATATTCAGAATTTTCGATTGGGCAGCAGATTGTACGGAATACTTTGTGTTCCTAAAAAGCCCGGAAAATATCCGGCATTGCTTCGGGTTCCTGGAGCCGGAATCAGACCATACAATGGGGATGTAGCAACAGCAGAAAAAGGTGTGATCACACTTGAAATTGGTATTCACGGCGTTCCGGTTACAATGGATCCGAACGTCTATGCTAATCTTGGCGTAGGTGCTCTATCAGGCTATCAGGCTTTCAATCTGGAAGATCGTGATCGATATTACTATAAGCGGGTTTACATGGGATGTGTCAGGGCGAATGATTTTTTAACTTCTCTTCCTGAGTTTGATGGCAGCACTTTAGGTGTGACCGGAGGAAGCCAGGGAGGAGCATTGTCAATTGTAACAGCAGCCCTTGATTCAAGAGTTAAATTTTTGGGTGCCTATTACCCTGCTCTAAGTGATCTGACGGGATTCATGATTGGCAGAGCAGGTGGATGGCCTCATTTGTTCAATAAGGATAATGTAAATACCGGCAGCACTCCTGATAAAGTTAAAACTACCGGGTATTATGATGTAGTGAACTTTGCACGACTACTTAAAGTTCCGGGAATGTATAGCTGGGGATTTAATGATGTTACTTGTCCCCCGACCTCTATGTATGCATCATACAATGTGATTACGGCTCCGAAATCATTATTCCTTGCATTGGAAACCGGGCACTGGATGTATCCGGAGCAAAGGGAAAATATGGATCAGTGGTTGCAAAAACAGTTGAAAGTGAATTGATTTCACAACTATTGCTGTCCGGTTAAAATTAAATGTTTAAAAATATCCTTTTAAAAAGTATCGTGAACGATTTTATTTCCTGATTTCAAAAAGCAAGCCCCGCTGTTAGCGCACTCGCTCAATAGGCCCCGCTTTTAAGCGGGGTATAAAACAAGGGGGTATTCCAGGCTTCAGCCCAAAATAATCCGTTTATACCGGAACACCCCCATCGGGCTTCAGTCCGATTAAATGTTGTCGGCGCTGAAGCACCGGTTTACGTTATTTTCTAACCTGCAATATGTAGGGCTGAAGCCCGAATTGAATCACGCCGATTACAACCCGCCTAAAAGCGGGCCCTATTCCCTCTGGTCGGTGTTCTCACCGTACCAGATGCATTTACACATCCCTTGTTGGTGATAAAGGTTGGTGATAACACCAACCAGAGGAGCAATTGATTTAAGTGACTGACGAAATCGACTTTCTGCTCGCCCATGCGATTTCGCAAGTCTCTTAGCTAATTGTCAACCCGATAGCTATCGGGTGTCAATTATCAATTATTAACTATTTATTAACTCTCGTTTTAAACACCATATCTGTGTTTCCCTTAATAACATCTTCTTCTGTAAACCTGCAATACAGGATATCCTTAGCGCTGGTCCGTTCCCGATCGAATACCACATGGATCCTTCCATCAGGTGTTTGATCTGCATCAGGATAGGAAACATTATCTCTGCCATCAAGCAAAAGTTTATGTGGCCAGGTTTTACCACCATCAGCAGAAATGAATGCGGTCATATTATTCCGGGTAGTGCTGATGTTTGAAATCAGCAATAAATTTCCGGAGGCAAGTTTACCAAGATAAAAACGGCTTGAGGTTGTTGGTCCGGAAGCAGTAAATGGCTCAACCGGGTTCCAGTTTAATCCATAATCAGAACTTGTTGTAAAATAAATCCCTTTGGTAGTTCTTACCATAGCCATAAGATTACCTTTATCCGAAATTTCAACAATTTGTGGTTCATCATGAATACGGAGATCCTCTTCAATATTGATTCTTGAATAATTGCTCAATGATGCCAGGTCACTTGATTTGGAATAATCCAAAGCACGGATAAATGCACCATTTTCAGGAAAAACCTTTCCTGTACTATCGCCGGGCAAAGGTTTGTCAACATACACAGGAAACAGGGCAAGGTCTTGGGAAGCAAGATAAAGCGGCTTGTTGCTCATAACCCCATCACTGATCCTTTTTGGCTGGCTGTGGGTAATTTTTGAACCATCCCAGGCAATCTCAAGGGCATTTA
>NZ_JAUXXZ010000061.1 GCF_030684675.1 Daejeonella sp. | reverse complement strand
AAATAGCCGCGCAAGTTAGTGCCTGGCAAAATCAAAGAAATAATAAAATCTGTAAAATAAATTGGCAGTTCACAAATAAAGAAGCACGAGTGAAATTGAAAAGACTTTATCCGTCAATTGAGAATTAACATAACACTAGTAGATGTTGTTGTCATTTTCTTTTACTGTTGTGATTTGCTTTCATTCTTTGATTTACTGATATTTACCACAACTAAGGTACATAAAGGCTGCGTCGCGCCGCCGTTGTGATTTGCTTTCATTCTTTGATTTACTGATATTTACCACAACGTACTAAGCGGGAACGTTTTACGCGCCCAGTTGTGATTTGCTTTCATTCTTTGATTTACTGATATTTACCACAACTTAGCAGATAAGTTAGCTGGTAGGCAACGAGTTGTGATTTGCTTTCATTCTTTGATTTACTGATATTTACCACAACTGGTATTATGTCATACCTTAACGATCGTTTGTTGTGATTTGCTTTCATTCTTTGATTTACTGATATTTACCACAACTCATCATAGGTATAATCAGGGTCAAGCCTGTTGTGATTTGCTTTCATTCTTTGATTTACTGATATTTACCACAACCTCCCTTTGGTTTAGCTTTCTCGATATTGAGTTGTGATTTGCTTTCATTCTTTGATTTACTGATATTTACCACAACACAACGGCATGCGAGCCGGGCGTAACACGTGTTGTGATTTGCTTTCATTCTTTGATTTACTGATATTTACCACAACTTTATAACCCATTGTCGAACCCCCACCGCAGTTGTGATTTGCTTTCATTCTTTGATTTACTGATATTTACCACAACTGCTGCTGCTTATGCTGCTGCTGCAAGTTAGTTGTGATTTGCTTTCATTCTTTGATTTACTGATATTTACCACAACTGTGCCGGTTTTGCAATCGGCTCTTCCGCGTTGTGATTTGCTTTCATTCTTTGATTTACTGATATTTACCACAACTAAGGCGCACGTGTAGGTGTATTCTGCCAAGTTGTGATTTGCTTTCATTCTTTGATTTACTGATATTTACCACAACTTCTCGAGGAACTTTGTTTACTTGACGGTGTTGTGATTTGCTTTCATTCTTTGATTTACTGATATTTACCACAACATCCCTTCCAAGAGTTCCAACGGCATCCGAGTTGTGATTTGCTTTCATTCTTTGATTTACTGATATTTACCACAACAATAACAGCTTACATATTGGATCTGAAAGAGTTGTGATTTGCTTTCATTCTTTGATTTACTGATATTTACCACAACGTTTGGGATTAACCAATGGCACTCAGGAGGGTTGTGATTTGCTTTCATTCTTTGATTTACTGATATTTACCACAACTCGATGTAAATTGAAAACGGTAGTGTGTTGTTGTGATTTGCTTTCATTCTTTGATTTACTGATATTTACCACAACGACTCTATTTGCGACCACGCCAACAGAGGTGTTGTGATTTGCTTTCATTCTTTGATTTACTGATATTTACCACAACTGTCGAGAGTACGGAACGAGAAAACCATGGGTTGTGATTTGCTTTCATTCTTTGATTTACTGATATTTACCACAACTAGCATGGACTTATAATTTATAGTAACAAGTTGTGATTTGCTTTCATTCTTTGATTTACTGATATTTACCACAACATACCAGCATTCAAAGTATTTATTATCAGTAGTTTAAGTCAAAAATTAGAATTAAAAAAATCCGGTTGCTAAGCTTCCGGATTTTAAATTCTAAAACAATTCTAATTGCTGCGGTGTTTTCGGGCGCTCTTTTTCGTCTTTTCCATAGAATAATTCCATCATGCCGAATTGCTTATCGGTGATCGTCATAATCCCAACATGCCCTTTTGGTGGTAATATTTTCTTCACCCTTTTGATGTGTACATCTGCATTTTCCCTGCTGCTGCAATGCCTCAAATAGATGGAAAACTGAAACATGGCAAATCCATCACGCATAATATCTTTACGAAATCTGCTGTATATCTGCCTTTCCTTTTTCGTTTCGGTGGGCAGGTCGAAAAATACTAAGATCCACAAAATCCGGTATTCATTTAGACGCATTGATCAAAAGGGTAAAGCATCGTCATTTGTACTGCTCTCAGGCTTATCTGGCTCATCTACCAACTTTACTTCAGAGTCATCAGCCAGATCATTATAAATTGATTTATATTTTGATCCAAAAGCTTTTATTGCCGGGTAATTAATTCTTCGTAAGCTACCCTCATAACATTTGGCGAGGGAAGAAGTGGTACTTTGCAAGCCAACCATTAATGGACTTTTGCCCTTGTCAAATTGTACATCCACACTCGCAATACCCAGCAGCTGTGATTTGATTGATGTGCCCAGCTCCAGAAAATTTTCACCTTTGTCGATAATTTTTAATACGATCCTGTCAACATAAGGACGGTATGGCTCCATGATATCATCAGCAAGGCAATAGGCATTATACTTATTCCTGTGATGTATTCCTAAGGTGGGAAGTAAGCCGGAACAAACCAGACCTCGTGCTACTATGGCTCTTAAGATCGCATATCCATAATTTAACAGATTATTAGGCGGGTCGCCTTCACGGCCTCTAAAGAATTCTATTTTCTTGGGGAATACATTTTTCCAGTAATAGGCTGCCGCACGCCCTTCATAATTATCAGGATCGCCTGAACGTACAGATCTGGCCCAATATAGCATGTTTTCATGTTCTATGTCCCGTTCTGCAAGTACAGCGGCCTGATTCATTATTTTAGCCTGAACGGTTTGCTGCCAGAGTTGCTTTTTTAAGGGTTGAGATGCATCGATCTGGTAACGGAAGCGCTCACTTTGGATATCATGTCCGTCTATAGGCAGCATCATACCGGTAGGGTGGTGGGTTTGGTTACAGGTAATGATTGCGGCATTATTTTCAAGAAGTGCGGCCATGCAACCATGTGTAATAGTGATTTGCTGATGGTCGAGAAGTACAATTCCAATGTCTTCGATAGGGACAGTTTTTTGAGATTCTTTTTCACCCAAATCTTTTAAATGGGGGAGTTTGATTGATAATTGATCCTGTTGCAGACTAAGATAGGCCGGGTTACTGAAAAGGAGTGTTCTTTTAATCATATTTCCTATTTGCCTGTATATGTATGGGTTATCTATTTGAATATACTCATTAAGCCTGAAAATTTAAAATTGTTTACATGGTAATGAGCGTTCCGGCTGGCAAGGGGAAATATTGATGGTTGGTGATAACATCAATTATAGGGAATAGAAGACACCAAGTATGGGAAAACCAAAGAAAGGACCCTTAGGCCTCTTTCAAGATGGTAGCTCTAAGCCATGGGAACAAAAACTTAAAGTACTACCTCTTGTATGGTGATATTATTGGATTAATACCTCCAGATATCGTCGAAGCCATTCTTAATTTGCTTAAGCTCATCCGCAGATATTGTTCCTATTTTACGAACCAGCCGTTCTTTGGAAACGGAGCGAATATGAAAGATAAGAATTTCAGAACTTTCGCGCAGTTTATTTAATGCATCAGGTATGAGCAACACATTGCCCTTATATCCTTTGAGCTTTGTTGTGAGTGGACAACAAATCAGCGTGCTTAAATACGTGTTTGCAAGATTTCCACTCACAATTACTACCGGACGGGTTCCGGATTGCTCGCTCCCTTTAACAGGGTTCAGATCGGCGTACCAGAGCTCACCTTGCTTCATTTTCCAGTTGCTCAAAATATTCTGCCATGCCTTCTTCGGCTATTGCCAGTAAATCGGCATCTTCAGCCATTTGCTTATAAGAACGGATATAGGAAGCCCTGTTCAGGTGATCGAGGTAAAGCCGGAGTGCCTGTTCAATCAGCTTATTTTTGGGCATTGAGAGTTCTTTTGCTTTCTCTTCAAGCAGTTGAAGGAGCCCGTCAGGAAGGGAACTGGTAAAAGTTGCCATACAATATATTTATATAATGCAAATATAAAATATATTTACAAAATTTATAGTATGATGATTTTGAAGGTTATTCTGGATTCGAGAATAGTACGGATGTGCTTTAATTGATATTACTACTTAAGAGATGAAGGAGTTGAGGAGTCTGGAGACTCCTCTTCATTTGCCTATCCGTAGAGGCGCTGCGCTGAAACTGTACAACAGCAAATTATTGTTGTATTGAAAAATCAATTTTCGTAATCGATGGAAACTCTACGGACAGGGGGGACTCCTCTTCATTTGCCAATCAGTAGGAGGCACTGCGCTGAAACTGTACACCTGCGATATAATTATGTACAAAAACTCTTTTTGATAATCGCTGCAAAACCTCTGGACAGTTGAGAGGTTCCATCAATAGGGCTAAAGCCCCATGTAGTTCCTTATAGCTTTCTGAATGTTGGGCTGAAGCCCGAAAACGAGCAAAATCTTAGCTCCAGCTAAAGCTGGAGCCTATTGAACGACCGTACTGATGTGAGGTCATAAACTGTACAACAACGATTTAATTTTGTACAAAAAATCAATTTTGGAAATCGCTGGAAACACTAAGGGCAGGGGGGTAATAAGCACTATGTTTTATTCTCAGGATTGATCTCTGTACTTGTTTATTCTCCTAAGTTCTTCTATGTCGGCAAGGTCTTTGGCACGGGAGGTTCCTGATTTGGTCAATACCTTATCTGAATCTTATTTTTTTATTCATTGGCCTACTTAGTTCGTCTGCAAATAGTTTTCGGATAAGGGCATTGACATTTTGGAGATGTTCAGTCGGTGATAGGGCTGCCATTTCTTTTGCGAAAGCTTCATTAGCATCTTCATTGGAACTGAAAGCTTTCAAATTGTGCTTTTGATATGCAGTTTGAGACCCCGGTTTAATTCCTTTCATTAACTTCATATTTTTCATGATCGATGTGATATTAGGTTATATTCAACTTTTCCAATACTGTCCCTGATTTTATTTAAATCATAATGTATCAAACCCCGGTCATATATCTTTACAGATTGTATGCTGATTAATGGGTTTGCGGGTAAGATTAGACCGCTTGTGCCTAAACCTAAGGATCTGATAAAGTCTGTACGGTTCATTCTTTATGCTTTTGAGATGTTGCCTAAACTATCCAGTTTAAGTTTAATGCAAATGTCTTTGATTTGTTTACCGTCAAGACTTGCTGTTTTTGTATCAAATGAACCTATTATTTTGCTTTTCTTTTCATCATAATGCATATCTACTTCTTTTGCAATGATTGCCTGTGCAATACTATTTGGGGTAAAATAACAAGTCGAAGAAAAGTCATTTACATTGTATAGTCTTTTCTTTTGTTCATTCGTCAAATTGGCAAAATCTATTACAATGTTATTATTCAATTCATCACCAGTTGGAACATACACCAAATCATTTGGCGATAGAATTATATAATCATCTGTATCTTTTACATCATTATTTCGGTTTAATATTTTTTCTTTTTCATCTTTTATTGCAAATCGAAGGGGAATCGTTTCATGATCAATATTTCCATCATTTTTTGCAATTTTAAAATGATAATTACCTCCTGTTTCTACCCATTTATGATTATTTGTTTTTTTCTTTCCTATAGAGAATTTAAGTGAAGCACTTTCTGCGATAGGTAGTCTTTTTACGGAGAATTTTCTACACTTATTAAATTCATCAATTCCCTCAATAGAAAAAGCCCTGTCAATATCATCGTCATTATTTTTCAGATGAAGTAATAATTCATTCCTTAGTTTTAAATCGGCTACTTTATTGATTCTGTCTTTTACAGCATCTATAGTGGATAAAGCCCCAGTTCCCGTTCTTATAGAAAGATTTGTGATAGGTTGTCTTTTTCTGTATTTAATATTCAAAATTTTAAAATCAGTATATTCAATAGGTTTCTCATCTATAATAATTGGATTTTTAGACAAATACTTTTTAACTTCTCCAATTTTATTGTCGTGCATTCCTGAAATTTCTTTAACCACATCTCTAATTCGGTTATCTATTATTAGCTCAGCTTTTCCTGTATTCTCTATAATTTTTAGCCTATCAAATTGCAGTGTTATCTTTGAACTTGGATTGTCGGTATGCAACGCCTTTCTTATGCTCCAATGTTTTTGATTCTTATTATTTTGGCTGATAAATTCCTTGACTGGCTTTCCGTTTTTATCCAATCTTAAGTTTCCATTCTCATTATAAAAGCTTTCATATCTATTAGACGATTTTGATACCAGTTTAAAATCATTTTTGAATGAAATGATGCAATGCGAAAGTGCTTCTAAAACTACTTTTTTGTAATCTTTACTTGCAACGTCAGAATAATTATTTTGCCAATCCATATCTGCAACCGATGATTTGTCGTTACCTGCAGATGATTTCATTCTAAAAGAACCGGGCAGCATATAAATCCAAACTTTTTCTTTCGGATTTTCCTTGTCGGGTTCGCTGTACATTATTTGCCGTTTAATTCCTGCTCTTTGTTTTTTTATGGCTTCTGTTTTTTCTTTCTTTTTATTTGTGATTCCGGAATTGATATTGTTAATGAACTGAACATGGTTTTCGGTACAAAGAGCTACAATTAAAGCATCTAAAGCGTGATGCCGGTGGTCTAATCTTTTCAGCTCAAAATTTTTGTTTTGTTCTAAAATATATTTGGTATCAATATCAAAATATCGGTGTCCGCTTTTTGAAATCTCATACTTCCCAAAATCTTCCGAGTTGTGTAGTGTATTCAATCGTTCAAATCTTGGCGTTAAAAGCTCTGTCCAGACCTCATTAAACTTCCATTCCCTTTTAAGCCTATCCGTAATCATTCCTGAAACCGGAAGCAGATTTTTTGAACGAAACTCCACTTCACCTTCTTCTCGCACCACGTGACTGAGCAGCTCCATTGCTTTTCGGGCAATGTGCTTTGAATTGTTCATCTGGCTGTCCGTAAAACCGGTAGGAACTTCTTTTGATAGTAAAATGAACCTCTTAGCATCTCTGAATTGAGTTTTTACCAAACTCACATACGCATCTTCATCCACCAATTCAAATGTGATATTCTTATTTAGATTTTCATCAAAAATAGTGTGTGATTTTCCGCCAAATTGCGCAATAAATTCCCTTGCGGTTTTGTCGGACTTAAACCTGTTTAAAAATGCTTCGCAAACCACTTTATTATTCAGCGAGTCATTTGTTACAGAAGCTCTTGGCAAAATATGGTCAATATTGTACTTGTTTCCGTTGAACAGGTCGGTAAGTGTTATGGGCTTATTGGTATAAGGAGAGCGGTATCCCTGTTCTATCCAAAGTTTGTATTTTTCAAAATCCGGTTTACTTATTTTTTGCTTTTTCAGAATACTCTCAATCTCTTTTTTATCAAATTTTTCGATATTATTAGCATAAAAATCTTTCTCTGAATAGCTTCTTCCCTTTGCTCCTTCTTCCACAATTTTCAAGCGCTCGAAATGGTCTTGATTTCCTCTTTTGGCATTATATGGCGATTGACTTAAAAATTCTTCTAGAATATTTCTCAATCTTTCATTTTCTGTCCTGCTATTTTTTTGTCGTTCGGTAATTTCTTTCTTTTCTTGATTGGACTTTTGCAATTCCCTTGCTACTTCCAAATGAATTTCAGAAAAGAAATTTTTGGTTGATGCACCATAAATTTCCCAAATATCCGCCACTACTTTCATCGTTTCTTTTAGTACTTTTTCGGCAACCGGATTATTCAAAGAATGGTGTTTCAATTCTTTGTTTATTTCCTCTCTTATTTTCTGCGGACTGTCCCAATATTTTGCCTGTGCTAATTCCGAATGGCGACCATAAACCAAATATGAAGCCTTGGT
Source organism: Daejeonella sp. (assembly GCF_030684675.1). GTDB lineage: Bacteria > Bacteroidota > Bacteroidia > Sphingobacteriales > Sphingobacteriaceae > Daejeonella. The sequence continues at coordinate 39,531 of NZ_JAUXXZ010000061.1, read as the reverse complement.
TAAATTCAAATTGGTAAAATCTTCGGGCTTATTAAAAGTTTTGAACGTGTTGAACAACCCTTTAGGAAAGGACAGGTTATCTTTATCAATACTCATCACTTTAGAATAATCAATCTCATCTGACGAAAAATCAATAATTTTTAGCTTTTGTAAAATTTCATCAATTCGCTTGTTGATAGAGTATTTCCAGAGAGCTTCATACAGATTTTGACGTTTTTTTTCTAATATTCGTCTCTCATCATCACTAAGTGACTTCAGTTTTTCTTGTGTGATTTCAAGGTAAGCGGGGATTTTTGCTTTTTGAAATTGTATCTTTTCTATATCCGATTGAAAATTTGAAATATCAAACTTCCCTTTAAAGCTGTTATCGCCCATCCTTATAAATTGAAGAATTTTCTTCAATGCTTTTTCAGAGTATGCACAATACTTTGACGGAAATTTTGGGTAATTATTAAAGTCTTTTACCAGTTTTTCTTTTATTTCATCTGAGGCGTTACTACCATTCAAGAATTTGTTGAAGAATGACTTAATACTTTTACAATCTTCATATGTACGTTCTTTCTGATTGACAGAATATAGATAATGCCACAGTTCTATCTCTTTTTCTTGCGTCATAAACCTGTCAAGATCTTGAAAGCCACATCTCTTAAACCTGATTTCAAAGCTTTTTCTGGTTTCGTTTCCTTTAAATCCTTCTTCTTCGGGATAGTTCCACAAAATTTTCCGTTCTCCTTTCTTGCCAATATCTAATCCGAATTGCGTCTTGCAAAACTCCAAAAAATCATTAATTGCAACTGTTGAGCGTTTATTGAAATGCTCAAATAATACCTGATAATCCTCTGGCTTAAAATACTGGGACGTTATATCAACATTGGTTTCAGATTTTCCTTCTGCATCTTTTGCCTCTAATTGTATCAATCTGATGTTATGGATTTTATCCCATATCCGAAACTCCTGAAACAATGGGTGCGAGGCTGACACCACTTTTTTATAGACAGGTCTTTTGGTAACTTCTCCTGTCGTTGTATCAACCTCTTCTTTCCAATAATCAATTTCATATTTACAATCCGAAATCTCCGATTTTTTCGGTTGCAAAGGTCTTTGATACAGCAAAATATCTTCAACAAGCAAATGGGCGAGGGCATTTTTATTTTGCAATAATGCTTTTGCGTGTTCCGCGTTATGAGGATATAAAAGTTTTACACACTTCTCAAAAACTGACTGGTCTTCAAATGTTTTGTAAAATTGTTTTTGTGTAGCAATTATTTGCTGAAGCTCCTCACGGTAAAATTTCCTGTCAATGGTTTGAAATAAACCACCAATAATTTTGGTAGGTTCGCCAGTTTTCGCATCATTTATCAATACATTATAAATTTTCGGAGAGATATAATATTTAGCACTGTTATCCTCATTTATATATCCTTTATCAATATTAAACTTAATGGCGTCTTTTTCAGTTTTCTTTTTTAATAAAGTCCAGTCTTTGCTTCCTTCACTGTTAAAGTCAGGTATTTTTATGCTCGGAATGAGCGTTTCAGGCTGTCCTTTGAAATTGTATTTATTGGAAATGACAAACAAATCAGAAAAGATTTTAGGATTTTCCTTTTTAGATTCATCTTCTAACTTTTTTTCTAAACTATTATACGGTTTGTTCCATTTTTCTTTTTTCTTTTCATTTTCCCAACCGTTAGAGTAAATGAAATTGTATATATGCTTGAATTTTTTGTCGTCCGTTTCTTTGTGTTCTATTTTTGAAAGAGTGAGGTTGTATAAATCATTGATTTGATATATCACTTTTTCTTTTTCGATATTTCCGGCATCGTCTAATTTTGAAATTTTCAAAACCTCTTTTATATCATCTTTGAATGTAAGTTGCTCGTTTGTATATTCCTTATAGGTAAAGTTTTCGGCATCGTTGAGTGTTATTTCATAAAAAGTACCGTTCTTATCCGATTTTGGATCAGAGCTGATTACTTTCAAATCCAGCAACTCTTTTATTTCGTCAGATTTCTCATTCTCGTTTTCAATTTCATCGAGTTCTGTTCCTCTTTTTTGATTATAGCTTAGAAGTACCCAAGCCAGTTCTTCTAAAGAGATTTTTTCTTTCAGGGCTTTTTGTCTTAAGTAATAAATTGTCCAGTCTTTCGGTACTCTTTTGCCTTTTTCATTTTTAATTTCGGGATTTACTTTTTGTATATCCTTCACCATTTCTTCAAAAGCATCTTCAAAATAAAATGAGCGTTTGTTCTCGCTATTTTTAGTAGGTAAATAAGCAATTTTAGGCTCAGTTTCGTCTTTGAATTGTCCGCATTTTTTACCATTTCTTTCAAAATCAATTTCAATTTTGTAATGTCCTGGCAATGCTTCCAATAAATTCAAAACCAAATGCAAGCGGTCTCTTCTTAACAGATACCGTTCCTTTGTAATTCTTGCTCGGTGCAGCGTTGTTCTGTTTCCGGCAGCACTCGTGATTTTTTGTCCGGCATTGAATTTTGAAAATTCCTGTCCGTCCATCGGGATTATACGACTACCTAGACCCACAATTTTCAATAGTTTCTTTTCATGGTCAATATCAATCAACGCCCACCCTATACTATTCGTTCCTAAATCAAGACCTAATATTTTTTTCATAAGAGTATATTTTGTTGTCGAACGAAAATGAATCGAACTTAAGCGAATTCTTTAGTACTAAACAATATCCGATTATTTTTTAATTATAACATATTCTGGATGGTTCATATTTAAGCATTATCGTCAAACTTAAATAGATGTTCATTTATTTTTTAACGGTTTCCCGTATTTGATAGGTTAAAGAATGTTGTATATTTGTATTGAAAGCAAATCACAATAAGGATTATTCCGTTGTGAAAACATTTAAGGCGGGGCAACTCGCCTTTTTTATGCACTAATGTTTTGTAAATTGATTTTCAGGATGAAATAAAATTTATTCTTAGGCAAAAGTGGCGTCATGGTTTAAGCAATCTTAATCCGGATTCCCAATTTTTCTTTTATGTGGGAATATCATTTCTTCAGAAGGATTGGAATTGGTTTTAATGAGATTAAACAGGCCTTGTGGAAAAGTGAGCATGTTGTTTTTCATTCTAGAGATATCAGGAAATGTGAAAAGGAATTTAAATATTTGTTTGATTTGGATCTTAAAGCCAGGTTTTATAAAATGCTGGATCATGTAATCAGCAATTCGGACTATAAAATAATAGCATCGGCTATTCAGAAGGAAAAATATATCAAATTATATGGAAGACTTTCTGATGATGTTTATGAAATCAGCTTATCATTTATTATAGAGCGGGCGATTTTTTATTTAGATGGCCTCAAAGAAGAAGATCTGTCACTGGAGATCATCATTGAAAAAAGAGGGTTTAAAGAGGATAAGAAACTGCAAGAGCATTTTCAAAGGATATTGTCAAGAGGAACAGGCTATTTACAGTCTGATAGATTGGGGAAATATCACTTGACTATTAGTTTTAAAGATAAAAAAGAAAATATTAATGGCTTGCAATTAGCAGATTTGATCGCTTATCCTATTGCAAGGCATATTCTGGAGCCAGATCGCATCAATCCCTCATTTGAAGTTTTTAAAGATAAATTTTACGGGAGATTAGGAAAGAGATACGGACTTAAAATTTTTCCTTAAAAAACAAAGCCGGTTTTACCCGGCTTCGTTCCGATTGGGGACACCCCGATCCAATGTTTTTGACCATACAAATATCAGATTATTTTTTTTTTAGCCGGAAAATTAATTTGGAGTTTTGTTGTGATTGAATCGTAATTAAGATCATTTCCTTAGCTAAACATTTAAGGCTGGTAAATACTTCCTTTATTCCAGGCACATTTTAAATCGTATTTTATTCTCCCGTCCCCCGTATAAATTCAAAACTCCAAGCTTACAATCAATTATGTATTTTTGCCCTAAGCTTAAGAATGAAACTACTCCGACTGTTATTATTTCCTTTCTCAATCCTTTATGGCCTCGGAGTGATACTCCGAAACCTTGCCTATGATTTTGGGATATTTAAGTCGCAGAAATTTGAAAGCTCTGTAATCTCTGTCGGGAATTTGTCAGTTGGAGGTTCCGGTAAAAGTCCGATGACCGAATACCTTGTCCGTTTTTTAAAGGATAAGTATAAAGTTGCAACATTAAGCAGGGGCTATGGCCGTAAAACATCAGGATTTCTATATGTTGATACAAATTCTCTAAGTTCAGAATCAGGTGATGAACCGCTTCAGTTTAAACGTAAGTTCAGGGATATTACAGTGGCTGTGTGTGAGAACAGGGTGACTGGAATCACTGAACTTGAAAAAAATCATGAACTGGTCATCCTCGACGATGCTTTTCAGCATCGTGCAGTGAAGCCTGGATTAAGTATTTTGCTTTTTGAGTACAGTACTTTGCTTAAACAACAATGGCTTCTTCCCACTGGCGACCTCAGGGAGCCTCTATGGGCGATCAACCGTGCCGATATCGTGGTTATATCCAAGTGCCCGGAAAAGATGAACTCCGAGCAACAAAATGTGATACATAGTAAATTTCGTACTGATACGTTGTTTTTTTCTTTTCTTAAGTATGGGAATTTAAAATCATTCAATGAAGATACTCCCGGGCGGAGTCTTAATTCGATAAATGAAAAAAGTAAGGTCATTTTATTAACGGGTATTGCCAATGCAGCTCCATTGTTTGCAGAGCTGGCATCCTATGGCCCTGAACTGATCCACCATCAATATCCTGATCATCATCAGTTCAGCGAAAAAAATATCGCTAAACTTGTAAATGCATTCAACGAGCTTAGCGGGGATGACAATTTGATCATCACTACTGAAAAAGATGCTCAGCGATTAAGAATTGCGGGCATCAGAGAGCAATTAAAAGACTTAGCTCTTTATTACCTGCCGGTTGAAGCAGCGTTTAAAGAGCCGGAAAAGACGAGATTTAATAATTTAATAGAAGAATATGCATCAAAATCTGCAGGCAACAACTGATTACATCAAAAAAAAGATAGGTGATTTTGAGCCCGAGATCGGAATTATTTTAGGAACAGGTTTAGGAGGATTGGTAGAGGATATTGAAATTCTTCATAATTTAATGTATTCCAATATTCCGAATTTTCCGATTTCAACCCTGGAATTTCATTCCGGGAAGTTGATTTTTGGGATGCTAAGTGGAAAAAGGGTTGTTGCTATGCAAGGCCGGCTTCATTGTTATGAGGGTTATGATATGAAGCAAATTACTTTTCCTGTCCGTGTGATGAAAATGCTTGGGATTCAAAAATTGTTTGTTTCAAATGCAAGTGGTGCCCTGAATCCGGAATATCGCAAAGGCGATCTGATGATCATTCATGACCATATCAATATGCAGAGTGATAACCCGCTTCGTGGAAGGAACACTGAAAGTCTGGGTCCCCGTTTTCCGGATATGAGTGAACCTTACGACAGGGCAATGATCGAAAAGGGCATGGAAATTGCCCTTAAAAATAATATTCGGTGCCATTCAGGAGTTTATGTTTCTGTAAATGGCCCGAATCTTGAAACAAGGGCTGAATACCGTTTTTTACGTTTGATCGGAGCTGATTCGGTCGGCATGAGTACGGTGCCTGAAGTTATTGTTGCCAATCATATGGCTCTCCCTGTTTTTGCTATTTCAGTACTAACAGATGAGGGCTTTCCAGATACACTGAAAGTAGTATCATTAGAAGAGATCATAAAAACTGCAGAGGAAGCTGAACCCAAAATGACTAAAATATTAAAAGACCTCATTCTGGAACTTTAATGATCAAACGCTTAGCCTTAGGATTATTTTTAGTACTGTATCTGTTTGTTCCGGAGGCATTTGCTCAAAGAACAATCAGGGCAGAGGGGAGTGTGGGCTCTTCAGGCCGTATGGGCCAGACCGGTGAACGGGACACTTCTCTTAATAAAACCAGTGATGCGGATTCTATTTATTATTATGCCAGACATATCCGTTATACCAATATTAATTTACTAAAGGAAGGTACCCAGACAAGGGGAATTGATACAACCGTACATAATTTTCAGAATTATAGTCCATTGTATCAGCCTAAAAGGCCTACTATCGGACTTGGAAATGCTGGAATCGCTTATCGTGAAATGCTTTTTAGCCCGTCAAAAACAATTGGTTTCGATGCAGGATTTCATAGTCTTGACCTCTATCGCCTGATACAGGATTCAATTAAATTCTATCGGGCCAAATCGCCCTATACTGAGTTATATTATGTCAATGGAAAAATACACGAACAGACGTTTAAAGTAACTCACTCGCAGAATATAAAACCCAATTTGAATATTGGGGCGCACTATAACCGCCTGACCGGCGATGGTTTTTATGTGAATCAGAAGGCTGATCATTTGAATGCAGCACTATTTGCCTGGTATGAATCACCCAAGAAACGCTATAATATCCTGGGCGATGTTATTTTCAATACTTTAAAAGCAGGTGAAAACGGATCCACAAGGAACGACACTATTTTTAAGGCCAGTTCCCTTGATAAAAAAGCTGAGCCTGTTTATTTGAAAGCCACAGGGGCCGATCGCCCTATGCAGACCTGGCGACAGACTCAATTCTTCCTGAAGCAGCTTTATTATATTGGCAGAATGGATAGTCTTCAGGGGCCCGATTCTTCTGAACGGATTTTACCTACACAGCGCGTTTCGCATACCCTAACTTATACCCGTGATCAGTATAAGTTTTTCAGGAATGAAGAGGATGTATATGGAGCTTTTCCTATACTTCCTTCTCAATCGTTTACATTGACCAACGATTCAACCAAATTATCGAATCTTAGAAATGAGTTTACTTATAGTTTTTACCTGAGGGGGAAGGCATTGAGTTTTATAAAGAATGAACTTAAGCTCGATCTGGGTATTCAAAATGAGTTATATCATTATGAACAGTTGGCTTATGAAACGAATTTCTCGAATACAATGCTCAAAGCAGGTCTCGGATATCGTTTCAGTGATAAGGTAAATATTGATGCAGATCTGAATCAGATAGTACAGGGAAAGAATGCAGGGGACTTTTTCTATGAAGCTAATACCAGCTTCTTATTGAGCAAATCGATTGGCAGGATTGTACTTGGAGCATACGTTCAAAATAAATCTCCTGAACAGATGTATGAGCGTGTCGATTATCAATACCATAGCTGGAATAGAAACTTTGATAAGTCAAAGATCAGCAACCTCTCCTTTCTGTACCAGAATCTGAAATATAAACTGGCGGCAAAAGCTGAATATTTTCTTGTCAGTAATTATCTCTATTTTAAAGAAACTGCAAGTGCAAAACAGATTACACCAGACCAATTTGGCACCAATATCAATCTGCTGAAGCTTAGCCTGTCAAAGGATTTTAAGTTCGGAAAGTTTAACCTTGATAATCATATAGTGTATCAAAAGACTGATTTTCAATATATTATCCGGACTCCTGAAATATATACCTATAACAGTTTCTATTATGCGAGCAGGCTCTTTAAGGTGCTTTACACCAATGTTGGCTTCGACCTTCGCTTTAATACCCCGTTCAAAGCCCCGGCCTATGCAATCAATATTAGCCAATTTTACAATGACAATACTCCCCTTGAATATTCTACTTATCCGGTAATGGATGTTTGGGTAAGGGCAACTTTAAAGCGGGCAAATCTGTTTCTGAAATACGATTACGTCAATCAGGGATGGCTCTCCAAAGGATATTACACAGTCAGATCTTACCCGATGCAGGATAAAGTGTTAAAGTTTGGAGTGAGCTGGAAATTCTATAATTAGTTGACAGTTGTCAACTAAATCTTAAATCCCTTTCACAGCAGATTAATTATAGTTAATTTTGGTTCTTAATGAGATTCCTGTCGCCCGGATTTTTATTTGCCCTACTGACAATCGCCATACCTGTCATTATCCATCTTTTTAATTTCCGGAAGTTCAAGAAAGTTTATTTCAGCAATGTTCGTTTTTTAAAGAATGTGCAGATTCAGACGTCTTCACGTCAGCATCTAAAAGACAGATTGATTCTGGCCACAAGGATTCTTGGTATAAGTTTTCTGGTTTTCGCATTCGCACGCCCATACATCCCGATGGCAGATCAGCAAAATGCGTTTCAGCAAGAGGTTTTGAGCATTTATATTGACAATTCCTACAGTATGGAAGCCGTGAATAAAGAAGGAACCCTGCTGGATGAGGCGAAAAGAAGAGCCCGGGAGATCGCATCAGCCTATACTCTAAACGATAAATTCCAGCTCCTCAGCAATGATTTTGGAGGTAAATACCAGAGGCTGCTGAGTTTCGAAGAGTTTCAGACGGCTGTTGATGAAGTGAGTATTAGTTCGGCTAATCGGAAACTGGATCAGATAATCAGCAGGCAAAAAGATGTTTTTCTGAAAGAGCCAAACTCCCGAAAAACAATATACCTCATTTCTGATTTTCAGAAAAATATGCTTTCGGCAACCACTATTCCTGCTGATAGTACCGTAAAAACACGTCTTATCAGGTTAAATTCAAATTCCCAACCAAATATTTCGATTGATTCAGTATGGTTTAGCACTGCTATTCATAAACCGGGTGATTCTGAGAAACTGATGGTCCGTCTTCAAAATAATTCAGATGAAGAGGCCATAAATATTCCGGTAAAATTGCAGGTCAATAAGGTTCAAAAATCCATCGCCAGCATGACTATTAAACCCCGCAGCACTAAGACAGATACCCTGACTTTCAGTGGATTGCAATCGGGCTGGCAGGAAGCTGAATTAGAAATCACTGATTTCCCCGTAGTTTTTGATGATAAGTTCTTTTTTAGCTTTAATGTTCAACCATCTCTTTCAGTACTGATAATTAACGGCAGTAAAGAAAATGAGTATTTGAACTCGGTGTACCGCTCTGATCCATTTTTTAAAGTGCTGAATGTTGCTGCAGGTAATATTAATTATTCAGGATTGGCAGAATATCCATTGATTATACTTAACGAAGTTGCTGCAATCAGTGATGGATTGGGCCAGCAATTGAACAACTATACTCGGAATGGAGGAAGCCTGATTGTATTCCCTGATCTGGAAAACGATCAGTCCGCTTTGAAGAAATTTCTTAGTTCGGCAGGTACAGATGTCCCGGTTGAGGTTTTGAATACCGAAAATAAGGTTTCATTAATCAATCTTGAGCATCCTGTATTCCAGGGTGTTTTCGAGAATGTCCCTAAGCAAATTGACCTGCCTGTTGCGAAGAAATACATTCAATACAGTTCACAGAATACTACAAACCGGCAAATTTTACTAGAAATGCCAGGTAAAGTCTCATTCTTTAGTGAATACAGGCTTGGTTCAGGAAAAATATATCTGTCGGCAGTACCTTTGAGTTCAGAAACGAGTAATTTTGCCAGACATTCAGTTTTTGTGCCTATCATGTACCAGACGGCTCTTTTATCTCTGCGTAACCAGGACTTGTTTTATAAATTGAACAGGGAGCAGCAAATTGAATTACCAAAAATATCCTTAAACTCAAATCAAACTCTTAAATTGAAGAATGAGAAGTTTGAGGCAATACCTGATTTGAGGCAAAATGAGAATTTTTCACAACTATACATTGCTGATCAGATCAAACAAGCAGGAAATTATCAGTTATTGAAAAACGATAGTCTGATAGCAGTATTTTCTTTTAATGAAGCCGGTTCTGAATCAGATATGAGCTATGCAAGTGATGAACAGATAAAAGAATTGTTTCCTAAGCAGAAAGTTGAAATTTTGAATACAGATCCGGGTTCTTTGACGAATGCTGTAAAATCTATTAATCAGGGAACTTCTTTATGGAAAGTTTGTCTGATATTGGCCTTAGTTTTTTTTGCTGCTGAGATTTTGCTCATCCGCTTTTACAAAAAGACTCAAATTAAACCGTTAAACAATTGAAGAATTTATTAATTCAGTCTGCAAAAATTTTAGATCATCGAAGTCCTTTTAATGGAAAGATTGCTGATGTTTTGATCCGTGATGGAAAGATTTCTGAAATAGGGAAGAACATCAGTTTTTCGGACAAAAGCACTATTATTATCTCTGCAAAAGGGCAGGTACTATCGCCCGGCTTTTTTGATCTCAATGCGAATTTTGGGGAGCCCGGTCTCGAAACCAAGGAAGATATGGGAACTGGATGTATGACAGCAGCAGCAGGAGGCTTTACAGGTCTTGCTCTGATGCCAAACACGCAGCCTCCGATTCATTCAAAGGCAGAGGTTTCTTACCTGATCAGTAAATCCAAAAATAATCTGGTGGATATTTATCCCCTGGGATGTATAAGCCATAACAGGGAAGGTAAGGAACTTGCAGAAATGTATGATATGCAACAATCCGGTGCCATTGCTTTTACAGATGGTAACAGACCTGTGTCAAATGCGGGTTTAATGAGCAGGGCTTTATTGTATACCAAATCATTTAACGGACTTATTTTCGCATACGCTGAGGATCAGGATATCGCTGGCAAGGCGAAAATGAACGAAGGGCTGATGAGTACCTATCTGGGTATGAAAGGAAATCCATCCCTTGCCGAGGAGTTGATGATCTCCCGTGACCTTTATCTTGCAGAATACAATGATTCCCGGATACATTTCAGTACGATCAGTTCTGCAAAGAGTGTGGATCTGATCAGAAAAGCTAAGAAAGCGGGAATTAAAGTAAGCTGTGATGTTGCGGTTCACCATTTGATATTTACCGAGGATGATCTTGAAGGATTTGACAGCAATTTTAAGGTAAAACCACCGCTGCGGACTAAGAAAGATCAGAAAGCTCTCATAGCAGGTCTAAAAGATGGAACCATTGATGCGATAGTTTCTCAGCATTGTCCTCATGAAATAGAATTTAAAAATGTGGAATTCGAAATTGCATCTTATGGTATCACCGGTTTACAAACCGCATTACCTGTTGCACTGAAAGCCGGTTTAAGTTTGGAGACAATTATCGAAAAAATGGCAATTGCCCCAAGAAATATTCTCGGAATTTCAATTCCTGAATTGAAAACCGGAAATTCTGCTAACTTTATTCTGTTTAATCCGGAAGAAGAGTGGGAGTTGAATGAGGAGAGTAACAGATCCAAATCATCGAATTCACCTTTTTACGGACAAATATTGAAAGGGAAAGTGAAGCTTGTATACAATAATGGCCAGTACATTATATTTTAATCGAAAATTATGAATACAAGTATAGATCAGGCAATGAATGCGGCTTTGACGCAGTTTGCTTCAGTAAATAAGCAGGATTGTAAGTCATTTTCCAAGGCTTTGACAGGTGTTTTTAATCTGGAAAAACCATATCTCGAAAAAGTGGATGCGCTGGATAGTGTTTTTGATGATCAACCCGTTTTTGAACCACTACGTGAATTATTCTTTGATTTGTTACTGATCAACTTTCTAAACGAAGATGTTCGTAAACTGGAGGAGGACTATCTCGATTCACCCGAATGGGAGAAAATAGAAGAGAGTACGATTGATCGTGGGACCGAGCTTCTGAATCTCTTGCTTTATTTACAGGAATGTCAGGATGAAGCGATTGAGCCGGAACTGAGTGATTTTCTTCGTGAGTTTTTGCTTGTAGATGAAGATGAGTTTCAGGATGAACATCGTATTTATGAAGAAGTTATCGCTAACCAAATTCTGGTTGAAAGTGATCTGAAAGAACTGGCTCGGGTAACTGCCGAAATACCTGATGATTCTGATTTAAAGGAATTGTTTTACCCGATGATTGGCTTTTTCAGGGATTCTGACCCTTCAGAACATGATTTCAATGATTTTGTAAGCCACAGTGCAAATCCGGACTTTGATTCTGCAGTATATTCTCTTTTAATTTCATATAACTCTCAAAACTAAACTAAACCAAACTAAAAAAAAATGGAATTGTCATTAGAAAACTTAAACAAAGCCGCAAGCACTAATGGGGTGATTATCGGCATTTTATCTACAGTGATCGGTGTGGTTACTTATTATGTATTCCCCTCGCTGCTTGGCTCAATGTCATTCGGAATCGGAACACTGGTTGTCTCCCTGCTGATCTATATCTTTTTTACCCTTGACCTGAGAAAGAAGATCGGTGGATTCTGGACTTTCAAAGAAGCTTTAAAAGGAATTTTTCTGATGTCCTTTATTGCAGGATTGATCTACTCATTAGCGAACGTTGTTTTTTATAAATTCGTAGAGCCAGGTGCCTTTGAAAAGATTGCAGGATTTATGGAATCAGGTATGTCTCAGACCTTCGAAAATATGGGTATGGAACAGGAGAAGATTGATGAGGCAGTGGCTAAGCAGATCGAAGGAGTTAAAGCTCAATACGATCCAACATTTGCACAGTTTTTTAAGAATCTGGGAATTGCAGTAATCATCCAGTTTGTAATGTCTCTTATTTTTGCAGCGATATTTAAGAAAGAAACTCCGGTATTCGCTTCAACCAGTGAGGAAGAAGAGGAATAGTCTTTCAAAATAATCTGACGTGCAGGTTTTATCAATATTATTGATGAAATTTGCACGTTTTTAATTGTTAAACAATCGGGATTCTATTATCTCATATCTCACATCTCATATCTAAAAATGGATATATCCGTAGTTGTTCCTTTATTCAATGAGGCAGAATCTCTGCCCGAACTTCTCAATTGGATCAACAGGGTGATGACTGAGCATGGATTTAGCCATGAAGTGATATTGGTTGATGATGGAAGTAATGACGAATCATGGGAGGTAATTGAGAAATTAAAGCAGGAATTTCCGGCAATTGTAGGAATCAAATTCCGTCGCAATTATGGCAAATCAGCAGCTTTGAATGTAGGTTTTGAAGCCTGCCAGGGTAATGTGGTCATTACAATGGATGCCGATCTTCAGGATAGTCCGGATGAAATACCTGAACTTTACAGAAGAATTGTTGAAGAGAAATTTGATCTTGTATCAGGTTGGAAACAAAAGCGTCATGACCCGCTTTCAAAAACTATTCCTACAAAATTGTTTAATCTGGTTACCCGCCGCATGTCGGGCATACATAATCTTCACGACTTTAATTGCGGTTTGAAAGCCTATCGTAAAGAGGTTGTCAAAAGTATAGAAGTTTACGGTGAAATGCACCGTTATATTCCTGTGATCGCCAAATGGGCAGGTTTTAAGAAAATAGGCGAGCAGGTTGTAGAGCACCGTGCACGTAAATACGGCTACACCAAATTTGGGTTCAGTCGCTTTATCAATGGTTTCTTAGATCTGTTATCCATATTTTTTGTCGGTAAGTTCGCCAAAAGGCCAATGCACTTCTTTGGTACCATGGGTGCCTTGAGTTTTCTGGCCGGTACCATCATTGCCTTATGGATCATCATTGAGAAGCTGTATCACATCAGCATGCATATCAAATACTCTCGTGAAATTGTTGACCAACCGCTTTTTTACATTGCGCTGGTAGCTATAGTTGTTGGTTTCCAGCTCTTCCTTACCGGTTTTATAGCAGAGCTTGTTTCGAGGAATTCCCCTGAACGCAACAGCTATCAGATTGAGAAGACTGTTTGATTATTTATCCTCTAGACTCTAATCAAAATGTTTTTTTCAATCATCATTCCACTTTATAACCGGCCTCAGGAGATTGATGAATTGCTGCATACATTAATAAAGCAAAGCTACCTTCAGTTTGAGGTTCTGATTATTGAAGACGGATCGAAAATTGACGCAAAGGAAATAGTTAACTCATACACGGATCGGCTGGACATCAGCTATTATTTTAAAGAAAATGCCGGGCAGGGCTTTGCCCGTAATTACGGCTTTGAACGTGCAAAGGGAGATTACTTTGTAGTATTTGACTCAGATTGCCTGATACCAGCAAATTACCTTGAAACGGTTAAAAATTACCTGCTGGAGCATCAGCTGGATGCTTATGGCGGTCCGGATGGTGCACACCCATCGTTTACCCCTGTTCAAAAGGCCATCAGTTATTCTATGACTTCACCATTCACTACCGGTGGTATCAGAGGTAACAAAAAGCATATCGGGACTTTTCATCCGAGAAGCTTCAATATGGGTATCTCACGTGAAGTATGGGAAAAGACAGGAGGGTTTATTCTGACCCGTTTGGGTGAGGATATTGAGTTCAGTATCCGTATTCATTCTTTAGGCTTTAAGATCGGACTGATTCCTGAAGCAGTGGTTTATCATAAACGACGTACTGATCTTTTTCAATTTTATAAACAATTGCATTTCTTTGGCAGAGCCAGGATTAACATTTATAAACACTTTCCTTCAGAATTGAAGATGGTCCATTTTTTTCCAGCTTTTTTTACTATATTTTTGTTGCTGAGTTTATTTTTAAACCTTTTTGGCAGCGCATTAGCTGAATTATGTAATACCTTGCTGGCTGTTTATATTTTGTTGATATTTTTCCATTCCTGGAAGGTAAACAAATCATCAAAAGTTGCATTTTTGAGTATTGCTGCTTCATTTGTGCAGTTAACAGCGTATGGACTCGGGTTTATGCAGGATTTTTGGAAGAGAATTATTTTAAGAAAACAATAATATATGGACAAATCATTGTCGGTGAATGAGATATTGGCAGATGCCTGGGAACTGGCCAAAAGAAATATCTGGGTTTTGCTTGGCTTCACTGCTGTACAGTTTGCTTTTATTCTGATCATTACCACTATACTTACAAGTGTGTTTGGAGGTGCCAGCGGGGCAGGTGTATTGATTCAGAATATTATTCTGAGTCTGTTCGATGCCTTTTTTACCGTAGCTTTTTATCAGGTATTCTTTAAACTTATTGATGAGGATACTGATCCTGAATTCCCTGATTTTATTCCCAATCTGGTAAAAGCTATAAATTTTCTGATTGTCAAGCTCATAATCGGTTTGGTACTGGTGTTTATCATCGCTGTAATAAGCTCGGTTTACTTCTATAATAAGCAGGATATTGATACCAGTAACCCGTTTAGCTGGGATCTATTGCCTGTTTTTGCACTTATTGCTATTCCGCTGGTATTTCTGACAATCAGACTATGTTTTGTGGTTTGCTTTATCGTTGACCAGGAATCGGGTGCTTCAGAATCAATCAGTCAGAGCTGGGCAATTACCAAAGGGCATTTTTGGTTTATAACGCTTCTTTTCCTGGTTATGCTTGGTTTAAACGTCCTTGGGGCAATGGCATTATTTATAGGATTGTTATTTACTGTTCCATTTTCCAGCTTAATTCTGATTATTGCCTATCGCCACTTGGTAAACACCTATACCGAAGAAGAAGAGATTCTGCTGGATGATACGGAGGATAAGTATGGGAATTAAATCCTGGTTGGCTAAGCCTCTTGCAGCATTTGCCGTAAGGCAGATCAATAAATGGAAGAATAATCCCATTGCTGCACAGGAGCGTACATTTGAGCGCCTCATCAGAAGAGCCAGTGCAACTGCCTTTGGTAAGGACCATGATTTTGTTTCAATTAAAACATACGATGATTTTAAAAAGCGTGTTCCCGTTGCTGATTACGAAGATCTGAAGTCTTACATTGACAGGGTTGTTCAGGGGGAATCGGATGTGATGTGGCCGGGAAAGCCGATTTATCTTGCTAAAACATCAGGTACAACTTCCGGGGTTAAGTATATCCCGATCTCTAAAGAATCAATGCCCGAACACCTGAATGGGGCTCGCAACGCATTGTTCTCTTATATCCATGAAACCGGAAAATCTGAGTTTATCGATGGCAAAATAATTTTTTTACAGGGGAGTCCGGTTCTTGAACGAAAGAACGGGATTAATTTCGGACGCTTGTCGGGTATCGTGGCTAACCATGTTCCTGCTTACCTTCAAAAGAACCGTTTGCCATCATACAAAACCAATTGTATCGAAGATTGGGAAGAAAAGGTTGATGCAATTGTAGATGAAACCCTTTCTGAGGATATGCGTTTGATCTCCGGAATTCCACCCTGGGTTCAGATGTATTTCGACCGGCTTAGAGCCCGTACAGATGGAAGGAAAATAGGTGATATTTTCAAGAATTTCTCACTTTTTGTTTATGGAGGAGTGAATTTTGAACCTTACCGTGCCCGCCTGGAAGAAAGTATCGGGCGGAGGGTCGATTCAATTGAGACCTATCCGGCATCAGAGGGCTTCATTGCATTTCAGGATTCACAACAGGAAAAAGGCTTACTTTTATTAGTAGACTCAGGTATTTTTTATGAATTCATCCCATCTGATGAATACTATAATGAAAACCCATGCCGGATATCCCTTGAGGATGTGGAACTGGACAAAAATTATGCAATTATTTTAAATACCAATGCAGGACTCTGGGGCTATAGCATTGGAGATACCGTTAAGTTTGTTTTCAAAAACCCATATCGGATTCTGGTCAGTGGTAGAATCAAGCATTTTATTTCAGCTTTTGGCGAACACGTAATTTGCGAAGAGGTAGAACATGCAATTTTATCGGTAGCAGGTGAGGAGGGGCTTGAAATCACTGAATTTACGGTCGCCCCGCAAGTTAGTCCTGAAGATGGCTCTTTACCTTACCACGAATGGTATGTTGAGTTTGCAAAAGCTCCTGAAGATATACATAGTTTCAGCCTCAAAGTAGACCTCGCCTTACAGAAGAAAAATTCGTATTATTTTGATTTGGTAGAAGGAAAAGTGTTGCGTCCACTGGTTATGCATAAGCTTGAAAAAGATGCCTTTAGGAACTATATGAAATCTAAGGGTAAGCTTGGCGGGCAGAATAAAGTGCCGCGTTTGTCAAATGACAGGCATATTGCAAATGAATTGAATGAATGGATACGCAGATAGATCAGGAATCTCAAAAAAATTAATAAGTTTAGGCAATTTCAGTTTTGAATTAATAAATCGGGTTCGGTTTGATGGGAAAAAGTTTTAATAATGGTTTTGCTTTAAAGAATATCGCTATTCTGGGTTCAACAGGTAGTATTGGTACTCAGGCGCTTGAAGTTATCCGGCAAAATCCGGATCGTTTCCGTGCCTTTGTGTTGACGGCAAACAGCAATGCCGGACTTTTAATAAAGCAGGCTCTGGAATTCAATCCGGAATATGTTGTTATTACTGAACAATCAAAACTGGATGAAGTAAAAAGGGCATTAAGAAATACGAAAATCAAGGTTTTATGCGGGCAAGATGAGCTCTGCGCGACTTTGGAACTACCAGAAATTTCTCTGGTGCTAACCGCTATGGTTGGGTTTGCAGGTCTGATCCCAACTCTGGCTGCAATCAGAGCAGGTAAGGACATCGCTCTTGCAAATAAAGAAACGCTTGTGGTAGCAGGGGATCTGGTTACCAGTCTGGCAAAAGAGCATGGGGTTAAAATATTGCCGGTTGACTCCGAACATTCGGCTATCTTTCAATGCCTGGCAGGAGAAGAACAAAATCCGATTGAGAAAATTTACCTGACAGCTTCCGGTGGTCCATTCAGAGGGAAGGACAAGAGTTATCTGGCAAGCATTACACGTAAAGAGGCTCTTAAGCATCCCAACTGGGTAATGGGTGAGAAGATCACGATTGATTCGGCAAGCTTAATGAACAAGGGTTTGGAAGTGATTGAAGCAAAATGGCTTTTTGATCTGGATGTTTCACAAATTGACGTCATTGTTCATCCGCAGTCAATAGTTCATTCCCTGGTTCAGTTCAGGGATGGTTCAATGAAAGCCCAAATGGGTTTGCCCGATATGAAATTGCCTATTCAATATGCAATGGCCTATCCCGAAAGGATAGAAAATACGTTCCCGAGATTCAATTTCACTGATTTCCCGAATTTGAGCTTTGAACAGGCTGACAAAACGACGTTCAGGAACCTTGCTCTTGCATTTGATGCTTTAAATTCTGGTGGTAATATGCCATGTGTGATCAATGCAGCCAATGAAGTAGTTGTGGCAGAATTTTTGAAAGATAGAATTGGATTTTTGAAGATGAGCGATATCATCGAACAATGTATGTCTGAAATTACGTTTATAACAGATCCCTCACTTGACGATTATATCGAATCAGACAGGATTACACGGATTTTAGCACAGGAATTAGTAACAAATAGTAAATCATAGAGTTTAAATATAAAATAAGAGAAAAGGCATGGATGGATTAGTAATGACAGGTCAACTGTTATTGGGATTATCAATTTTAATCATATTACACGAAGCAGGACACTTTTTTGCTGCAAGGGCATTCGGAATCAGGGTAGAGAAATTTTATCTGTTCTTTGATGCCTGGGGCTTCAAATTGTTCAGCTTTAACTATAAAGGGTGTGAATACGGTATAGGATGGCTGCCATTGGGTGGTTATGTAAAGATTTCAGGAATGATCGATGAGTCGATGGATACCGATCAGCTTGCCGGTCCGCCACAACCCTGGGAATTCCGCTCTAAACCGGCCTGGCAACGACTTATTGTCATGTTGGGTGGAGTTACCGTGAATATTGTACTGGGTATCTTCATTTTCTGGATGCTTACGCTGAAGAATGGAGAGACTTTTATTCCGAATGATAAACTACCTGATGGCATTGCGCCCGGGATTATAGGGCGGGAGATTGGCCTGCAGGCAGGTGATCGCATTACAGCAGTGAATGGTACTCCCGTTAAACGCTTTGAAGAATTAACCAGTTCTAAGGTATTGTTAGGTAATACTGAACTCACTGTGCAGAGAAATGGTCAAACTATTCCTGTGCAGGTACCGGGAGATGTGCTCGAAATGGTTTCAGATCTGGGAATCGGGCAGTTTGTTGAGCCAAGGGTCAGGATGTCGGGCGTGGTACAGATCGCTGCTGGAGGGAATGCCGAGAAAGCAGGTCTGAAGGTTGGCGATAGTATTTTAGCAGTCAATGCAAAGCCGGTAACCTTCTACGATGAATTTAAAACTGAGGTACAATCGGTTAAAAATAAAACAGTTTCAATTTCGGTTATTCGCGATCAGCAAGCCATCGAAATTCCAACTCAGGTTTCTGAAGATGGTACGATAGGTATTTATATATCACAATATCACAATATTCCGCTGGAGAGTGTAAACTATGGTTTCCTGGCAGCATTGCCTGTAGGAGCTGCCAAAGCATGGGGTTCTTTCATGGATAATGCCAAGGGGCTTGGTAAAGTCGCCTCCGGACAAGTGAAAGCGAACAAAGCCTTCACCGGACCCATTGGTATTGCGACCATGTTTGGGGGAACTGTGGACTGGGTGAAATTCTGGAGTCTTGTAGGATTATTATCGATGGCATTGGCATTAATGAACTTATTGCCTATACCTGCACTGGACGGTGGTCATGCAATTTTCCTGCTGATAGAAATGGTGAAAGGTAAACCACTTGGCGATAAATTTATGGAACGTGCTCAAATGGTAGGCTTCGTGATATTAATTACGTTGATGGTGTTTGTTTTCGGGAACGATATAGTTAAACACATTATTAACTGAGAGTTGAGAGTTGAGAATTGAATTGCTTATTAACTATTACTATTTTTTTTAAATGAATATGGATGTCATCCCGACGCAGGAGGGAACTTAGCAAATCTTAATGAAGAATTTAATGTCGAGACCCGATAGTCGTCAGGTTGAGCACTGCACCCAATCCTGAAATCCATTAATCCTAAAATCCATTAATCCTAAAATCCTATTCGTGAATTATTTCGAGTTATACGATCTCCCCCTTAGTTTTCAGATTGACAACACATTAGTCAAGAAGAAATTCTATGAGTTGAGTAAGCGCTATCATCCCGACTTTTATGTGAATGAAAGTGATGAAAAGCAGGCTGAGATTCTGGAGCTGTCTACTCTGAATAATAAGGCTTATCAGGTTTTATCAGATCCCCTGAAGCGCATTGAGTATGTTCTCTCCTTGAATAAGATGCTTGCTGATGGTGATAAGTATGTTTTACCACAGGATTTCTTAATGGATATGATGGATGTGAACGAGACTTTGATGGAAATGGAATTCGATCATGATGAACTGAAACTGGCAGAGCTGAGCGGGCAGATTGATGTGATGGAAATGGCTTTGTTTGATGAGTTGAAATCTGCTACGGATGAGTTCGATGCCAAAGCAGGGAAGGATGCTGAAAGTATCCTGCTGAGGATCAAGGATATCTGGTATCGACAGAAATACCTCTTGCGCATTAGGGAAAGTCTGAACAAATTCAGAGTCTGAATCCTGTAAATTATTAAAATTTTATTTATGTTTGCATCCCGCAACGTAGAGCGAATTTTTGTTAAACGTAATACAAAATGCCCAGCTGGCGGAACTGGTAGACGCGTCGGTCTCAAACACCGATAGGAAACTGTGCCGGTTCGATTCCGGCGCTGGGTACAATCAAAGCTCTCATTTTTTTGGGAGCTTTTTTGTTTTTGGAAGTGCCGGTTCGTCCCTATGGCTATCGGAGCCGGCACTGGGTACAAATCACGCAAGGCCCAAGGAAGCTGTGGATAGCCTTGCGCTTTTCGTATAGAGCAGTCCAATTTGAAACTCCTTCCTTGATCTTTTTTTGAAATAAGAAGAAAATAGCATTATCTTTGTACCAGATTGGTACATAAGTTCAAATCATGGTAATTATAAGCAGTAGAGAGTTTAGGGAAAAGCAGGCGGAATATATGGACCTGGCCGACAATGGTGAACAGATCATCATACAGAGAGGGAAGAATAAGGCTTATTCTATAACACCGGTACTTAAGGATGACTTGTATTTTAGTCCTCAGCTCGTTGAAAAAATCCGTAAAGCGCTGAAACAGGCTGAAGAAGGTAAAGTAACCCGGGTGAGCGGAAAACCGGCCCTCGAGCAGTTTCTTGATGCGCTTTGAAATACACGCTTGAATTTACCGAACAGGCAATTGACGACCTTAGATTGCTTAAACGCTCTGAGCCGTTAGCCTATAAGAAAGCGCAGAAACTGCTCTCAGAGCTGATGAAACATCCGAGAACAGGAACAAGTAAACCCGAAATGAAAAAATACGATCTGGCTGGCTTATTTTCCAGACGGATCAGCCAAAAGCATCGTCTTGTCTACCAGATCAGGGATGAGACTGTGACCGTTATAGTAATCACTGCGGCCGGGCATTACCATGATAAATAGAAATATAAGCGGGTACAAGGCGTTAGAAGATAAAAATCAGCTGTCCGTAGTTTAGCGAAGCGGCTCTATGGATTATCCAATGGTAAGGTTCTCCTGACTCCTTTAATTAATTTAAGACTCTACCTTCTAAAACCATTGAACTATTTTTGTATCTAGTTGTGGCGGGAAGATTCTTCTTAAGAACCAATTTCAAGCTTATACCCTTTGCCACGAACAACAATAATTTTAATATTCGGATCAAACTCCAGTTTTTTTCTGAGTTTTGATATGAACATATCCAGGCTACGGCCCACAATAACACCTTCATCTTCCCATATTTCTTTTTGCAGACGGCTTCGCTCTATGGTTTCGTTTGGAGATAATGCGAAAATGAGCAATACCCGGGTTTCCGTTCCGGTAAGGTCTATTGTTTTTCCATTTATCAGAAGATTACGGTTCTTCGAATCGAACAGCACCGGACCCAAACTGAAAATACTGGTAGACTGAACATCTTTTAGACCTCTCCCGGGCTTAGCAGATCTCAAAAAAATAAAACCAACAAATGCTAAAAATGGCAGGCTGCCCAGAAGATATCCATTCTTTGCTATTAGTATACCCTTCGGTTCAAACCTGATATTAATCATGTAACATGCTGTGGGTTGTTCTCTTCCTGAACATGCGACAATCGTATTTTTTTCATTTTTGGATATAGCGTATGCAAATGCTACGCTGGCGTTGCTGCAGTTCAGAACGTTAACAACATAATCACCTGCGAGCGGGTCTTTGGCCAGCAAACGCCGGGTAGTATTCACCAGGCTGTCTGGTTGAAAAGTAAGATTATTCTCAAACCTGATCTGGTATTCATCCGCTGCAATCTTATTTACGGGCAGCACCCTTGATGTACTGTCGCCCGACTGTAAGAGGAGTTCATGTCCGATCCTGCGGAGTAAAACTTCCCGCCTCGCAATATCAAAGTCATCGTCTGCCGCAATACTGAAAGCCACGCATATCACAGAGATAAACAATAATATCAATGCGAAGAGGTATTTGCGTTTCCCGGAAATGAAATTTTGGCTAACAAGCATGATGTCAAGATTTTATTTACAAAGTTTACATTTTTATTTACAATTCTAATTGCTCAGAAAAAAAACATCAATGTAGCTTTACTGAATCAACCGAATAGGGTTCACTTAAAATTAAAGAAAATGAAAAAATCATTTGTGTATGTTCCTGCCTTCCTCATCGTATTATTTCTTTTAAATTCTTTTGTACTCAAAGAAAAGGAAGCGGGGGAGAATACGGCCGCAGGGATAAAATTAATTAATGACCCGGGGCCTGGTGATAGGTCCTCGATAAATCCATCCGCAAAAGACTCAGTATTCAGACCAAATGGAAATAAACCGGGACTTGTAAACAGCGTTTTCAAATCTACTGATGGCGGCCAAACATGGCAGGACATTAGCGAAGGACTCCCTGAAATTGAACAGTCTGTAAATTTCTTTGCCGGAGAGTCAGATCTCTATTTACAAGTAAAAAATGAAATGTATCGGCTTAAGAGTAATCTTATGATTCCTGTTTGGGAAAAAGAGAATATACCTGATCCGCAAAGTGCTTCGATTGCTTTCAATCGTTCGGGTATCATGGCCTTCAATTATAAAGGACAGATCTATCAAAAGACGTCCGCTACACAAACCTGGTTGCCGATACATACAAATTTCAACAAACATTCAATGCGAACTATTTTTGAAACCTCTGATGGAACGGTATTCCTCGGCTATGACCACGGTCTTTATAAATCTACCGACAAGGGAAAAAACTGGAAGCAGGTACAAAATGAAGGCTGGGTAATGAATATCGTGGAGTCGGAAGGAGTTCTCATTGCGACAGGTCAAAAAGGTATCATGCGTTCGACAGATAATGGTGAACATTGGCAATGGGTAATCAGTGAGGGTGGCGTGGGTATAGCTATTGAACGTATCGAAGGTGGATTTGCTGCTATATCCTGCAACACAGAAACCGAATCAAGAAGAGTACGCATTTCATTGGATAGCGGAAAAACCTGGCAGGCCATTGATGAAGGACTTCGGCCTACTTTGTTCATATCATCGATCAAACAAGTTGGCAAATATTTAATACTTGGTCATCCGGATGGCATATTCCGTACATCTGACAGGGGTAAAACCTGGAAAAGTGTTCATTCTGGTGCTGATGAACAGGTTGATAAAAAGGAGTTTAAATTTGTACCAAGCTGGAACAGACAGGTCAGTGAACCTGGAAATGTATTTAAGATATTTGTTTCCGGTAATGCAATGTATGCTGTGGCGGTGAGTGCCGGATGTTGAAAATAAGCTGCTGTCGGTAGTTTAGCTTAGCGGCTCTTCCTTTAAAACTTTCCCCCGATGCTATCGGGAGATACCAGGCCTGATACGAAAGCGTCGGGCCTGGTTGTTTTGTCAGATATAAGAACGGAGTCTAATAGTACTGTTATTGAATAATCAGTTTCGCGTTGCGTTTAAGACTAAGGACAGGAGGGTTATGGCTCTACCGTCTAAAATCCAGTTAACTGTAGATATCCTATTTTTTACCTTAAGAAGCTTCATGAATCATTGTTTTACCGTCAAGATTCTTATAAACGGTAAATATTTGATTTTTTACCGTCAGTTTGTTATCTTTGTATATGCAAGAAAGTTATAAAGTAAACCCTGATAGGACTAAGCCATGGAATGATATGCCAGAACTTCCAATTGCGGAGGAGCTTTATAAAGACATAGATATTTTTGAGCAATTGGTCTTAGCCAGGGCATCATTAGCGAGATTACAAGGCAGAAGTATAGCTATCCCTAACCAGGGATTACTAATTAATACCATAAGTTTACAAGAGGCGAAGGCTTCGAGTGCTATAGAGAATATTTTTACTACTGACGATGAACTTTATAAAGCTTACAGTGATCAGAAATATCAAATGCCACAAGGTGCCTCAAAAGAAGTTCTGAGATACCGTGAAGCACTATGGGCAGGTTATCATTATCTATCAAAACTCCCTGGATTTGATCAAAACTATTTCATCAATATATATCAGGAAATTAGCCAGGTAAGTGATGGAATAAGACCTGCGTTTTTAAATACAGTAATTAAGCAAGGAGGGTCAGGTTTGAATGCAGGAACAATTGTTTATACACCTCCAAGAGGAAATGGAATAGTGGAGCAGAAACTTCGGAATCTGATCCAATTTCTGAATAATGTCGATGATAAAACAGATCCATTAATTAAAATGGCTATCGGACACTTTCAGTTTGAAGCTATTCACCCTTTTCGTGATGGCAACGGAAGAACAGGTAGAATATTCAATATTCATTATCTTACCAAAATGGGCTTACTGGATTATCCTATATTGTTTTTAAGTCGTTATATTATTGAACATAAAGATGATTATTATAATCTGTTAGGTGGTGTTTCACAAAGAGGTAGATGGAAAGAATGGATATTTTATATTTTAAAAGCAATAGAAGTTACTTCCAATATTACCTATGATAAAATCAATGATATTCTGGCAACAAAAGAAGCCATAATGGAGGAGGTAGTGAAACATAAGGATATCAGGAGGCCTGATCGATTAGTTGATCTGATTTTTACACAACCATTTACTAAAGTAAAACATCTTGAAGATGCTAAATTATATGCTGAAAAAACAGCGAGAAACTACTTGAACAAATTAACTGAACTGGGGATTTTGGAGCGAAGATCTATAGAAGGAGGACATTATTATTTAAATCTTGAGCTCTACAGGATATTATCCGAATAATAGGAGTGATGGCACATGCAAAAATAGGGGCACTACTGACAGCTGTGGAGGTATAGAAACGGAGTCTGAGACTCCTATTTATTGAATAATCCGTAGTCCCGCTGCGCTTAAGACTACGGACAGTAGGAGCTTAGTTATATTGGTAAATTTAGAATCGGATTGCGAAACTCCTGCATATTAGATAACGCTCTATGAGTTGATAAGTTCTCTGATCGTTTTCATCGGGATAAACATTCTTGAGCTACTTTCCAGATGGATGAAACCGTATTTTTTGTAAAATGCTGCCGCGGAATCATCTATCGGGTCGACGATTATTGCGAGACTGCCAATGGCATCTGCGGCGAGCAGGCACTTTTCAAAGGCATCCTGTAAAAGAAACTTACCATAACCTTTTCCTTTATGTTTCAGGTCAACTGCGAGCCTGCCCAGCATTATTGCCGGTAGGTTTTGGTAATTTGGTGGAAGTCTGAGCTTTTTCAGCAATTCTACAGGTAAGCCTTCCCGTTGTATAGAATTACTTGAAAGCGTATAGTAGGCCAAGACTATGCCTTCATTATCTTGTAAAACATAGCAAGCAGATAAGTCTCTCTTAACATCCTGTGAGGCTTGCTTTTTGATGTATTCATCTAACAGCGGAGTATTACTGTTAAATCTTTCCTGATCATGTTGCTTTTCAAGGGGTACTATTTCCACTTTTTTCGCTCTCCTTAAATTTTAAATAATCTAAACGAGCCTGCTTAAGGGCATTATTGGGAGCCGGTGGATTTATTAATGCTTCTAAAAATATCCTTTTATCCTCAATCGTATGCAGGATAGTATTGTTATCCTGTATGATTTTGCTGGCCTGTGCCTGGATGTGAAAAACTATAAATTCAGAAAGACTCTTAAATCCGCTCAGTTCGGATGCGTACTTAATTAACTCTTTTTGTTCTTTGCTAATGCGAACATCGATTCTATCGTTAATTACTGTTGCCATTTTATTCCGATCTTTTCTTATATAATTATATTGTACTTCTTCTTACAAATGTACGTAAATTTACCGTACAAATAAACTTGTTTTTAAATTAGGTGTTTAGCAAACACTAAGAATCATTAAACCCGGTTTATCTGACTTGTTAAGCGCCAAAGCAGTGCCGAAGTCCAGATCATGGGTAAAAACAATATGATTATGTTTTCTTGCCCAATCCATTAGAATAGGTAGAATCATATTTGCCAATGGTTGACCAATGAACTGCCTCTATTTCAATGAGTTTTAATTCTTGTGCCCATTAAAGGCAATGTCAGAATTTTAGAATCCAACTCATCAGCGAATGACCTTGTTTGTAATATTGAAGAAATTCCGGCCTTAGCTGACAAGCGTTGTTGGGCGTAAGGAGGTTCCTGCTTTCGTTGATCTGACCTTGTAATATATGTGGCGGGAGGTTCTCGCTTCCGCGAGAATGACAAGCGTGGGGGAATGAAGGAGATTCCTCTGCTGGAATCGCAATACGGAACCGTACGATAAATGATGATACCTTTTACTCATTTATCCAGACCGATTCCAGCGGAGGCTGTATTCCCCATATATCCCACCTGAATTGTCATTCTCGCGGAAGTGGGAACCTCCAATTTGTCAGCCGATAAAATCGGATCCCGCAAAAGCTGGAACCTCCCACCATAGTACATAGAGGTATTTTAACACAATGAATCTAACCGAACGCTTAAATTATGACGTTGCTCCCTCAGGGTCGAAGAACAAAAACTTTTACCAGACACCAGTGATTTTGTAAAATCCTCCTCTAAGCTTCTCCAACCCTAAACTCCCCCAAATACACACTATCCGATTGCCTGCTCCGGTCGGCAGCGATAAAAGCAAGGTAAACATGATAAGGGTTGGGCGATGCGTGAACTGGTACCAGTACTTCACCCGAAGTTCTGTCACTGCTTAAAACTTCACCATATGGACCGAATTCCAGTCGGTAAGCCAATACCATGGCCTGATCATATAGAAAGCCCCGTTCCCTATTTGGGGTCCAACTGATGCGGAAGGTGTTTGGCTCCTGCAAGCTGCATTGTATATTTTCTGGAAGAGGTAAATTCCCTGAACTGATCTTTACAAGAGCCGGATCAATCCGGATTTCACCATCAATTACCTGCATGCAATTCTTCAGGAGCCACGATTTGGCTGCTGCAAAACCCTGAAATCGTTCATTATAACCCTTGAATCCTACCCTGACGAAATCCTTGATAGGCAGGAGCCAGGCATGAGCAGCTGCAAATTTTTTGCGGTTAAGGATCTCTCCTTCTTTTGGTTTTTTGGTCCTTTTTTTATAAAGTCCCTTTATATACCCTACTCCATTTACGGTATAACCAATCACGGATCCTGCCTTTCCTATGAAGGGTCCGTTGATGCCATTGATCAATCTTGCCATAATGCTATGGTTTATGTCCATATTGAATCTAAGAATAATTCAGGGAAAACTTAAATTTAATATAAGATATACACTAAGTAAACACTGGGCAAACTCTAATACACTTGTGTTTACCTAGTGTTTTGTGTGCGTTTACTATGCGTTTACTCAGGGTTTTTATGCTATAAGATATTGATGTGTCTTTATCATGCCTTATACACTATCTGCCTTGCTTAGGGATCGAATAATCATTAAGGATAAGATTCTTCGTGTAAAAAATATATACGCATTAGCCTAAAATTCAACAAATATTTTTGGAGATAGAATTCTTTTGTATTTTCACCGAAGGAATGTTTACGAAAAGTAAGAATTTTAAAGTCTATAGTCATTTTCATTTGTCCCTGGGTACAAATTTGAAGTACGGCATAATTGCTTTTCTTGCGCTTTTTTACTTTTTCGGCCAGACTTCTGATACCAGGGCCAGTGAAAATAGGTTCTTGCATATCGCATCGGTTCATCAGTCCGATTTTTCATCCAATACGATCCATACCCCATCCCATCTGCCTTTTGAAACGGCACATAAAGATTGGCTAAATGAGGATAAGGAAGAAGATGAAAATAAACTCTACTGGACCTGTTCATTTGAACCTCGAATCAGTAAGTCATTCAGATCAGATTCGTTTCTATCGGTTTTAAATTTAAACCATAAACAGGCTAAAGTCCCGCTTTTTATACTTTACCACGCCTGGCGCACATTTCTCTCTTAGTTAAATAATTTCTCAAATTTCTTCTGTACGGCTTATCCCATGCAGAAACCTTGTCTATTCGTCCGGCTCGCTGGCTGGATCTTCTTGTTATTTAACTTAAATCAAAATTATTATGAAGAGGATATTCATTCTCAATTGTTTGTTATCACTATTAATTTATACAAGCTGCACAACCCAGGAACACAAAAAGGAAATGGAAACCAAGTTTCTGGTGACCAGTCCTATTCAAAGGGATACTTTTATTTATAAAGAGTATGTCAGTCAGATCCAATCTATTAATCATATAGAAATCAGATCTCAGGAACGGGGCTTTCTTCAGACCATTTATGTTGACGAGGGCCAATTTTTAAAGAAGGGTCAACTGATGTTCAAGATCATGCCCCTTATTTACCAGGCCGAAGTGGCGAAAGCAAAAGCAGAAATGAATTTTGCAGAGATCGAATACAAAAATACCAAAAGCCTGGCCGACAATAATGTGGTATCGCCCAATGAACTGGCCCTCGCAAAAGCCACACTCGACAAAGCAAAGGCTGAGCTGGCTCTGGCTGAGGCTCATTTAGGCTTCACTGAAATTCGGGCTCCTTTCGATGGCATAATGGACCGCTTTCAAAAGCGTATTGGAAGTCTGATTGAAGAGGGCGAATTGCTCACCACACTTTCTGACAATAGCCGGATGTGGGTTTATTTCAACGTTCCTGAGGCTGAATATCTTGATTATGTTAAAAAAGCAAAATCTGAAAGTACAAAAAATGTACTCCTCAAAATGGCTAACAATGAACAGTTTGATGTTCCCGGTGTAGTAGAGACCATTGAAGCCGATTTTAATAATGAAACAGGAAATATTGCTTTCAGGGCAACATTCCCTAATCCGAAGGGAATACTCCGTCATGGCGGAACCGGAAATATACTCATGCCGATCAATCTCAAAAACGCAATCATCATTCCACAAAGGGCAACTTTCGATGTACTAGATAAAAAGTATGTGTACATCGTTGACGATAACAAAGTACTGCAGGCAAAACAAATCACGATTGCCCAGGAATTACCTCACCTCTATGTAGTTGCTTCCGGCCTTAATGCAAATGATAAAATTCTTGCAGAAGGTTTAGGCAAAGTGAAGAATAACGTGAAGATAAATTATGAGTTTGTGTCTTTTGCGAAAGAACTAACCGAGCTCAATAATTTACATGCTGAATAGATTAGGAACAAAAAAAAATTTAAAAATATGTTTGATAAATTTATTAAAAGACCGGTTCTTGCTATTGCATTATCTGTAGCAATAGTCTTTCTGGGATTATTGGCTATAAAAACCTCGCCGGTAGCACAATTCCCGGAAATAGCACCACCAAGGGTAAATATCTTCATTGAGTTTCCCGGCTCTAATGCCGACGTTCTGGTTAAATCAACACTTACTATTCTTGAGCGTGCAATCAATGGTGTGCAGGGAATGCAATACATACTTTCTGATGCTACGAGCGCTGGTGAAGCAAGTCTTCAAGTGATATTTGAACCAGGTACTGATCCTACACTGGCAGCAGTGAGAGTAAAATCAAGAGTGGATCAGGTAATGACCAACCTTCCGCCATTGGTTCAAAGAGAAGGTGTAATCATTTCTCCCTTACAACCCAGTATGTTGATGTATTTAAACTTGTATAGCAAGGATAAAGGCATTGATGAAAAGTTTTTATTCAACTATGCAAACACTTAC
The DNA here is from genome assembly GCF_030684675.1 of Daejeonella sp. GTDB lineage: Bacteria > Bacteroidota > Bacteroidia > Sphingobacteriales > Sphingobacteriaceae > Daejeonella. The sequence goes on along the minus strand of NZ_JAUXXZ010000061.1, from coordinate 9,839 downwards.
ATCCTGCCTGAACTTCAACGGATAAAGGGAATGGGTCTTGCACAGGCAATTGGTAGCCGTTCATTTGCGATTCGGGTATGGTTAAATCCCGAAAGGATGCGGGCATACAAAGTTTCTGCCGAAGAAGTTTTAGAGGCTATTGATGAGCAAAGTGTATTGGCACGTCCCGGTAGGGTAGGCCTAAGCTCTGGAAAAACAGCACAGTCCCAGGAATATGTTTTCACTTACAAAGGTTGGTACAATACGCCTGAACAATACCAGGACATCGTAATCAGGGCAAACGCTAATGGTGAGATTTTAAAGCTGAAAGATATTGGTGAAGTTGAAGTAGGTAGTGAATTCGTTGATATTTATTCCAATAAAGACGGTAGCCCTTCAGCTTCTCTGGTATTGAAACAAAATCCCGGCAGTAATGCTAGTACGGTCATAGATGAAATAAAGATAAAACTTGAGGAATTAAAAAAGGATTTCCCTCCGGGGATAGATTATGAAATTAACTACGACGTATCAAAGTTTGTAGATGCTTCTATTGAGAAAGTATTACATACTTTAATTGAAGCCTTTATTTTAGTGGCTTTGGTTGTATTTATCTTCCTTGGCGACTGGCGTTCTACCCTGATTCCCATTCTTGCAGTTCCGGTATCCCTGATCGGTGCCTTTATTTTCATGCAATACTTTGGCTTGAGTATCAACCTCATTACCCTATTCGCATTAGTACTGGCTATTGGTATTGTGGTGGATAATGCGATTGTGGTTGTAGAAGCAGTGCATGTGAAGATGGCCGAGGAGCATCTCGCTCCATTTCCAGCTGTGAAGAAAGTTGTAGGTGAAATCAGTGGTGCCATCATTGCTATTACCCTGGTTATGACTTCGGTATTTGTTCCGGTTGCATTTATGACCGGACCGGTTGGGGTGCTTTACCGTCAGTTTTCACTTACGATGGCAGGGGCTATTGTTATTTCAGGTTTTGTGGCGCTTACCCTTACACCGGTGCTTTGTGCCATTCTTTTGAAAAATACACATGGGAAACCAAAACGGAGAACACCTGTCAATATGTTTATCGATTGGTTTAACAGATCCTTCGAGCGTGTTACGGGTAAATACACAAAGTTTCTTACACTTATTGTAAACCGAAGAGTAATTACCTATGGAATTTTAATTGCTTTTGCATTTGGCATTGCAGGGATAAACAAAATTCTTCCTGCCGGCTTTATCCCGAGTGAAGATCAGGGACAGGTTTATGCGATCATTCAAACCCCACCCGGGACCACGCTCGAACGGACGAATGAAATCTCAAGGAAACTTCAACACTTAGCCAAAGAGGTAGAAGGTGTTTCTTCGGTTACTTCCCTTGCAGGGTATGAAATTCTTACAGAAGGCAGGGGTTCGAATGCCGGCACCTGTTTGATCAATCTAAAAGACTGGTCCGACCGGGAACATTCGGTAAAGGAAATTGTAGAAGAGTTAGAAGAAAAGACAAAAGACCTTCCTGCAAATATCGAATACTTTGAACCTCCTGCAGTTCCTGGCTATGGTACCTCGGATGGTTTCTCTGTGCGATTATTGGATAAAGGCAGTGATGTGGATTACCAGGAGTTTGATAGGGTCAATGCAGATTTTATCGCAGCACTGAAAAAAAGGAAGGAGTTGGAGGGCTTGTTTGGTTTTTACTCGGCCAAGTATCCACAGTATGAAATATTCGTAGATAATGCCCTGGCTGTGCAAAAAGGAGTTTCAGTGGGTGCAGCTATGGAAAATCTGAACATCATGATTGGAAGCACCTATGAGCAAGGCTTCATTCGCTTTAACAATTATTACAAAGTGTACACCCAGGCAGGGCCGGAGTTCAGGAAACAACCATCCGACATTCTGAACATGTTCATTAAAAACAATCGTGACGAAATGGTTCCCTACTCTGCTTTTATGAAAATAAAAAAGACCCAGGGGCCAAATGAAATTGCACGTTACAATCTTTACATCTCATCATTGATCAATGGTATGCCAGCGAAGGGTTACTCTTCAGGTGATGCAATTGATGCAATCAAGGAAGTTGCAAAAGAAACGCTGCCACATGGTTACGATATTGCCTGGGAAGGGCTTTCCTATGATGAAGCAAGGAGAGGAAACGAAGCATTATACATTTTCATTGTAGTGCTATTCATTGTGTATCTGATCCTTGCAGCACAATATGAAAGCTTTTTTCTACCCCTTGCAGTTTTACTTTCTATTCCTCCTGGCATCTTCGGATCCTTCCTCTTGTTAAAAGTGATGGGTTTAGCCAATGATGTGTATGCCCAGGTGGGGCTTATCATGCTGGTTGGTTTGCTGGGTAAAAATGCTGTGTTGATTGTGGAATTTGCTGTTCAGAAGCACAACAAGGGAGCAACTGTTATGGAAGCTGCCATTGAAGGTGCAAGAGCCCGTTTCCGGCCAATCTTAATGACCTCCTTCGCATTTATTGCGGGATTAATTCCGCTGGTGATTGCAACAGGTCCGGGTGCAGTGGGTAATCATACCATTGGTGCATCCGCTTTGGGAGGGATGTTGTTCGGTACTGTTTTCGGAGTTATTGTGGTGCCTGGTCTTTATTACATTTTCGGTAAAATGCAGGAAGGCAGACATCTCATTAAAGATGAAGATGAGAATCCGCTGAGTGAACAATTTGTGGAAAGCGGATCTGAAAGTGCTCTGACTAACCGAATCAAAAAAATTATCAAACGAATCATAAATAAAAATGAAAAAGATAATAACAGTTAAATACCTGATCCTTCTTTTCTGTTCCGTAGGGCTTGGTGCCTGTAAAGTACCAGCTATTACCGGGAAGGAGGAGAGCAAATCAGTTCCTAAGGCTTTTCACAATTCGCAGGATACACTGAACTCCACAAGCATTAAGTGGAGAGCATACTTCAGCGATCCTAATCTGCATGCTATTATTGATACTGCCTTGCTTAACAATCAGGAGCTGAACATAACCCTGCAGGAAATTGAGATGAGCAAGAATGAAATCATGACCCGTAAAGGTGAATATCTGCCATTTGTGAATCTGGGTATTGGCGCTGGCATTGACAAAGCAGGCAAATATACCTGGGATGGAATTTCGGAGGAAGATTGGAAGCATAATCCCGATAAAGATCATGAATACATAGGTGATTTCTTTGCAGGGGCTAACTTCTCCTGGGAGCTCGATGTTTGGAATAAACTCAGGAATGCAAAAAAATCTGCAGTGCTGAAATATTTGTCCACCACCGAAGGGAAAAACTTTATGGTGACAAACATCATTGCAGAAATTGCTGAATCCTATTATGAGCTGCTGGCACTCGATAATTTGATGGCCATTATTCAGCAGAACATAGAACTGCAAACAAATGCCCTCAAGGTGGTGAAGCTTCAAAAAGATGCGGCTAAAGTTACCCAATTGGCTGTAAACAGGTTTGATGCGCAACTGCTCAATACAATTAATTTGCAATATGAAATTCAGCAAAAGATCATCGAAACAGAGAACAGGATCAACTTTTTGGCCGGTCGTTTTCCGCAGCCCATTGCAAGGAATTCAGCAGACTTTAATAACAGTCCGCTGGATATGATCCAAAGTGGTATTCCATCGCAACTGTTGGTTAACCGCCCGGATATACGCCAGGCTGAACTGGAATTAGCTGCTTCAAAAATTGATGTGCAGGTTGCAAAAGCAAATTTTTATCCCTCATTCAGGCTTACAGCCGGACTTGGTTTCCGTGCATTTAATCCTGCTTACCTTGTTAAACCTGAATCAATCCTTTACAATTTAGCAGGTGATATGGTTGCACCATTAATTAACAAGAATGCGATTAAGGCTAGCTATTTGAATGCTAACCTACAGCAGATACAGGCAGTTTATAATTACGAGCGTACTATTTTGAATGCGCATATCGAAGTAGTGAACCAACTTTCAAGGATCGGGAACTTCGCCAAGAGTTATGAAATAAAGTCGAAGGAAGTTGAAATACTTACGCAATCGATTACGATATCAAATAGTCTCTTTTATTCAGCAAGGGCAGATTATATGGAAGTATTGTTAACTCAAAGGGAAGCTCTGGAATCAAGAATGCAGCAAATTGAAATCAAAATGAAACAGTTGAATGCCAAAGTCAATATTTATAAGGCTTTGGGAGGAGGCTGGAATTAATATAATGACGTTGCCCTTCATGGCCAATTTTGGAATTACAAATTTTATTACAATAATTAGGAGTGATAAACCTGAATGGGTTAGAAAGTCCAGATCTGATATGAAATCATCAGGTCTGGATTTTTTATTTGTATCAACGCATCATTTGGGATTTGTAAATAAAATTACAATCATAATTTTAAACATTAATCCACTTTTAAAACTCCCAAATTCATATTTTTTAGCAAAAAGCATTTTATCGTTGCTTTTTTCTTAATTCTCTGAATGAAATGAAAAAAAATAGAATTCCGAATGTTTTATTTAATTTAAAGAACTCAAACTCTTAATTGAATAAGCGATAAATGAAGATTAAATCTGTCCTGATTGTATTGACTGCACTTATAGCTCCTTATAGAGCAGGAAATGCTTTCATGAGTCCAACAAAACATGTTCAGTTTAAACAAGAGCGCTATTACACTGTTGAAGATTTTAAATCAGTTAAAAAGTTCGATACCCACATCCATATCAACACGGAAGAGAGCAAATTTATTAAACTAGCTCAGGAAGATAATTTTCAGTTTCTGGATATCGTTGATGACCGGCCTTTTGGATTGCCATGGGCCGAGCAGCAGAAATTTGCCTTTCTTCATTTGAATAATTTTCCAAAGCAAATGGAAGTGGCAACCACCTTTTCGGTAAAAGGTTTTAATGATAAGGGCTGGGCTGAAAACACAATCAGGGACTTAAAACAATCCCTGTCAAAGGGAGCCCGGGCGGTTAAGATCTGGAAAAACATAGGAATGGATCTCCGTGATGACAAGGGAAAATTTGTGATGCTTGATGATCCCAGGCTTGCACCCATATTCAGGTTTCTTGTACAAAACGGTATTCCATTGATCGGGCATAATGGCGAACCCAGGGATTGCTGGCTTCCCCTTGATAAAATGACTTTCAGTAAATCCTATTATGGTTCTCATCCCGAATATCATATGTATCTGCATCCGGAATATCCATCTTATGAAGATCATATTCAGGCCAGGGATAATCTGCTGGAAAAGTACCCCAATCTGAAATTTGTAGGGGCACATTTGGGAAGTCTGGAATGGAGTCTTGATGAATTAGCTAAACGGCTCGACCGCTTTCCGAATATGCGTGTCGATTTATCAAGAATCACTAATTTACAATTGCATACCTTAAATGACAGAGAAAAAACCCATAATTTTTTCATTAAATATCAGGACAGGCTGGTTTACGGTACTGATAAAGCAATTAATTCAAGTACTGATCCTGCAGGATTATCTAAAACTATTCATGATTCATGGGTACGCGACTGGATTTTCTTTGTTACGGATGATGCGATCAGCTTACCGGGATATGGAGATCTCAAGGGACTAAAATTACCTACAGATATAATCGATAAAATATATTATAAAAACGCTAAGGACTGGCTATCAGCCGGGATCCCGCACAAGCGAGACTAAAAAACAATTGTATAATGAAAGAAACAGAAATATCCCATGAACATACTCAGGCAACAGGAGCTGCAATAAATCCTGCATTGCCTCAAAATCGCGTCGCATCAGTGGATGTCTACCGTGGCTTTGTGATGCTGCTAATGATGGCCGAAGTTCTTTCTCTTCAGGATGTTGCCAAAGCACTACCTGATAGTAATTTTTGGCAGTTCATTGGCTTCAATCAATCACATGTTCCATGGACATGGCTGAGTTTGCATGATATGATCCAGCCATCTTTCACCTTCCTGGTAGGAGTGGTTTTGCCTTATTCCATTGCCAGCAGAAAAAATAAGGGAGCAAGCTTTGGTAATATACTTGGTCATACGATCAAGCGTTCATTCATTCTGATATTTCTGGGGATATTTCTCCGGTCGATGCATTCTGAACAAACCTACTGGACATTTGAGGATACCTTGACCCAGATCGGTTTGGGATATACCTTTTTGGTTTTGGTATCCCTGTACTCTCAGCGGATACAGATTGGTATTCTGGTATTTATTTTAGTTGCCTATTGGCTCGCTTTTGCACTTTATCCACTTCCGGGAGCTGATTTTAATTATACAGCAGCCGGAGTGACTGCCAACTGGGAGCATAATTTAAGTGGCTTTGCAGCACACTGGAATAAGAATACCAATTTTGCATGGGCATTCGACCAGTGGTTTATGAATATCTTTCCTCGTGAGAATCCCTTTTTATTCAATGGTGGAGGGTATTCAACTCTGAGTTTCATACCTACTCTTGGCACCATGGTATTGGGTCTGCTGGCTGGTAATATTCTCAACTCTTCAGTTACAGCCCGTAAAAAGCTGAACAGTTTTGCTTTGTATGGTATTGGTCTGATTCTGCTTGGAATCATCCTTCATTTTGCAGGAATTAATCCGATTGTTAAGCGGATCTGGACACCGGCCTGGACAATATTTAGCGGAGGAATATGTTTCCTTTTCCTCGCGATGTTTTATGGTTTGATTGATATGAAAGACCGTAAAAAAGGAACCTTCTTTCTGATGGTGATTGGAGTAAATTCAATTGCGGCTTATGTCATTGCCGATGGTGGAATGCGAAACGTGATCAATGATTCATTATTCATTCACCTGGGCAAAAATTTTGATCAGATTCTCGGTTCGGCGTATGCTACTCTGATCAGTGGCGGACTGGTTCTATTCTTCGAATGGCTGATCCTGTACTGGATGTATAAGAAAAAATTATTTATAAAAATTTAGACCATATTTAATTGATTATGAAATTACTTTCAAATTCACGCTATGCAAGTATGCTGGCGCTTGCTCTGTTCATGCAGAATTGTACTCAATCAGGCAAAACTTCTTCAGAGGGGGAAAGCTCTGATACCACTTATTATTCAATGGAAGATTTTCGGAAGGTTGAGAAGTATGACACCCATGCTCATATCAATGCTTACGATACAACTTTCATTGAACTTGCTAAAGAAGACAATTTCAGACTTCTTGCTTTAAATGTTAATCCCTCAAGTTATCCTACCGTTGAGCATCAGCAGGATGTAGCAGTAAGGATGGTTAAGGCTTACCCGGAGCAGGTGGCCTGGGCAACTACCTTTACTGTAGCAAACTGGGGGACAGATAAATGGCTGCCCCAAACACTGGATTATCTGAAGGGTTCATTTGATAATGGAGCGATAGGAGTGAAGGTCTGGAAGAATGTTGGTATGGAACTTCGCGACAAGGATGGGAAGTTTGTGATGATTGATGATCCTCGCTTCGACCCGGTGATTGATTTCATAGAAAAGAACAATAAAACATTTGTAGGGCATTTGGGTGAACCGCGTAATGCATGGTTGCCGGTAGATCAAATGACTGTTTCAGGAGATAAAAGCTATTTCAGCAAGCATCCTGAATACCATATGTTCCTGCATCCCGAATACCCATCCTATGAGGATCAGGTAAATGCAAGGGATAAAATGCTTGAAAAGCATCCCAATCTCCGTTTTGTAGGTGTTCACCTCGGGAGTTTGGAATGGAGTGTAGATGAACTCGCAAAACGCCTTGATAAGTTCCCGAATATGGCTGTTGATATGGCCGAGCGGATTTGCCATCTGGAGTATCAGTCGATAAAGGAGAGACAGAAGGTCAGGGATTTTATGATCAAATACCAGGACAGACTTATATATGCAACGGATGATTGGGTTGGACCTGATTCAGATCCTGTTGAACTTAAAAAAGATATTCAGGAGACCAGATTAAGTGACTGGAAGTATTTTGTAACCGATGAAGAAATGAGTGTTCCTTATTTTAAGGAAAAGATTAAGGGTTTAAAATTACCAAAGGAGGTTATCGATAAGATCTATCGTAAAAATGCTGAAAAGTGGTTTCCGGGTATTTAAAAGGAAAAAAAATCGCAGACATTATAAATAATACTTTATTTTAAGGGACTGAATATTTAAAACCTGATTACAGGTCTGATTATAATTATTAATGCCGCCTGAGCGGATAAGTTGAAAATAATATCTAGAAAATGAAGAATAACCGTAGAGATTTTTTGAAAATAAGCAGCCTGGCAGGGCTTGGTCTTGCCGGAGGTAGTGTAATGAAGGGTTTTGCATCGGAAACAGAGCAATCAAATCCAATGGATTCGATGTATGGACATTCCACTGTACAAACCTTTAACATGAGTGGCTATGCAGCGCCTAAAATTCCAATTGTTCGGGTTGGTTTTATCGGACTGGGACAGCGTGGTCCAAGTCACCTGAATGCAATATCAAAAATTGAAGGTACTGAGATTAAAGCTTTATGCGATTTACGTCCGGCAAGTGTTGAGAAAGCTAAGAAAGTGATTGATGGTACCAGTCATAATCCGACCCTCTATTCAGGCGGCCCGGATGAATGGAAGAAACTATGCGATCGTAAGGATATAGATCTGGTTTATATCGCAACCCCATGGCATCTCCATGTTCCAATGGCAATTTACGCTATGAATCAGGGTAAACATGTGACCATTGAAGTTCCGGCAGCGGTTTCTATGCAGGAATGCTGGCAATTAGTAGAAACTTCTGAGCGTACACGCAAACATTGCATGATGCTGGAGAACTGCTGTTATGACTTTTTTGAATTGCTTACCTTAAACATGGCAAGACAAGGCTACTTTGGTAAGCTTGTACATACTGAAGGAGCGTATATTCATAATCTGATCGACCTTAACTTTAGTGATAAGGGCTATCAGGATATGTGGCGATTAAGAGAGAATGCAACCAGAAAGGGTAGTCTTTATCCTACTCATGGTCTGGGGCCTGTATGTCAGGCTCTGAATATTAACCGTGGAGACAAAATGGACTATCTGGTTTCTGTTTCTACCAATGACTTCCAGATGGGTGCCCGTGCGAAAGAACTGGCAGCAAAAAATGATCTTTATAAGGAGTTTGCCAATAAAGACTTTAACGGTAATATGAATACGACAACTATTCGTACCACGCTGGGAAAGACCATTATGATTCAGCATGATGTAACTTCACCACGACCTTACTCAAGGATACACCTGCTTAGCGGTACCAAGGGTACAGCATTAAAATACCCTGTACCTAGTATCTCTAACAGCCATGAAGGTTGGGTTAATGCGGCTGAATTTAAAGCATTAGAAGAAAAATATACTCCAAACATTGTCAAAAAAGTTGGCGAACTGGCTAAAAAGGTTGGTGGGCATGGAGGAATGGACTTCTTAATGAACTGGCGCCTGATCGATTGCCTCAGAAATGGTTTACCTCTTGATCAGGATGTTTATGATGCAGCTTCATGGAGTGCAGTATGGCCATTGAGTGAATGGTCTGTGAACAACCGCTCCAATTCGGTAGATGTGCCAGACTTTACCCGCGGTTCATGGCAAAAGAATGAGCCACATGATATTGATTTGAAAAAGGGTGGTGATACTAAGGTGAAGATATAGCGCAAAGCTTTATCGCATCCAGTTCAGGGATGAGAAAATGAGTTTAAAAAATCCAGATGATTGCGATCGTCTGGATTTTTTTATGGTGAGCAGGAAGGGGGGCAAATGTTTATAGATTTATTTTTTAAGGAAGATCCCGACCCTGAAGCTATCGTGTGGACACATCTTTAAACAGGTGTCAAAGTATCAAAATTTATTATTAAGTAGGGATTTAGGCGCTATGCTGTGCCCCTTTGGAGGGGCTACGGGGAGGTTCCACCCCCTTTAATTCCCCC
>NZ_JAUXXZ010000054.1 GCF_030684675.1 Daejeonella sp. | reverse complement strand
TCAACACGTTTATAAGTTTTCTCGCTGGTAGTTCTTTCTTTCTCGCTAACATTTCTTTTCCCTTTCAACTTTGTTAACGAGCTCTAACTTATTGTTTTTTATGATTTTATCATAATCTTCCGTTTTGGGGAAACTCTAAATAAAATTTCATTTGACATTGATTAAAATATTTCCGTAATTTTAACCAAGGAAATAAACAATAAATAAAATAACCTTGTTACTTTCGGGGACGAGGGGATTACTGCTAAACTTTTCCATCCTTTCTTTTCCCATATAAAAATATTTTCGCATATCAGGTTATAAAATTCAGAGTTAAGATTTAGTTCAACGGGTATTTTAGTGTTTTTGGAGAATGGAGATTTCAACTAAATATTTGACGACTTAAAGTAGATATTTAACAACTTCAACTAAATATTTAACGACTTGAAGTGAATATTTGAAGACTTGAAATGAATATTTGGCGACTTTTCTCATGTTTTGACGACATGAAATAGATATTTGGCGACTTTTCTCTTGTTTTAGTGACTTGAAATGAATATTTGACGACTTTTTACTTGTTTTGAAGACTTGAAATCGATATTTGACATCTTTTTTCTTGCTTTGACTACTTGAAGTGAATATTTGTCGAATATTATTTTGTTTTGGTGACTTGAAGTGAATATTTGATGACTTTTTCTTTGTTTTGACGACTTTATAGTGAGTTTTGATATTTTTTAGTGAAATAATGACGGTTTTTAGAACAAAAAGGCACTTTGCCTTAAATTAACCTAACAATCACAAAAAGGAGAGATCGAGATGACACAGTCCGAGGAAAACAAGTCCAACATGTATAATGCTACGGAGGTTGTGCTAAATAACAACGATAGCGTTATAGCCGAGATACCGGCTTTGGGTGAAGTACACACTGATCTACAGGCTTTAATCGAACAGATTCAAGCAAAAAACAGCGAATTAGTTGGCGCAACGGATGGGAAGACTTCCGTAAAAGGCAAAGCAATTAATGAGCTTATCTCTGCCATTCTACCAATTACTTCAGCCGTAAAGGCATACGCGGCGCGGAATAAGCTGGTAGAACTTAGAGCAAAGGCGGATTATACAGAAAGCGCATTTAAACATTTAACCCACGCAGAATTACCCGTACAAGTGAAAATCATAAGGGATGCCGCGCAGGGTGTTTTAGCCTCACTCGCCAAATATGGAATGACGCAGGCAAAACTTGACCTTGTTGACGTAAAGCTTGAGGCGTTAAAAAATGCGTCGGGGAATAAGGATTTAAGTTATACAGATCGCAGCTCAACAAGGGTAGCGCTTACTAAATTATTCGAAAAGACTGATGCCTTATTGAATGAGGAAGCGGATATGCTTGTTGAGGTGATAAAAGAACCGCAGCCCGATTTTTATAACCAATACTTTGCCGCAAGAGTAATTAAAGATTTGGGCGGGTCGCATACTAAACCGGATGAGGAGGATAAGACGCCGCCACCAACGCCACCGGCACAGTAAGAATAAAAGGGAACAAAAACCTCCGACGTTTAGGAAACGTCGGAGGTTTGGATTATGAGTTGTTAGAATTAAGGAAGTTTGAAAATAGATTTGGTGTAGCTATTTTATAACCAAACTTAAATAAGATTATAAATAAAAGAGAGATTTTTATTTGTAATAAGTTCTATCCAGCTATACCAAAACCAAATCAATGGTATTAAATGATTAATGGGCATCTCTAAAAACTTAGAATGATGTCATTGCGTGTGAGGAACGAACGAAGCAATCCCCATTTATGGTGTAAAAACAAGGATTGCTTCGCTTTGCTCGCAATGATGACACTGTTTTTAGAGGTGCCC